>JAFPVR010000071.1 GCA_017395245.1 Bacteroidales bacterium | reverse complement strand
TAGGAGGGTCGGCATTCTTGCCGACCGAAAATAGGAGGGTCGGCATTCTTGCCGACCGAAAATAGGAGGGTCGGCATTCTTGCCGACCGAAAAACCTTATCTCTGAATCTGTAGAGACGCAAAATTTTGCGTCTCTACACCCAAGTATTTCCCATGTGGTACCCAAGTCCACAGTACTTGAAACCTGAATCCTGAATCCTGAAACCTGAAACCTAGATATGCTCCTCCACCCCGCGGAAATGGACGTTGAGCTCGTGGAGGTGCTCCAGGAGGATGCCGAGGGAGGTGCCTTCTGTCATCTTGGCGAAGGCGTTGACATCCTTGGGGAAACATTTGCCGCCATAACCGTATTTGCCGTCGGGCCCGGGCACGTAGGTGTGCATGTCGTTGATGTAGCCCGAAAGGAGGACGCCGGTGTGCACCTTGCGCCAGTCGGCCCCCATCTTTTCGCAGTATTCGCGGCAGGCGTTGAAGTAGGTGACCTTGTAGGCGCCGAACACGTTGTGCATATACTTGGTGAGCTCGGCCTCCAGCGGGGACATCACGGTGAACTTCTTGCCGACGAAAATCTTGGTGAGCAACTCGTGGGCCCCGGTGAACACCATGGTCTGCTTCTTGAAATCCTCGATATGCGTGCGCTCGGTGAGGAACTCGGGCATGTAGTGGACCTTGTGCCCGGTCTCGCGGGAGAGCATTTCGCTGGAGCCCGGCAGGATGGTGGTGCGCACGAACACGGGCACGTCGGGCAGCTTGCGGATGAGCTCCTTCATGAGGGTCAAATCCTGCGTGCCGTCGTCCTCGGTGGGGACATGGATTTGCAGGAAGGCGATGTCGATCGTGCTCAGGTCGTCGTTATACCCCTTGGGAGGGTCGCTGATGAAAAGTTTACAATCAGGATTGTTGTGTTCCAGCCAGTCTTTCAAGGCTCCGCCCACGAAGCCGCAGCCGATAATGCCGACGTTGATCATTGTTGTAAGGTTTTGGTTTTTTTTATCTCCGCGTATCACGCGAATCTACACGTATCTTTTTTTCGCCTGCGGCGAATTATTATTTCACACAGAAATCACGGAAAGCACAGAAATATTATTGTTTATACTAGTACAAGTGATTACGTTAACCGACCTTTTGCGAAGCAAAACTTTCTGTGATTTCTGTGATTTCTGTGTGGGATTAAAATGTTTGCGAAGCAAACAAAAAATATATCTCAGTGTGACTCAGCGAGCTGAAGCAGGTACTGTCCGTACTGGTTCTTCGCCATGGGGGTGGCGATTTCCCGGAGGCGGTCGGCGGTGATCCAGCCGTTGCGGTAGGCGATGCCTTCGAGACAGGCGATCTTGAGCCCCTGGCGCTTCTCGATGACCTCCACAAAGGTGCTGGCTTCGGAGAGGCTGTCGTGGGTGCCGGTGTCGAGCCAGGCGAAACCGCGGCCGAGGGTTTGTACCTTCAGCTCGCCGTCCTCCAAGAAACGCTGGTTCACGGTGGTGATTTCCAGCTCGCCCCTTGCGCTCGGCTTGATGGTCTTGGCCACCTCCACCACCTTGTTGGGGTAGAAGTAGAGGCCCACCACGGCATAGTTGCTCTTCGGATTTTTCGGTTTCTCCTCAATGCTGAGGCAGTTGCCCTGTTTGTCGAACTCGGCCACGCCGTATCTTTCGGGGTCGGCCACCCAGTAGCCGAAGACCGTGGCCTTGTTGTTTTGTTCCGCATCCATTACGGCATTCCGAAGCAGCGAGGTGAAGCCGCTGCCGTAGAAGATGTTGTCACCCAATACGAGGCAGGCGCAGTCGTTGCCGATAAACTTCTCCCCGATGATGAAGGCCTGGGCCAATCCGTCGGGACTCGGCTGCTCGGCATACTCGAACCGCACGCCGTAGTCGGAGCCGTCGCCGAGGAGGCGTTTGAAGCCCGGCAGGTCGTAGGGGGTGGAGATAATGAGGATGTCGCGGATGCCCGCGAGCATGAGGGCGCTGATGGGGTAGTAGACCATCGGCTTGTCATAGATGGGGAGCAGTTGTTTGCTCACGCCCTTGGTGATGGGGTAGAGGCGGGTGCCGGAGCCTCCGGCGAGAACGATTCCTTTCATAATGTAGAATGAAGAATGTAGAATGAAGAATATTAATATCCTTCGGGATTGTTTTTTTGCCAGTTCCAGCTGTCGCGGACCATCTCGTCGATGCCGTATTGGGCTTCCCAGCCTAACTCGGCTTTCGCCTTGGCGGGGTTGCAGTAGCAGGTGGCGATGTCGCCGGGACGGCGGGGCTTGATGCTGTAGGGCACCGGGACGCCGTTCACGCGGACAAAGGCGTTGACCATGTCGAGGACGCTGTAGCCATTTCCCGTACCTATATTATATATGTGAGACTTGAATCTTGAATCTTGAATCTTGAGACTTGGGACCGAAGCATTGCAATGCGGCCACATGCGCGGCGGCGAGGTCGCATACGTGGATGTAGTCGCGGACGCCGGTGCCGTCGGGGGTGGGGTAGTCGTTGCCGAAGACGCCCAGCTCGGGACGCTTGCCGACGGCCACCTGGGTGATGTAGGGCATCAGGTTGTTGGGGATGCCGTTGGGGTTTTCGCCGATGCGGCCGCTCGGATGCGCGCCCACGGGGTTGAAGTACCGGAGCAGCACGACGTTCCACTCGGGGTCGGCCTGCTGGATGTCCATCAGCACCTGCTCCAACATGCTCTTGGTCCAGCCGTAGGGGTTGGTGCACTGCCCTTTGGGACAGTTCTCGGTGATGGGAATCTCCACGGGGTCGCCGTAGACGGTCGCGCTGGAGCTGAAGATAATGTTCTTGCATCCGTGCTTCCGCATGACGTCCACCAAGGTGAGCGTGCCGCCGATGTTGTTCTCGTAGTACTCCCACGGCTTCGCCACGCTCTCGCCCACGGCCTTAAGCCCTGCGAAGTGAATGCAAGCATCGAAGGTGTGGGCTGCGAATACCTTTTCGAGGCCTTCGCGATCGCGGATGTCCACTTGACAGAACGGAATCTCAGGGATGCCGATAATCTCCGCCACGCGTTTCAGCGCCACGGGGTTGCTGTTGCTGAGGTTGTCTACGACCACGGCGGTGTGCCCCGCAGTGTAGAGTTCGATTAAGGTGTGGGAGCCGATGAAACCGGCTCCGCCAGTGACAAGTATGTTCATACCTACCGTTTCGCGTACATGTCTTCGTAATACCGTTGGTAGTCGCCGGAGGTCACGTTGTCCATCCACTCTTGGTTGTCTAAGTACCAGCGGACCGTCTTCTCGATGCCCTCCTCGAACTGAAGCGAGGGCTCCCAGCCAAGTTCGCGCTGGAGCTTGCTGCTGTCGATGGCGTAGCGCATGTCGTGGCCGGCGCGGTCGGTGACGTAGGTGATGAGATCCATGTCGGCGCCCTCGGGGCGGCCTAACATGCGGTCCACCGTGTTGATGAGCACCTTGATGATGTCGATGTTCTTCCACTCGTTGAAGCCGCCGATGTTGTAGGTCTCGCCCACCTTGCCCTCATGGAAGATGAGGTCGATGGCGCGGGCGTGGTCCTCCACGTAGAGCCAGTCGCGCACGTTCTCGCCCTTGCCATAGACGGGCAGCGGTTTGCGGTGACGGATATTGTTGATGAACAGCGGGATAAGCTTCTCGGGGAACTGGTAAGGTCCGTAGTTGTTCGAGCAGTTCGTGACCACCGTCGGCAGCCCGTAGGTGTCGTGGAAGGCGCGCACGAAGTGGTCGCTGGAAGCCTTGGCCGCGCTGTAGGGGCTGTGGGGCTGGTACTTCAAGTCCTCGGTGAAGAACTTCTCGCCGTAGGCTAAGTGGTGTTCTCCTGAACTTGCCTTGGTGCTGAACGGCGGCACAATGCCCTCGGGATGGGTCATCTCTAACGCGCCGTAAACCTCGTCGGTGGAGATATGGTAGAACCGTTTGCCCTCCCATTTTTCGGGCAACGATTCCCAATAGAGTTTCGCGGCCTGCAGCAGGCTCAGCGTGCCCATCACGTTCGTCTGTGCGAAGGTGAACGGGTCTTTGATGCTGCGGTCGACGTGGCTTTCGGCGGCGAGATGGATGATACCGTCGATGTGCTCGTCCTGCATGAGCTTGTAGATTGTCTCAAAGTCGCAGATGTCAGCCTTCACGAAGTGGTAGTTGGGCTTGCCCTCCACATCCTTGAGGTTGGCGAGATTGCCCGCGTAGGTCAGCTTGTCGACGTTGAAGATGTTGTAATCCGGGTACTTGTTGACGAACAGCCGTACCACGTGGCTGCCTATGAAACCGGCGCCGCCGGTGATGATGATGTTTCTCATTTGGTTTACAGTTTACGGTTTACAGTTTACGGTTTACAGTTTACGGTTTACAGTTTACGGTTTACAGTTTACGGTTTACGGTTTACAGTTTACGGTTTACGGTTTACGGGTTAGGGGTTATGGGTGGTGCCTTGTAATGTGTGTTGTTTTCTTTCCGCAGGCGGCAAGCTGCGCAGCAGCTTTTTTCTGTGATTTCCGTGATTTCTGTGTGACATTTAAATTTGCCGCAGGCAAAGAAACCACTTGCCGCAGGCAAAAAAGAAACACTTGCCACAGGCGAAGAAACCACTTGCTGCGGGCAACGCTAAATCGAACTCGCCAGTACCTTTCTGAGCGGGTTGATTACGGATTCGCGGAGGGGTTTGGACCAGAACTGGGTGTTGCGGAGGGAGTGGAGGTCGGAACCGGCGAGGTCGTAGAACCCCTTCTTGAGGAGCCAGTGTGACTTGTCCTCGGCTTCGGGGCCGTAGCCGCCGGC
Source organism: Bacteroidales bacterium (assembly GCA_017395245.1). Classification (GTDB taxonomy): domain Bacteria; phylum Bacteroidota; class Bacteroidia; order Bacteroidales; family WCHB1-69; genus F23-D06. The sequence goes on along the minus strand of JAFPVR010000071.1, from coordinate 65,281 downwards.
GAGGGAGGAGAGGTTGACTTGGAAGAGGATTTCCATACCCTTGAGCTCCCGGTAGTCGTCCTTGTCCATATAGACGTAGCGTTCGGGATGGGCGAGCACGGGGAAGTAGCCCTTGGCTTTGATGCGGCGCAGGATATTCTTCATGCCCATCGGCGGGGTGAAGTAGGAGGTCTCCACGAGCAGCTGGTTGCCGTCGTTGCCCAACGGGAGCAGGTCGTTTTTTTCGAGGCGCTCCTCGAAGAGCTGGTCCATCATGTTTTCGGCGGCGAGATGCAGCTTGACGGGACCCTGGTAGGCGGCACACAGTTCGGCGAAACGCGCCCGCAGCCCCTCCGGGGTGTTGGGCATGTCCTCCATAATGTGCGGCGTACACCACACCTCGGCGATGCCGATCTCTTCGTAGCGCTGCAGTACGGCCAACGATTTTTCCAAGGTCTTTACGCCGTCGTCCACCCCGAAGAGGATGTGCGAGTGGTGGTCGGTGAAGCCGGCCAGCTGCGAGTCGATGGGGTATTTGCGGAACATTGTTGTGGGTTATGGGTTATGGGTTATTGTTCGTCGTCTTCTTTGTGGTAGTAGCTGTGGCCGTAGTAGTTGTGACCGTAGCCGTACCTGTAACCGTACTTGTAGCCGTAGTGGCCGTAGTGGCTGTAGCCGTAGCGACCGTCGCTGCCAGTGCTTCCGTTGAGGATGAGGCAGAGGTTGTTGTACTTGTGGCTGGTGTGGAGTTCCTCGAGCTCGGGGAGCATGCTGCGCTCCAAGAGACCCACGCGCACCACGAAGATGGTACGATCGACGTAGTTGCTGATAATCTGCGGGTCGGCGACGATGTCAATAGGCGGACAGTCGATGAAGACGTAGTCGTACTCCTTACGCAGCATATTGATGGTCTCGCCGAAGAGCTCGGTCTCGAGCAGTTCTGTGGGATTGGGCGGGATGGTGCCCACGGGCAGGTAGCTGAGGGTGGGATACTCATCGCTCTTCACAATGATGTCGTGGACATCCTTCTCCTGGCCGCCGAGGAAGTTGGCAAGACCGCGCTTGGGCGAGAAGATGTAGGCGGAAAGGGAGGCGTGGCGCAGGTCGCCGTCGACGAGCAGCACCTTCCGGTTCTTGATGGCCAGGGTGAGGGCGGTGTTCATGGTGATGAACGACTTGCCGGATCCCGGGTTGAAGGAGGTGAGCATGATGACGTTGGAGTCGTTGCCCTTGGTCATGAACTCGATATTGGTGCGGAGCACGCGGAAGGCCTCGTTGATGGCGTTGCGGTTGCCGTGCTTGACGACGATGACGCCGCCGAAGCCCTGCTGCTGTTCCGGCTCCTTGCCTTTGCGCTTGCTGCGGAGGAACATCCGGCGTTTCTCCCTGAGCTTCTTCTTCTCCTCCTCGGCGCTGATGGAGAGCGGAATCTCGCCGACGAACGGCATGGTGAGCTTCTCCAGGTCTTTCCGGCCGCGCACCGTCGTGTTGAGGTATTCCTTGAGGACGATGATGACGATGGGGATGGCGATACCGACGATGAGGGCGGCCAACAGGATCATAGACTTGCGCGGCTTGGTGGGCGCATTACTGCCGTTGGGATGCTCAATCATACGGGTGTTGTAGGCGGTGAAGGCCTGCGAGAGTTCGTTCTCCTCACGCTTCTGCAGCAGGAAAAGATACAGCGACTCCTTGACCTTCTGCTGACGTTCCACGGAGAGCAGGTAGTTGGCCTGCTTGGGGTTGGCGGCCAGACGAGCATTGATCATCCGCTCCGTACCCTGGAAGTTAGCCAACTGCGTGTTGAGGGTTGCCAACTGGTTGTCGATGGAGGTGAGGATGGCGTGACGCATGGCCTTCAGTTTCTCATCCAAATCGAGCACGAGGGGATTCTGCTCACTGCTGTTGGCCACCAAGCCATTCCGACGGAGCATCATGGTGTTGTAGGTAGAAATCTGACTCTCGATATGACCGTTATTGATACCCGTATTGACAGGCAGGAGTTGGTTGTTATCCGTCTCATTGGTCAAGTAGTTGCGGACGTAACGCGTAATGGATATTTGGTTGTTGAGTTCGTTGATGCGGGTATAGGCCTCTCGGTTTTGGCTGAGGTACATATTGGATACCGCACCCACATCGGGCAGGAGGTTTTCGCTCTTGTAGGAGGAGATGTCGCTATCGACATTGCCCAACTCTTGTTCAATAACTTGGAGACGATCATTGATGAACATAGAGGTGCTGACGGTGATCTGGTTCTTGTCTTTGAGCCAGTTGCCGTTGTAGACCGCGACGAGCATATTGAGGATATCATCGCCTCGGCTCTTGTTGATATCTTCCACGGAGAGGGAAAGCACATCGGTGTTTTTGCCCACGAGCCCAACCTTAACCCGGGAAGAGTAACTACGCGCTGTTCCATTTATGGATCCACGTCTAACATGGATTGTCTCGTATTTCTTGTCCTTGTAGTAATCGGTCTTGTTAACACAGATTAAACCGATGGGAGTAGAGACGGTGTCGCCGAGCCGTGCCTTGACCTTACCGCTCGACTTGTTTTCTCCTTGGACAAAGTTGGTTAGCGTGACGGTGCCCTTGTCTAACTCGAGGTCGAATGAGGCACTGAGATTTTCGGGTGTGTCAACGATGGTAGCGGTCACGGGGAGGGTCTTGTCATAGAGCACCACAGGCCGGAACAGGCCATCCTGCTGGTAATTCATCTCCAAGTGCAGGCGACGCACCACTTCCGACATCACATCAAGCGATTGAATGGTAATCAGTTCGTTATTGATTTTTACACTTGAACCGACAAGACCGAGGTCAGAGAAATCCCCGATATCGGCTGTTGAATGGCCTTTGCTGTCGGACTTGACCAATAATTTGGCACTGCGGGTATAGACAGGGGTGGTCTTCAGCAAATAGAAAACCGCACAGATGAGCACTATGCCCACGGAAATGACAAACCAATACCATTTGGCCAAGCATTGGTAAAACAGGCTCTTGATTTGAGCAGAGCCGACAGTCTGTTCTGCATTGTTTGTATTTTCTTGCATAATAATTTCTTTCTATAGTTGGAGAAATTAACTAATCTATCTGAGTCGAACAAAAATCAGGGTGGCGGTGGAGGCGAGGGAGGCTAACAGAGAGGAGATGGAGATCCAGAAGGAGGCGGAACTCACGGTGTTGGCATTCACGGTGGATTCGTTGGCCCGTTTCTTGTTGGGCTCCACGTAGATGTAGTCGTTCTGATGGATGTAATAGACGGGGGAGTTGACCACGTTCTCAAAGGAGCGCATATCGACTTGGTAGGCGTAGAGCTTGCCCGTGGAGTCGGCGCGAATCACGAGCACGTTGTCACGCTTACCACTGATGTTCAGGTCGCCGGCTTGGGAGATGGCCTCGAGCAGGGTGATGCGGTCGCGGGTGATCTTGTAGTTGCCGGGGGCCCTTACCTCTCCCATGACGGAGTATTGGAGATTCACAAACTCGACAGTCACCACCGGATCATTGACCAAATTCTGCGAAATGAGTTGGTTCTTGATATGAGCGGCCACCTCATCGCGGGTCAGACCGGCCACCTTGACACTCCCGAGTACAGGGAAGTCAATAGTGCCGTCTCGCCTCACAACATAATTTGACACACCGCGAACTGACCCATCCTCTGAGCTGGAGCCAATCGTTCGCGTGATGTATGGAAGGTTGAAAAGGTTAGAGAGTTCCGGATCTTTGCTGTTGACGACAATGGAAACCTTGTCTTCCGGGCGGAGAGTGATTTCCGGAGGTAATTTTTCAGTGACCGTCGAGTCGGACGACACGATGACATCCTGAAAATAGGTGATTTTCTTGTTCATGGAACAGGAGGCCATGAGCAGAAGCACCGCAATGAATGGAATGAGTTTCTTTCTCATAATAGGTTGATTTTAATTAAATTCGAAATGAAATGGATTGTTGTTTTCGGGAGAGGCAAAATCCCCCATTCCCCCTCGCTTGGCAAGGAGGTCGAAAAGGAGGTGATTCCAAGATTTCACAAGGGTTCTGGAATCCGGGTAGCCATCTGATTCCAGTGGCATGTAGCCGCCCTCCCGCAGAAAACGTTGCAGATTTTCCGCGCGGCAAATATACAAAAATTACAAAGTCGGGTCGTTTTTCACAAAAAAAAATCGAGAAAAAAATCGACCTGTACGGTTAAGAAAACGGTGGAGATTCCGCTTCGGCACTTCGTGCCTTGCGGAATCTCCTCCGTTTAACAGCAAACCTTCATTAAACAGCCTGTTTCCAACCATACAAGTTGAAAAAAATCCTGCCGTTCTATGAGGTGCTCAGGATAGTGAGGGTACACGCGATACGAACGGCAATTCGTTGGCCTGTGTCGGGGTCCAAACCGTTGTGGCCCGCAGGTAATAGCGTTCGCGTTTCGCGAGCGTCTCGTGCACGTACGCGCGCAATTCGGGTTCGGAGAGGTGCTGGGTGAGAGGGCGCTTCTTCTTGGAATGCAACAGATGCTCCACTAACTGCTCCTCGCTGAATTTCAGATAGATGCTGTGGGCGCGGGAGTTGATGAGGGTCATGGCATCGTGATGGCACGGCGTGCCGCCACCCGTGGCGATAACCGCATTGTCAGCCTCCAAAACCTCTTTCAGCGCCGCATACTCCAACATCCGAAACGCCGGTTCCCCGTACCGTTGGAACAGCAGGGGAACCGCCGTGTGATATTTTTCTTCGATGTAGAGGTCCAGGTCGATGAAGGCCATACCGAGCTTGTCGGCCAGCCGCCTGCCGACGGTGCTCTTTCCGGCACCCGGAAATCCGACGAGGACGATGTTGTTCATTTTAGACTTTAGACCTGAGACTTTAGACTTTAGACCTATGACTTTAGACTTTAGACCTGAGACTTTAGACCTGAGACTTTAGACCTGGTATGTACTAACCAACGTCTTAAGTCCTAAGTCTTAAGTCTTAAGTCTTAAGTCCTAAGTCTCACATCACCTGCAACATGGCCTTTACGAGGTTATCCGCGCAGTCGGCAATATCGGAGATGCGGGCGGGGAGCATGTAGCAGGGGGTGGTGAAGACCTTGTTGGCCGTGTCGCAGCAGACGCCCTTCTGGACGGTGACCTCGTGCTTCGTGCCGAAACTTTCCACGTTGCGGATGGTGCCGGGGTCGCTGCCGACAGTGATGGTGACGTCACCCAAGACCTTGGCAATCATGACGGGGGCGATACAGAGGGCGCCCACGGGCTTGCCGGCTTTGTGGAAGGCACGGATGACGGCCGCAACGTCCTCACGCACCGAGCAGTTCGCACCCTCGATGGCGTAGGTGAAGAGGTTTTTGGCGGAACCGTTGCCGCCGGGGAAGACCACCGCGTCGAAGTCCTCCACGCGGCACTCGCTGATGGGTTTCACGTTGCCGCGGGCGATGCGCGCCGCCTCCAAGAGCATGTTGCGCTTTTCGTCCATCGGTTGTCCCGTGACGTGGTTCACGACGTGGTATTGCCAGTCGTTTGGGGCGAAAATCTGGTATTCGCCGCCGTTGCGGTCGATGGCTAAGAGGGTCATCACCGATTCATGGATTTCGCTGCCGTCCAATGTGCCGCAGCCGCACAATATTACTGCGAAGTTTTTCATAATGGCTTATGTTTGATTTAACGGTGCAAAAGTAACATTTTTTTTGGTTATGGAGGTTCCGCTCACCAACTGTAAGAGTGGTTGTTCGTTGGAGGTTCCGCTCGACGCTTCGCGTCTCGCGGAATGGTGCGCCGCACGCGGGGTAAAAAAGGGAAAAGATGGGCGGCGAAGATGCAGTCTCCGGCAACGGAGCAACTCCCCCCGCCGCCCATCTTTTCCCTCTCCCTCTCCTGGCGGCGTGCACCATTCCGCAAGCGAACGCAGTGAGCGAGCGGAACCTCCTAAAAAAAAGAGACGCGCCGTGGCGCGTCTCTACAGGGTTATCGTTTGTTGGTTATTTTTCGTTATCCGCAACCTCTTCTTCCTCCTCAACCACGGGCTGCTCCTGGCGGTCCATGCTGTGGTAGAATTGGCGGAAGGCGGCGGCAAGTTCGGGGGAGAGGCTGGTCATCATGTCGAGCTGCGAGGCGGCCATGCCCTCGATCTTCTGGGCGGTGGCGTTGTCGCCGATCATTTTGGCAATCTCCTGCAGCTGGTGCAGTTCCTGGAAGGAGCCGGCCACGGACTGCTGGTCGAGTTCAGCCTTGCGCATCTGCGCCCCAATGCTGGCCTGCAGCGATTTGGCATAGTTCATCGCAACATTGTCGATCTTCAGCTCTTTGTAACGCTGGGTCAGGCTGTTGTCCGGATAGCGGACGTTGTTCATCATGTAGTGGAGGAACAGGAAGTCGTAGTGGATGTCGCTGCTGCGGTAGTCGAGCGTGCGCTCGTCGCAGTTGTTGTACCAGTTGAAGAGGGCGACCTGGTCGTCCCAGATCTGGTTGGCCATCTCCATGCCTTTCTTGTTGGCGGCGTCCGAACCGATGCGGAAGAAGTCCTCCATGTAGGTGATACAGCTGTGGGTGTAGCCGTAGATGTAGGACATCACCGACACGTACGGGAAGTTGAAGTCGGGCATCACCTCGTTGCCGCGCACCAGCACTTCGAGGGCCTTGTCTTTGTCGCCCTCAGCCATGAGCTGTTCAGCGAGGCGGGCATAGAGACGGCGCATGAGCGGCACCAAGCGCGTGTTGTCCTCGCTGTGGTAGACCTTCGGGTCATTGAAGCCGCCCCAGGCGTACGGATAGGCCTCGTGTTTCGCACCAGGGTTCTTGACTTGGTCCAGACGGCTGTGGTCGTCGAAGACGGTCATCAGGTTGTGGTACAGCACATCGCTGTTGATGCGGCCGGTTTCGCCGTAGGAGCGCGACTGGGAACGGATGGGCACCAAGCGGTAGGCGAAGCCTTCCAACTGGAAGTAGTCCTCTAAGCCGAGGTAGGCCTCGGAACCGGCGGTGGCGGCGTAGTAAATCGGGCGCTCCCAGTTGTTGTTGGCCAGGATGTCCATCATCACGATGTAGGCCTTGGTGAGCGGATTTACGCCGTTGGTCTTCATATTCCACATCAGGCGGTCCACCACGAGAGCGGAGTCTTTCGCCGCGACGGTACCGTTGGCCAGCACTTTCGCCTTGTCGACGGGCAGCGAGAAGCTGGCGGGGATGGCGCGGCCGTTGCTGCGGTAGCCGGCATTCGGCTTCAGCAGGAAGATGCGGCTTACATTGTCAAAGTTCGGCGATTTTACGTAGTCCATCAGGGCGCTCAAGTCCAAAAATTGGTTGTTGGCGGCCTCTAAGTAGAGCACGTCGCGCGTGCCATCACGGTATTGCTCCCAAGTCATGGAGATGGGCAGTGGATCCGACTCGTAGGCTTTGCGCTTCATCTGGTCCACATACCAGCTGGTACTCAACAACATAAGGTTACAGACACGTACGTCGGTACGGTAGCCTTCCACCTCTTGGGCGTACCAAAGCGGGAAGGTGTCGTTGTCGCCGAGGGTGAAGAGGATGGCGTTGGGCTCGCACGAGTCGAGGTAGTTCTTGGCTACAGCCAAAGCGGTGTAGCGGTCGGAACGGTCGTGGTCGTGCCAGTTTTCCTTGGCCATCACGCAGGGCACTGCGCCAAAGCAGACCAGGGTGGTGAGCAATGCGCCGGCGGTCTGCACGCTCTTGCTCTGCAGTTTCTCGAACAAGCGGTAAATGCCTAATACACCGAAGCCTACCCACATCGCAAAAGCGTAGAAGGAGGCGGCGAAGGCATAGTCACGCTCACGCGGCTGGAAGGCGTACATGTTCAGGTAGATGGCGATGGCAAGGCCCGTCATGATGAAAAGCATGAACACCACGAAGGAGTGCTTGCTGTCGTTCTTGGTTTGGAATGCCAGTCCGACAAGGCCGAGAATCAGCGGGAGCAGGTAGTATTTGTTGTGCGCCGGACGTTCTACTGCGGCGGGCATGTCCTTCAGGTTGCCGACCATCGGGTTGTCGATGGCGCCGATGCCGGAAATCCAGTTGCCGTTTTGGTAGTCGCCGTGACCTTGGAGGTCGTTCTGGCGGCCGGCAAAGTTCCACATAAAGTAGCGCCAGTACATATAGCCTAACTGATAGGAGTGGAAGAACTTGATGTTCTGCTGCCAGGTGGGTCTTCCGCCGCGCGCCAAAGCCCGACGGTTGTCTTTATCCGACGGACTGTCCGAGTTATAGCGGTTGTTCAGCCAGTCAATATACTGGGACTGTTTTTCGGACGACCACATGCGCGGGAAGAAACCGCAGCCTTTGGGGTCATAGACGGGCACGTCGCCCTTCCTCGGGTTGGAGACCTCGTAGCGTTTGGTCTCCTCGTTGCGGAAATAGACGGGGTTGCCGTCCTTCATGTCCACGACACGGGTGTTGTAGTATTGTCCGTAGAGCAGCGGGTTGGAGCCGTATTGCTCGCGGTTGAGGTAGGAGAGGAGCGAGACAGCGTCTTCGGGGCTGTTCTCGTCGATGGTCGGGTTGGCGTTGGAGCGGATCACCAGGGTCATGAAGGTGGAGTAGCCGATGATGAGCATCATCAACGAGAAGGCGCTGATGGAGTAAACCGGCTTGTTGCGCTTGTAGCCGTACCAGATGCCCCAGCCGATGATGGCGGCGATCAGCAGGAAGAAGAAGATCACGCCTGAGTTGAACGGCAAATGCAGGGTATTGACGAAGAAGAGGTCGAATTTGCCGGAGAGGTTGACGACCTGCGGCACAATGCCCCAAAGGATAATGCCGAGTAGCGCAACTGACACAAGCAGCGACAGGGTGACACCCCATTCTGCTTTAGAGGTGAGCGCACCGTGTTTGCCGCAGAGAATAAGCAACGGGATGGAGATGAAGACCCAGATAAGGATCATCCACAGCGGCGAGCAGAAGATGCTGAACGCAAACGCGATGAGGGCGAAGGCGAGCACTGCGCCCCAGTGGGTGGCCTTGGGATTGAGGCGGTAGTAGATGATGAGCCCGATGGCCGGCAAGGTCAGCAAGTTCAACAGGTGAACACCGATGGAAAGACCTACTAAATAGGCGATTAGCACAATCCAGCGGTTGGGGTTCACGTTGGGCTTCGGGTGTTCGTACTCCTCGTCCCACTTCAAGATGCACCAGAAGACCAGGGCGGTGAAGAACGACGACATGGCATAGACCTCGCCCTCCACAGCGGAGAACCAGAAGGTGTCTGAGAACGTGTACGTTAATGCGCCAACCAAGGCTGTGCCGAGGATGGCGATGAAGCGCGGGGTGTTGAGTTCGCCCCACTTGGCCACGAGCTTGCGGGCCAGCCGCACGAGGCTGAAGTAGAGCAGCATGATGGTCATGCCGCTGCAGATTGCCGAGAGGCAGTTGACGCAGAAGGCCATCTTGGTGACGTCGCCGCCGGCGAAGAGCGTGGCGATGCGTCCGAGAATCTGGAAGGTGGGTGCTCCAGGCGGGTGCCCGATGAGCATTTTCGAGGTCGTTGCGATGTATTCACCGCAGTCCCACCACGAGACGGTGGGCTCGGCAGTCATGATATAGACGGCGGAGGCCACTATACCGATGATCAGGCCGATGAGGTTGTTGATCCTTTTTTGGGTTTTTGTCATTATTACAGGTGTTAGTTAATTATCGTTCTAATCCCTAGGGCTCACTTCGTTCACCCTAGGTTAGCATAGGTCGGGCTTGCAGCCCTAGGGCTCACTTCGTTCACCCTAGGTTGACACGTGTCGGGCTTGCAGCCCTCTTGGAATATGTTATAATATATCATAATGTTCGTTCGGTCTACTGCCTACTGCCTATTGCCTACTGCCTACTGCCTTTACCGCGTCGCGGCTTTGAATTGTTGGAGGAAGCGGAGGTCGTTTTCGAAGTAGAGGCGGATGTCGTTGGTGCGGTACTTGAGCATGGTCATGCGCTCGATGCCGAGGCCGAAGGCGAAGCCGCTGTATTTGGTGCTGTCGATGCCGCAGTTCTCGAGGACGTTGGGGTCGACCATGCCGCAGCCGAGGATTTCGACCCAGCCGGTGTGCTTGCAGAGGTTGCAGCCGGCGCCGCCGCAGATGTTGCAGGAGACGTCCATCTCGGCCGACGGCTCGGTGAACGGGAAGTAGGAGGGGCGCAGGCGGATGCGGACCTCGTCGCCGAACATGCGCTGGGCGAAATAGAGCAGGGTCTGCTTCATGTCTGCAAACGACACTTTCTCAGCCACATACAGGCCTTCCACCTGGTGGAAGATGCAGTGGGCGCGGGAGGTGATGGCCTCGTTGCGGAAGACGCGGCCCGGGCAGATCACACGGATGGGGGGCTGCTGCTTCTCCATGGTGCGCACCTGGAGCGACGAGGTATGCGTGCGCAACAGCACGTCGGGGTGCAGCTCGATGAAGAAGGTGTCCTGCATGTCGCGGGCAGGGTGCTCCTCGGCGAAGTTGAGGGCGGTGAACACATGCCAGTCGTCCTCAATGTCGGGACCCTCCACGGCGGAGAAACCGATGTCTTCGAAGATGCGGCGCACCTCGGCCATCATCAGGGAGATGGGGTGCATGGAGCCCACTTGCTGACGCGCGGCGGGGCGTGTGATGTCGGGGATGAGGTCGGCCTTCTTGTCGGTGGCGGCCTCCAAGCGGCCCTTGAACTCGTTATAGTGCTCCTGGGCCATGTCGCGGAGGTCGTTCACCAACTGCCCGAACTCCTTGCGGTTCTCCTGGGCCATGTTCTTGATTTCGCCGAACAAGGCCTGGATTTCGCTCTTCTTGCTCAGGAACTGGAGGCGGAACTGCTCGAGGCTTTCCGCGCTTTCGATCTGGTAGCTTTCGATTTCTGCTCTGATTTCGTCTATGCTTTTCATAATCGTTAGATTCAGGATTCAAGTTTCAGGATTCAGGTTTCAAGATTCAAGATTCAGGTTTCAAGTCTTAAGTCTCAAGTCTCAATTATTGAGGATGGTGGCGCTGATGATCTTGATGTCTTCCAGGGGGCGGTCGGCGGCGTCTTTCTGTTGGGCGGCGATTTTGTCGACCACGGTCATGCCTTTCACGACTTCGCCGAAGACGGTGTAGTCGCCGTCAAGGAAGGGGGCGCCGCCGTCGGTGGTGTAGGCCTTGACCTGCTCGGGGGTGAAGGTCTTGCCGGTGCGCATGGCAATCATATTCAGCTTGTCGTTGTCGTAGACGGTGCCGTCGACGATGTAGAACTGGCAGCCGGAGGAGGCCTTCTGCGGGTTGACGTTGTCGCCCATGCGGGCTGCGGCCACGGCGCCGCGCTTATGGATGTGCGCGGGCACGAACTCGGCGGGGATGGTGTAGCCCACATCGCCGGAGCCTAAACGCTGGCCGGCTTTCGCGGTCTTGGAGTCAGGGTCGCCGCCCTGGATCATGAACCCCTTGATGATGCGGTGGAACAGCACGCCGTCGTAGAACTTTTCGTTCACCAATTTCTCGAAATTGGCCTTGTGTTGGGGCGTGTCGTTGTAAAGGGCGATCACAATGTCGCCGAAGGTGGTTTTCAGTAAGACTTGGGTCATCTTTTCGTTATCTTTGTTTTGGGATGTCTGCCCGGTGGCCATGGTGTTGGCGGGTTCCTCTTTGGTCTTCACAGAAGAACAAGCTGTTAACAGTATGGAAACCAATGCAATACAGGTGATTACGGTTCTTTTCATATTCTTTTTCTCGTCAATTTACAAACAAGCGGCAAAGATACATTTTTTTAGGTTTGTTTCCGAAAAATCCGTATCTTCGCGCCGTTTTTCAAACACCCTTTCAAAATATATAAAATGAACTCAAGAATTTCAAAATCCATAGAGGAGAGCGTCGCCGCGAAACAGGCGATATTGAACGACCAGGCATTTCTGGGCCGCATAGAGACGGCTGCGGCGACCATCACCGAATCCTTGCGCAACGGCGGCAAGATCCACTTCTGCGGCAATGGCGGCAGCGCGGCCGACGCGCAACACCTCGCCGCTGAGCTTTCAGGTCGTTTTTACTTCGACCGGCCGCCGCTCAACGCCGAGGCCCTCCACTGCAACACCTCCTACCTCACCGCCGTGGGCAACGACTACGGCTACGACCTCATCTTCTCGCGCCTGCTGCGAGGCTCGGCCAAGGCCGGCGATGTCATCGTGGGCATCTCCACGTCGGGCAACTCCAAGAACATCCTCAACGCTTTCGAGGTGGCCAAGGAACTGGGCGTGAAGATTGTCGCCATGACCGGCGAAACAGGTGGCAAGATGAAGGATTCCGCTGACATCCTCCTCAACGTGCCCTCCACCGACACCCCCCGCATCCAGGAGAGCCACATTATGATCGGGCATATTGTCTGCGAACTGGTGGAGACGGAGATGTTTGGGCGATAGACTTGAGACTTGGGACTTGGGACTTAGGACTTGAGATTTAAGACTTGAGACTTAGGACTTAGGACTTGAGACTTGGAACTTGAAACCTGAATCCTGAATCTTGAATCTTGAAACCTGAAACCAACATGCGACGACTACTCTACATCATCCGAACCATCAACGTCATCAAGACCCTCTGGTTCAACTTCAAGGTCTTCCCCTTCGCGGTGGCGAAGAAGCTGCCGGTGTGGCTGTACGGGAAGGTGACCTTCCGCAGTCTCGCGGGGAAAATCGTCATCAACGGGCCGATTACCTCCGGGATGATCAGAATCGGGAAAAACGACCATTATGTCGATACCGCCATCCAACAGTGCATCTGGAACGTGCGGGGAACGCTCATCTTCAACGGACCTGTCATCTTCGGCCACGGCTCCTACGTGGTGATTTCCGACAACGCGACGTTGGAGTTCGGCGAAAGGGAATCCTATTTCGGCACCAACCTCAAGATTTTCTGCTTCGACCGGATCGTCATCGGCAGCAATGTGCGGGCCGCCTGGGACTGCCAGTTCATGGACACGACCTTCCACTACGTGCAGAACCTCAACAAGGACGGGGAAATCGGGCCCTTGACCAAGCCCATCATCCTCGGCGAGGACATCTGGGTCGGCAACCGCACCACCTTCACCAAAGGCGCCGTGGTGCCGAGCAAGACGATTATTGCATCCAATAGTCTGGTGAACAAGGATTTCTCCAACATAGAGCCGTATACGCTCTTGGCGGGGATGCCGGCTTCCGTGAAGGCGACGGGGATGAAACGTATTTTCGACCTGGAGATTCAGCGCGAGATGGATGAGAAGTATCATTATGTTCGTACTCATTTGTGATTTGTGATTAGTGATTTGTGATTAGTGAGTTGTGATTAGTGATTTGTGATTAGTGATTTGTTGGATTAGATGTCTATAAGAAGCAACATATCAGCTGTTTATCATGCCATGCAGTTGGCTGGAAAGTATCCTGCTTCGCTGCGGATGAGGGTGATGCGCGACTATATCGCGCTCTATCGGGCCAAAGGGCTGCGGCCGGAGGAGTATTACGAGTTCGAATTCGAGAAGCGCAGCGAGGAATTCCGGCGGGATTTCTTGGGATTGGACGAGCAACGTTACTATTTGGAGCTGCTCAATCCGCTGAAGTATCTCTCGTTGGCGCGTAACAAATTTGTTACACATCGGATGTTGGAGAACACGGGGGTGCGGACTTCGGAGCTGTATGGTTATTACCAGCCTGAGGCTCACTATGCCGAGAATTTGGAGTGTGCCGGCGACCTTGCCGCGGTGTTGCGCATCCTGAAGGCCAAAGGGGTGCAATCCTGCGTCATCAAGACGACGGAGAGCTCCCATGGTGACAATGTGTGGGTGATCAAAAGCATTGACTATCAAGATAATGACGCGATATTGACCCGCTTTGACGGTCAACAGTTGACGCTTTCGTCCGTTTTGGGCGATGAGGCACTGATTTTCGAAAGCGTAGTGCACCAAACGGCTCAGTTTGCCGCTTTCAACGCCTCTTCCGTCAATACGGTGCGCTTTATGACCGCGCTCTACCCGGATGGCTCTGCGAAGGTGATTGCCACGTTCATGAAGATTGGACGGGACGGCCGCTGTGTCGATAATGCGGGCGGCGGCGGGAATGTGGATGTCTGCGTGGATGTGGCGACGGGCGAGATTCGCCACGCCATCCAGTTCGACGGCTGGCGGCACGTGCAGGATATCGATAACCATCCCGACAGCGGCAACCCGTTGAACGGGGTTGTCATCGAGAAATGGGAGGGCATCAAGGCGGAGGTCATTCGCTTCCAGCAGGCATTTCCCTACTGCAAGGTTGCGGGCTGGGATATTGCCATTACCGACGAAGGCCCGGTGGTGATTGAGGTCAACGACTTTTGGGACCGCACCGGCCAGTTTTTCATCCGCAAGGGCTGGCGCAACGAAATCCGCGACTGCTACTTGGCGTGGAAAGCGACCGGCAAGGACTACTCCGTCGGTCCGCAACGACTCCCGTTAGATGACGAGAAAATGGCGGCGAAGTTTCGATAGTTAGCAGCGGTATAGGAGCCGCAGCATCCTTGCTGCGGAAAACATCGCCAAGGATGGCGATGCTCCTATTTCTCTGTTTTCGTTCCGAAACCGCCTAACGCGCTGTAGAGGTTGATGAGTGCCTCAATGGCTTCGTATTGGTTTTGCACTTGTAAGAGTTGTGCCGTCAAGAGGGATTCTTGCGCGGTAAGGACTTCCAAATAGGTGGTGGAACCGTGCTGCATCAACGAAGACGTGGCATCATACGCCTGTTGGAGCGCATTGACGCGTGTGTCAATAAATCCGGCTTTCTGTTCAGCCGTCTGGCAGTCGTGGAGATAGGTGTAAACCTCTTTGCCAGCATCCAACAAGGATTGCTCGAACTCTATTCTCGCTTTCTCTTGATTTAATTTCGCATTCTTGAGTTGGGCGGTGAGCTTACCGGCGGCGAAGATGGGCTGCGTGAGCGAGGCTACCGCCTGTCCGATCAGCTGGGCGGGACTGAAGGCCGCTCCGAAGAGCCCTTCAATGTTTATCGTGGGATAGAAATCCTGACGGGCCGATTGTGTGCCGTAGTAGGCCAATTCCATGTTTCGCTCGGCCATGCGCACGTCGGGACGCGCGTCAAGGAGACGGATGGGAAGTCCCAAATGCAGCTGCTCCGGCATCTGGAACGACCCGAAAGAGGCGCGCTCAATGTGATGAGGCGGTTCGGCAAGCAGGTTGCAGAGTGAGGCTTCCGTGGTGAGGATGGTGTTGCGCAGATCGATGATTTCCGTTTTCACCCCCGCCACCGATGCTTCCATCTGATAGACGGCGGGACTTTCGTAGATACCTGCGTCATACAAAGCGCGGGTCGATTCTAACGATTCCTCCCATAACCCTTGCGTTTGCAACTCGATCTCCAGCTCGCGGTCGAGCATCACCAAAGTGTAGTAAAGGTTCGCGACATTGGCGGCTAAGCTGACTTGTACGGCCTGCTTGTAATCCTCCTCGTATGCCACTTGGGCTTTCGCTTTGCGAACCCCCGTGGTGGTCTGTCCGAAAATGCCCAACTGCCAACTGGCATTGATGGGGATTCTGGCAGAGAAAGAACTTCCCCCCTGATAGGCGTAAGTGGCGCTTGGCGAGAAGTACAGGGTGGGGGCATAACCCCATTTCGCGGATTTCACGTTGTTTTGGGCCTGCTCGATGGAGAGCTTTGCCGAGCGCATGTCGGTATTGTTGGCCAATGCGGTCTCGATAAGATTCTGCAGCAACGGATCCGTGAAAACGGTGCGCCAGTCCATGTCGCCCATGGAAACAGTGTCCTGCGGGTTCACCACATCGCCCATCACGTCGCTGCGGACGGTGGCGTCGGAGGTGTATTTGCGATAGAGGTTGCAGCTGGAAAACAATATCATTCCGGCTAATACCAATATATATATGCGTTTGTTGTTCATATTTTTTGTCTTTTGACCCCAGGGCTGCGGCCTGCGGCCTTACCCTGGGTTACCGAGCTCTTGCCCCTACGGGGCTGCTCAAGGAAAACATTTTAATTATTATCAATTGCCTCTTCAACCATTTCCTCCTCCTTCTCGCCCGGCGTCAGCTTTTCGTGAAGCTTCTGGAAGACCATGTAGAAGGCCGGGGTGACGAACAGGATGGCGATGATGCCGACGATCATACCGCCGATCACGGTGAGGGACAGGGATTTGTTGCCCACGGCACCGGCGCCGCCTTCCACGGCCAACGGAATCATACCGATGACCATGGTGGAGACGGTCATCAGGATGGGACGTAGACGGTCTTTACAGGCCCCGATGGCCGCATCGAAGATGGGCATTCCATCCTCGCGCTTCTGGATGGCGAACTCCGTGATGAGGATGGCGGTCTTCGCCACCAAACCCATCAACATGATGACACCGGTTTGCACGTAGATGTTTGCGCCGACGCCCATCAGTGACTCCAGCGGACGGATGGTCAGGTAGGCTCCGAACAATCCGAACGGGATGGAGAAGAGGACGGCGAAGGGGATGAAGACGGAGTTGTAGAGGCAGGCCAGGATGAGGTAGATGATCAGGATGGCGATACCGTAGATGATGATGGTGTCGTTGGAGCCGGCGCTTTCGGCCTCTTCACGGGCCATGCCGCCGTATTCGTATCCGTAGTCATCGGGGAAGACCTCGGCCATCACCTCGTCGACGGCCGTGCGCACGTGGGCGGAAGTGTAGCCGCTGGCCGGGCTGACTGACATGTTGTAGCACGGGAAAAGGTTGAAACGGCGTTCTTGGGAGGAGCCCAATCCCTGCTTCAGGGTGACAAACTCTGATGCGGGAGCCATGCCGCCGCTCGTCTGGACGAAAATCTTGTTCAGCGTGCTCGGTTCCATGCGGTAGGAGTCGTTGGCCTCCACCAGCACTTGATAGACCTTGCCGTATTGGATGTAGTTGCCGATATACTTGCCGGCGAGGTTCGTGCCGATGGTGTTGACAACCGTCTTCGGGGAGATGCCTTTGCGTTTGCAAGCCGCCGCGTCAATCTCCAGTCGGTATTTGGGATAGTCTTGGGAGTAGGATGCCGATGCCGTGGAGACCTCCGGGCGAGCTTGCAGTTTTTTGGCAAACTCGTTGCTCAGGTCGATGAAGGCCTGGTTGTCGCCGCTTCCGGAGCGGTCTTGCAGGTCAAGTTCCATCATGGAACCTGTACCGTATCCGGGGATTTGCGGCATCTGGAATGGGGTGACGGTCGCTTGCGGCAGGTTCACCATCGCCCAGACGTAAATGCTCTTCTGCATGTCGGCGATGCTGTAGAACGAACGTTCTTCCCAGTTTTTCAGCCGCACCATCATGGTGGCGTAGTTGGTACCGGCACCGCCGTTCATCATCGAATAACCGGTGATGCCGCCCACCAGCTCGGCATCGTCAAGAGTGCGCACGTAGTTCTCCAGCTGGTGGAGGGTTGTTTCCGTTTCGTTGAGGTAGGTGCCCGGTGCCATGGTGACATCCACCAGCAGGAAGCCTTGGTCCTCCTGCGGCACGAGGTCTTTCTGTGCTGTCGTCATCAGCCAGACCATTCCACCGGTGAAGGCGGCCAGCAGAATCCACGCAAATGCGGGCTTCTTGATGAATTTGGTGACGCCGCTCATATATTTCTTCTCTACAGCGTTATAGGCCGCGTTATAGGCGGTGCGCATGTAGTAGTTCAGGTTCTTTTTCTCGGTTTCGCCTTCCTTTTTCGGTTTGAACAGCAGGGCACACAGGGCGGGACAGATGGTCAAGGCCGATACGGCCGACAAGGCCACGGAAGCCGCCATGATGGTGCCGAATTGTTTGAAGAAAGTGCCGGAAGTGCCCGACATGAAGGTCACGGGGATGAACACCGCCATGAAGACCAATGCGGTGGAGATACAGGCGGCGGTTACTTCGCTGAGTGCGTCGTTGACAGCGGTGCGGGTGCTCTTGTAACCTGCCTCCAGCTTGGCCATCACGGCCTCCACGACCACGATGGCGTCATCCACGACCGTACCGATGGCCAGCACCAAGGCGAAGAGTGTCAACAGGTTGAGGGAGAAACCCACCACTTTGACGATGGCGAAGGTGCCGATCAAGGAGACGATGATGGAGACGGAAGGCACGATGGTGGCCTTCAAGTTCTGCAGGAAGATATACACGATCAAAATCACCAGGATGATGGCGATGATGAGCGTTTCCAACACACTGTGCATAGAAGCGTGAAGGAAGTCGTCGGATGTTTCCAGCTGTTTGAATTCCAGACCAGCGGGCAGCGTCTTCGAGATTTTCTCGAGGTTCTTGTTGATTTCGGCGTTCACCTGGGTGGCGTTGGCGCCAGGGGCCTGGTTGATGATGAACAGCACGCCGGGATGCCCGTCGATGTCGGTGCGGTAGTCGTATGCTTTGGTGCCGAGTTCCACATCGGCCACATCGGCCAAACGCAGCACCCTTCCGTCCGAGCTGGAACGGATGACGATGTTTTCGAACTCGCTCATGTCGTTGAGCAGTCCATTGAATTCGACGTCAATCTTGTTGATGGAGCTTTCAAAACTGCCGATAGGGGCGACGATATTCTGTTCGTTGATGGAAGAGATAATCTCGTCGGGAGAGACTCCATAAGCGCCCATGATGTCGGGTTTGAGCCAGATACGCACGCCGTACTTGTCGCCGAGCATCTGGGTGCGGCCCACGCCCGTGACACGGCTGATGGCCGGCACGACATTGATGTCCAGATAGTTTGAGATGAACTTCTGGTCGAATTTATCATCGGTGCTCTCCAAAGACAAAATCTGGAGGATGGAGTTCACACTCTTGGTGACAGTGACGCCTTGGGTGGTCACTTCCGAAGGCAGCAGCCCCAACGCTTGGTTCACGCGGTTCTGCACATTCACGGTGGCTTGGTCGGCGTCGGTTCCCTGTTTGAAATAGACGTCGATTTCCGCGCTGCCGTTCGAGCGGGCCGTGGAGGTCATGTACATCATGTCTTCCACACCGTTCACCTGCTCTTCGATGGGCATGATGACGGACTTCTGCACCGCACTGGCGTCCGCGCCGCTGTAGTTGGCCGTGATAATCACCATGGGCGGGGCGATGTTGGGGTATTGCTCGACCGGCAGGGAGACGATGCTCACCAAGCCGACGAGACAGAGCAGGATGCCGACAGCCAATGCCGCCACCCAGTGCTCCACGAAGAATTTGGTTTTCTTGACTTTCTCTTCCATCGCTACCGGATTTTCATGCCATTAGAGAGTTTGCGCACACCATTGGTGACCACTTCATCGCCGGGCTCCAAGCCTTCGGTGATATAGTATTCCTTGCCGTCGTTTGACGGGAAAGCTTGACAGATAACACCTTCCACCGTACCGTCTTTCTTCACACGATAGAACATCAGCTGGTCTTGCAAGCGCACGGCAGCGGTTTGCGGCACACAGAGAACGCTGTCCATTTTAATCGGCATGATGACCATGGCCGTCAAACCGGAACGAAGCACACCGTCGGGGTTGGTAAACGATGCCACGCAGGTCACCGTACCGGTCCCTTGGTTCAAGATGGCGTCAATTCGGGTCACATTTCCGTCGTGGTCGTAGATAGAGCCGTCCTTCAATTGCAGTTTGATGGCGGGCATGGCATCGCGGAGCAGCTTGCCTTGAGGCCCTGCCAGTCCGTTTTCCGTCACCTTCAGATTGTACTCCTTGATGGTATGCAGCAGCTGCGTTTCGTTCAGGGAGAAATCGGCGTCGATTTCGCTGTTGTCGCTGACCTCGCAGAGGTAGTTTCCACGGACGGCCATGTCGCCCTCGTCGAAACCGTTGTTGCCGATGACCCCGTCAAACGGCGAGGTGATCGTGCAATAGCCGAGGTTCGTCTTCGCGATGTTGAGCTGCGCTTCCGCCTGCTGAACAGCGGATTTCGCGGCGTTGTAAGCGTTGAGGCTGGTCTTGAGCACATAGTCGCTGATGACCTTCTTGGCATACAGCTCCTGATTGGACTCGTATTGCAGCTTGGTGGTCTCCATCTGCGCTTTGGCGGCACTCAAGTTGGCTTCCGCCGACTGAACACTCAATCGGTATTGCGTCGGGTCAATGATGAAGAGCACCTGCCCTTTGCGCACGTGGGTGCCGCTGGTGTAGTTTTTCTTCTTGATGATGCCCTCCACCTGCGGATAGACCTTCACTTCGCTCGTGCCCGATAACGTGGCGGGGAAGGTCATGTTGTAGGTGCGGGACTCAGATTGTAGCACTTTTGTCTCGTATTTGACCTGTGGCATTTGGGTGTTTTTCTTCTTGCCGCAGGAAAACAACATGCAGGCGGCCATTATCGTTGCCAGACCAATGATTAAATGTGACTTATTCATATTTGTTATTGATTTAATTCGATTCAATGTTTTTCAATTTTGCAACTGTGAGTCTTTGTTTCTTTGTCATAGTTCACACCCACGAGCAGGAGATTTCCTTCGTATTCTTCCAGTTTGGCCGGATACTGTTTCCGATGAATCTGGTCGATGGCGGCATCGGCATCACGGTTGTATTTCAGCTCCACGAGAAGGGCGGGGGAGTCCACATTCTTGCGCGGAATCATCACGATGTCGGCAAAGCCTTTGCCGCTTGCCAATTCACGATGAACAATGTAGTTGTTGCGGGCGGCGTAGTAGGCGATGCTGAGCACGCAGGCCAAGGAGTTCTCGTTGTTGTAAGAGAGGATACTGGTATTCTCGTCGTGGGCGGCTTCTATCCCTTTAGCTACGGCCTCTTCGTCGCCCTCCAAGGTGGCATTCAGCAAATCTTCCGACTGCTTCAAGGCGCGGATAACCGGGGTCCAGTTTGTTGTCTCTACAGCATGAGTCAGTTCACCAGCCACCTCGTAGTTGGGAACGTAGCATTCCATTGTCCGGCGGTCGTATGCCAGGTAGCCTAAGTGTATCAGTACGGTCAGTGCATCGTCTTTGGTCCGGATGATGGACATGTCGTTTTGGAAACCGGTGGGGTTCACCTTGCATCTTCCTCCCGAAAGCATATAGATAATGTCATCTTTCAAGCCATCGAAGTTCATGCAGATATAGGTTGATACGGTGTCGTAGGCACCTGTTTTGCCCCAATAGCTCTCGCACCAGTCGCTGTAGAGGGCCTGTATGACCGAATTGGGGTTGAACATGGACTGTTCCCCGCCAATTTGGTAACCGTCGTACCATTTCACCAACTCGTCAAAATCCATGCCGAATTTAGACGCTAACGATTTCACTTCGTCTTTTGTAAATCCGAAGTAACGAGCCATATTACGAGGTGTCACCATCGAATATTCGATGAAGTTGTTCATAGCCGACTGTGTTTTGTACTTTTTGACCGGAAGGATTCCCGTCATATACGCACCGGCAAACACATCCATGGCATTTACAGACTTGAACAATCGACGCAGCCAGTTCAAGTAGGATTCCATTGCCTCGGTGCCGGGATCAAATTCCCGGCAGATAGCGTCCCATTCGTCGATAATGAAGAAAAAGCGGTCGTTAGTTGCCATGGCAATCCGCATCAGGCAGTCCATCAGATCGTAGGATTCCTCAAATGTCATCTCAGAATAGGTGTTGCAGACCTCTTTTTTCAGCTCCTCATCAATGTGGCGGACAATGCTTCCGTCCTTGAACTTGGTAATGAAGTCCGTCATGTCCAGGTAGATGACCCTGTATTTGTTGAGATGTTTTTCGAACGATGGATCCTTGGCGATTTCAAGATCAGCAAACAGTTCCCGCGAATCACAGGTGCAGTCGTAATATGCGGCCAGCATCTTTGCAGCCATGGATTTGCCAAACCTTCGGCAACGTGTTATGCAACTGAAACGCCATTCTGTGAATAACGTACGGTTAATGACGTTGATAAGTCCCGACTTATCGACGTATTCGCTGTTCCTTATCATCCGGAAACCGTTGTTGCCTTTGTTAATATACATTCCCATGACTATTGTCCTTGCATTATAACAAATACATCTCTTTTTAATCTAATCACTGTTCACAGTTCACTACTCACTAATAAATAAACGGAAACACCCTCTTCAGCTTTTTCCGCTCCATAATCTCCCCAAACTCTACCTTGTAGTGCTTGTAGATGGCGTTGGCGCGCGGCACAAGGTTCGCGAAGGTCCAGATG
The DNA here is from genome assembly GCA_017395245.1 of Bacteroidales bacterium. Lineage (GTDB taxonomy): Bacteria > Bacteroidota > Bacteroidia > Bacteroidales > WCHB1-69 > F23-D06. The sequence goes on along the minus strand of JAFPVR010000071.1, from coordinate 43,282 downwards.
AAGAACACCAACCCGGACATCGACCAGGTGAGGATGGCGAATCCTAACCACTCCATTAGCTCGCCCAAATAGTTGGCACTCGTAACGTACTCGAACATAAAGCCTTCCGGCAAATAATGCTTCGTGTCTTCGTCGTCTTTGCGCAGATGCCGGATGATGTAGTCCGAACGCAGGTTGACGTAGAAACCGAGGAAGAAGATGACGACTCCGATGATGAAATGCGGCGACCAAAGCCATGCGACATCCGAGTAGGACAATCCGAAAGCGTGGTAGTCGCGGTTGAACGACTCGAAGAAAAACCAATAGCCTTGCATCAGGGCATTCAAGATGTTGAAGGCGATGCCCATGAACATGACGGAAAGCGGCATCTGGCTCTTCTTTCCTTTCATCAGCCAGGGGAAGATGATAGCGCGTTGGAAGTAGTGGATTTCGAAGATGATCAGGAAGACGAGCGGCACGATGTCGAAGCGATGCGGCGAAAGCAGCCAGATGACAATCATGGCCGCGAAGATGGGGAATTCCATCAAGAACCACGCCACTTTGTTGTTGATGCTCAACCCCCATTTCTTGGAAGTGAACATTCCGTAGCCGGCTTCGACATGGTAGAGCGCGATGAAGACCACCAGCGCGATGCCTATCATCACCCAAAGGTAGATGTTAAAGGCTGTGCTTAGGAAAGAGGCATCCATGACAGTTGTGCTTGAGGTGGTTTATTGGATGATGAAGGTCATCGGCATGCGCGCCTGCACCCCTTCACACTCCAGCACCTGCTGCATGTCGTTGAAAATGTCGTAATAGAGGCCCAGTTTTTGGCGGACAGCCTCGTCCACCGCATCGTCCTTCAGGGAGAAGAGCGTGGAGAACCAATCCTTTTGGGCGGGATAACGGCTAACCGTGTAGTCGCTAAGTTGCGCCAGTTCAGCCGCTTTCTCAATAGCTTTGTTGAGGGAGCCGAGTTCATCGACCAGACCGAGCTTGAGGGCGTCGCTGCCGGCCCAGACGCGGCCCTGACCGATGCTGTCCACATAGCTTACCGTGAGATGACGGCCGTCAGCCACGCGTTTCGTGAAAGTGCCGTAAATCTCCTCCACAGAAGCCTGCATCCGCTCGCTTTCCAGCTCATCCATTGGCGTGTAGCCACCGCCGGGAGCGGAATGTTGGTTGGATTCGACTTGGTCGAGCGTGATACCCACCTTGTTTTTGAGGAATTTCTGGGCGGAGGGCACCATCCCGAAGACACCGATGGAGCCGGTGATAGTGTTGGGCTCTGCGATGATGTAGTCGGCGTTGCAGGAGATGTAGTAACCGCCCGAAGCGGCATAGTCGCCCATGGAAACCACGATTTTCTTGCCTTCCTTCTTGGCGTTCTCAATCTCGTGCCAGATATTTTCGGAGGCCAGGGCGCTGCCGCCAGGGGAGTTGACGCGCAACACAATGGCTTTCACATCCTTGTTTTTGTACACTTTGCGGAATTCCTTGATGAAGGTTTCCGAATAGATGTCGCTGTCGTTTTTACCGTCTTTGATTTCACCGAAAGCGTAGAAGACGGCCACTTTGGCGCCGTTATTGTCTTTCTTGTCGATGCTTTTGACGTAATTGCCGAGGGAAACGTAGTTGGGTTTTTCGTCATTGCCCAAATTCAGTTTCGTTTTGATCATCTGTTCCATCTCATCGGCATAGGCTAATTTGTCGACCAGTTTCAGGTTAAGGGCCTCTTTCGGTGAGGAGCAGAGCAGGCTGTCAGCGATGTTGTTCAGCTTTTCAGCCGGGATTTTCCGGGATTTGGAAACATCCTGCAGGAAGACGGTCCAGAGGGAGTTGGCCAAGGTGGACATCTGTTCGCGGTTGGCATCGCTCATTTTGTCTAGGAAGTAGGGCTCCACAGCACTTTTGAACTGTCCGTGACGGAAAATCTGCACATCGATGTCCAGTTTGTCGAGCAGGTTTTTGTAGAACATGACCTGGAAGGCGTAACCTCTCAGGGTGAGGTCTCCGGACGGGTTCAGGAGGACTTTGTCCGCCACAGAAGCCATGTAGTAACCGTTTTGGGTGTAGACATCGCTATAGGCATAGATGAATTTCCCGGAGGATTTCTTGAACTCCGTCAGCGCATCGCGGATGGCTTTGTTGGTGGCAGGAGATCCGCCAACGGTCTTGGATTTCAGGTAGATACCTTTGATTTTCGGATCCGAAGCCGCATATTCGATGGCGTCCAGGATGTTGTCCAACCCCAAGTTTTCATACTTGTAGGGGCCGAAGTTGAAGGGGATGTCCGTGGCGCGCTCCTCGATGGAGGCGGAGAGGTCCATCACTAAGACGCTGTTGTCCTTCACCGAGGTCGACGACGAACTGTTGCCCATCTTTTCGATGGAAGCGATCATGCCGAGGAACATGAGCAGTCCGAGGATGCCCACGATGATGTTGGCGAGTACGAAGCCCACCATGGAGCCGAGGACCACGCGCCAGAACTTGCGCGAGCGGGTCTCAGGCTGGTTGTGTTGTTGTTGCGGTTGTATATTTTCGTTCATAATATAAAGTGTTTATTTCGTCACTAACGCACTATTGCGAGTTCCATACCCCCCTGCCCTTCGGGCATCCCCCCTAAAGGGGGGTGTTTAACCTGCTTCGTTTGAGGCTACTCATCTCTTGCCCCACGTCATATTTATTCCCCAGAAGAAATGATGCCGCAAAAATGCATTTTTCTTCCATATTTCTTGCTCTTTTTCTACGTTTTTCGTTAGATTTTCTTCGTTGAAACGCCAGGAGGGCAGGAAACGGACGTATTGGAGGCTCTCTTCGTCCATCCGGAAGCCGGCCTTTTCGAAGTGCTTGCGCCAGACTTTCTCCGGTCGGATGTTTTCGTTGCCCATCAGGACATCCTTCCCCAACACGTCGTCGTGGACGGTGATGATTCGTTTGGTGCCGCGCTGGGCGAACAGCATGGCGCTCTTGATCCAGCCGCCGCCGTTTTCCTCGATGAGGAGGAGTTTGCCGTCGGGCTTCAGTGCGTGGCGGAAGATGGGCAGGGCCTCGTCGAGCGGCTCGATGTGGTGCAGCGTGTCTTGCAGGATGATGTAGTCGTAGCTGCCTTCCTCAATTTGCTGGTCGAAAAGGTTGGCATATTCGCAGGTGAGCAGCGAAGTGTCGCCGTATTGGCTCCAGAACTGGCGGCGTTTTTCCCACTGTTCGGGGTAGTATTCCAATGTGGTGCCATATACGGGCTGCCCCTTCATGGCGAAGAAGAGGCCCGTGGTGCCGTAGCCGCAGCCGCAGTCCCAGATTTTCGGGTGCTTGCTGAGGTCGATATGGCGGTCGATGTATTCGAGACGTTGCAGGAAGTAGGCCTTGCGGAACTGCTGCTGCGCAGGCGAGCCGTCCGTGAGCTTGTAGTACGGATAGAGGCCGCGGTTTTGTCGCAGCTCCTCGCAAAGATGCTCGTAGAAGACCTCTGGCTGCATACGATATGGGGATTAGTCGTTGGAAGAGCGTTTTTCGGCACGCTTGCGTTCGGTTTCGTCGAGGATGATCTTGCGCACGCGCAGGTTCTGCGGTGTGATTTCCAGATATTCGTCCTTGGCGATGAACTCCATGTACTGCTCCAGCGAGTATTTGATGGCGGGAGCGAGAATGAGCTTCTCGTCGGAACCGGCGGCACGCATGTTGGACAGCTTCTTGGATTTGCAGACGTTGACCACAAGGTCGCTCTGGCGGATGTGCTCACCGATGACTTGACCGGCGTATACCGGGTCGTTGGGCTCGATGAAGAAGCGACCGCGGTCCTGCAGCTTGTTGAGGGAGTAGGCGTAGGCTTGGCCGGTCTCCATGGCGATGAGCGAACCGGCATGACGACCCGCAATCTCACCCTTCCACGGCTGGAACTCGATGAAGCGGTGTGAGATGATGGCCTCGCCTTCGGTCGCCGTCAGCAGCTGGTTAGTCAGCCCGATGAGACCTCGGGAAGGAATCGTGAAGTTGAGGTGCACGCGGTCGTTGACGGTATCCATTGACATGAGCTCGCCCTTCTTCCGCGACACGTAGTCGATGACGCGGCTCGACATCTCTTCGGGCACTAATACGGTAAGTTGCTCCACGGGCTCGCATTTCTGTCCGTCAATCTCTTTGATAATCACCTGGGGCTGACCTACTTGCAGTTCATAACCTTCACGGCGCATGGTCTCGATGAGGATGGAGAGATGCAGGATGCCGCGTCCGAAGACGTTCATCCGGTCGGGGGAGTCGGTCTCTTCGATGCGCATGGCCAGGTTTTTCTCCAACTCGGCGAAAAGACGGTCACGTAAGTGTCTGGAGGTGACGTACTTGCCCTCTTTCCCGAAGAACGGGGAGTTGTTGATAGTGAAGAGCATGCTCATGGTCGGCTCATCCACCTTGATGGGGGTGAGCTGTTCGGGATTCTCCGCGTCGGCCACGGTGTCGCCGATTTCGAAATCGTCAAGGCCGAGCAGGGCGCATATTTCGCCAGCCTCCACGGGCTCTTTGTACTTCTCCTTGCCAAGTCCTTCGAACACATACAGTTCCTTGATTTTGGAGGTCTGCACTGTGCCGTCGCGCTTTACGAGGGAGACAGTCTGGCCCCATTGCACGGTACCGCGTTTGACACGACCCACGGCGATACGTCCCACGTAGGAGGAGTAGTCGAGGGAGGAAATCATCATCTGCAGGTTGCCGGGCTCCACTTTCGGGGCGGGGATATGCTCGATGATGGTGTCGAGGAGGTAGGAAATGTCGGTAGTGGGGTTATTCCAGTCGGGACCCATCCAGCCGTTCTTGGCAGAGCCGTAAACGGTGGGGAAATCCAGCTGCTCGTCGCTGGCGCCGAGGTTGAACATCAGTTCGAAGACAGCTTCCTGTGCCAAATCGGGATGGCAGTTGGGTTTGTCGACTTTGTTGATGACCACGATGGGTTTGAGGCCCAGTTCGATGGCCTTCTGCGTCACGAAGCGGGTCTGCGGCATGGGACCTTCAAAGGCGTCCACCACAAGGAGCACGCCGTCGGCCATATTGAGCACGCGCTCCACCTCGCCGCCGAAGTCACTGTGGCCGGGAGTGTCTATCACGTTGATTTTGACACCCTTGTATCTTACGGAAACGTTTTTGGAAAGGATAGTGATACCACGTTCGCGCTCCAAATCATTGTTGTCCAACACTAAATCCTGCACCTGCTGGTTTTCACGGAAGAGGTGCGATTGGTATAAAATTCTGTCCACGAGCGTGGTTTTGCCGTGGTCAACGTGCGCGATAATGGCGATATTCCTGATATTCTGCATCTTAACTCTTTTTAGAATAAAAGCGCAAAGATACAATTTTTTAGGTTACATGGTTAGGGGAATTGTAGAGACGTTGCGCGCAACGTCTCTACAAATAACAGAGGAAAGATACATTTTTTAGGTTACAAGGTTATTAGTATGGACGCACGGCAACAGGAATGCACGACCGTAGAGACGCACGGCCGTGCGTCTCTACGGGGAGACATCGGAAAAATGTTAGAACAGCATTGGCATGACCAATTCCACGGCAATGGCGACCAGCACGGCGACGAGGGCCACGCGCACCAGGCCTTGGTTTTTCCAGGCCATCAGGAGGGCCACGGCGGTGGCTACGACGGCGGAGACTGAAATGTGCGGTTCCACGCCCGTGGCGGTGGTCGAGTAGAAAACGTCCGGGAACGTCATCGCCGACAGCACGCAGAACGGGATGTAGTAGATGAAATCCTGAATCCAGAGGTTCTCCATCTTTTTCCGGACAAATCCGATGGGGATCACCCGGATGAGGTAGGTGGTCAGGAACATTAGGAACATGCAGATATACAGGTAGTTCATTGTGCACTCCTTTCTGCCGCCAAAGCGGCTTTGCGGCGGCGTTTCACCTCTTTGATGCTCGCACAGATGGCGGCGCCGAGGATGGCTGCCGTGATGATGGCCCAACCGCCGCCTCCGACTTTCGACAGCATGTTGATACCGGGTACGTACTTGAAGATGCAGGACAAGGCGGCGGCAACCACCACGGCCAAGGCCACTTTACGACTCTTGCGCGCCGGCGGGATGATGATGGCGATGAACATGCAGTAGAGCGCGATGCCCATGCAGCCTTGCATCATCGGGGAAAGCAGGTTGGAGGCGATGGCCCCTAACAAAGTGCCTGATGTCCAGCCTAATATGGGCGTCAGCATCAGTCCGCCGAAAAATGGGAACGACACGTCGTCTGGCTCCATCGATGCCAAGGCGAAGACTTCGTCCGTGATGCAGTAGGCCATGACGGCGCGTTTGTAGAACGGCATCTCCGGGTCTACCTTCTGCGATAGCGAAAGCGACATCAGGAAGTAACGCAGATTGATGACGAACGTGGTGATTATCAGTTCAATATACGGTGCTCCACCCTCAATAAGACGGATGCCTGCGAACTGTCCGGCGGAGGCCATGTTGGTCAGCGAGATGAGGGTTGCCTGCGCCGGTGTAAATCCCATCTTGACCGCTATCAATCCGAAGGTGAACGACACGGGAATGTAGCCCAAACAGATGGGAAACCCGCGTTTTATACCTCTAACAAATTCATTCATAAACAGTTAACGATTTTGATTAACCGCTGCAAAGGTACACAATTTTCCCGTTCATCCGACATATTGTAGAGACGCGTCATGGCACGTTTGTAGAGACGTGTGCACCGCATCTGTAGAGACGTGCCATGGCGCATTTGTAGAGACGTGCCATGGCGCGTCTCTACAGGAGGCCGTCGCGCTCCAACAAGGCGTTGATTTTCGGTTCACGTCCCCGGAAATTGACGAACATCTCCATCGCGTCCACAGAACCGCCTTTGGAGAGGATGGTTTCCAAATAACGTTGTGCCGTCTCTTTGTTCATCACGCCAGTCTCCTTGAAAAGCGAAAAGGCGTCGGCTTCGAGCATTTCGGCCCATTTGTAGCCGTAATAGCCTGCTGCGTAACCTCCGGAGAAAAGATGCCCGAACGAAGTGCTCATGCATGCGCCCGGCACTACCGGCAGCACCTCGACCGTGTCGAAAATGGAACGCTCTAAGCGCAGGACATCGTCCACATTGGCGGCGGACATGGTGTGCCACATCATGTCGAGGTAGCCGAACGAGAGCTGTCGCACGCAAAGGTATCCGGCCATGAATTTGTTCAGGTTCTTCAGCTGTGTGACGTATTCTTCCGGAATAGGTTCGCCGGTTTGGTAGTGGCAGGCGAAGGTGTTCAGAAATTCGGGTTCGGTGAGCCAGTTTTCGTTCAGTTGGGAGGGCAGTTCCACAAAATCGCGAGGCGAATGCGTGCCGGACAATGTGGCGTATTTCACTTCCGACAGCATGCCGTTGAGCGCGTGGCCGAACTCGTGCAGAAACGTGTTCACCTCATCGACGGTCAGCAGGGAAGGCTGGTCGGGGGTCGGCGGGGTAAAGTTCATGACGAGGCTTACCCACGGGCGCACGTCATGGCCGTCGGCGGCGATGTACTGGTCACGGAACTCGGTCATCCACGCGCCACTGCGTTTGGTGCTGCGCGGATGGAAGTCGAGGTAGAGTACGGCCATAAACTGCTCGCCGCGCCAGACCTCATACACCTGCACGTCGGGATGATAGGGCTGTATCGTCTCCGACCTCTCGAAGCGCAGCCCGTAAAGGGTTGTGGCCAATCCGAACACGCCGTCAATCACTTGATGGAGCGGGAAGTAGACCTTCAGTTTCTCCATATCGAGGCTGAACTTCTCCTGTCGCAGTTTCTCCATATAGTAGCTGAGGTCCCAGCGTTGAAATTCGCCCTCGAAGCCTTGACTTTTAGCGAATTGCTTCAGCTCTTCGATTTCACGGCGGGCGGCGGGCAGGGCAGCGGCCTTCAAATCATCCAGAAGTTGGTATACGAGTTTCAGGTCTTTGGCCATGCGGTTGCGAAGCGCGTAGTCGGCATAATGTTGATAGCCAAGTAGATGTGCGATTTCTTCCCGGCATTTCAAGATGGCTTTGATATTGTCGCAGTTGTCAAATTCTCCGCCGAAAGCTTTCTTGCTGGAATGTTGATAGACCTCCTCGCGCAGGGTACGGTCGTCGGCATGGGTGAGCACAACGTTCACGTCAGGGGCGGAGAGGTCGAAGATGTAGTCGTCGAGCCCCTTGTCAGCGGCTTTTTTCGCGGCGATGGCACGGGCGCTATCGGGGATTCCGGACAACCGGGGCGAATCTTTCTCCAAATGCGCGGACCAGGCGTAGGTGGCCTTCAGCGCACGTTGTCCGAAGTCGAGTTGCAGGTTGGCCAACTCCAACGACAGTTCGCGGTAACGTGCCTTTTCCTTCTCGGGGAGATTGGCACCACCTGCCACAAAAGCGTCGTACGTCTTGTCTAACAGGATCTTATCAGCGCCAGACAGTGCTTTGTCGGTCTTTTGCCGGTCATAGACAGCCTTCACGCGGGCGAAGAGCGCAGGGTGCTGGTATACTTCGTTCTCGTGCGCTACCAACAGCGGTTGCACTTGCTCGGCAATAGCGTTCATTTCATCGTCGCCGTTGCATTCGAGCAGGTTGAAAAAGAGGTCGGCGACTGTGCTGAGCCGGTCGCCCGCACGGTCGAGCGCGACGATGGTGTTTTCGAAATCGGCTGTGGCAGGGTTGTCTGCGATGGCTTCGATCTCCTGTTTCGCTTCTGCCACGGCCTCTTCAAAAGCCGGCAGCCAGTGCTCGATTTTGATTTCATTGAACGGTGGGGTTCCCCACGGGGTGGTCCATTGTTTCAGTAAAGGATTCATCTCTTAATGGTTTAAACGATGTAGAGACGTTGCGTGCAACGTCTCTACAGGGGAATACACAATGTTATATATATACATTAAAATTATTTGATTCCCAATTCGGTGCGGACGGCGGCGGTGAGGTCGTCGGCCTCGTTATGGAAGGCACACATCGTGATGTCGAACACGTAGGTGTATTTCTCGCGTTCGGCCACGGTTTTGATGGCGGCGAGCAATCTCTCCTGGAACGGTTTGAGGAGCTCCATCTGCTTGGTTTGCAGTTCCTGTTCGCTGGAAGAGACGAAATCCTGAAGCCGCTTGTAGAGTTTCATCAGCTCGTCTTCTTTGACTTTGAGAATGGCGGATGAAGTGGTGGTGTTGGCCAGATTGGTGTATTCAGCCTGCTTGGTCTTGAACTCATCGGCCATCTGTTGTCCTACGGCTTCCAGTTCCTGTTGGTAGGTCAGCAAGGCCTGTTGCGCGGTGTCAATGCCGGGCATTTCCTTCATGACGGTGCCATAGTCCACATGACCGAATTTGGCCTTTTGGGCGTAACCCGTTGTCACACAAAGAAGTGCAACGCATATAATGGTCAGTAACTTTCTCATTTCCGTAATTATTTAATGCCCAGTTCTTTCTTCACCAAAGGCGTGATGTCATCGCTGGCACTGTAGTAGAGCAGCGTTTTCGTGTCGAAAATGTAGGCATATCCGTTGGCTTTGGCCACCTTGTCGATGGCGGCTTGGATAGCATCCTGAAACGGTTTGGCCAGTTCATACTGCTTGTCTTCCAGATCTTCCTGCGCACCGGCCTGGAACTCCTGGATACGGTTGGCGAGGTCAGCCAACTCTTTCTCGCGCAGCTGGCGCACGGAGGATGACATCGTGCCCACCTCACGGTCGAATTTGTCCTTCTTGGTCTGGTATTCCGTCATCATGCTCTCATACATGCTTTGAAGTTCCAATTGGAAGGCTTGCAGCTTGATTTGCAGGGAGTCGATGCCGGGCATCACTTCGAGGATTTCACCTGAGTTCACGTGGCCGTACTTCTGTGCTTGCGCGGCCTGGACGGAGAAAAGTCCGGCGATGGCCAGAATCAAAACAATCTTTTTCATTGACTTTCTTTACTTTATGTTCGTACTAAATTAATCGTCCAAATCTCTGCTGGCGGAGATGCCCATTTTCTGGAGCACCTGCTCGTTGATGTCCCATTTCGGGTCGGCGTAGATGATGGTGAGGTCGCCGGCGGTGTCAAACACGAAGGCGAAACCGCGTTCCTTGGCATAGTCGTTAACGGCGTTGATGACGCGATCCTGGATGGGCTTCACCAATTCCTCACGTTTCTTGAAAAGGTCACCGTTCTGGCCGAAACGCTTCTTTTGCAGGTCTTTAGCTGCTTTCTCCTGTGCGATGATGGCATCTTCGCGGCTCTTCTTGATCTGTTCGGGCAGGGTGATGGACTCCACCTGATAGCGTTTGTACATGGAGTCGATGGTGGCAAACTTGGCTTCGATTTCCTTCTGCCACTGCACGGCCACGCGGTCGAGCTCGGCTTGCGCTTCCTTGTATTCGGGAATCTGCGAGAGGAGGTATTCGGAGTTGATGTATGCGTATTTCTGCGCGAAACCGAAGAACATCATCAAGGTGAATAATCCGGTGATTAGGAGTTGTTTTTTCATTTTGCTATATTTTTAAATGACGTAGGTTTGACTTCTGTTTTGAAATAAGTTTAATCGATGGATTGATTGATGGAGATGTGGAAGTGGCTGCCGGAGGCGCTTGCCGACAGACCCGGGACGGGATCGAAGCCGTAGCCCCAGTCGAAGCCAAGCAAACCGAACATCGGCAGGTAGACACGCACACCCACGCCCATCGACTTGTAGAGGTCGAACGGGTTGTACTGCCGCTTGTCAATCCAGCCCTTGCCAGCTTCCGCGAATGCCAGCACATAGACGGTGGCCGACGGGTTCAGCGTGATGGGGTATCGTAATTCAGCTGTGAACTTATGGAAGATGGATGCACCGACGACCTGCCCGTTGACATTGGGAGTCAGCGCGGCGTCCTCGTAACCGCGCATACCGATAACCTCGCGGCCGTCATACGACCAGTTGGTCATGCCGTCGCCGCCGAGGTAGAATCGTCCGAACGGCGAGATGCCGATGGTCTGGTTGTAGCAGCCCATGAAGCCCATCTTTAAACGCACGTTGAGCACTAAGTTGTCCACAATGCGCGTGAACCATGACACGTTGAACTTCCACTTGTGGAATTCCAAGAACTTATACTTCTCCTGGTCCGTTGCGCCGGTATAGTCTTTGTGCCCAATGATGGAATACGGCGGGGTGAGCTGCACGGAGAAGGAGATGTCGGAACCCTCGCGCGGGTAAATCGGCGCGTTGATAGAGTTTCTCGACAATGTGAATATATAGCTGATACTGTGGGCGTAGCCGTTCGAAAAGATAAACCCGCTCCAGTTTTTCACTTTGTAGTATTCGTAAGCGAAGGTGTGCGACATGTGGAAGTAGTCGTCGGGCCAGCGGAGTTTGTTGGCTAAGGAGAGCGAGGTACCGGCGATGCTCGTGTAAGCGTAGAGGCTGTCTTTCTTAGAGTAGGCGTTGTTTTGCCGCTGGTAGTAGGCACCGAGCGTGAGTGCGTTGGGCCGCTTGCCGCCAAGCCACGGTTCGGTGAACGAGAAACTGTAGTACTGGTAGTATTTGGTACTGACGGATGCCTGCAGGGAGATGCGCTGGCCGTCACCACCTGGGATGGGGCTCCAAGCATCTTTCTTGAAGAGCTTTCTCGTGGAGAAGTTGTTGAAGGTGATGCCGGCGGTGAGCATGAAGCCCGTGGCGCCGTAACCTGCCGACAGGGAAAGTTGGTCGGAGCTTGTCTCTTCCACCACATACGTGATATCCACCGTGCCGTCGGCCTCGTTCGGCTTCGGCTGCACGTCCATCTTCTCCTGGTTGAAATACCCCATCGACATAAGCACCTGCTGCGAGCGGATGATATCGGCACGGTTGAACAGCTGGCCGGGGATGGTGGTCAGCTCGCGGATGATCACCCTGTCGCTGGTTTTGGTGTTACCCACAATGTCAATACGTCTGTAGGTGGCCTTCTTGCCTTCGCGGATACGGATTTCAATGTCGATGGAGTCGCCGTCGATGGCCACCTCCACCGGATTCGCGCTGAAGAAGAGGTAACCGTTGTTCATGTACAGCGACGCGAGGTCTTCGCCGTCCTCCTTCATCGTCAGGTTTTTGGTCAGCAATGTCTGGTTGTAGACATCGCCCTTGTTGATGCCGAGCAGCTGTTTGAGCAGCGAGGTCGGGTAGATGGTGTTGCCGACGAATTCGATATTGCGGAAGTAGTACTGCCGCCCCTCGTTGACATCAATGTCGATGTACATTCTGTTGTTTTTCACGTAGAAGGTGTCGTGTGTGATCACGGCGTCGCGGTAACCGAGTTCATTATAGCGGTTGATGAGGTTCACCTTGTCTTTCTCGTAGTTTTCCTTGATGAACTTCGACGGTTTGAAGATACGGAGTTTCACACGGTCGGCGAAATAGTTGTCGAGGTGGTCCTTAATATCCTTGGATTGATAGTAGCCGGGATGTTTGAAGAGGTAGGCGATGGCGGTGTCAGCCTTGTAGAAAGGCATGAAGCGGAAGCACTCCTTGGTCTCCTTCATGGAACGGAGCAGGACTGCATCGGTGACTCCTTTGTTGCCGTTGATGCTGATTTTTTGAATCTTGACTTTCTTGGATTTCTTGATGTCGAACAGCAGGTTGACGGCGTTTTTCACCTTTTCGTCGGGGATTTCCTGCACATCAACCTGGCAGCTGTAGAATCCTTTGTCAATGTAGTACTTGCGGATGATGTTTTGGCAGGTGATTTTCAGGTTGTCGTTGACGATGTTGCCTTGGGAGATGCCTAATTTCTCGCGGAGGTCGTTCTCTTCGCTCTTGGTGGTGCCTTTGAAACCGAAGGCAACCAGTCGGTCGCGGTCTTCGAGGCGGATGTCGAGGAAGATGAGGTTACCCTGCACGCGGGTGGCGGTGATTTCCACGTCTTCGTAAAGCCCTGTGTTCCAAAGGCTTTTGATGGCTTTGGAGATTTTGTCGCCGGGAACCTCGATGATGTCGCCTACATGGAACGGCAGCAGTCGTTGGTCAAGGGTCGCGGTGCCGGAGGAGGTGATGCCGCCGATTTCGTAGGTTTTCGGGGAGGTGTAGTCGATCTTCACAGGTTCGCGAATGGAGTCGCCACCCAAAATAATCTGGGCGCGGCACAGCGTTATGCCGAGGCAAAACACTACTAATAGAGCCAAGTTTCGTATCAACTGCATTCTCTCAAAAAAAGTCGGCAAAGATAGTGAAAATTTCAATGTGCGCGGACTTGCTCTCCCGTTTTTCCGAAACGGCGTTCCCGGGAGCCAAATTGGGCCACGATCTCGCGGAGGTCCTCCTTGCTGAAATCGGGCCAAAGCACGGGCGTGAAGAAGAGTTCCGCGTAGGCAACCTGCCAAAGCAGGAAGTTGCTGATACGCAAGTCGCCGCCGGTGCGAATCATAAGGTCCACGTCGGGAATCTCGGGGTTGTAAAGATGCTGTTGTATGGTGGTTTCGTCGATTGTGTCGGGGTTAAGTTGTCTAGCAACGGCCTCGCGGGCGATGGCTTTTGCCATGTCGGTGATTTCTGCGCGACCGCTGTAGCTGAGGGCCAGAATCAGGGTGAGGCGTGTGTTGCCGGCGGTTTTGTCCATGGCCGCCCGGAGTGACTTTTGGCAGTCTTCGGGAAGGTTTTGCAGGCGTCCGGTGGTCAGGAGCCGCACGCCGTTCGCGTGCAGGTCATCCACCTCCTTGGCGATGGCCGAAGTGAGCAGCCGCATCAGCATATCGACCTCCTCTTTGGGACGGTTCCAGTTTTCCGTGGAGAAAGTGTAGAGGGTGAGGTAGGGGATGCCCAACGCGGTGGTCTCTTCCACCACACGGCGGACGGTTTCCACCCCGTGTTCGTGCCCGAAAAAGCGCTCATGTCCGTGTTGCTGGGCCCAACGCCCATTGCCATCCATAATGATGGCTATATGTTTGATTTTCTTATCGTTATCCATTGTTTGAGAATGATGTATTTCCTTTTTGTGGGCGTATGCGATACGCCCTTGCCAATTAATGTCTTTTTCTCGGTTTTTTCAAGTCGCAGGTGTGGTCGGAGTTGCCGAACTTCACAGTGACAGTGGCGCCGGCAAAAGAGTAGAGGTCGTGGGTGGTGGAATTGCCGCGCTGTTCGCCCTCCTGATGCCGGGGAAGTGCTGTGCCGGTGGCGGGATCAATGAGCTCCGGCGTCCGGTCGGCCATATTGGCGATGATGTCGCCGCGTTGCTCACGCAGGAGGTCGTTGTCGTAATAACGGCCGCCCACGTCGTCAAGGTAGTCTGTGAAAGTGTAGCGGAAGCCCCACTCTGCGCCGATACAGACGTATCTGCCGATGTTGACGCGCAGTCCGATGCCGAACGGGATGGCGACGCTGGTCAGTGAATACTTCTTCGGCATGCCTTCCAGTCCTTGTCCTTCGGTGCCGAGGCTCTGCAGCTCATAGACGGTGCCATCGGTGTAGGTGGCCTTCGGATTGAAGGAGAATACGGTGAGGCCGGCGAAGATGTAGGGGGCGAAGTGGTTCTGACCCACGGTGTTGTAGAGCTTTAGGAAGTTGAGTTCGGCCACGGCGGAGAATTCCGTGATAGGCGAGGTGAAGCTGAGGTTGCGCTCGTAGCCGCCGTTTGTCGTTGCATCGCTGCCGGAGACTTTGCCGAACAGGAAGTCGGCCTTCAGTGCCCAGCGGGGTGAGAGGTTGTAGCGGTAGACGAGGCCCGCCGCCAGTCCGGGTTGCGCGAACAGCTTCGTGGGGTTGAGCTCGCCCATGTAGAAGGTGGTGCCCACGCACGCGCCAATCTCCGAATTTTGCGCAAAGACGGTCTTGACGGGCACGAACAATGCCACACAAAACACCCATATTCCGAGAATTATCTTCTTCATCTTATACAATATTAAAAGGCTGCAAAAATAAAAAAAATGCGTAAACGATTTCTACAATTAAAAATTGTGTATTTTTGCCGCCCAAAATTTTATAAGTAAAGTTATTACACCTAAAAAGAAAGGATTTGATCATCGCTCAGAACAACCGGCCTAACAAGCCTTTCGGGCCTAGAACGAAAAAAGAGGCCCAACACAGAATCAACGAACACATCACGGCACAGGTCGTGCGCGTGGTGGGGGACGACATCGAGCCCCGCATTGTCTCCTTGCGTGAAGCCCTGTCTATTGCTGACGCGCGCGGCGTCGACCTGGTGGAAATATCCCCGCAGGCGAACCCGCCCGTATGCAAGGTGATGGACTACCAGAAGTACCTGTACGAACAGAAGAAGAAACTTAAGGAGATCAAAGCCAACAGTGCCAAGACGGAGGTCAAGGAGATTCGCCTCAGCCCGCAGATCAGCGAGCACGATGTGGAATTCAAGTGCAACCATGCCATCCGTTTCCTGCAAGACGGCTACAAGGTCAAGGTGATTATGACTTTCCGGGGTCGCAGCATCATCTACAAGGATAACGGCGAGCTCGAACTGCTCAAATTCGCCGAACGCCTCCAGGACTACGGCAAGGTTGACCAAATGCCCGTGCTCACCGGCCGCAACATGTCCCTCCTCATGGTTCCCAAAACCAAGAAGTAGGCAAAAGGCAAAAGGCAAAAGGCAATAGAAATATATGTAAACACTAAATACACGAACCTTTAAAAATTATCAGAAATGCCGAAAATTAAAACAAAGTCCGCTGCCAAGAAGAGATTCACCCTTACCGGCACCGGCAAAATCAAGAGACATCACGCTTACCATAGCCACATTCTCACCAAAAAGTCCAAAAAGAGAAAACGTAACTTGGCTTACAGCGCTATTGTCGAACAAAATCTGGATCGTACCGTCAAGCAAATGCTGGGACTGTACTAATTTAAGTTATTAACAAATAATGTTTACGCGCAGTTCCCGAAGTGCTTCAACGCCACTGACGTAAACGGAAAGGAGAAAAGATTATGTCAAGATCAGTCAATCATGTTGCTTCAAGAGCAAGAAGAAAGAAAATCTTAAAACGCACCCGCGGTTATTTCGGAAAACGCAAAAACGTCTGGACCGTAGCGGTGAACTCGTGGGAGAAAGGCCAGCAATACGCCTACCGCGACAGAAAGGCTAAAAAGAGAAACTTCCGCAGCTTGTGGATCACCCGTATCAACGCCGGTGCCCGCGAGTATGGAATGTCCTACTCTGTCCTGATGGGCAATTTGGCAAAGAAGAACGTTGCGCTCAACCGCAAGGCTCTCGCCGACCTCGCGATGAATAATCCTGAGGCATTCAAGGCCATTGTCGATTTAGTGAAGTAAGCCGACAGTGCCGAAGTTTTTATCAGTCAACAAGTGTTTGCATATAGGAAGGGCGTCCGCACGGGCACCCTTTCGTTTTTTTTGGTGTTGTAGAGACGCGCGGCAGGGTTTAAAACACGTAGAGACGCCACAATGTGACGTCTCTACAGAGAGCGGAAAACGAGACTCGAACTCGCGACCCCGACCTTGGCAAGGTCGTGCTCTACCAACTGAGCTACTTCCGCTGGTTGAAATCGGCGGCAAAAATACACTTTTTTTGATATGGTTCGGCAGGTTGTGAAATTTTTTTTCAACCGAGTATTTTATTGTCGTTTTTTATGCAGAATGATGTCTCGCCGTTCCGAAAAAAATGCTATCTTTGGCGGCTCAAAATTTTATGCAAAAAAACTAACCTAATTGGATATATGTCAGAACAAATAAAAGGGAAGATTTCCCAAATCATTGGCGCAGTTGTGGATGTTCGTTTCGACGAAATGATCACGTTGCCCAATATTTATGATGCGCTTGAAGTGCGCAGGGAAAACGGCGAAAAGCTGATTCTGGAGTGCGAGCAGGATATCGGTGAGAACACCATGCGTTGCATCTCCATGGAGTCCACCGATGGTCTGAAACGCGGTATGGAGGTGGTCGCCACCGGCCGCATGATCACCATGCCCACGGAAAACATCAACGGCCGTCTGATGAACGTCATCGGTGAAAGTATCGACGGCATTGGCGAGATTCAGTCCAAACGCCGCAGCGACATCCACCGTCAGCCGCCTACATTCGACAACCTCTCCACCACACAGGAGGTGCTCTTCACCGGTATCAAGGTCATCGACCTGATCGAGCCTTACGCCAAGGGCGGCAAGATCGGTTTGTTCGGCGGCGCCGGCGTGGGCAAGACCGTGCTTATTATGGAGATGATTCACAATATTGCCAAGAACTATGGCGGCACGACCGTGTTCACCGGCGTGGGTGAGCGTACCCGTGAGGGCAACGACCTGTTGCGCGAAATGCTTGAATCCAAGGTCATCCGCTACGGCGATGCGTTCATGAAGAGTATGGAGGAAGGTGGCTGGGACCTCTCGAAGGTTGATATGGCCGAACTCGCCAAATCGCAGGCCACCTTGGTCTTCGGACAGATGAACGAACCGCCCGGAGCCCGTGCCCGCGTGGCCCTCTCCGGTCTGACGGTGGCTGAAGGCTACCGCGACGGCGATGAGACCACTGGCGGTCGCGACATCCTCTTCTTCGTCGACAACATCTTCCGTTTCACGCAGGCCGGCTCCGAGGTTTCCGCACTGTTGGGCCGTATGCCGTCCGCCGTGGGTTACCAGCCGACGTTGGCCACCGAGATGGGTACCATGCAGGAGCGTATTACCTCCACCAAGCGTGGTTCTATCACCTCTGTTCAAGCCATTTACGTGCCTGCTGACGACTTGACCGACCCGGCACCTGCTACTACCTTCTCCCACTTGGATGCTACGACGGTGTTGAGCCGTAAAATCTCCGAGTTAGGTATCTATCCCGCCGTCGATCCGCTTGATTCAACCTCCCGCATTCTGTCGCCCGACGTTGTGGGTGAGGATCACTACAACACCGCCCAGCGCGTGAAGGAATGCCTGCAGCGTTACATGGAGTTGCAAGATATCATCGCCATTCTCGGTATGGAGGAACTTTCCGAAGAGGACCGCAAGACCGTGCACCGCGCGCGCCGTGTACAGCGTTTCATGTCGCAGCCGTTTTTCGTGGCCGAACAGTTCACCGGCCTTGCCGGACGTTTTGTCAAGATTGAGGATACCATCAAGGGCTTCAACATGATTTTGGACGGCGATCTCGACTATCTGCCAGAAAACGCTTTCAGTTACGTGGGTACGATCGAGGAGGCCATTGAGAAGGGTGAAAAAGAGTTGGCAGCTGCAAAATAACGCGCTATGAGACTGGAAATCATCACCCCTACAAGCACGCTGTTTGCCGGCGATGTCGCGCTGGTGCAGCTCCCCGGCATCGATGGCTTGTTCGAGATTCTGAAGTCGCATGCCCCGCTGGTCTCCGCCCTGAAAGAGGGCCGCGTGAAGGTTGAGGACGAGCAGGGTCAGCCGCAGTTCTTCGACATCCGCGGCGGCGTGGTGGAAGTCAGCCACGACAAGGTGTTGCTGCTAGCGGAATAGGAGTTTCGGCATTCCTGCCGAACGTTTTAGGAGAAGCGGCATTCCTCCCGAACGTTTTAGGAGGTTCGGCATTCCTCCCGAACGTTTTAGGAGGTTCGGCATTCCTGCCGAACGACGTAAAGACGTAAGATGTGAGACGTTGGCATGAATGCCGATGTCTCACTTTTTTTGTTTAGCGAATCACATGGTTTTGTCGGCCCATGAACATAGGTTCGTTAGCTTATGAACATAGGTTCATTTGCCTATAAACCCATGTTCGTCGGCTCATTCCTGCACGGGAGTTTGCTCATTCCTGCATGGGCGTTTGCTCATTCCCGCACCGGCGTTTGCTCATTCCCGCACCGGCGTTTGCTCATTCCCGTACCGGCGTTGGCGGGACCGTTTCCCCGTCCCGCTCCTTGATCACCGGCACTATTGCGTCTTCCACGCAGAGGCTGCCAATGCGGGTCCTCCGCAGTGCGGTGAGGTGAGCTCCGCTGTTGAGCGCGGTGCCGAAGTCGCGGGCGAGGGCGCGGATGTAGGTGCCTTTGGAGCAGCGGACACGGAAGTCGATGTCCGGCAGCTCGAAACGGGTGATTTCGAACTCGTAAATGGTGATATTCTTGGCGGTGAGTTGTGCCTCGTCGCCGCGACGGGCGATAAGGTAGGCGCGTTCGCCCTGGTGTTTCACGGCGGAGAACACCGGCGGAATCTGCTGGATGTCACCCGTGAGAGCGCGGACGGCTTCCTCGGCCATCTCGCGGGTGATGTGTTCGTAGGGGTAGGTGGCATCGATGGGCTTCTCCATATCGAAACTCGGGGTTGTCGCGCCCATGCGGAACGTGCCCGTATAAGTCTTCTCCTGCGTCTGCAACGTGTCCACTTGCTTGGTCATCTTGCCAACGCAGATGATCAGCAGCCCGGTGGCTAAGGGGTCAAGTGTGCCGGCGTGGCCTACCTTTACGTGGTGTCCAGCGATTTTCGTCGCCATCTTGCGCACCTTGCCCACCACATCGAACGACGTGCAGTTGTAAGGCTTGTCAATCAGCAAAAGGTCGCCCTCCGGGTTGATGTCTAACCCGGGCAAATCGAAGGAGACATGTTGGAACTTCTGGTTCTCTCTCATAATTGGCTGAGAACGATGGCCAGGATGCCGATAATCACGCAGTAAACGGCGAACCAGATGAGTTTGCCCTTCTTCACGATGTTGATCATCCATTTGCAGGCGGCACATCCCGTGATGAACGCGGCGAGGAAACCGATGATGAGCGCCGCCGGCGAGATGCCGTCCATGGCGGTGCTAAAGCCTTTATCGGCGATGTCCATTACGTCCAAAAGGGCTTCGCCCAAGACCGGCGGGATGACCATCAGGAAGGAGAACTGCGCCATCCGCTCCTTCTTGTTGCCGAGGAGCAGACCTGTGGCGATGGTGGTTCCCGAACGCGACAGACCCGGCAGCACGGCCACCGCCTGCCCGATACCGATGATGAAGGCGTGCAGTGGGGAAATCTCCTCACGCTGGCGAGGTTTGGCGAAATAGGAGAAAGCCAGCAATGCTGCCGTGACCAACAGCATAATGCCGACAATCAGCAGCCCGGAGCCGAAGATTTCCTCCACGGTGTCCTTAAAGAAAACACCCACAATGCCGATGGGAATCATGGAAATCAGGATGTTGATGGCAAAACGGGTGCCCTCGTTCAGTCCGGAGTAACTTTTCCACGACTGTTTGGTGAACAAATCCTTGAAAATCCAGACGACTTCCTTCCACAGGATAACCAGCGTGCTGAGCACGGTAGCCACGTGCAGCGCGACAATCATCGTCAGGTTGGATTCGCCTTCCAGCCCGAAGAGGTTGGACAAAATAGTGAGATGCCCGCTACTGCTTACGGGCAGAAATTCAGTCAATCCTTGAACGATACCAAGGATTAAGGCTTCTAACCAGCTCATATTGAAGGCTTATTCGTTGTCGGTTTTCGGGGCTTTGGGATGCCACATGATGGCTACGATTTCAGTGGCCAGTCCGAGGAAAATCAGGATAGGGGCGACCACAATGCGGCGCGTGTTGAAGATTTCGCCGTCGAAGACCTCGTCCGGGACTTTGCCGCCACTAAGGCAGATGTAGCCGATGAGCAGCAGCAGTGCACCGACTCCCATCAGGATGTAGTTCATTTTGCGAAACAACGGCGGACGGTTGCCTTTCACGTTTTCCATCTTTTCGGTATTGTTGGAATTTGTACTCATATTGTTTTGAATGTTATTAATTTACAGATAAAGTCGCTCGTCATTGATGCGGATGTAGCGGTTAACGGAGATGGCCGAGATGACCATGGTGAACAGCATGCTGAAAAGCAGCACGGCGGCGAGGATGATGACGATATAGAGCATGGCCGAGAAATCGACGAAATCGGGGGCCATGTTGTTGCCGTAGAGCAGCAGCAGTGCGAGCAGGACTACGGCGATGATGCCGCCCCATACGCCTTGCAGCATTCCCTTGGTGACGAACGGCCTGCGCACGAATTTCGGGGTTGCGCCGACCAACAGCATACTCTTGATGTTGAACCGTTTGTCGAATATGTTCAGCCGGATGCAATTGGCCACCAACAGCATGGAAATCACCATGAAGACAAGGCAAATGGCCAGAATTACCCACTGTATCTTCTTGAAGTTGTTGCTGATGGATTTTACGATAAAGTCCGGATAATCAACGTCTTGGACAATCGGATTGCGTTTCAGCTCCTTGGAAATCATGTTAAGGGAGTCGGAGTTGGCGTATTCCGGTTTCACATTGATGATGATGGAGGCGTTGATGGGGTTGGAGATGACCTCGGTGTAGTTGCTGCCGATAATCTGCTGCGCGGTGCGTGTGTTCTCTTCCCGTGACGAAACCCGCGAGTTTTCAATGTAAGGTTTCAGCTTGATTTGCTTCTCCAAGGCATCGATGTCGGCCTCCTTGATGTCGGAGTAGAAAAGGACCTCCATCTCAATCTTTTGGGATAGATTTTGGAGGTATCTCATTGAGAAAAAGGCAAAAAAGGCAAGCGCCCCGATGAAGAACATGGTGAGCGCGATGCTGAATATGGAGCCGAAAGTTGACAGCCGGAGCCGCGCTTTCGTAATGCTGTCAATGGTGTCTGGATAGTTGTTTGCCATTATCGGAATTTTGGCCGCAAAAGTACAAAATTATTGGTTATGTAGGGTCAAAGGTCAAAAGACAAATAATTTCCTTGAGCGGCCCCGGAGGGGCAAGAGCTCGGTAGAGCAAAATCCCGGAGGGGCAAGAGCTCGGTAGGGCAAAATTATTTGGTTACAGGAAATATCCCGAAAACGGCAGATCCGCTGCCCGACATGCTGGCGTAGAGGGCGCCGTCGCGGTAGAAAGCCTCCTTAATTTCCCTTAATTTCGGGTGCTTTGCAAACACCGATTCCTCGAAATCATTGACAACCACGTCTTTCCAGGTTGATACATCCATTTGCAAAACATTGGGCAAGAATATGTTGGATTCTTTCGGGGTGATGCCGGCGTAAGCCTCCTTCGTGGAGACGTGAATGTCAGGTTTAACGATTTTTAACTGATATGCGGAGAGGTCCAAGTCAACGGGGGTCATCACCTCGCCGCGGCCGGTGGCATACATCGGCTGATTGTACAGAAAAAACGGCACGTCGCTGCCCAATTGCAGGGCGTAATGCAGCATTTGTTCCTCCGTGACGGGCAGCTGAAAGGCGTCGACCAACAATTTGAGAGTGAAGGCTGCATCGGCGGAGCCGCCGCCTAAACCTGCGCCTGTGGGAATGCCTTTGTCCAGATACAAATGCACGCCTTCAATGCCATAATCTTGCTGAAGCAAGCGAAACGCCTTTACACACAGATTGTTATCGGACGGTCCCAAATCTTCCCCACTCTCCAACTCGAATTCGAATTCTGCCGAGCAAGGCGTGAGGGTCATGATGTCGTGATAGAAGCTTGTCGGGTAAAATACCGTTTGAAGATCGTGGTAACCATCCTTGCGTTTGCGTACAATTTGCAAGCCAAGGTTGATTTTGGCGGTTATAAACGCATTTAAGGTAGGGAAATCCTTCTTCATATTTTAATATTGTCGAAGTTCTTGCCGAATACGCTGGCAGTCTTGGAGATGGTGATGAACGCTGTCGGGTCTATCTCCTTGATTATTCGGGTGATGTCGCCCTTGTCAGTCCGGTGTGCCACAATGAGCAGCACGTCGCTCTCCTGTTGGTTGTAGGAGCCGTAGCCTTTGAGGAAAGTGGCTCCGCGGTGCAGCTTGGTGTTGATGTTCTGTGCGATTTCGTGGCTCTTTTGCGAGAAAACCATGAACTGGTAGGTCTGCCGGTAGCCGTCGATGACTAGGTCGGAGACGATGATGGAGACGATGAGCACCACAAAGCTGTAAACCAGTTTCTGCACGTCGTGGAGCACAAAATAGGAGCTGCCCACGATGACGATATTGGCGAAAAGGCTCACACGGCCGTAGGAGATGTTGCGGTACTTGCCAATCATGAGCGCGATGATGTCGATGCCGCCGGTGTTGCCGCCCCAGTTGATGGTCATGCCGATGCCGCAGGCCGCGAGGGCCGAGCCGATGATGACGCTCATGAACATGTCATCCACAATCGGTTGGGGGAACATTGGCTGGAACAAGGCGAAGAAACCGCTCATCACCACCGTGCAAATCAGCGAGTTGACGCAAAATTTCGTGCCCAACACCTTCCATGCGATGGCGATGAGGATGGCGTTGAGTACGAACGTGGTGATGCCGATGGGGAATTTGGTGGCGAAGTAGAGGATGGAGGCCGCGCCCGCCACACCGCCGCCCGAAACCTCGTAGGGCGTCAGGAACGCCGACCATCCGAACGTGAACAGCGCAAGCCCTAAGAAGATGAAGAAGTAACTCTTAATCTCCTCAAATACTTTCTTGGCTGTCAGCTTGTTGCCCATATCGGTTGGTTAAATTTTGTTGAGTGTGTCGGTTTCCAATTCGTCGAGCCAGCGGTGGAACAACGAGACGAACGCGCGCTTGAAGATGTGCCGGAACATGTAGCGGTCCTCGGAAAAGTCCTGTTGAATTTCCCCTTCGGGATGGACGAGCGGCATGATGGGGTAGGCGTTGCGCTTCATCCGGCGGATCTTGCGCTTGGCCTGCTTGCGGAAGCCCACGTTCGACACCAGGTTCAGGTATGGGGTGATGCAGAGGCCCTGGTGAGCCCACACATGGAAATTATACTGGTAGTCCCAGTAGGTGGCGTTGTACTTCTTGAGCACGCTGAAGCGGTTCATCCAATAGTTTTTCTGTTTCCGTTTTTTCATGTACGGTTCAATCATCTTCTCGAAACCTTCCTTGTCGTAAGAATCCATCGAGAGGGTGAAATCCGACATGCGGTTCTTCCAAGTGGCGAAACCCCATGTGGAGGCATAGGCGGAGAAAAAGTAGGACGATTCGCCGTGCTTCATGCGCTTTTTGTAGCGTTTACGGCTGCGGTGGCGCCAGTAGAAGCCGCCGATGCTGTAAATCCGCTTGTCGTTGCGGTATTTCTCCAACAGCTGTTCGCAGTAGGGGAAGAAGTCGTAACCGGGTACGGTGTCCTCGAAGAGGATGACCCCTTCGTCCTCGTGCTCGAAGAACCACTTAATGGCGGTGGCAATCATCCGGGACTTGCCCAGATGATTGTCCTGCCATAAGGTGTGAAGTTGGCACGGCCACTCGGGCTGGATGACGGCGCGGGTCTGGTAGGTGCGCATCCTGTCGAGGACGGAACCGGGCTTGGGCGCGTCGCCAGCCACGTACAACTGGGTGGGCTGCACTGTGCGCAACACTTGGAACACGTCGTGCGCCTCCTCTATCCGGTTGTACAATACGAGTAAAACGGGTACCTTGTACATTGATTAAGCCAGTTCGTGGATCACAAGGCCGGAGCGAAGTTTCGGCTCGAACCAGGTGGTCTTGGGGGGCATGATGTTGCCGGTGTCGGCGATGTCGATAATCTGCTTCATTGAAACGGGGTAGAGCGCGAAGGCCACCTTCATTTCACCATTGTCAACACGGCGTTTGAGTTCGCCGAGGCCACGGATACCGCCCACGAAATCGATGCGCTTGTCGGTACGCAGATCCTTGATGTCCAGAATCTTGTCGAGCACCAGGTTGCTGAGGATGGTGACATCCAAAACGCCGATGGGGTCACTGTCGTTGAAGGTGCCGGGTTTGGCGTTCATCTTGTACCAGTGGCCGTCGAGGTACATGCTGAATTCATGCAGCTTGCTGGGCTTGTAGATTTCCGTGCCCATGTCTTCCACCTCGTACGTCTCGCTGACGGCGTTGAGGAATTGCTCCTTGCTCAGGCCGTTGAGGTCTTTCACCACACGGTTGTAGTCGATGATGTTGAGTTGGTTGTCAGGGAAGATGACAGTCATGAAGTAGTTGTACTCCTCCTTGCCGGTGTGGTTGGGGTTATGCTCCTTCTTCTCCTGGCCCACGAGGGCGGCGGCGGCGCTGCGGTGATGGCCGTCGGCGATGTACATGGCGGGCACCTTGGTGGCGAACAGTTCCACTAATTCGTCGATGAGGGCGCGGTCGTCGATGACCCAGAAACGGTGGCCGAAGCCGTCTTCCTTGGCGATGAAGTCATAGATGGGGGCCTTGGCAGTCACGGAAGCCACAATCTCGTCGATGCGGGCCACGGCGGGGTAGGCGAAAAACACCGGCTCCACGTTGGCGTTGGTGATGCGCACGTGTTTCATGCGGTCTTCTTCCTTGTCCTTACGGGTGAGCTCGTGTTTCTTGATGATTTTGTTGACGTAGTCCTCGCTCCAGGCGCAGGCCACGATGCCGTACTGCCAGTGGGCGTCGGCGGCGGTGGGGTTCATGCTCTGGGCATAGATGTAGAGTTTCTCCTCTTTGTCCTGAACCAACCAGCCGTAATCCTTGAAGCTGTTGTAGTTCTTCACCACCTGGAGATAAACTTCCAGGGAATGCTCGTCGGTGCCGACGGGCAGGTCGATTTCGGCCTTGGTGACGTGCAGCAGGCTGTAGGGGTTGCCTTCGCACTCCTTGCGGGCCTCTTCGGAGTTCAGCACGTCGTACGGACGTGAGGCTAACTTTTCAACGATTTCTTTCGGAGGACGGAATCCTCTAAAGGGTTTGATTACTGACATGTCTTTTTAATTTATGGATAAACAATTGATTAAGTTATAAATTCCAATATGGAAACCAGACGGCAAAGATACATTTTTTGTTTAGAAAAATTTGTATCTTTGCCAACCGATTGAAAAAAGAATAATTAATCACCAAAAAAAAGAACCATGACGAATCAAAACTTTGTCAATCAGAAGCTTAAATTTGTAGAGGAGATAGTCCTCCATACCGATGCGCACATCTTCCTGACGGGGAAGGCGGGCACGGGCAAGACCACTTTCCTGCGGAGTTTGCCGATGAAGACCGCAAAACGGATGGCGGTGGTGGCCCCTACGGGCGTCGCGGCCATCAACGCCGGCGGGCAGACCATCCACTCCTTTTTTCAGCTGCCGTTCGGGCCGCAGATTCCTGAGGACGCGCGTCCTTCGGTAGGCCGGGACGAATGGAAGTCGCAGACGTTGGCCTCGCAGTTCCAGAAAATCCGGAAGCCGAAGTTGCAGCTTATGCGCGCCCTCGACCTGCTCATCATCGATGAAATCAGCATGGTGCGCGCCGATGTGCTCGATGCGGTGGATGCTGTCTTGCGGCGCGCCCGCCGAAGCACACGCCCTTTCGGCGGCGTGCAGTTGCTCATGATCGGCGACGTCCACCAGCTCGCTCCCGTGGCCAAACCCGACGAATGGGAGATTCTCGCCCCCTATTACGACACCACTTACTTTTTCGGCAGCCACGTCCTGCGCCAGACTCCTTACCTCTGTGTGGAACTCGATCACATCTATCGTCAGCACGATGCGGATTTTGTCAGTCTGCTTAACAAGGTGAGACACAATCAGATGGATGCTGAATGTGTCCGGATGCTGAACGCCCGCTACTTGCCCGGTTTCACACCAAAGGATGACGACGGCTACATCACGCTTACCACCCACAACTACCAGGCAGACGACATTAACAACCGGAAGTTGGAGGCACTTCCCGGCAAAAAGCTGGTTTTCGAAGCTGACATTGAGGGCATTTTCCCGGAAAGCATGTATCCCACGCGCGAGACACTGGAGCTCAAAATCGGGGCACAGGTGATGTTCATCAAAAACGACCCGAACCCTGAAAAAACGTACTATAATGGAAAAATCGGCAAACTGACCGACTATGACGAGAAGACGGGGATGCTGGAGGTGACCTGTGGCGATGAGCGCGTTACCGTCTCCACAATCGAATGGACCAACATGGATTTCCAGCTGAATGAGGAGACTCAGGACGTGGAGGAGACGGTTATCGGCAGTTTTACGCAGGTGCCTCTGCGGTTGGCATGGGCGGTGACCATCCACAAAAGCCAGGGTTTGACCTTTGACAAGCTGATTGTGGATGCAGGGCAGGCTTTCGCCCACGGACAAGTCTATGTCGCGCTCAGCCGCTGCACGTCGCTCGAGGGGTTGGTGCTGAAGACGCAGATTTCGCAGCAGGCGCTCGTCAACGATTACCGGGTGGACCATTTCGTGGAGGCGATGCCGGAACGCGAACCTTCGAAAGAGAAAGTGGATTTGCTGAAACAGCAGTACGAGTTGGAAAATCTATCCGAACTTATCAATTTTCAGGAAATTTACCGAGGCATCGGAAAACTTGCGGGACTCGTGGTCGCGTACAAGAGACTGTTTGAGGCCGCACTGATTCAGGATTTGATGGGACGGATGGAGCGTGTGCAGCATGAGTTGTGCGACGTGGGGGCGAAGTTCACGCGCATCTTGAAGGCAAACCAGGCGGAAAATCCGGTAACGCCGGAAAACCAGCCCTTGCAAGTGCGTCTGAAGCGTGCGGCTGTCTATTTTCACGACCATCTCGATGAAATTACCAACGGCATCTTCGAATTGCCGTATAAGACCGATAACAAAGCTGTGAATGAGCAGCTTACGGAAACACTGACGGCGTTATATGCGAGTGTGCTCGTCAAGCGGGAGTGCTTGGAGGCGTGCAAGGAGGGTTTCGATGCCGCAGCCTACCTGCGTGCCAAGTCCGCCGCCACGATGAAGTCGGAGAAGAAGGAGAACCGTCCGCCCGCCATCAAGGACGACACCATGGGAAAGAGCACGCTGTATGAGGCGTTGAAAGCCTGGCGCGACGAGAAAGCTGATGAAGAAGATGCTGTGACCTACAGCATCGTGCCCAACAAGACCCTGAAGAAAATTGCCAGCGCCGAGCCGGTCACCCTTCGCGAGCTCAAGGCGGTGGAGGGCATGGGACCGAAGCGCGTCTCCCAATACGGCGAGGAGATTATTTCCATTGTGCAGGATTATGTCGGTTCGTAGAGACGTACGCCTGTGTCTTGTCCGTTGTAGAGCCGTGCTGCAGCGCGGCTCTACAATGGGAACATCCCTGTCGGTGCGTATTCGGAATTTGTGTAGATTTGCAGACCATTTTTTGTAAGATGATGAAAAAGATTTTGATATGCAGTATATTGCTGTGTATAAGTATGTTAACATACGCACAGCGATTCACTTCCTTTTCAAACGACCCCGCTAAAACGGTGGAGGAGATGAAGGAGTTTTACGCTTCCGTGCCCAAAGACCGGCAGAAGGAGGCCAAGGAGATTCTCGAGCAGTTCGAGCAGATGTGGACCACTAGGATGGACGCCGACAACCAAGCGGTTTTCATCGCCGAGGCTAGCAAGATGGTGAAGAAGAAATACCGTCCCATTCCGCATCTCCAGAGCCTTATCCGCACTTACGACATCTTTCTGCAGAGCCAATATGCAGGCGAGTCCGAGACCTGGCAGAAGATTCTCGACTACCACATCGGGAAAAGTTCCACCTTCTTTCAGGAAAAAATGGGACTTTACGCGCATTTTTTCCAGGACAATATCCTGAATCAGGGCGACAATGTGAAGTGGGTGGCCATGGGCTTCGCCGACCATTTAGGCTTTGACACCGAACCGTTTTTCGACTTTCGCGACATCGACCTCTGGGGTTATTCCGCCAAAGACAGTTTAGTGGTAAGCGGGGTGGACGGTCGCTATTTCCCTGATAAACTGCAGTTTAAGGCCAAAGGTGGCACAATCTCTTGGGATCGTGCGGGGTTGGATCCGAGTGTCTATGCCAAGTTGAGTAACTATGATATTGACCTGAGGTTCCCGCGTGTGGTAGATAACAACGCCCTGTTCCACAACCCCAAGCTTTTTCCGCAGCCGATGCTTGGGCGCGTGGAGGATAAGGCGGTATTGCCCACCTCCGAAGAAAAGGCCACCTACCCGCGTTTCACCAGTCTTGAGGCTACCTTGCCGGTGAAAAACCTCTACAAAGACGTAGATTATGTGGGCGGTTTTGCCATGCACGGTGCCTCCATTTTCGGTACCGGTCAAGGCGATACGCTTGCCAAGGTGACTATCTATAATGAAGGCGAGGTCATCATCACGGCCCAGTCGCGCAGCTTCCTCATCCGCCCGACCAACCTGCTTTCGGAGGACGCCAAAGTCTCCATATACATCGAGACCGATTCAATTTACCATCCGGCCGCCAACTTCAAGTACGATAACGAGAAGAAAAGTTTGCTCATCTCGCGTCCGAAGCAGGGCGTGGGTCGCTCCCCGTTCTTCAATTCCTACCATAAGCTTGATATGTATGTGGAATCCATTCAATGGGTTACGACCGAGAAACGCATTGAGTTAAAGCCGATTGTGGGCAATTCCAGCGACCAGCAGGCCTACTTTGAGTCGCAGAACTACTATGAGGAGGCTGTGATGCACGAGATTGCCGGTATCAACACCCAGAATCCGCTTTACACCCTCTGGCAACTCTTCAATAGTGCTGGTTATGAGGATCTTACCATCGAAGATGTCATCCGTTGGTTCAACAAACCGCCGTTGGACATCAAAGCGATGATGATTGACTTCGCTGCCCGTGGTTTTATTGAATATGATATCAACAACAACCATATCCGCTATCGTAGCAAGATAGCGCAATACCTTAATAATCAGTTGAAGAAGAAAGACTACGATTACATCAAGTTGGAGTCGAAGACGCACTACGCTTCGTTGGATTTGGCGACAAACGACCTGAAAATCACCGGTTGTGAGTTTTTCGTGCTTAGCGACCCGCAGATTGTCAACGTCTATCCCATGGATGAGCTGGTTACGGTCAAAAAGAACCGAAACATGGTCTTCTCCGGCCGCGTTATCGGTGGCTTGTTCGATTTTGTGACCCACAACTGCCACTTCGACTATGACCGTTTCCTTGTGGACATGGACATTATCGACACGCTGATTATGTACGTGGAGGACAAAAACGGGCCGATGGACATGTACGGCGACTACAAACTGCAGCGTGTGCGCAGCCAGATTGAGGAACTCTCCGGCGTGCTCTACGTTGATGTGCCGGGCAACAAGTGCGGCATGGTCGATTATCCCGACTATCCCATTTTCGAGGCGCGAAAAGGCGGCAAGGTTTTCTACGACCAGCCCTACGTCTTGGGTGGCGTGTATGACCGTAATCGATTCTATTACGCTGTGAACCAGTTCCGTATCGTCAATTTGGACAACTTCGTCATTGATTCCATGAAGTTCAGCGGGGCCTTGGTTTCTGGCGGCATCTTCCCTGACATTGCCGAGCCATTGAAGGTACAGTCCGACTTTTCATTGGGTTTCGTGCATAATACGTCCGGTTTGCCGATGTACGGTACCAAGGGTGGCTATCAGGGACGTATCAGCTTAAGCAACAGGGGCTTGCGCGGTAAGGGTACTATCGACTACATCACCTCGCATACCATCTCCGACAGCTTGGTCTTCTACCTTGATTCCACCAACGGCAGCGCCAACCGTCACATTGTGGACGAGCAGATGGCGGGTACGGAATTCCCGCCGGCCTCTGTGGAGGAAGCTTACCTGCACTGGGAACCCTACCAGGATCAGATGTTCATCCACACGCTGCAGCAGCCGATGGATATCTTTAGGGAGACGCAACTTACTGGTAATTCGAAGATTACGCCAAACGGCATGTTTGGCACCGGCCTTGTGAAGTTCAACCGCGCCGACATCTCCTCGCGGCTCTTCCAGTTCAAACACCATGAACTCTTGGCCGATACCGCCGACCTGCGGATTTACGACATCAGCGGCGGCAAAGATGTCGCTTTTTCCACCGACAACTACAACTCTCATATCGATTTCAAGACCCGGAAGGGTAGATTCTTGGCCAATGGCGATGCGTCCGTGGTCTATTTCGTGCAAAACGAGGTCAAGGCCAAGTCTTCCGAGTTTGAGTGGGACCCGATTGACTCCACAATGCTGCGCTTCAAGTGGGACGACCCGTATAAGGACACCGACATCGACAATACGCCCATCAAGGATTTGGTGGATATGCAAAGTGTTGGCAATGAGCTGTATGCCGTTGCGCCAGAGGTTAACTATCAGTTTACGGCGGTGAATGCGGAGTTCGACTTTGCGAAGAACATCATCAACGCCCACGGGGTGCGCTACATCAATGTGGGTGACGCGGCTATCACGCCCCAGCATGGCGACGTGACCATCCGCAAGCATGCCGCTATGGACATTTTGGAAAAGGCGCGGATTTTGGCTGGGCGCGAGAACAAATATCACGAGCTGTACAACTGCCACGCTCGCATCCAGAGTGCAACAAGATTCTATGCCAATGGCTACTACGACTACGTTGATGCCGAGGAGCGCGTGCAGACCCTCTATTTCGACACCGTCTATTTCATGAAGGAGACCTTCGGCGAGGCGAAGATTCCGAGAGAGAAAGACTTCCACTTCAGCGACCAGTTTGCCTTCGACGGGCGGGCCGAATTGCACAGCACTAACCCGTTCCTCTCCTACTTTGGCGGTGTGGAGATTATCCACGGCTGCGACACGCTCAAGCACGCCCGTATGAAAATCCTGCAACAGGTTGACCCGAACAACATTATGATTCAGGTGCATGACCGCACCAAGGATATGGACGAGCGCAAAGTGGTGGTGGCTATCGCGTCGAGCAACAAGACTGGCCGGATTTATACCGCATTCGGCGTGGCCAAGGACGAATTTAATGATGCCGAGTATATCAACGTGTTCGGTTACATCACTTACGACAAGGAAACCCGCGAGTTCAAGGCGGCCTCCAAGGAGAAGCTGATGGATCCGAGTGTGCCCGGCAATATCATTATTCTGAACACCGACAATTGTGAAGCGACGGGTACCGGCACCATTGACATGGGCGCGAAACTCGGACGTGTCGATTTCGTCACCAACGGCACCATCGTGAACTACATGCTTGCCGATTCGGCCGAGATGCACCTCACCACCTCCATCGACTTCTTCTTCAACGACAAATCCATGGACTTGATGAACAAGGCGTTGGAGAAAGCTTCGTTGGATTTCGTGGATGTGTCGGGCGACGAAGCGTACGACCAGGCACTTTACAACATTTTGGGCAAGGCTGAATACGATCGTTTCCAGCGCAACGCCTCCATGGGCGAGTACCGTCGTCTGCCTAACGCCTTGCAGGTCAAGTTCCTCTTCTCCAACATCGACTTCGAGTGGGACAAGTCGCAGTCCACGTTCAAGTCGCAGACCAAACTGCCGTTGATGATTTGCGGCGCGAAGCAGGTTTACAAGATTGTGCCCGGCCGCATCGTCATTGAGAAACGCGGCTCTCGCAACCGTCTCTATCTCTACTTTGAGTTCGATAACCAGTTCTACTATTTCCAGTTTGACAACAACGCGGTGTCGGCGTATTCCTCCGACAAGGCTTTCAACGATGCCATTACCAGCGTGAAGCCGAAGAACCGTTTCCAGGAACCTGACAAGGCCAAGGGTTTGCCGTCGTTCACTTATAAGTTGGGCAACCGGAGTTTGAAGAACAAGTTTGTGAAGAACTATTTTACTGATATTGAGGAAGAATCGGAGGAGTGATGGAACGGATTTGGATAGCGGGTCCTTGTGCGGCGGAAAGTCGTGAGCAGTTGTTGGCGACGGCAGCGGAACTGGTCGAAAAGTCGGCGAGTGCAGGCTTTCGGCTGGATTATTTCCGGGCCGGCGCGTGGAAGGTCCGCAGTAATCCTGACAGCTTCTGCGGCGCGGGCGAAGAGGCTTTGCCGTGGTTGTGCGAGGTGCAGGAAACATACGATGTGCCCGTCTGTGTGGAGGTGATGAATGCCCGGCAGGTGGAACTGTGCGCGAAGCACGGTATCCGCGCTGTATGGGTTGGCGCGCGAACCGGTGTCAATCCGACGGAAGTGCAGCAGATTGCGGATGCAGTCTCTGGCGCGGATTTCATCGTGATGGTCAAGAATCCGATCATTCCCGACCTCAAGTTGTGGATGGGCAATATCGAGCGGTTTCTGAAGGCGGACATCCGTCGGGTGATGGCCGTGCACCGGGGCTTTACCGATGCACAGGAGAACGTCTACCGCAATGCGCCCGTTTGGCAGATTCCCATTGAACTGAAGGTGCGGATGCCAGAATTGCCGATTCTCTGTGACCCGTCGCATCTTTGCGGAAATGTAAAATGGATACCGCAGGTGGCACAACTGGCTATGAACTATGGATTTAACGGTTTGATGACCGAGTGTCATCTCAACCCTTCGCAAGCCCTTTCCGATGCCGACCAGCAGATGACACCGGCGCAGTGGGTCGAGTTGGTTACCCATCTGGACCTGCGCAACGACACTCCAGATCTGTCGCTTGTCAAGCAACGGGCAAAGTTGGAAAACATTGACAACCAGCTTAGTGAGCTCCTATACCAGCGAATGATGATTACGGACGAAATCGCGGACATAAAGCGGAAAAACCACATTGCCGTGGTTCAGCCGCAGCAGTGGCAGCAGGTGGTGAAACGTTACCAGACGCATCCGGAAGACGTTGCGTATCAGGAGTTTTTGGAAAAGTTTCTGGAGTTGCTGCACCAAACATCCATTGAGCGGCAGAGGTGACCTTTGACCTTTGACCTTTGACGGGAAGGTCAGTTGTTTAGTACCTCCCGCGCTTTGAGTACCACTTTATCCGTCTTGTTGATGACCGGATAGAAGGCTTCGTCGCCGTAGAGGTTGCGGCCAATGAGTGCCTTCAGCCAGACTTTCAGCTCCTTGGAGGCGTTGGCGGTCATATTCGAGACTTTTTTCTTGTTGTTTTTCTCGTAATAGGCGACCAGCTGCTGGATCATCGCGTCCGTGACGGTCATGCCTGCGACGTAGGATTTAGCATCCGGGAACTGCTTTTTCAACGCGGATTTGTTGTCGTTGGCGTAGTGGAAGGCGAATTGGATGAGAGAGGGGGAGTTGGCGATGTCGTAATAGGCATCCATGTCCTCGCCGCGGTCGATGGGCACGAAGTAGTCGGGCATAATGCCGCCGCCGCCATAAACCGTGCGTCCTTTCAGCGTGTGATACACCTTCGTGGAGTCGAGGTGGATGCTGTCCGCGCTATCCATTTCGCCGTTGAGCAAGCGGTTGTACAGATCCTCGTAATAGGCGTCGGTGCCGTGGGTGTATTCGCGCTGGATGCAACGGCCGCTGGGCGTGTGATAGCGCGAGGTTGTCAGCCGGATGGACGATTGGTCGGAAAGGTCGAACTGTCGCTGTACCAGTCCTTTGCCGAAGGAACGCCGACCCACGATAATGCCTCGGTCGTTGTCCTGCACTGCACCCGCCACAATCTCGCTTGCCGATGCGCTGAAATCGTCAATCAGGATGACCACCTTGCCCTCCTCGAAGTCACCTTTTTTGGAGGCGTAAACCACCTCGGGGCGCACTTTTGCCCCTTCGATAGAGACGATTTCGCGGTTTTTGGGCAGAAACTCGTCGCAAACACTAATGGCGGCATCTAAAAATCCTCCGGTGTTGGAGCGCAGATCGACAATCAGGGAGGTCATGCCTTGCCGTTTCAGCTTCAGGATGGCGTCGTTGAACTCCTTGGCGGTGGTGCTGCCGAACTCATTGAGTTTGATATAGCCAGTGGTGCCGTCCATCATGTAGGCCACGTCCACCGTATAGGTCGGGATTACCCCGCGCGTGATCTCATACGTGTATTTGTCTTTGAACCCCGGACGCAGGATGCCGACTTTCACTTTTGTGCCTTTTTTGCCACGCAACAGTTTGTAAGCCTGATCGTTCTTGATGCCGATAATGGATTTCCCATCCACTTCCACCATGCGGTCGCCCGCCATCAGACCGGCTTTCTCGGAGGGGCCGCCGGAGATGACCGAGACCACCATCAGCGTATCGTTCATAATGTTGAACTGGATGCCGATGCCCTCGAACGAACCCTCCAGCGTCTCCATCAGTGCTTTGTTGTCCTCGGCGGTGGAGTAGGTGGAGTGCGGATCCAGCCCTTGCAGCATCGCGTTGATGGCCAGCCCGTAAATGGAATCCACATTGACGGAATCCACATAGTATTGGTCGATATAGCTCATCACCTCGCTCATCTTGTTGAGCTGGGTCTTCCCCTTCTTGCTCAAACGATTGGGGCTTATATGCAATGCGAGCGAGAATCCAGCCAAAAAAGCGACCAGAATCCACAGAATTACAAGGCATCCGTTGCGTCTATTCTCATTCATCGTTCAAAAATCTAAAAGGCCGCAAATGTACACAAATTCCGAATACGTTGATCCTATTGCATTTCAGATTTGCATGAGGAATTGTTTTTTTACGGGCTATGTGCATTTTTTTTTGCACAACTATCATTTTCCGGCGAATTTTCTGTATTTTCGCGCCTCCGTTTTATCAACAGCAATAGTTATGGCAAAGAAATCAAAAAACTCAATGTTGGATAATCTTCCCAATGAAAAAGCCGCTATGTTAGGCTTCATTGACCTCTTCCGAAAGGCAATCAATGGAGATAAGCTCGCCGTGATACTTTCCAACAAAATCTTGGACGAGTGGCAGAAAGAGTGCGACAATCTTCCCGACGGAGACGTTGTGGATGACAACTTCGCCTTTTTGCCCCCTTTGACGAACGGCGGCAATTACAACGATGACAACTTCGATGACGATGACTACGATGATGACGATGACTACGATGATGATGACTACTATCCTCCCTACGAGAAACCGACCCTCAAGCGGCCGAACGTGTCGGAGTATCATCTTCGCATCAAGCTCAACGACATCGGCATCGATATCTGGCGCGAGCTGAAGGTTCCCTCCAACGTGGAGCTCGACTTCCTCGGGCATCTCCTGATTGACATCATGGGCTGGGATGATATACATCTGTTCCACTTCATGCACAACAAGACGTTCTACAGCGACGAGGAGAGTGTGGATATGAGTTTCCGCGGCAACGTGAAACTCTATTCCGACTACACGCTTTCGGATTTGCTGAAGGCCGAGAAGGACAAAATGGCATTCGAATACGATTTCGGCGACAGTTGGTGGCATGAAATCAGCGTGGTCAGCATCCGTCCCTACAAGAAAGGGGAAAAGCACCGCATCACATTCGTGGACGGCCAAGGTGCGTGTCCGCCGGAGGATTGCGGCGGTGTGCCGGGCTACATGCGCCTGTTGGAAATGGCGAAGAAGAAGAGGAAGAGCGCCGAAGAGAAAGAGGAGCTTGAATGGTACGACATCGACAAAAACTATGACCCAAACGATCCCGATGTTATAAGTTGTCAAGAGGCGGCGGAAGAGTGGGATGAGTCGTTGAGAAAGAAATAAGGAGTCTATGGCTCAGAAATTCGGAATGACATGGTGGGGAGAACAGTGGCTGAACGCCCTCTCCCGTATTGACTACAGCAACCGGCTGCCACGCGGCGCTACATACGCACGCAAAGGCGCTGTGCTGCGCATTGACGTGAAAGACAACCTCGTCGCCGCCAAAGTGCAGGGGAGCAGAAAGAAACCTTACAACATCAGCATCACCGTTCCAAAATTCAAGCAGCAAGAGATAGACCTGCTGATAGACAGTGTTTTGGAAACCCCCACGCTGCTGGCACAACTGCTGAACCGCGAGCTGAGTCCGCAGATCATGACTATCGCGCAGACCATCGGTTTGCACATTTTCCCATCCTCGTGGAAAGACCTCGGCATGAGTTGCAGCTGCCCCGACTGGGCGGTGCCTTGCAAACATCTCGCCGCCGTCATCTATATGATGAGCCGCGAAATCGACAACAACCCCTTCCTGATTTTCGAGCTGCACGGTGTGAATTTCCAACAGGAGTTTGAACGCAGGGGCATCACCGTGGATACGAAAACCGACCTCGCCGTTCCCGAATGGCGCACCCTTTTTCAAGAAGCGAGAAAGAAAGCCAAAACGCAGACCGACAGTCCGTTCCAACGAGTGGACTGCTCCCATCTGAGCCGTCTTGCCGAACCGCTTTGCCAATTGCTGTCCCCGAACCCGCCGTTTTACCCTCAGGGCGACTTCCAGAAGCTCTACCTGAACCAAATCTTGAAACTTTCCCGGCAAACAGAGCGCATCCTCGCCGGACGGAAAAGCCTCCCGGAACTCACCCAAACCCAATCTCTTCCGCTACTTCGAACCGACAGCGTGCGGTTTTCA
This sequence comes from Bacteroidales bacterium, assembly GCA_017395245.1. Classification (GTDB taxonomy): domain Bacteria; phylum Bacteroidota; class Bacteroidia; order Bacteroidales; family WCHB1-69; genus F23-D06. Next base: position 6,374 of record JAFPVR010000071.1, on the reverse strand, counting down.
ATCGACGAAAGCGGACTCCTTCTCCCGACGTTAACATTCGTTGACGAGCAGGACGAAAGGGCTTGCATCCAGGAAGATGATCTCCCGGCCTCCGTCCTTGCCATTCCCGCCGACTATATCGCCGATTTCGACCCCACCGTGGCCGCCCTGCATCAATCGCTGATGGTCGCTCTGCACCTGCTGCACAACGGTTGCGTCATCCCGCAAATCGTGGCCATCCCGAAAAACCACTACATCGTCCGCTGGCTTCCGGCACTGTTAGACGACGAGGTCAAAACAGTAGTTAATGCCCTCGCCCGCATCACCCCTGCCGACATAGTGTGCGCCCGCCATCCGGACCGCAAGAAAGAATCCCCCGTGGAGAATCCCACAGAACATGTTCTGTCGTGGACTATCACGTGGCTCGTATCCAAGTTGTCGGACAACTGCTTTGGAGACAAAGTCTTGGAGATGTTCTTTGCCGACTGCGAGCAGACTTTCCAAGGGGTCGGAGAAACGGAAATCCCTGGCGGCATCAAGTCTTGGCTCGACCGTCTGCACCTCTCCTCAGGGCAATACCGCCCCACGCTGATCGTCTCTGAGACCGGCGACGGCTTTTCGCTCGACCTGACGGTGACGGTCAACGGCAAAGACGTACCGCTGCAAAATGTCCTGTCGCAGAAGAAATACGAAGCCGAAAGGTTTCCCGCTTTGAAAGAGTTGTCGTTGCTCACTCCGTTTGTGAGGGATTTGGACCATTACATCAACGACAAGGCTAAAAGTCCTATCTTGTTTACGCTGAACAGTTTTGCCCCATTTCTCACAGACATCATTCCGGCAGTCAGGCTGTTGGGTGTTCGTGTGGTGCTGCCCAAGTCACTGCAGGAACTGATTCGTCCGCGTGTCTCGATGAAAATCTCCAAAAAGGAGTCATCAGGCTATCTGCGTTTGGACGACCTGCTCTCTTTCGACTGGCAAGTGGCATTGGGCGACCATTTGCTGTCGGAGAAGGAGTTCCTGAAGCTCGTGCGCAACGCCAACGGCCTCATCCGTTTCAAGAACCAGTACATCTACGTGCAAGAGGGCGATTTAGCAAAACTCCAGAAGGCATTCGCCAACGGGCGCGAAATGCCCGCGAACCAGCTACTGCAGGCGGCGCTTTCCGAGACTTACGACAAAGCCAAGGTGGAGCTGAGCGATGAGGTGCGGAAACTGATCCAAGAGCTGACTGCACAAATGGAAGTGCCTGTTCCGAAAGAGATTCGTGCGACGCTGCGGCCTTATCAGGAGCGGGGGTTCGCCTGGATGTACCGCAACATGCGCATCGGGTTCGGCAGCATCCTCGCCGATGACATGGGTTTGGGAAAAACGTTGCAGGTAATCACGCTGCTGCAGAAACTGAAAAACGACAGGCTGCTCACGCAGAAAGAGCCAGCGGTCATCATTGTCCCCACCGGCCTCATCACCAACTGGCAGGAAGAGGTCGCCCGTTTCGCCCCGGATTTGTCGGTGTTTGTCTATCACGGGCAACAGCGTGACATCAAGCAATTTAAGGAAGACATCCTGCTCACCACTTACGGTGTGATGCGTTCCGACATCGCCACGTTGAAGAAGCGGAAATGGCAAGTGGTGGTCATCGACGAGGCGCAGAACATCAAGAATGCCGAGACGGCGCAGAGCAAGGCAGCCCGCAGTCTGCCCGCCGCCACCCACATCGCCATGAGCGGCACTCCTGTGGAAAACAGGTTGTCGGAATTCTGGTCGGTGATGGACTTTGCCAACAAGGGATATCTGGGCAACATCAAGTATTTCCAGGAGAATTTCTCCCATCCCATCCAGAACAGCGGCGACCAGGAAACGGCGACCCTCTTCCGCAAAATCACCGCACCGTTCCTGATGCGCCGACTCAAGACGGACAAGAGCATCATCAGCGACCTGCCCGACAAAATCGAGCAGAACGAAAACGTGTATCTCACGGAAAGCCAAGCCTCTTTGTATGAGCAAATCTTGCATGAGGCCATGAAGGAAATCGAGGGGATAGAGAGTACGGACAATCGTTCGTTATTCAAACGGCAAGGGTTGGTGTTGCAGATGATTCTCGCGCTCAAACAGATTTGCAACCATCCGGCGCTTTTCTTAAAGAACGGCGATTTCGTACCTGAACTTTCCGGGAAAAGCCTGTTGTTGCTTGACCTGCTGCAAAGCATTGTGGAGAGCAACCAAAAAGTGCTGATTTTCACACAATTCAAAGAAATGGGGGACATGTTAGTGCCGATGATTACGAAACGGATTGGTGAAAGGCCGCTTTTCCTGCACGGCGGTTGTTCCGTGAAAGAGCGCAAGGAGCTGGTGGAGCGTTTCCAGAACAACAGGGGCGACCGCGTCTTTCTGTTGTCGTTGAAGGCGGCGGGCACGGGACTGAACCTGACGGCCGCGAGCCATGTCATCCATTACGACCTGTGGTGGAACCCTGCCGTGGAGGCGCAGGCCACCGACCGCGCCTACCGTATCGGGCAGCACCAGAACGTATTGGTACACCGGTTCATCACCCGCAATACCTTCGAGGAGCGCATCGACGCGATGATCCAGCAGAAGAAGGACTTGGCGGAGCTAACCGTAGCCACTGGCGAAAGCTGGATCGGCAAGCTGAGCAACACGGAGTTGCACGAGATTTTCGAGAGGCGGGAATAGTGCAATAGGTATATTGTAGGAAAATTTATAAGGGAGGGTGTATGCAATACGATAATTCGTATGGAATCCCAAGAAAACAACGATAATGGTATGAGATAATTGTTTACCTTTGCACTTTCAAACCAAATATATCATTATGGCGCAAAAGAAGAAGAAACAGGGCGGGCAACAATTCCTATCCCCAGAACAATATCTGAAACAGAAGGCGAGAACTTTGGAAATCGGCAAGTGCTACATTTCCGAAGACATCGAAGAGTGCGGTGAGGGAGCTGTTTTCGTCACCAGACTCCATACCGGCGGGAAAGTCAGCATAGGATTCTATCTCGTGGACATCTACTGTTTGGGAGTAATAGACTCTGGCTATCGGTTGAGAATGGAAGAAGAGGAGGTTCAGGAGTTAGTGTTTTATCGTCATAAAATGCGTGAGTGCAGCTACGAAGAGGCCCACAATTGGATATACGGTGCTATCGCATTTGCGGAGGAAGGCGGGATAATGCCTGACAAGAGCTTCCTGTTGACCCAATACATGCTGGAGGAGGATACCGATGACATCCCGCTTATCGAATACGAGTTCGGCAAAGACGGGCAGCACTTTCTGGTGTGCCATACGGTGCAAGAGGCCAACCGTTACCTTCCGACACTGAGGGCAAATTTGGGAAACGATGTGAAATATATCATTGAGGACGGGAAATACGACACGCCCGATCTGGATGAGGAGACGATAATGGAACGGCTTGCCCATATTGAAGACAGCCCGTTATTCAAAACGTATGGGCCCAATACCGAGTACACTTACCAGCACCCGAAATATCCCGAAAAGCTTGAACTTACCACACCCGATTGGTTCTATGAAGAGTTGCATAGTCCCAAAAACAGCGTCTATCTGAAAGAAAATCTCGTGAACCGCATTTTGCAGCTGCCGTATGACCTCGTGCGCGAAAATTTGGAGCGGATTATCCTATATCACATCGGGTTAACTTGCGAAGGCATTCCCGATGATTACGAAAAAGATGGATTCACAGGCATTATCGGCAATTCCGTTATGCTGCTGGGCGAGGTGGGCAACGCGGACAGCAGTCTTGACGTGGTGCTTGAGCTGCTGCGCCAAGACAGCGACTTTTACGTGAATCATTTCGGCGATGCAGGAAATCAATACTTCACCCCAACGATTTACTTGCTGGGGCAGAACAGGTTGAACAAATTGATGAACTTTGTGAAAGAGGAAGGGCTTGACACGTTCTCCAAATATCGTGTGTTCCCCGCTGTCACCCAAATCGCACAGCACCAGCCAAGTCGTCGTGATACAATTGTCGAATGGTACCGGGAGGTGATTCGCTTCGCCACCAAGAAACTGCCAGACACGCAATGGTTTGACAACGTTCTTGCAGGCATGATTCTTCATGATGTGATTGATTTGCAGGCCAGTGAGCTGTTGCCCGACATTAAGAAGATGTTCGACACGGGGTTGGTTAACCTCGGGTCTTGCGGTGATTATGACGAAGTGTGCCGTTTCATTGTTGACCCGCGCCACGCCGGTCGGCCTGAAGAATGCATTCTCGACATTTACGAGCGTTTCGCCGACATGAAGAGGACGTGGGGGAAGTAGAGACGAAAAACGGTGCATTCTTGTACTCTTTCTTGTACTTCTGGTCGCCAAAGAACAACCCGAAAATCATCATCTTGGTGGAATTCCGGTTTACGGAGTCCATAGTCCAAACAATGGTCGATTATATCGGTGGTGCCTGTTCCCATTTGTTCTATATAGCCGGAAAGATAAACGGGATGGGCAAGAACGGGATTGACCGGATTGGAAGTGTGCTCCTTGTTCAATTTCGCGATAGTCATTCCTTGTGGAAGTTTGCCGGGGTTCCATACTTCCAAGCGGTCTTTGAACAACATCACTTGCACGCTGCTGAGGAATAATTTGATGCGGTTCATTTGTTATTTCAAAAAGATAATTCCAGCCGCAAAGATACTCATTTTTGTAATGTGAAACGCAATTCTAATAAAAATAACGTGCATTTGCTGCGGGTGAGGGAAACAATGTCATCAGTCTTTGGGGACCGCATGGCCGTAAGGCCGCAGCAGAGTGCCTGTAGGTAAATCCTTCAGGAGTTGTCCTATAGGTCCTATAAGACCCATAGGACCTATAGGCCACCCTCCTCTTACCTCTAATATTTCCGATAATTCCTCCTTGCTTGACTCATCCTTTCACGCAACCCACCAAACTTGACGAAATCCCGCTCCAACCTCCTGATTTGCCTGTCCAAGAGGAAGTTGCACTGGTTTACGAGACAAATCATAATGTTGGCGCAGACGATGCCGTCCCGCGTTTCCAAGAACTCGCGGTAGGTTTCGAACGACTCGTCCTTCCGGTAAGCCAACCGCCTGACGAACAAGGCCTCTTTGCTGTCTTTTTTCCAAATGACACCCCGGTTGTTGCGGATGTAGTCCTTGTAATCTTCCAACAGCTCCTCTTGACTGGCCCTTGCCACGTTGGTCAGTTTGATTTCGGTTTCTTTTGACGTGGCTGAAGCCATTGAGCCTTCAATGATGTTTTGTTTGCCGGAACGCGCCGCCTGCACCATCTGGTCAACGGTGCGGTCGCGCTTGTTTAGGAAGCGTTCGCAGAAAAGCACCGTGCCGGAATAGACGATAAGCGATTTCTTGTAAGAGAGCAACTCAGTGTAGTTGCCGTGAGACGGGATAAATCCTGTTTCTGTCTTCATAAGTTTTAGTTTTTTTGTTTTATAAATAATTTGTGTTCAGTTAAATAGACAAATAATCTGCTATCTATTATAACATGGCAAATATATAATTTTTTTTGTTTATATATTCATTGCAAATTATGAATGAAATATAAAAAAAAGCGCATCAGGCAATTTCTGCCAGTGTGTCCCTGTAATATCATGAAACGATGAACAAATCAATTCGGCCTTAAGTCCAACCTCGGCCAACGATAAGGTTTGAACTGTGTGAAAAGGCGACACAGCTGTTCTTGGTTTACAGCCTCAGCCCAGCCCGTCAGCTCGTTCTGGATGCCAATACGGTTTTGTTCAATGACGATGTTGGTCATCAGCTCCAAGGTGTCGTGACTGTACACCCAGAGTTCGCTTTCCGCAGTGGACATGTCCCCGCCGCTGATTTCAAATGAGAAATTGTCCTTCAATTGTTGCAATACTTCCTCATCCGTGCAAACCAACACACGACGCGCGGGCATTCCTTCCGGAAGTTCACTCCAATCATCGAGGGTGAGGATCAAAAACGCTTTGGCATCGTTCATATCAACGTCTTTCAAAGGGTTGATTACGGTTTCATCTGCCTGCACCACAGGGAAACACATCACGGTCGTGCGATGTGCCAACTTCGGGAACCCGCCGATGCATAGCCAAAGGATTGTTAACAAAAGAACGATAAGGACCAGGAATTTCTTCATCGGTGTTATTCTCACAACATAATTTTGCCGCCGCGAAACTACAAAATAATCCGACATGAAAAACTTTTTGGAGCTGGTACAAATAAGAGTGAAAAAAGTGAGGATTTGGAATATTTGGCAGTAATAAATTAAATGATTATCCGCATTCACCCCCAGCCCCATACCTGCGGTGGGTGAACGTTGGCTTGTATGAAATAGAGGCAAGCATTAACCTGTCAAACAGCCTGTCTCCGAAATACATTCGGTTGAACTTGTAGCAAAACTCGTT
>JAFPVR010000005.1 GCA_017395245.1 Bacteroidales bacterium | reverse complement strand
TCTCGCGTGCCTCCTTGAGGTATTGCTCGCAAGATTCCTCACTGTCAAAGCGTTTGGCAAAGTCTATCAATTTCATAGCACCTATATTTTGATGGCTGCAAATATACACTTTTTTTTGGGTTAGATACGGATTATCATTATTTTATTCACCTTTAAATTAAAAAAAGTATTATGAAAAAAGTATTAAGCGTATTGTGCATGGCCCTTCTGGCCGGAGGTATGATTTTCACCTCTTGTACTAAAAATTTCACGATCACTGTGAACACCAACAACGATGCTTGGGGTACTGTGACGGGTGCTGGTTCTTATGCTGAAGGAGCCGAGGTCGTTCTGACCGCTACTGCTGTTCCTGGTTACGAGTTCGAAAAATGGCAGGATGGCAACACCCAAAATCCTCGCACCATCACCGTTTCTGCTGACGAAACCTACACGGCTTACTTCAAAGTTGCTGCTCCCTCTGTGAAGGTGGCTTTCAGTGGCAACAATTGGGATGCCAACACCATCGATGGCAGATATTTCACTGATTATGGTGCATGGGATATCTATTCCTGCAAGACCACTTCAAGCGAATATCCTAAGGCTGACGTTGCTGCTTACGCTGCTGCTGTTGGTTCTTACACCGACGCTACCGCCGATGGCCAGAACTACGATAACGGTGTTGTGGCTTGGGTTGAGTATTATAATGAAACCACTCTGCAAGACCAAAGCGGCAACTATTATGGTGACTGGTGGGCAAAGAGCCTCAACCTCAATGTGAGCGCTTTCGATGCTACCGCTATGACGATGACTTCTACGGCTAATGCTGTGATGTTCAGCGCTATGGAGGCTTTTGTTAACGGTACTGGTTTCGATGCCGCTCCCACCGCAAACATGACGGTCAATATGTCCAACATTGAGATGGCTGCTGCTAAGTCTTCAATGAAAAAAATCTCCAAAAACGTTGTTGCTGTTAGATAATCAACAGTAAGCTTAAAGTTCAAATGCCCACGTACCACGTGCGTGGGCATTGTTTTTATAGGAAAATGACCATGTCAAAGATTTTCAAAGGTGTTGCTTTTTTGCTGTCATTCATGATAGTGATGACATCCTGCAAGAGTGACGAACAAATGATAGAGAAAAACGCCATGGGATACCTTATGGCTATGGGCAATTACAAGATAGCAGAGGCGGAGGCTTATGCCACTACCAAAACTATCAACAACACGTTGCACTTCATAGAGAATACCATCATGCCTAATCTGGATTCCTCGTATTTGGCTAAGAACACACCTGCCACCATTGTGATAAATGATATCTCTATCATAAATGATACAGCAGCTGAGGTTTCTTATACCAAAACCACCCCCATACAAGTGCAGGAAGGGAAACTTAACATGGTGAAAGAGAATCAGGAATGGAAGGCAGAGGTGCTTATCAACATTCCTCAATTCATGAATGTCACCACCACTACGGATTCCTTGAAAGGCAAAGAGATGGATGCCAGATTCAAAGGAAAGTTGAAACCTGTCGCACCGGATACTACCCGTCGGTCAAGGTTCGAAAATTAGATTTCCAGAGTTATTCGCCTTTGTCGAGCACTATCGCGTCGGCTACCACTTCCGCTACGGATTTGATCTCCACACCGAGCTTGTACTCGTGGTTGATTTGGTTAAGCTGGTCGGCGCAGTTATGACACGGTGTAATCACCACATACGCGCCTGTCGCCTTGATTTGGTCAGCTTTGACCTTGCCGATGCCGAGTCGGCGTTCGTTGTATTCGCTCATGGCCAACATGCCGCCCCCGCCGCCGCAGCAGAAGTTGTCGCTGCCGTAGGGGTCCATTTCGATGAGTTCCGGCACGGCTTGTTTCACCACATAACGCAACGAGTTGAATAACCCGCCGTTTCGCACAATATTGCACGGGTCGTGGATGGTGTACTTCTTGGTGTTCAACGACTTGTCTAATTTTATCTTTCCCGATTTGATGTATTCCTCGATGAGCTCCACGAGGGAAATCATCTTGAAGTCGGGATGTTTTTTCATATAGTTGGGTGCTTCCCAGCGGAGGGCGCGTGTGCCGTGTCCGCATTCGCCCAACACGAGCGTCTTGCATTTCAGCTTCGCCATTTCGTCGTACATGTGCTGGGCAATCTGCTTGGCGTGGGCGTCGTTGCCGGAGAAGTAGCCGTAGTTGGTCACATCGTACATCTCGTCGGACAGGGTCCAGTTGGCACCGGCCATATAGAAGATTTTGGCGGCGGCGGCGATGGAGAGCGGGAAGAACTTCGGCTCGCGCGGGTTGAGTGTGTAGAGGATTTCCGCCCCTTCCTTGTTCAGCGGGATGAGTGTCTCTTCCGTCTCCAACTCATCTTGCAGCTCCTCCTGCATCCAGTCGATGGTGTCCACGAAGTCCTCCTTCGGGATGGCCATGTTGTTTTTGGTGTTGAGGGCGGCATCCACGGTGGCCTGCAGCGAAGCGGGCACGCAGCCCATGGTGGCTAACATCCGGCGGCCAGTGCGCACCACGAAGGGGATATCTACCCCGATGGAGCAGTGTTTCACGCAGCGGCCGCACATTGTGCACGCGCCGTACAGCGCATCCACCATTTCAGCGACATAGTCCTCCGTCAACTCTTTGGCATTCACTAACTTTGGCGCGGTTTTGCCTAAGAAGGTGCAGTAGCGGCGATAAACCGACGACACCATATCCACTTTCCGGCCCGGAATATACTTGGCCTCCTGGAAGGTCTTGAAAAACAGGCAGCTCGTGTCGCACAGCCCGCAGTGCACGCAGGCGTTGAGGTGCGTGAGGAGCTTGCTGTCCGTGTGGGTGGTCAGTATGTTGACGGCTTTCTGGATGCTGTCGGGGGAGATTTCTTTCATAATCGGTTTACTTTGATTCAGGGCGCAAAGGTACGATTTTTTGTGAATTGTGGTGGTTGGTATTCCCATGATTAAACCATAAAAAAATGTACCTTTGCGCCGAATTAATGGTATGATTAAGACGTTGAGAATAAGCATATTGATGATTTTATGCGGGTTGTTTTGTCTTGGGGTGAAGGCCCAAAGCAACCTTGACAGTATTCGTGCCCAGCGTCTCAACGAGGTCAACATCAACGCGGATGCGCCGCAGAAGGTTTACTCCGGGCCGGCGGCCGTGCAGCAGATTTCAGCCCAGCAGATCAAGCAGCTACCGACTTTGCAGCTCTCCGACGCTCTGAAGTATATGTCAGGCGTGGTGGTGCGCGACTATGGCGGCACTGGCGGTATGAAGACGGTCTGCGTGCGCGGGCTTGGCAGCCAGCACACCGGCGTGGCCTACGATGACATCGCCATCACTGACTGCCAGACAGGCCAGATCGACCTTGGCAAGCTTTCCCTCGAAAACGTTGCCTCCCTCGCGCTTGTCGTTGGACTGGATGACAAGATTTTCGTTCCCGCACGTCTTTTTTCCTATAGTAGTCTGTTGAAAATCAACACGATAAATGTCATCCCCGAAAAACCGTTCGGTTTCCGCATCGGAGGGACTGTGGGCCTGTATGGACTCTACGAATTGCAGGCGGGCATCACCCACAAGGTGCGCTCCAAAAAGCGCGACGACCGATTCTTCTACTGGAATCTCTCGGCCGACGCCATGCGCTCCAAAGGCAATTACCCCTATACGCTTCACTATGGCGGTGCGAATGACAGTGTGTCGCACGAAATACGCAAAAACGCTGCGACCCAAACACTTAACACCGAATTTAACGCCGTTTGGCAAATCGACCGGACGCAACGTTTCAACGTGAAGCTCTACTACTACAATTCGGCACGGGAATTGCCCTCCGCCACCATCTTCTACAATTCTGTCTCGCACCAGAAGTTGTGGAACCAGAACGCTTTCGGACAGGTACACTACCACAAGTATTTCAACGACCGGTGGGCGTATCAGGCCAATGCGAAGTTCAACTACGACTACACCCGCTACTACGACCCGGACTACCTCAACGCGCAGGGTTTCTTGGACAACCGTTATCATCAGCATGAGAGCTATCTCTCTAACACTGTGCTGTTTACGCCTATCCACGAAAAGGATTCCCTCAAAAGGCTCCGACAGTTGCAATTCGCTTTGGCGCAGGACGTTTTTTACCAACAGCTGAAGGCCAATTCGATTGAGTATGCCCATCCCGGGCGATTCACCTCCCTGACTTCGCTGTCGGCCATAGTGGAGGGGAACCGGTGGAAATTCAATGCCAATTTGCTGTTGACATACGTTGACAACATTGTTGTCGAAAATCCTGACATGCAAGACTATACGCATCTTTCTCCGGCCGTGGGAGGTTCCGTAAATCTGACCAAGATCCTGCATCTGCGCTTTTTCTACAAGAACATTTTCCGAATGCCGACGTTCAACGATTTGTACTACCGCGAGGTGGGCAACATCTATCTCAATCCGGAAAAGACGCACCAGTGGGACCTCGGATTTGTGCTGAAGGAGGCACATCTTGCGGCAGGAAGAATCACCACTTCCACCACCGTGGACGGCTATTTCAACATTGTGAAGGACAAAATTGTGGCGTTCCCGTCGCACAACCTCTTCTCATGGACCATGCTGAACTACGGCAAGGTGTATGTGGCGGGTGCGGAGCTGAACACGTTTTGGCAGTACCGCATCACAAACCAATACATTTTGCGGCTGAATGGCAACGTCACCTACCAGAAGGCGGTTGACCGTACTGACCCGAAGAGCAAGACCTACAACCACCAAATCCCTTACACGCCATTATGGTCCGGTTCGGTGAGTTTGGGTTTGCAAACACCTTGGATCACGGTCACATACGCGCTCATCGGGTGCGACAAGCGGTATGCGCTTCCGCAGAACATCCCTGCCAATGAGGTGCCCGGCTACATTGATCAGAGCATTACACTGAACCACGACCTCAACTTCCGCAGCGCCTCTACCCTCAGTCTCAAGCTCGAACTACTGAATATCTCCAACAAGAACTACGAAATCATCCGCAACTACCCGATGCAAGGGTTTGGATTGCGGTTCAAGGTGGTGTATGCTTTTGGAAATCAATAAAACAACGCTTTGTTAATGATTTGATTGGGCCGTTATCTCTTTGTGAAACAGCAATTTGAAACCGCCAATCCAATAACCGCATCCATAGCTAAGGTGTATGGTGGCGAAGACGACGGGCATCCACAGGATGTCGGGCCAGCGGCAGTGGATTTTAAGCCCGAAAAAGAGCCCTGCCATAATGTAAAGGAGTAATACTCCGAAATAGATCCATCTTATTACGGGGAAAAAGAGGCTGAGTAGCCCTCCGACAAGAATACCGGCGAAAAACAGCGGCGGGAAGAATTGCCGTAGGGTTGCCGGTTTTTGTAATTTCTTGTTCACCAACGGTTTGAATAATCCGTATTGGTAAAACATCTTTGCAGTCTTGTTGATGGAGTTGCGGGCGAAATAGTCAATCACCACCTGCGGCAGGAGCAGGATTTTGCCTCCGTTTTGGATAATGCGGCCGTTGAATTCGTCATCTTGGTTGCGCACCAGATCCTCGTCGAAAAGTCCGATTTTGTCGAAGATTTCGCGGCGGAAACAGCCAAAAGGCACGGTATCGACCCACATTTCCTTGTCAGTGCCGATGCGGAAATGCGAATTGCCCATGCCGAACGGGGAACTCATGGCGTGCGCGATGGCGCGGCATAGGGGCGTGTCTTGTGCGGGCAGCGTTCGGCATAATCCACCGACATTGTCGGCATTAGTCTCTTGTAACCGCTTGACTAATACGGAAAAATAGTCCGTCGGGTACTTGGCATGCGCATCCAACCGTAGGATAATGTCCCCTTTTGCGGCACGGATGCCGATATTCAACCCCGTCGGGACGATGCGTTGCGGATTGTCCAACAGTCGGATGAACGGATACGCACGACAGTATTTTTCCACAATCTCGCGAGTCCGGTCGCCGCTCATCCCGTCCACGAACAGAACCTCCAAGTCGTCTTTGGGATAATCTTGGGCAACAATCGACAGAATGCACGCTTCGATGTGCGTTTCTTCGTTGTAAATGGGGCAAATGACGGATAACATTGGGGCTTAATGTTTAGAGTTTAAGAAAACCATTTCCTTGAGCAGCCCCGGTAGGGGCAAGAGCTCGGTAGAGCACGATGTAGCGTTTTGCAATCGCAATCCAGCGGAACGTGTCAAACGTTTCGGCAGGGAGGGTTTCGTATTGGTCCGGGTGGGTGAGCAGATTGCGTAATTTGGCAGCGATATCGTTGTCGTTCAACGGGTTGACGCTTTCGCCAATGTGCTCGGGGAACATCCCGTCAATGGCCTCCCCTTGGCTCCAAAGCACTGACAGCCCTTGCGACATGGCCTCGACGTAAACAAGTCCGAATGTTTCCGATTTTGAGGGCATGGCGAAGATGCGGTTGGCGCGATACAGCGATTTCATCTCCTCTAAATCCGTGATTTTGCCGTGGTAAGTGATCCAATCGGCGTTCCGTTGCATCAGGGCGAGAACCCTTTCCTGGTCGTTTCCGCCGTCTCCTGCCACGTCGAGATGCAGGTCGGGAATCTCTGTCCGCAGCGTCTGCAGCGCGTGGATCAAGCGTGGAATGTTCTTGTTGCGGGTGAAGTTTCCGGCATAGAGCAGATGGTGTGCCTCAGCGGTGCTTTTTGTCTGTAAATTGTTGATCCAGAATTCGTTGATGCCGTTTGGAACAACGATGGTTTTGGGTTCGATTTCGTCGCGCATGCCTGCGAGCGTGAAGTGCTTAAGCAGCCGTTGCCGCAGGTTCGGGGTGATGAAGACCACCTTGTCGGCACTTTCGAGGACGGCGCGATGCACCCACCAGAGGTGCGGAAGATAGCGCAGGAACTCGTTCAGGTCGCTGTTGCGTACGGCCACGATGTAGGGAATGCCGTACTTGCGGTGCAGTTCCAACGCTGTCATGCCGTCGCTGAAGAGGTTGGTGGCATGGATGCAGGAAACGTTGTTTAAATCCACCGTTTTCTCGATTTCCTTGACGGTTTTCTCAATTTTGTGGAAGAAGAAGGCACGGTGAATGCGTTTCAGGATATGAGCGAAGACAAATTGGGTGTTTTGGGCTTCGAAACGGTTGTTTTCGGGTGCGTTTTTGCGCAGCGGCACAAAAACGGTCTGCTTTATGCCACTTGCATCCAATTCCCGGTATAAGTTGCTGTGTACCTTGCTGTTGGTAAAGTCGTTGCTGAGGTGAAGTATGGTGTCGGCACCGATAGCTTCGGGACGGGTCTCTGGCGGATCGTTCGGACGCAGTGAGAATCCCAGTAGCAGGAAGGCCATCATCTGCACCAATCCCGGGCCGTAGGGGAAGTTGGGCTCTGCGAAACTGATGAGCAGCGGAATGCAGCAGACCACCCAGCCCACTTGCTTTACTTGCGTCTTCCGCGATTTGAAAAGCTCTATCAACGTGCTGGCACCGAAATAGATATAGAACAGAAGCAAGGGAAGGGAGAAGACATCGTAGCGCACCAATCGCAACAGCGGGTAGTTGTGGATGAACGGGATTTTCATCGGATTTTGCAGTTCCTCGACGGTGTGATGATGTCGAAGGATTTCCATGCCTTGCTGGTTGCGGTTCCACCGGCGCGAGGTGATGTCGTTGATGTTTTCGGCGTTTTTGCCGCCGTACATGAAGGTATGCAGCTCATTGCTGAAGAATCCGGTGTAAAGAATAATGCCAATCATGATGATGCCGGCGATGGTCAGCACCGCCTTTACATTCCATTTCACGTTGAAATCTGCCTCTTTGGCCGTGATGAGCAGCATGAGGGCCACCATTGCGAAACAGTCGGAGCGGGCGCGGATGAGCACAAGGCTGAGCAAGGCGAGGAAGCTGATCACCCAGTAGGCGACACGCTGGTCACGCCACTTCATCCCGAAGTAGAAGCAGCCGGTCGCCCCGATGGCCACCATCGCGCCTACCTGATTCTTGCCCTCATTAAACATGTAATATTCAGGAACATACAACCCGCCAGCGTAAAATAGACTATTGCAAATTGTGATAATCACCATTAGCACTGTGTAGTAGTAACATACATCCGCCCAGTCGCGCTCCTTCCAATCCAGGTTCATTCCGATGATGACCGTGATGAGCGTGACCACCAATTGCGAGATGTCGGACGTTCGGACGGGTATGATGAGGTAAATCACAGCCATACATGCGATGGTGAGCAGCAGCAATCGTACAAAACGTGCTGACAAACTGCGTGTTAGCGAGAATGTCAACCCCAACGCCGCCACGGTCATCGCCATAATCAGATAGCGGGCGATGTAATAGATGGCTGTCATGTAAACCCACGGCAGAAACATCAGCGTGGATAAACACAATATCGTGATAATCAATATCTTGGCAATTCGTTGTTTCTTCATTATAATTGTTTAAGGTTTAGGGTTGACGGTTTAAGGGGTGATGTAGGGGCGAATCATTATTCGCCCGTACGTGTATTCTCATTTTTCAAACGGCAGTTTCACCATTTCTCCGAAGAGAAGGTCGCTTTCAGGCAGTCGGCCGTAGTCGAAGCCGCCGGAAGGGGTGAAGGTCAATTCCCCGAACCAGCCGTGACCGTGTTCAAGGTAGAAGTCGGCGCGCACAAACGGGAACGGTTTGGAGAGCTTTTCGGCATAGTCAAACAGGCGCTCAATGCCCTCGGGTTTGGGCACGGTGAACCCTTCTGGTGCTTCTTGGCCCTGACGGTTAAGCCGTTGCAGCTGCCAATTGCGGTCGAAGAAGTAGAAGGCCGGCTTCTGTCCCTCCTCGCGCCCGATGCAGCAGAGCACATACTGTGGCACCCCGTTGAAACAGTAGATTTTATAGTCAACAGGGCTTTTTCCGTGCTCTGGCTCAATGAATTCCTCGCAAATCAGGATTTTCTCGTCCACGTCATACTGCGGTTCGGCGGCCAGAAGGTGGAATTTCAGCTTCTGGAAACGTTTCAGGTCGCTGATGGCGGCCGCTTTGTCCAGATTTTTCTTGTCCGTGCAGACGACGTTACCGCCGTTGCCGAAGTTCCATTTCAGCACGAACTTGTCGGGCAGCGTATCCCAGTTGATTTCGTCCGGATCGTGATAGATGGCGATCACTCTCGTCAGAATATCTTCCAAACCGTTGTTCTTCACGTAGTTGCGGACTCTCCATTTATCGGCGCACTGCTTGACGAGCTCGTTGTCCTTGTAATAATACAATTTCATCCATTGGATTTTCTCGTCCAGCGTTTTAGGATTTTCGAGATCTGGCTTCCGGTGGTGGCACAGGTTGAACAGCAGGTTGATGGTCCATTTCGGTGACAGGGTTGTCATGAAATAGCGGAAACGGAGATTTGAATTGGAGCGTATTTCCATTGTTTATGAATTTTTTCTACGGTTAATCATTTTGGTGAAGACATCGGTGTATGTTTGCAACCCTTCGATTTTCAGCAGTTTGGCGAGTAAAAGATAAAGGGCTATATAAACGATGATTTGAATCAGCATGACCAAATATATATGGATAGGCAGCAGCATCCCCAAGCCGTAGGTGAGTGCGCCGGCAACTGCGGCGACCAAGAGGCACGGACCGACATCCCACAATTGGGTGAAAATGCCGTAGTTTATCAACTTTTTGTTCACAGAAGCGTTGATAATAAAGCTGATGTAGGCGACACAGGCGACCGACCATAGCAGACCGTAGATGCCGAATCGCATGCCGACGAAAATCAGGACAATGCCGATGGTGCGTTTGATAATCTGGATGATGAAATAGATTTTTCCTCTTCCTAACGCTTTGATTATATTGGTGTTAAGCGTATTCAGGGTATATATCAGGCCGGAAATGCAGAGGATTTGGAAGTAGGGTGCGGAAGTTTCCCATTTGGCACCGTACAAGAGCGTAATAAGTGGTAATGCAATGATAATCAGCAGAATCATCATTGGAAAATTGGCGAAGGCGAGGGCTTTCGTGCTTTTGCGCATCCCGGCGAGCAGTTTTTCCGGGTCATCTTGAAGGGACGAGAAGGCCGGGAAGGTTACGTCGTTGACGATGGACGACAGTCCAGTGACGGGAACCTCCTCTAACTTCTTGGCTTGCATGTAGTAGCCGAGGTTGCCGGCGGGGAACCGCTTGCCGATAATCAGCCCTTGCAAGTTGGTATAGAGCGTTTCGGCTAATGATGAGAGGAGCATGAGTCCGCCGAAACTGAAGAGTTGCTTGAGCGAGGCGAGGCTGAACTCCAATGTTGGTCGCCAGCTACTCATCTTCCAAAGTAACAGTACGTTGACAACTGCAGCCACGATGGCGGAAGCCACCAAGCTCCAGGCGCCGTAGCCTTTGAAAGCCATCGGGATGGCGATGAGTGTGCCCGCTAAGGCTGCCGCCATGTTCCGGATAGCCAACGCCTTGAAATTCATCTGTTTCTGCAACTGTGTGATCTGCACAATGGCGAACGATTGGATGATGAGCACGGAACTTTGCACCCGTAGCATCGGCTGGAGGATGGGCAGACCGTAGAAACGTGCCACAGCGGGTGCCATAGCAAACAAAAGGAGGTAAAAGACAACTGCAAATACGAGGTTCCAGTAGAAAACGGTCGAGTAGTCCAGTCTTGAGGGGTTCTTTTTCTGGATGAGCGCCGCGCCCAAACCGCCTTGGATGAAGATGTTGGAAACGGCGAGGAAGATGGCCAGCATGCCGATGCAGTCGAAGTCTTCCGGCATCAACAGCCGCGCCAGCACGAGGTTGGAGAGGAAGTTGATGGTCAGCGTTCCCACCTTGCCCACGGCACCCCACATCATGCCGGAAACCGTCTTGTCCTTTAGATTTTCCTCACTCTTCATCGTGGTTGTTATCTTTTTGGGGAATATTGTAGAGACGTGCCACGGCACGTGTTTTCTGTGGCTTTTTGTAGAGACGCGCCATGGCACGTCTCTACAGGGGTATTACCTTTGGCAAAGTCGGTTAGATATTCAAACCGTGGCGTCAGTTGCCCTCCATCCAAAATGGTGGCGCGATCAATGACATCGGAATGTCTGCGCTCTAACAGCGGGGTGAGGACGTGCTCGATGAGCTTTTCCCCGAAGTAGGCACTGGTGTCGGCGGCGAGGGCATTCGGGCAGGTGTCCACCGCCATGACCGTGATGTTTTGGTCGGAGGAGAATGCCGGCTGCTCCGTGGCGGTAGCAGGGTCGTAGTCGTAGTAAGGTGCGTCGTGGGTGGAGGCGCGCAGTGTCGATTTGAGGCTGCCTTGGATGTCGCAGCTGATGTCGCCGATAAAGCGGATGCGCAGCTCGGGGTCGGCCAGGTCTTCGCGGGTCAGGTAGACAGGGGCTTCCGGGTTCCAAAAGTGGGCGGCGATGAGAATGTCGGCATGGCGGCCCCAGCGCATGAAGTCGCTGCGATAGTCGGCAGGGTGGGCGAGGAAGTCCGGCCAGGAGAAAGCGTTGCCGTCTTTGCGGACCACTAACCGGTCGGCATCTGCGGCGCAGAAGGAGAGCTTCCGTATGGGGATGTCGGAGAGAAATTCTGTTTCTGTAAGTTGTTCAGAATCAATCTGTTCGAGAAGTTCCTGAACGCCATGGGATACCCGCCCGTTGCCCGTTACAAGCAGCCGTACAGGCGGAAGCGTGATGGCCCGCAATGCCGCTATCAGTTTCTCCATGGAGAAATGGCGGTCGGGTTTCGGCAGTTCATAAAGACCGTGGCGCAGTCCGTAGCCGCGCAGGGTGTAGTAGGTGCCCACAAAGCCGGCCCACCAGCCGAAGGCGCAAAGCCGCCGGTTGTGGTCATCCACTAAGTACTCGTAATCCGAAAAGGTGATGCCTTTCGACATAAGAGCCTGCAACAGAGGCAGATTCGCGGTCTGTTGCTTGGCGAAATGCCCGAAAAAGAAGTAATGTTTGTTGGGAAGTAGCGTGCTGATCTCCACCTCCTTGATCCCGAACAGCACATCGCAGTCGTCCATGTTTTCCCGCACATTGATTCCCGTCGCCCGGTAGGCATCGTCGGAAAAGGCACGGGTGTCGCTCGACTGCGCCACGAACGTGTCGTTGGGGTAGCGTTCCTGCAGTGCCGCCATCTGTTCGGGTGTCAGCGCGACACGGTTATCTACAGGCGTTTTGGTCTCTCGTATCAGTCCGATTTTCATTCCTTTCAGCAAACTTTTGCCCTAATTTAACAAGCGGCAAAGATACAAAAAGAAAGCTTTTATTAAACACTTTTGCGCACTCTGAAATACTAAAAACAGACTTTTTTCGTTAAGGTTGTTTTTCAGCGTAGAGACGCGGTGCACCGCGTCTCTACAGACGAAAATTGTGCATTCATGCGTTTAGAAAATTATGTATCTTTGCAGGTTTTAAAAATCAAACTTATAGAGCGAAATCGAACTTCATGAGCAAGCAGAAAAACGGAGCTTCACGCGGCATTTTAGACCCGAGTAAACCGGGTTTCCACATACTGATGGCCATATTGGTCACGGTTGTTATCTTTATACTAATCATATTGTTTCTCAGGCTTTTCACACGTCACGGGCGTGAGATTGAGATGCCCTCTTACGCTGGCAAGTCGGCACAGGAACTGACGCAAAACGGCAAGTCGGAGGGTTTCGTGTTCGTGGTCAGCGACGAGCTTTATGAGACGGGTGCCACCCCCGGCACGGTACTGAAACAGAACCCGCTCCCGGGCGAGAAGGTGAAACACGGCCGCAAAGTTTATCTCACCGTGGCCGCTTCCGAGCCACCGACCATTAAGATGCTGGAGCTGCGCGATTTGTCGCTTCGCCAGGCACAGATTATGATTGAATCGCAAGGATTGGTGCTTGACCGAACGATTGAAAAACCCAGCCCGTATGAGAATGTGGTGTTGGAAGTGCTCTACAAAGGACATGCCATAGCACCGGGCACGCCTATCAAGCAAGGCGAGAAGATTACTCTTGTGGTGGGCAAAAATATCGGCGACCTGCCCGACAGCGACAGTACCAATACCGAAACATCAGATAATTAGTGTAAAACCATCTTAAACAAATCCAATTTATGAAATTGACATTGAAAATCGGCATTTTATGCCTGCTTTTGATTCCTTTTGTCGGTAAATCCCAGGAGATATTGACGGGTTTGGCTCAAAATCCCGTTTTGGTTAAAGCTGCGAAGAAAGGTTCGCCTGTGCGTTCCGGACAGTCCGTGCGGCTGCCTTTCGTGGATGATTTCTCCAACTACAGCGGCTATCCCGACCCCAAATTATGGCAGGACGACCAAGGCTACGTCAACACAGGGTTTGCGGTCTATCCCCCGACCATCGGGGTGGTGACACTTGACGCCCTCGATGCCCATGGGCAGGTTTACGCGCACGCTTCGCGCCTGCCTTTTCCCGCCGACACGCTGACATCCAACCCGATACGCCTTGACAGCAATTTCCAGCAACATCGTCAGATGCTGTTGGAAGACTCAATCTACTTTAGTTTCTACTACCAGCCGGCAGGTGCCAGCAAGACCTACCCGGCCGGCGGTTGGCAGATTGTGGGCGATGCACCCGAACATGCCGACAAGCTGATTTTGGAATTCGGCTATGCCACAGGTAACCAAGTGTTTGCCGGTTTTGAGTACGGTGAGTACATCATTGGGGAGGGAGAGTACTATCATATTGGGGACTCTATCGAAAACCCCTTTATGCCAGGTACTTACTACGTGTTCCAGACCGATGCCTACGCCGGCGAAGTGATTCTGATGCCCGTGGATTCCATCTTCGAGGACGAATATGTCTGGAACGAAGTATGGTCGACATACGGCTGCAATGTGGAAGACTGGGTGGCTGAGAATCCACTTGACTACTTCAAGCAGGTGATGGTGCCGATTACGGATGCGCAGTATTTACGGAATAATTTCCAGTTTCGTTTCCGCAATTTCGCCAGTTTGGACGAGGATGTCCTTACCAGCGGGAACATTATCGGCTGGTCCAGTAACTGTGACCAGTGGAACATTGATTATGTGCGATTGAATCTGAATCGCCGTATCAACGATCTTTACCCTAACGATGTGGCGTATGTAAGCCCTTCGATATCAACGCTCAAGGAGTATCAAGCGATGCCGTGGAAGCAGTTCCGCCCTTCGGATATGATTACGAATTTCCACAACGACTTGAGCAACCTCTCCAGTTCAGTGAAGAATACGAGCTATACGTATAATATTGTCAAGAACCACGACCAGACGATTTATGTGTCGCCGCTGAACAACGAAAATGCGGAACCGTATTATCCGCACGGCTTGCACGACGCGCAACACCATGTGTCGCCGCTATTGGAGATGAGTTACGAGTATGACGGAGCCGACAGTGCGGAGTTCACCATCACCCATATTTTCAGCATGGTGGGTGTGAATGATGAGCGCCGCTCCAATGACACGTCCGTCTTCAATCAGAAGTTCTACAATTACTATGCTTACGACGATGGTACGGCGGAGGCCGGCTACTGTCTGCTTTCCACCATGGTGAATCCGGAGGCCTCGCTTGCGGTGCGGTTCACGCTTGCTGAGCCCGACACGTTGCAGGCGGTGCGCATGTGGTTCAACCATACGCTCGGTGACGAAAATGTGGAGCCCTTCTCGTTGATGGTATGGGCGGATGACGGCTTTTGCGCCGACGGTAGCCCGGGCCCCGGCACCGTGCTTTACGAAATGCCCGCGCAATTGCCTGGCTTTGCTGAAAATTATTTGGATTTCGTGTCCTACTATTTGGAGGAGCCGCTGTACTTGTCGGGAACGTTTTACGTCGGTTTTTATCAGAACCACGATGTGCAGCTGAACCTCGGTTTCGACCAGAACAATGACGCGAGCGGCAAGTTCTTCTACCGCACTGCCGCCTATTGGTATCCATCCTTCTATCAGGGCACCCCGATGATCCGGCCCGTGGTTGGCAAGTCGTTCGACCATTCCGGTGTGCCGCAATATGCTACCCGCAACATCCGCATGTACCCGAACCCGACCACCGGAATCGTTCACATTGACACTGACATGGACGAGGACTTGGATTATCGGATTATGAATGTGTTCGGGCAGTGTGTGGAGACGGGCAGGCTTTATACGAAGGAGTTGTCGTTGGAGCGTTTTCCGACGGGCATCTATTTTATTCAATTGTCAGCTGATAATCAGACTATTGTCACAGAAAAAATAATCAAACACTAATACGAATATGAAGTTCAATTTAACCAGACCCTTGGTCTTCTTTGATTTGGAGACTACCGGCTTGAATGTCGGAAAAGATAAAATCGTGGAGATTTCGTTGTTGAAGGTGATGCCTGACGGCGAGGAAATCAGCCGTACGGAGTTGATAAATCCAGGAATGCCGATCCCCGAAGAGGTGTCTGCCATTCATGGCATCACGGACGAGGTGGTTCGTGACAAACCCACCTTTGCGGAGATTGCCGACGACCTGATGGCATTCATTGGCGATGCCGATTTGGCTGGATTCAACTCCAACAAGTTCGATGTGCCGTTGTTGGTGGAAGAGTTTCTGCGCTGCGGTCGCCGTTTTGATTTGCGGAATCGTTATCTCATTGATGTACAGAATATTTTCCACAAGATGGAGCCCCGCAACCTGGTTGCCGCCTACAAGTTCTATTGCGATGCGGACCTCACGGATGCGCACCATGCCAGCGCAGACACGAAGGCCACCTGTGAAGTGCTGAAGGCCCAGCTCGACCGTTACAATGGTGTGGAATATACCGACCGGCACACCAAGCGTACGTATGTGCCTGTGCAAAACGATGTGAAGGCGTTGAGTGCGTTCACTAATGAGCGGCAGACCGTGGATTTGGCCGGCCACATCGTGATGGATGCCCAGCAGCGTCCGGTTTTCAACTTCGGCAAGCACAAGGGTGTTCCCGTGAACGAGGTTTTTCGCAAAGAACCCGCCTATTACGACTGGATGATGAAGGCCGATTTTCCGCTCTACACCAAGGAGGTCATCACGCAAATCTACCATGAGGTCTCTTTGGAGAAGAAATTTGCGAAGTAGTCGAGATAAATTCATAAAGAACGCCCCGTCTGGCCGATGCCGGACGGGGCGTTTCAATAGATGGATGGTCAGGATTATTCCTTGACCTCAAAGGAAATCTCCCCTGACGGGCGTCTGTTCTGTTCTTTTTCTTTGCTTTTCTGGAGCTGTTTCTTGAGGGCATCGACGGCAAGGTCGGTGGCCTCCTCAAAGGATTTGGCCGTCTTGCCGGCGCGGGCGTCATAGCCCCGGATGTTCATACGAATGTCCACGGTCTTGTTCTCCGGCGCTTCGGTGTTCTCCAGTTTCAGCGCAACATCGGCACCCATGATGCCGTCGTGCAACTTGTTCAGTTTCTCCACCTTTTCGGTGATGAAATCTTCCAGTTTCTGATCCGCTTTGAAGTGGACGGAATTGATGTTAATTTTCATAAAAACCTCCTTTTTTATGCTCTTGGATGAGCTTGTTTATAAATGGATTTGAGCTGCTCTATAGAGTTATGGGTATATACCTGGGTGGCTGCCAGACTGCTGTGGCCCAGTATGGTCTTGATGGCGTTCAGGTCGGCTCCGTTGTTCAGCAGATGCGTCGCAAAGGTGTGCCTGATCACGTGCGGGCTGCGTTTGTCAATCGTGGTTACCATATCCAAATATTTACGAACAATTCGATAGACAGCTTTCGGATAAAGTTGTTCTCCTTTATCGGTGACAAAGATATAATTATTTTCGGTTCCGTCGGAAAATTTTTTTTGCAAGTTTTCCAAGTACATTGTCAATAACTCTGAAAGCCTGTTTCCAAACGGAATAAGCCGCTCTTTATTGCGTTTCCCCAAAACTTTGATTGTATTGTCTTGAAAATGAATGTCTTGAGTTTTGAGATTCAGAAGCTCCGATTCACGCATTCCAGTGGCGTAGAAGAGTTCGAGGATGGTGCGGTCGCGCAAACCTTCGAATGTTTCCTCAAAGGGAATGTCGGCAAACAGGTGTTCCATATCGCGCTGCTCCACATATTGCGGCAGTTTTTTGGCGGTTTTCGGGGTGTGGATGGTTAACGTGGGATTTACAGACAACTCCTTGATTTTCAACTTATAGCGATAAAAAGCCTTTACCGCGCTGATTTTGCGGCCCACCGATCGGGGCTCCAATGACTCATCTTCCAACAGCGAAATGACCCACGCGCGGATGTCCCCGCTATGAACATCCGACAGTTGATGAATTTCCAGTTTCTCCTCCAAAAAGGCGAAAAACTGGGACAAATCCCCCTCGTAGGCGGTCACTGTGTGCGCCGATACCCGCCGTTCGTATTTCAGGTAATCGATGAAATCGTGGTAATTCATACAGTTAGTAGTTAGCAGTTAGCAGTTGTGGGAGAAAAGTCCGAATATTTTAAAACGTCTTCCTTGAGCAGCCCCGATAGGGGCAAGAGCTCGGTAGTAGTAGTGTCAACGGTCAACGGTCAACGGTACAAAAAAAACAGGGTCGCGCCCTGTTTCCTTTTGATTGGCAATGCCGTCTGCTACTCATTTTCAGCAGCGCGGAGCTTCTGAACGTAGATGGCCTTGCGCAATTGCTCCCGTCTGATGACGCTCTTTTTGGTGAATTCCTGACGGGCGCGGATTTCTTTCTTCACGCCGATCTTGTCGAATTTCTTTTTCAGTTTCTTGAGCGCTTTGTCGATGGACTCGCCTTCTTTAATGGGAACAATAATCATAAAAAATACCTCTTTCTTTTAATTGGTGAATAAAATTTTTTGGGCGGCAAAGATACAATTTTTTTGGTACGGTCTGCTTGACGGTAGAAAATTTATTTTTACTTTGGCTTTTGGCTTTTGGCTTTTGGCTTAAAAAAGGCTAATAGCCAATAGCCAAAGGCCAATAGCTAAAAGCAGAAAAGGATGCCCGAAGACATCCTTTTCATTTCGTAATCCGACAATCGGTTAGCAGTCCACGATGGTGCACCAACCGTATTTGTCTTCGATTTCGCCGTATTGGATACCCATGAGGGTCTCGCGCATCTTGATGGACCAGGGACCGGGTTTGCCGTCTTTGGAGATGACATATTCCTTGCCGGTTTCTCTGTCCTGAATCTTGTGGATGGGGGAGATGACGGCAGCGGTACCGCAAGCGCCGGCTTCCTCGAAGGTGTCGATTTCGTCGAGTCTGACGTGACGTCTTTCGACCACGAGACCGAGATCCTCAGCGATAGTGCGGAGGCTCATGTTGGTGATGGAGGGCAGGATGGAGCCAGAATCCGGAGTCACATACTTGCCGTCCTTGATACCGAAGAAGTTGGCGGGACCAGCCTCGTCGATGTAGGTTTTCGTCTTGGCATCGGCGAAGATGGAGGCGCTGAAACCTTCCTTGTGGGCGCGTTCGCCGGCGCGGAGGGAAGCGGCGTAGTTACCGCCGACCTTCACGTGACCGGTGCCCAGGGGAGCCGCACGGTCGTAGTCTTTGGCGATCTGCATGTCGGTGGGTTTGAAACCTTCCTTGAAGTAAGGTCCGACGGGCATCACGAAAACGATGAAGAGGTATTCGTCGGCGGGTTTCACACCGATGGTGGCGCCAGTACCGATGAGCAACGGACGGATATAGAGGGAGCCCTCGGTGCCGTAAGGCGGGATGTATTCGGCATTGGCCTTGATCACCATCTCCAAAGCGTCGAAGAACAGCTTTTCAGGGATGGGGGCCAGCATGATGGTGTCGGCAGAGCTGTTGAGGCGTTTCCAGTTCTCTTCCCAACGGAACAAGCGCACTTTGCCGTCTTTGCCGCGGAAGGCCTTCATGCCTTCGAAAGCCTCCTGACCGTAGTGCAGGCAGGAAGCCGCCATGTGCATCGGAATGTATTCGTCAGAAGACAATTCCAGTTTTCCCCATTCGCCGTTTCTGAAATAGCAGCGGACATTGTAATCGGTCTTCATGTAACCGAAAGACAGATTTTTCCAATCGATATTCTTCATAAAAAATTTATTTGATTAGTTGTTTTATACTGTTAATAAGCTGTCAATGGAACAATTGGACAGTCTTTCCCGTCCTTTCAAGGCTTCCATTTCCATCAGGAAGAGCAGATGGATCTCTTTTGGATGGAAATGGTTGACGAGGTTGACGGCTGCGGCCATGGAGCCGCCGGTAGCCAGCACGTCGTCAATGATAAGCACATTCTGATTTTCGGCCATCGCATCGGTATGTATTTCCATCGTCGCAGTGCCGTATTCAAGCAGATAAGTCTCCTTGTAAGTCTTGTACGGGAGTTTACCTTCTTTGCGTATGGGCACGAAAGGAAGACCCATTTGGTAGGCGATAGCGGGACCGAAGAAAAAGCCGCGCGATTCGAGTGCGATGACTATATCGGGATTGTATTTCCGCGCAATCTGCACCATGGCATCAATGGTTTCGCGGAAGGCCTGCCCATCACCGAGCAAGGTGGTTATGTCATAGAACTGAATTCCCGGGATTGGAAAGTCAGAAACCACACGTATTTTCTCCTTGATATTCATCACTTTATAGTCCAAAAAAAAATGTGCACAAAAGTACACTTTTTTTTAAAACAAAAAAGGTGTTCAGCCAAGAACACCTTTTTTTCGGATATTTTGAAAAGATTATCTTTTCTTTTTGCCACTGTTGACGATAGTGCTGGTAGCTTCGCTTTCAGCTTTGTCAATAGCTTTGTTGGCAACCCTGTTAGCGGCGCTCTTGGCATGATCTTCAACAGAAGGAGCTTCGTTGGACTTGCCAGCGGTCATACCCGTGCTGTTGTTATTCTTCTTTGCCGTGGTGTTGTTCTTCTTGGCGGGAGTGGTCTGGGCGACGGGCTCCTGAGCGACGGGCTCGGCAACCTCTTCGGGCTCTTGTTGAACAACCTCTTCCTGCTGGGCGGGAACAGTGTCGATCAAAGCTTCGGGTTCGGCTTGTTTCTTGTTACCGCAGGCGAAGAAAAGGCCTGCGCACAAAGCTGCTAAAAATAATTTCTTCATGTTATTAAAAATTTTAAGTGATTAATTTCGGGGTGAATTACTTGGCGGGAACGTAAGTCAGGATGAAAGAATAGGTGCCCTTTGCGGTAGGATCATCATCGTTGATGGTGCAGCTGACCTTGAGTTCGTTCTCGGTAAGGGAGAGGATTTTGCAGGTTTCAACATCCTCATCATAGAAGAAAGGAACTTGCATGTAAAGTAAAGTAGGAATCAAATCGTTGTCGAAACTCCAAGCACCGAGTAATGTCTCAGCTCTGTAAGCATCGCCTTCAAAATCTTCGGGAGCAACAGTTTTGCCGGGTTTCACATATTGAGTGTGATCTTCGTTGAAGGTAATGATGTAATCATTTTCGAAATCATAGAGGTAACCTTCTGTCATCAGGTCGGTGACATAGCTACCGTCTGACATTTCGTAAGCAGGGTTTGAAGTAGCAGCTGACAACACCCAACCTTTTTTCTGGGTTAAATAATCTGCATAGGTTTTTCCTTCGGGGTTACAGCTGGAAAAGCTCACCAAAATCATGGCTGCAATGGCCAATACGCTAAAAACTTTTTTCATTTTTTTTGAATTTTTTGGGTTAATAATTATTGATTCTAATTTACCTTTTTCGCCTTTTATTCCAAGGCGCAAAAATATACTTTTTTCAAACCGTAGTGTCTTAAAAATTCTTAAAAATGATTATTAGACTTAAGACTTGAGACTTAAGACTTTTTAGGTCATCGTCAAGTCTCAAGTCTATCGTCTTACGTCTATTTTTATTTCGTCTGTCATAATCCATGCCTTCTCCCCTGCTGCGGCGTGCCATTCGGGCAATTTCTCCACCGGCTCGGCCTCGATGCGGATGTATTTAACGTTTTTATTAGGAATTCTGTGACGCAAAATGCAGACTCGCGGTTTGCTGTTGGCTTCCAACGTCGGGTCAAATGGCAGCGTGACCTCCTCTGGCTTGCTGAACTTCTTGCCGTTCGTGGAGTACGATATCGTCACCTTCTGCGGCACAAACACCCACTGCGACGGGTGGTGTGCGAAACTGAGCGTAAGTGTCAACGAATCGGCCTTACAATTGCCTGGCTCGTACTGCATTATCATCGGTGTCCCGAAATAGCCGACCCAGCCTTCGTGGTAGTCGGCGGGATTGCCGATTCTCTCGTCCACAAGGATAGTATCGGCATCCTTATCGTAAGGGGCTGTGGGATTGCTGTTTAACGTATAGGATGGACCTTTCCCTATTCTTTGACTAAAATTGATGCATCTCCCAAAGAGAGGTTCCATATCCTTGGACCCGTCCACAAAGAAATCTTCGAAGAAGACGTTCTCGCCGAGTTGCAGAAGCAGCTCCATGGATGTGGTTCGCCGCTCGAATTTTACCAGATCGCGGTCGGCAACCCCTGGCCCGCAGGTGGCCGTGCCCAACCCCGACTGGGCTTTGTCAATATTTAAAGTATAGTATCCTTTGCGTTGCAGTTCGTTGGTATGTTTCGCTTGCTCAATGTTCTCGTCATCGTAGGGATAGATGCTGAACTGGCAATAATCGTTCCCTTGCCGAGACCAATTCCAATCCAGAAGCCTTGCCGAGAGCATCCGCTTATGTTCTTTATTGAAGAGCGACACGTAACGTGTCTGCATCCGGTTGCCCGCCGCCTGCGGACGCACGTAATGGTGGAACAGGTCATCCGTTGGAGCTTCGTAATGGCCGATAAAGCCGCAGGCCTGCCGGTCAGGATAAGTCTCCTGAGCGTAACCCACCCATTCAGTGGTCACCAACTCGTCCGACACCTTCATCTGCACACCGATTTTCGGGAAAGAGGGGACCCATTCACTCCTGACAAATTCATAACCGATTCGAATGTCACCGCTGCGCTTGACCACATAGTCCTCAAACGAGAATAAAACCAACTCCCCATTTTCGTTTTCGGCGTTCCGATGAACTGAGACGACAACATCATCGTTCCAGTCGTTGTGTACATCCATACTGCTCGTAGTCCAAGTAAGGTTGTCGAACCCGATTCTACGCCAGAGCAGCGCGCCATGGCCATCGACCTCGTCGTTGTCGGTGGGCGGCCGCCAGAAATTGGGTCGAGGACCATCCACCACCACGGGCTTTCCGTCTTTCTTGATGGTGGTGATGTGCCCTTCCTTGCCGTCAAACACAATATCTATTCTCCCAACCTTGACTATAAACAGGGAATCTTCCCAATGATAGGTCACGCTGTCGGTAACGAAGCCGAAGTTGGCTCTTTGCGGTTTCCGCTTTGGCACTGGCAGTTTGAACTGTTCGTAAGCGATTACGGCGGAGTTGTTAATGTCTTTAGGGTCTTTAATGTTGGTAGCGAAATCCCTTTTCGCCAAGTAAAAATCAACCATTACGTCTCTTCCAAGGGCAATAGTGTCCATTTTCTTTATTGACACCAAGATTTCTTCCGGTAATGTGAAAAAACCCGTGTCATGCGGGGCGACGTTCGGGATGAAACCAGAGAGTGGTTCTTCCAGTGTTGGTGGCCGCAAAAAACTGTCAGGATGCACCGCCGGTTCGTGCGCCACATCAGGTCGTAATTTGTAAAACAGCGTATATTCATTCAAGTTGCTGAAATCGAAGCGGTTGATGATGCGGAACTTCAAAGAATCCAAGTCTACCGCCTCAATTTTGATGGGCTGATACACTTTCCTTACTTCGGCCAACTGCGGGTGCGGTTTCCGGTCGGGACCTACCAAGCCATTGATGCAGAAGTTTCCGTCGGAGGGCATGTTCTCCCCAAAGTCGCCACCGTATGCAAAATACTCATTGCCTTGCGCGTCCCTTGTCAGCAACCCCTGATCGACCCAGTCCCAGATGCAGCCGCCCTGCAGCTGCGGGTATTGGTAGATAGTGTCCCAGTAGTTGGAGAGGCCGCCGCAGCTGTTGCCCATCGCGTGCGCGTACTCGCACATAATGAACGGACGCTCCTGCTGTTTTTGTGCGTATTTGGAGAGGTAATCCACAGAAGGATACATAATGGCCACGATGTCGGTGTTGCGGTCGTAGAGGGCGCGCTCGTACTGGATGGGGCGGGTGGTGTCCTTCGCCTTCAGCCAGTCGTAGGCCGCCTCGTAGCACACGCCGTTGCCCGACTCATTGCCCAACGACCATGAGATGATGCAGGGATGGTTCTTGTCGCGCTCGTACATATTGCGGGTGCGCGCCACCGTAGCCTCCTTGAAATCAGCGCGTTTTGCCAACGATTTCTCCCCATAGCCCTGCGCATGCGACTCGGCATTGGCCTCATCGATGACGTAGAGACCGTAGTAGTCACACAGCCGGTACAGCTCCGGCGAGTTGGGGTAGTGGCTGGTACGTATCGTGTTGATATTGTTGGCCTTCATCAGCAGGATATCCTCCTTGATGCGGTTGTCGGCCACATGACCTGTTTTCGGGTCGTGCTCGTGGCGGTCCACCCCTCGAATGGTCACCGGCACCCCATTTACCTTCAACAGACCGTCTTCTATGCGGATGTTGCGGAAACCGATGGGGAGATGGTCTATTTCAAGAGTCTGACTGGGTGGTTTAAGTGCAGTTCCTATTGGTTTGCATAGTCTGATTGTCAATTGATAGAGATTAGGGTTCTCCGCTGTCCATGTTTTTACATCGGGAATTATTTTATGAAAAGGTATCGTGATTTTTCTTTCCCCATTGAAAAAAACGTCTTTGGTTCTGAGTATTTTTCCATTTAATTCAAGGGTAATAGTATAATCAGGTTGGCGAAAACCTCCCAGATTAAAGGTGGGGATGATAGTATCCATCATAGTTTCCACCGTCACCTCCACATCCAAAACCCCGTTTTGGTACGTCGAATCCAAATCCGCCACCACCTTGTAATCCAAAATGTGCGTTTTGGGCTGGGCGTAGAGGGTGATGTCGCGCTCGATGCCGCTCAGTCGCCAGAAATCCTGGCACTCGAAATAGGAACCGTCGCTCCATTTAAAGACCTGCAGGGCAATCAGGTTGCGCTCCCCAAACTTCACAAACTCGGTGATGTCGAATTCGGAGTTAGTCTTGGCATCTTCGCTGTAGCCCACAAACTCGCCGTTCACCCAAAGGTAGAAGCAGGATTTCGCGCCCCCGATGTTGATAATCACCTGCTTGTCTTCCCACGTCTTGTCGATGTCCACCCATCTGCGGTAGCTGCCCACGGCATTGCCCTTCACGGGAACTTTTGGCAACTGGCTGTTGTCGAAGTCGTTGGTGGTATTCACATAGACGGGCACGCCGTACCATCCTTGATGCAGTTCCCAATTGCTTGGAATGAATTCGACCATCCAGCCTTTGCTTTCGTCATAATCTGTTCGGAAAAAATCTGTAGGTCGTTCATCAGCATTGGGCACATAGTTGAACGCCATCCATTCTATTCTCTTGAAATAAGGATTGTCATCGGTGAAACCGTTGTTTTGCGGGATATTGGCCCGTGGATAGAGCTTGTTGACCTCGAACACGGCGGGATCCTGCCACTCGGTGAAGGTCTGTGCGGAGAGGCCGAGGGCGGCGCATAATATAATAAGGTATAGGAGGTGCTTTTTCATAGGGTGATGGTCACTTTATGTTGTTGTCACTTTTCCCGTTAATATACGGCATTAGGTATTTTCGCAAATCCACCCGCCACAGTTGCGCGGGAGAGTCGAAGGTGAAGCCCATGTAGGAGGCGTGGAAATGCTCGCAAGTGAGGTAGTAATCCAGCGCGTTGGAGGTAGCGATGGCCTCTGTTTGCGCCTTGACTCCGGAAGGAAAGTCCAGCCGTCGTTTGTTGCCGGAGAAGAAGAAACCATCTTGGAAATCATATAACAATACGATGAAAGGATGGAGGGATGACAGGATATGGTCTTTGTCATAATCGTAACCACAAAGGGCAATTAAATGATAATCAGGCATATATGTTGCTCCGGTGATTAGCCCTTTTACGTCGTAAGTCTCCCGCCGGTGGGCAATATGCGTGCCGGGCGTTTTGGGTAGACTGTAAACGGTGGTCTGCAAGGAGGTCCACTGTTTGGTGAAGAGGTAGACGCTGTCGTCCGTGACGATGAATGCCTCACAGTCGAAGTCGGTGGTCCGTGAAGAGGCGGTGAAGTCGGTTTGATCCTCATAGGAGAACCTTATAGTATCTATTTTGGGGGCTTTGCCCAAGAGGGATTCCTTGCTGATACGCAGGATATTGAGATTCTTTCTGTGTCCGCCATTGTTGCCCACATCGCCAAAGAACAGGTACTGCTCATCTTGGGCAATATCTTCGGTGTCCCGATTTCGGATTCTCTTGACAAAGAGAGTATCCAGGGTGGTCGCATTGGTGCTGTCGATCTTGTAGAGGCATCTGTCAGTGTGGTCATTATAGGTCCAATAAGCGTTGTTCCAATAGAAAAGGGAGGAGGAACCGTTCACAAGGGTGTCCAGTTTGCCTATCTCGGTGGCCCTGATTTTGGCGGGAGCGTATTTGCAACTGCCGTCGTTAGTGTTGGCTTTGGGGTCGTAGTTGGAAGCCGCGGGGTCGGTGCAGCCGCATATTTGCGCATGGCTACATGACGCGCATGCCATCAATAGGCATGTGAAGAGGAGAAGCGTCTGCACAAAGGACAGATAATTACAAATGCATTTTTTCATACCGCAAAAATACACTTTTTCCTATTTCCTATTGCCTTATGCCTATTGCCTGCTGCCTTTTGCCTAATCCCTAAAAATCGTATCTTTGCCGCGTGAAAAATTCTGCCCCAAACACCCAGGTGATGACGCTGCACGGCAACTGTCTGTTCGTGTCGGATGCGCATTTCCGCACCCCGCCGGATATTGCCAGCGAGGAGCGGGAGCGGAAACTCGTGCAACTGCTTAAGAATCAGAAAGGAAAGCTCCAGCATCTATTCCTCTTGGGTGACATCTTCGACTATTGGTTCGAGTATCGCGACGTGGTGCCGAAAGGGTATGCCACCTTGTTCGCCTGTTTGAAGGAGATGAATTCGCAAGGTGTTCAGATTCACTACTTTACGGGCAACCACGACATGTGGGTGGAGGACTATTTCACGCAGACCTTCGGAGCAATCATCTACCGCGAGGCGCAGCTGATGGAAATCAACGGGCACCGCTGTTTTGTGGGTCACGGCGACGGTTTGGGCGGAAAGCAGCGCAAATACATGATGATCAAGCGGATCCTCAACTGCCGTTTCAACTGGTGGCTTTATGGGATGCTGCATCCGCGGCAGTCGTTTGCCTTGGCTCGTTTTTGCTCGCAGTCGAGCCGCGAATCCCACGATGAGGGTGTGCTTGTCTTCCGTGGCGAGGGCGAATACCAGGTGCAGTTCGCCCGCGAGCTGCTGCAGACGACTGATGTCGAGTATTTCATCCTCGCGCACCGGCACATTCCCACGCGCTACGAGCTCTCCCCTGGACATCTTTTTTTCAACACCGGCGACTGGTTGGAGAACTTCAGCTACATCACCTTCGGGACTGAGAATCCAGAACCTATGTTACACACTATTTCTTAAGAATCTATGGAAAACCCCAATACCACCCCGCACCGTGCGGGCTTCGTCAATATCATCGGCAACCCCAATGTGGGCAAAAGCACCCTGATGAACCAATTAGTGGGCGAGAAGGTCTCCATCATGACCTCCAAAGCGCAGACTACCCGGCACAGAATCAAGGGCATCGTCAACGGCGACGATTTCCAAATTGTCTATTCCGACCTGCCCGGCGTGCTCGATCCCGCCTACATGATGCAGAAGTACATGATGAAGTTTGTCACCGACTCCTTGCAGGATGCCGACATCATCCTCTACCTCATCGAGTGCGGTGAGACCCGATACAACGAGCAACTGGTGGAGAAAATAAACAAGATGGGGATTCCCGTCGTGTTCATCATCAACAAAATCGACAAGTACACAGACGAACAGGTGGAGGAATCGAAGAACCACTGGCAGACGATTTTCCCTGCGGCGGATGTGTTCGCCATTTCCGCGCTCAAGGGCGTGAACATTGATGCCGTTCGCGATCGCATCATTGCGTTGCTGCCCGAGTGCCCGCCCTACTTCCCGAAAGATGCCCTCACCGACCGCCCGATGCGCTTCTTCGTGTCGGAACTCATTCGCGAGCAGATACTTCTGCAATATAAGAAGGAGATTCCCTACAGCGTGGAAGTGGTCGTGGAGAGCTACAAGGAGGAGCCTGAAATCGTACGGATAGCCGCGACCCTCTACGTGGAGCGTTCCACGCAGAAGGCCATTATCATTGGCAGCAAGGGATCGGCCATCAAAAAGTTGGGTACAGATGCAAGGCTTTCCATTGAAGACTTCTTGCAAAAGCATGTCTTCCTCGACCTGTCTGTGAAAGTTCTCAAAGACTGGCGCAACAATGAGCTGCAGATGAAGCGTTTCGGCTATTCGTTAGGAGATTAGCATTGCGGAAAACTGCGGAAAGGCGCAGAAATATTTTCGCACGTTTCCGCTTTTCCCGCAACATTTTTCGCAAAGAGAGTGCTTGACCCTGTCAAGGTCGTCAAAAGGACACTAACCTTTCAACTTCTTCACTTTCATGCTGATAAAGGCCTCGGTGACGATGTCTTCATCTTCGTCGAAATGGTCTTCGTTGTCGTCGCAGCTTTCCTTGTGGTCATCGCCGTTGTCTTCGTCTGACGGCTCTTGGTCTTTGTCGGACGCCTCCAGATCTCTCAGATGCGCCATGCAGACATCCATCATCATGTTGAATGTCGGATTTTTCTCAAAGTCCTGCAACCGTTTCTCCAATTCGATGATGCTTTTCATCATACGGAGCAGTTTGGAGAGGAACTCCAGAAACTCATCTCCAGGGGCATGGAATTCCACGCATCCCCCTTCTTCGTCCGAGGAATTTTCCTCTTCTGTCTCCGGCTGTTCTTCTTCAGCCTCTTCTTTGACAGTTTCGTTGCCGACAACTTCGTTTGTTGTCTCCTTCTCTACGGCAACCTTGTCACCGCAACCCTGTTCGGGCAAAATTTCTTCTTTTTTCTTTTTCATATCTTTAAAATTTTGTGCCACAAAGATACATCAAGAAATCACTGTTGTCAAGCATTTTTTTAAAGTTTGCCATTGTTTGTCTATGAGTTGTTTGTGAAAATCCGTTAACAATTAATTGTTAAAATTAAAGGGCATGTTTCGCAGATTTTCGGAGGATTTGGCGCAAAACCGAAAAAAATGTACCTTTGCGGCCTGATTCGACCATTGACCATTGACCATTGACCGTTGACCATTCACTAATCACTATTCACCAATCACCATTGCCTTAAACATCAAACATTAAATAAAAACAAACAATGAACATTATCGAGAAAATCAAAGCGAACGCCAAGAAGGCCAACAAGCGCATTGTGCTGGCTGAAGGCGAGGAGGAAAGAACCTTAAAGGCTGCCGACATCATCATCGAGGAAGGTTATGCCGCCATCACCCTGTTGGGCAACAAGGCCAACATCGAGGCCAAAGCTGCCGAATGGGGCTTGAAAAACATTGCAAAAGCCGACATTATCGACCCGATGGACAACCCCAAGAAGGATTTCTACGCCAACATGCTGTATGAAATCCGCAAGAACAAGGGCATGACGATGGAGGAGGCCCTCAAGAAAGTCGAGGATCCGCTCTACTTGGCCACCTTGCTCATCAAGAACAAGGATGTTGATGGCGAAGTGACTGGCGCACAGCACGCTACGGGCGATGTGCTTCGTCCCGCTTTCCAGATTGTAAAGACTTTGCCTGGCATTTCCGTGGTTTCCGGTGCCTTCATCATGTGCTTCCAGGACAAGAAATGGGGTGATGATGGCGTGATGGTCTTCGCCGATTGCGCCGCCGACCCGAACACCGACGAGAATAAGCTCGCCCAAATCGCAGTCGTCACGGCCCAGACAGCCCGCACCATCGCCGGCATTGAGCCTCGCGTGGCTATGCTGAGCTTCTCCACCAAGGGTTCTGCCAAGCACGAACTCGTGGACAAAGTGGTGAATGCCACCCGCATTGCCAAAGAGATGGATCCCAATCTCGTAATCGACGGTGAGTTGCAGGCTGATGCCGCCATTATCCCGTCCGTGGGTGCTTCCAAGGCTCCCGGCAGCCCCGTGGCTGGTAAGGCTAATGTGCTGGTGTTCCCGTCGTTGGAGACCGGTAACATCGCCTATAAGCTCGTGCAGCGTTTCGCTGGTGCAGAAGCTGTGGGTCCCGTCATGCAAGGCATGGCCGCTCCTATCAACGACCTTTCCCGCGGTTGCTCCGTCGAGGACATTGTCAGCCTCGTGGCCATCACCGCTTGCCAAGCCGCTGGCAACACGTTCTAATCAATAATATTGTTATGTAGAGACGCACGGCCGTGCGTCTCTACATTTGTATATATGTCACAATTCCCGTTCCATTGGCAATTGGCCCACCGCATTCTCCGCGACAAGGGCGACCGTTTCTCCAAACCCATCATTCGGCTTTCGGTGTTTGGCGTGTCGCTTGGTATGGTCATAATGTTGATTGCCATTGGGATTACGTCCGGCTACAAGCAGGTGATTGAAGACAAGGTGGTGGCGATGGGTCAACATATCCGTATTTCCCATTATGATCGCAACTACTCTTACGAGCAGACTCCTATCACGCTGAATGATACATTGTTAGGAATTCTAAACAGTCATACTGACGTGGCCGCCGTCCAGCCGTATGCCACGAAAGTGGGCATTATCAAAACGGCCGATCAGGTGGAGGGCATTGTGCTGAAGGGAGTGGATGCCTCGTTCAGCGGCCGCGATTTCGCCCGCAATATGGTGGAAGGCGATACGTTGCAGCTTAGTGATACGGTGGCGGATAACCGTATCATTATCTCCAAACGGCTGGCCGATAAGCTGCAGTTGAAAGTCGGCGACAAGGTGCGCACTTATTTCGTGCAGGATCCGCCGCGACAGCGAAGTTTCACGCTGTCAGGAATTTATGAAACAGGATTGCCCGAATATGATACGAAGTTCGCGCTCGTGGACTTGCGCCATGTGCAAAAACTCAACGACTGGGACTCCTCGCAGGTGAGCGGCATTGAGGTGCTTGCCAGCGATTACAACAAAATGGATGAGGTTGGCGAACAACTTCATCATCAGATAGATATAAACCTGAAAGCGGAAACTGTGAAACAAATCTATCCCGAGATTTTCGACTGGATTGCCCTTTTCGACACCAACGTCTCTGTGCTGTTGATTATCACGACTTGTGTCTGCATGATCACTATGATGTCGGTGTTTTTCATCATTGTATTGGGACAGACACGGCTCATCGGGATTTTGAAAACCTTGGGAATGAAGACAAAACATGTGGTTCAGACGTTTCTGATTGTGGCGGGACGCACGCTCTTCAAAGGGTTGCTCGTCGGCAATGCCATCGGGCTCGGTTTCGGCTGGCTGCAGCAGGCTACGCACCTCATCAAGCTGAATCCAGACACCTATTACGTGAATTATGTGCCGATCCAGTTCCAGTTCTGGGAGGTTTTGTTGCTGAACCTCGGCGTATTCGCGGCCTGCATGTTAGTGTTGGTCGTGCCTGCCTGGGTCATCGCGAAGAAGATTTCGCCGGTGAAAGCGGTGCAGTTCGAATAAACCTTTCCGTAGAGACGCGAAATTTTGCGTCTCTACTCCCACGTCTTACGTCTCACGTCTATTTTTCCTGTTTTTTCGAGAACTTTACTTTCCTCATAACAATCAGTATCGTACCCATCAGCGCGATGAGCAGGAGTGGGATGCCGATGTTCAGCACCGCCAGCAGCACCTTGTGGTTGCGGGTCTTCTCGCTGCTGAGGGAGCCGATTTTGAAGTTCTTGGCACGTAACTGCAACAAATCGTCGTCGGCGCATAAGTAGTTGACGCAGTTGACGATAAAGTCCGTGTTGTCGAACGTTTGGCGCGTGTAGATGTCGTAGCCGGCGGGGTAGGGCTGGTTGCGTTTGCTGTCGAAGGGGTTGCGGATGATGTCGCCGTCGGAGACGAAAATCTGCCGTGTATAGTCGCTATGGTCACGATAATCCAGCTCCTTGATGGTGTCGAATTCGATAGGCAGGATGCCCTTGAACGCCGACTGGAAGTTGCCCTCCACAAGCACGGCGATCGGCACGTTGCGGTAGGAGTACTCCTGCAGATTGGGCTTCACCATACCCACGCGTAAGGTCACGATGGAGGGCGTGGGCACTACTTTGGTGCGCTCAGAGGTCGTCATCAGCACTGTTTTGTTGAGGTCGGCGTTGTTGCCCACTAAGTCGATACTGCCCGCAAAATCGGACTTGACGTCCTTGAGGTTGCGCACAATCGGATGGTTGCCAAAGTTCACAATATCAAGGCAATAGGGGAATGCCATGAACTTATACTGCGGCTGGTCGCCGATGACACTCACCTGCTGTGGCACGGGCATGCAGCTCAAATCCTGGATGAGGTCAGTGTTAATGCGCACGCCGTAGGTGAAGAATAGGTCGTTGATATACAACGCCCTCGGAGTGGCGAAAAATTCGCCCGCATTTTGCAGACTGTCCAACGAGGCGGTTGTGTTGTCAATGAGCCACAACACTTTGCCGCCGCGCATGATGAACTGGTCGATAATGTATTTGTCGTACTCCTTGAAAGGTTGCGTGGGTTGCGCAACGATGAGCACATCGTACTTATTGTCGCCCAAAACAAGGTTCCCTGATACGGTGTCGTCGATGGTGATGTTGCGCAAGGCGTTGATTTTGCCGTCCAATGTGATGCGGCTGACGTTGTAGAACCGTTGCAACTGCATGGCTGTCCAGCAGGTGTTCCAGAAGTCGAGTTCGCCATGGCCGTCAAGATAGGCCACCTTCGGTTTTTCGGTTTTCAGCAGTCGGCGCACAGGGGCCACAAGGTTGTACTCTAACTCCTCGTTGGAATACTTCAGCCAGTCGGCGCCGGAAGGATCGGCCACCACCACCTTGGCAGGGTACTCGTGGTTGCGGTAGGAGACGATGGCGCCGGGAATGACCACGTGGGTGGAATATCCGCCCGCATCCTCACGGCTGATAGGGATTGGCTCCAAGCCTTTCTTCACAAATTCGCCCAAAATGGCGTTCACCTCCTCGTTGGTCTTGCCCTCAATGGGGTCGATGAACTCGTAATAGACATTTTTGGAATAGCTGCGGAAGTTCTGCAGCATTTGCTCCACCTGTTTAGCAAAAAGTTGGTAGTCAGCCGGTTGGTCTTTTCCTTTGAGGTAAACCCGGAAATAGACGCGGTCCTCTAAACTCTTCAGCATCTCAATGGTGCTTTTCGATAGCGAGTGTCGCTTGTCTTTTGTCAAATCAATGCGATAAAAGAACAAGGAGGACAATATATTGGCGACAATCACGATGGCAATGACGGCCAGCAGGCCGAGAAGCGTGCGTCTCTTGAACTGTTTGCTCTGTTTATTGATTTTTTTACTCATAATGATCAAATCTTCTTTCTGTAGAGACGGGGTATGCTCCGTCTCTACGGTTTACCATTTACGACTCAATAACACTAAACGGGTGGCGTAGAGGAAAATGAAGATGACGCTGCCGAAGTAAATCACATCGCGGGTGTCGATAACGCCCTGACTGATAGAAGCATAGTGATGTTCTATCCCGAGCGTTTTAAGGTAGTAACCAAAGTTGCCGAGCGCATCGAAGGAGTAGATGAATGCAAAGCCGAAGGTGAGCACGAAGCAGAACAGCGCAGCGATGATGAAGGCCACGATCTGGTTGTTGGTGAGGCTCGACGAGAAGAGGCCGATGGCGATGAACGATGCGCCGAGGAAGAGCAGCCCAAGGTAGGAGCCCCAGGTGCTGCCCATGTCAATGTTGCCCACAGGATTTCCTATCCAGTAGACGGTTATGACATAGACGAAGGTCGGCAACAGTGCGATGACCAGCAGGGTGAGGCAGGCGAGGAACTTCGCCCACACAATCTGCATGTCGGTAAGCGGCAGGGTGAGCAGGAAGTCCATCGTGCCGGTACGTTTCTCCTCCGCGAACGAACGCATGGTAATGGCTGGAACAAGGAAGAGGAACAAGAACTGCGACAAACTGAAAAGTCCTTGTAAATCAGCGAGTCCCGATTCTACCACGTTGTTCACGTTGGGGAAGACCCAGATGAAAAGTCCGGCGACGATGAGGAACACGCCGATGAAAATATACCCGATAATGGAGCTTAGAAACGCTTTTAGTTCTTTGATATACAGACTAAACATATCTTACCAAAAAAATTTGGCAAAGATACATTTTTTTGGGTTAATGATAACGTGTTTTGAAAAGAGGTCGCATTGCATAGAGATGCAAAATTTTGCGTCTCTATTGGGTACAAAAAAAGCCCCGAAGTTCGGGGCTTGTGGTGCTGACGGGAATTGAACCAGTGACACACGGATTTTCAGTCCGTTGCTCTACCAACTGAGCTACAGCACCATCGTTGGATTGAGGCTGCAAAAATACACTTTTTTTTAATACTTCAACACTTTTTTGAAAATTTTTATAAGTTATTGTTTTTCAGCAGAATAAAATTTTCAATGCGGTGCTTTTTACCAGAATTTGGATATGGGGAACAGCTCCCGGAGGGGTTTTAGTGTATCGAAATTGCAAGAATGGAACAAAATCTCCTCATGTGTTGACGTGGTTTGGGCCTCGATTTCGCCGTGCGGGTTGATGACAGCACAGCCGCCGGCGTACTTCCGCCCGTAACCGTCCACGCCTGCGCGGTTCACCACAATTGCATAAGCCTGGTTCTCGACGGCGCGGGCGCGGGTGAGTGTCAGCAGCTCGTTTTCGCGCGGCGAAGGAAAGTTGGCCGTATAGACAAGGCAGTCGTAATCGAAACGGCTATCCGTCACGTGGTTGCGGCTCCATTCAGGAAAGCGGACGTCAAAACAGATGAGCGGCAAGAACTTGTAACCTAACGTGTTGACGATTGTTTTATCCGTTCCGGGGGTGAAGAATTCCTCCTCGCCAATGAAAAGGTGCCGTTTGTCGTAGCTGCCCAAAATGCGGTCGCGGGAGAACCAGACGAGGCGGTTGTAGAGCTTGCCGTCTTTGAGCACCGGCAAGGTGGCCACTACGTCGCACTGGAACTTGTGCGCGGTCATGTAAAGAAAAAAGACGCTCTGACCGTTTTCAGGTTCCGCATCATCCATGATTTCCGGCGAGAACCCGCAGTTGAACATTTCCGGAAACACTAACAGATGCACGGGCTCTTGGATTTCCTGCTCCAACCACTCTGCGTAGTGCGCCATGTTGCCCGCCTTGTCTCGCGGTTTGATGTCGGCCTGGACCAATCCTACTTTGAACATACTATTCGTATTTGATAATGATTTTGTTGTCGGGCTCCAAATCGGCCAAAGTGGCCACATCCAATTGATAGCCTGCGATTTCAATAAGCCCTAACGCATTGCTACAGAGGAACATCTCATCGTCAAGAGAGTGATAGTCCTTGGCATATTTGGTGACAGTCCAGATACCCTTCGATTGGATGGTAGCCGTGAACGGACGGTTGCCTACGACCTCCTCAAACAGCGAGGCCGGAATGTTTGTCACGGCGTTGAAAAAAGCGTCGATGTAGATAATTCTGCCCTCAATCTGTTGATTATCAGCCGTATGTTCGCACTCTTCCGTGAACATACGTTTGAACTTCAGATACTCGGTCGCTTTTTTCTCTATTTTGCCGGAACCGATCAGCCGGATTAGTTCAAAAATCTGGTTAATTGTATTTGACTTGTTATCAGGAAGTTGAAACCCTTTCATGGCCGCCTCTTGTCCGAACATGAGATGGAAAACCCCGTTGTCCTCCCCGATGAACCAGTGTCCGTTGTGGGAAAGCGCGACCGGCGTAAAAGTGGCATTAAGCGACATGTTGGTCAATATCAAGTGGATAGTGCCTTCCGGGAACGAGCGGTAGCTGGTTTTCATCAGCAGGGAGGTCTGCGGCAGGTTGAACTTGTCGACATAGTGGGTGATGTCCATAATTTGCGATTCCGGCAGGGCTTTGAGCAGCTCGCCTTTGAGCATGGCCACGTAGGGATCGCGCAGCCGCCAGTCGCTTAACAGGGTGATTGTCTGGTTCATAGGGTGGATTTATTTGGCGGGCAAAGGTAGCATTTTTCGGAAATGAGTGGGAGGCGGATTATCCCTCAATTCCTTTTTCATCGTTTATTGTCGGATTTATAGGAGTTCGCTAATCCAATGCCACGGCTGGCCAGCCGTAGTCCTGATAGTATTTGACGTTGAGGTTGTGTTTTTTCACATATTCGCGCAACTGCTCCTGACGGACGGCTTCGCGGACTTTATCATTGGAGTGGATGTTCTGGTAGATGTCGAAATAGCTGCCGAAGATGCGTTTGGCGCTGGCCTCGTTGCCGGCACCATCAACGGTTTGCTCAAACGAGGATACCTTATACTGGTCGCCTTCCTTGCTCAGGGTCATCAAACCGGAATGGTTGCCACCGGAGACGCACTTGAGCGTGTCGCCGGCCTGGTTGTACCAGAGCACCCAAAAGTCGCCCATAAAGAGTTCGTCCTCCTCGTGTATCATGATCATCATGGGGATGCAGATTTCGCCTTTCAGGTAATGCTCGCCGATTTCCTTCACCAAGTAGTCGCTGATGGCATTGCGCACAACCTGCTCCTTTTTGTTGATGGCGATATGGCGGATGCAGTCGGCCTTATGCTCGTCGAAATCGGACATCAGCCATTGACTATTCACCTTCTCCATATAGAGTTTATGTTCCTCTACGTCAGAGGATTCGTCGAACGAGCCGTCCTCCCATTTCTGGCGAACCTTGATGGTTGCAATAGCGTGGGTGTCATCGGTTTTCTCCACGCCGACCACCTCATAATCCGCGATGGTGCCGCCGTTGCCCGTCACGAAATAATAGAGCCATTCGTGGTCCATGGCCTCGAACTCCGGCAGCTGGTTGAACATCGTGTCCAAAACAGCGTAAAAATCCGCCGTCATGTAGTCTTTGGATTTCTCCAGCAGCTCGTGATCGGGGATATACTTACACAGCTCAGCAGCACGCTCTTTCAGCTGTTTTTCAGAATCACTACATGCCGCAAACAACAGTGCGGCAAGGGCAAAAATGAGGATCTTTTTCATAATATTTGGGTTTATTTATTCGCAAAAACCTAATCTCTGTTTCCGGGCATAAGGTCGATGAAAGTTTTCTTGACAAGTTCGTATGCGTCAGTCGGATTGAAGCGGTCGGCACCTTCGCGTATCAATATATCCATGTCTCCTAAAAACTCCGGGGTTTGTAATTTCAGTTCCATATTTTGTACAAACTGCTTATAAGTGGGAACCTTTTCCACCACAAATTCCATATACTTTTGGTAGCATTCCAGCACTTGCGCCACCTCTATCTTTCCGCTTTCCAAAGCCACTTGCAGGTCGAACAAGTCGCGACCTTTCTTTCTCTGGTATAAGGCGCGCAACTTAGTTCCTATCAGTTCGTTAAGGGTGTAAGTGGTGATTTCACATTTGCCGCTGAACCAGGTGTTTTGAACTTCGAACGGCA
Organism: Bacteroidales bacterium; assembly: GCA_017395245.1. Lineage (GTDB taxonomy): Bacteria > Bacteroidota > Bacteroidia > Bacteroidales > WCHB1-69 > F23-D06. The sequence continues at coordinate 13,207 of JAFPVR010000005.1, read as the reverse complement.
CCTTTTGCAATCCTAAGACGTTGAAGTGTTCATAGCAATTGATTTCAATCTTCAGTCGTAAAGGTTGTGTCGGCGGAATTTCCGATTCCATGCGGAAAAACAGGGTGTTGTTGTACCGTTTCTGTTTCGTCACCTTGTCAGGAAGCCACGACAGCACTTCCCCAAGGCGGAACAAGATGGGTTTGATAGGGCCAGGATGGATTTGCACGAGGTCAATGTCCTCGCTGTAGCGAGATTGCGGAGTGAGGTACAGTTTATGCAGCGCAGTACCTCCGCGAAATGCCAGTTGCGAAGCCAAAAATTCATCGTTGAAAATGCAGACCAGGGCCTTGCAGATGATGAGGTCTTGCTCGACCATGGTAGCATATATCCACGGTGCCTGTTCATTCCATTCTATAATTGCCGATTTGTCTATCATAGGTCATCTATTTCAATTTCAATGTTCATATTCACATGCCATCGATTACCCATACTACTGCTTTTTTCTTCGCTGGTATTGCTCATCAATATCTTTTTCCATTTTGGAGTTGATGCTTTCAGCAGCTTATACAGTTTGTCGGCTTTATGCTGCTCCTCCAAAATAAATTCTAAAAGATAACCCAAGCGTTGAACGGTTGCTGTAGTAGTATAAGGTAAAACGAATTCAATTCGATCTACATCAACACTTTCCATTAATTCCGCAAGAACCGTGGCTGCTCGTTGGTAACCGCCTACGTGGCTTGCAAATTGGACGAGGTCAATGGCTGTCAACTCGGCAGAGGAATAGAGTATCACCCCCATTTCAGCATTTTTCTTCATCAATAATTCAGAAGGAATTAGCTGACGATAGTTCCAGTTCAACAAATTATTCATCTTTGAAGTTCTTAAACGAGGTGCTATTGTCATCACTTGGGTTTGCATAGCTCGCTGGTGGCTGGCACCGTAAAATTCTGCGGCCGACAGCAAGCATAAATAATAGGGTTTTCTGACAGCATTCATCAGATTATCAATATAATAAGTAGGAGGAACAACACCCTTCAAAGCATATTGAGGAGGTATAATGACATAGAAACCGCGATAAGGAATGCATATTCTACCGCGAGCCACTTGTCTTTGCAATTCTGTGACAAGCGAATTGTCCGACAAGTTCACAGCTTGACGGACATCGTCAATTGTGAACGTCACACGTCCTCGTATCTCCCTTTCGCGTATATATTCTGTAACTGTCATATTACCTTTTTGTTGTCAAACATATCGTTTAATGCATATCTTTACAACTTTTCCGCTGCAAAAATACAACTATTTTCGATTCAACCACATTTTTGTAAAAAAAAACTTATACAGAACAAGACTGTTGAATTTATGGTCTTTACCGCACGCCGAGTTCCTTAAAGATATTGCCCAATACTTCTGCATCGTTGCGACAGAGATAGGAGTTTATTTCCATCGTTTCCACACTTGTGATATCTTTTTCCTCCAATGCTGTTTTTAGTCTTTCCGAAATCAATGGATTTGAATGCAATGGATACAACCAACACATATCGGGGTTGTTTTTTCCCAAATATTCCTCGTTGAATGCAAATTTCATGACCCCTATTGTCAAGTCTATGTTTTCATGTTCATCGAATTTGCGATTATATTCGGCTTGTACTTTCAGATAGTCATCATAGCTGTCGATTTTTAAGATGGGCTCATTCCCTTTTATTCCTCCGAATCGAGCATAGGAATCTTCAAAAAATACCGAATTTCTCCAATCCACCATTTCTGGACAATAGAGCTGTGGACGCCTTTTATTATCACGCGGTTGCGCAAATCTGAGCAGATGATAGTCCCAGGTTTTGTCCTTTTTTCTAATGGTACAGCTTGCCCATTGATGTTCTTGAATATTGAATTTCTTCAATATGGAATACATTTTGGAACTGACAATAAAGTTATTGATAGTGCTAATGTTAAGGCAATAGAGTAAATCTGTAAGGCGAGAGTTCCCTTTCAGCCTGAATTCCGATTGTTTTGGCAACTGGTTGAATAATTGTTGCATGCTGTTAAAGTTCAGAGGCTGAAGGAGTTCCAGTTGTCCCCACGGGGCACTTCCAACCACTTTTGTTTTTGTTGAATGCTCAAAATTGTAATAGGTGGTCATCGTATATTTACTTTAGTGTTTGATTGCTGGATTTGTAATAAAATTCATTCGGCAAAAGTATCAAAAACATTCGGAATTATCCCTTTAAGTCTTGCAAAAAAACGGTGTGATAATCTGCGTCAATCTGCGCGGTCTGCGGGACAATTATATGCCCCGCCGAACTCGCAGAAATACGCAGACAAGATATTTACAAGATTCAAGAGGATAATTCAGAAAATATTTATTCTCCGTAACAACGCTTTCAGTGCTTCTGCGTGCTGTCCGACTACGATAACATGGTGATTTCCAATAGGATTCGTCAGAAAGTATTCGGTATCGGACGGATTGGCGAGACGCACCACTAACTGCGTGCGGCAGAGGTCCGGCTTTGCCTGACTGCGAACCAGTTTCCCTTCCGCGATAAACGCCCGTGACAAATCTCCCGAAACTTTGCATATCGTGACTGGTCCTTCCGGAACGTAGCCACGGATACCCACTCCGATTCCCGATTCGAAATGCGTATCCAATTCGTAACGTTGCACCATATCAAAGGGGATGGTGCAGTGGGCGAAGAGAATCTCGCCGGTTTCGGGATCGATGCTGGCAGGGTTCGCTTGGAAAGAGGAGGTGTCGGACAGCGCGCGAAGCAGTGTCATCGTCAACATGGTGGGGACATCGCCCTCGCAACCTGCAATATAGCCTTCTGCGTTCAGCTTCGCCAACGCCAAGCAACCGGTATTGTGCACAGCATCCAACAAATCGAAGCAACGGATTGTAAACCCTTGTAAATCATGTTTCTTTGCTTCGGTTTTCATTGCCTCATAGATACGGCAGGCACCGGGTAGCGCCTCGTTGACCGCTGGCATATCACTATGCTCCGTTGGCGAGGGTTCCGAGGTTGCGGCCAGCGTGTCCAACAGTTCGCTCATGGGAATCTCTAACAGTTCAACGCCTGATTTCTGTCGGACGCATTCCGCATCTGCGTGGCTGGCAATGAGCCAGTCAGACGGTTTTCCGATGACCCCTAATCGGCAGTGGCGCAACCGTTTGACAGCCGATTCCACCCGACAAAGCAACTGGATGCGCGAGGCGATGTATTCGGGATTGCCGTGCAAAATCTCACCTTGTTTCCCTTGCAGTCGCAGGTAGGAGAGGATTTCTAACGAGGCTGCTAACGAGTTGCTCTTGTCGGAAGCTAAGAGATAGAACGGAGCCTCGGATTTTTCGGCCAGTGTAGGCATCAGCTGCTGAAAAAGGCCTTCGGTGCCGCCCGTGCGGACAAAAATCAGGTCCAAGTCGTGGGATCCGTAGTCTGAAAAATCGTCGCCTTTCAGAATGAACGGGACATTCAAGGAGGACAGGAACTCTTTTGTGAGTGTATTTAACGCCTGTGGGTCGTGCAGGGCGGAGGTGAGGGTATAAATGGCAATGGGATTCATAGCTCAAAAATTTACAAATGTTGGGGTTTGTTATTCGCTAAAATCGAGCCGCAAATACAAAATCTGCAATGTGTCGCTCTACGGCACGCCCAGTTCCTTAAAGATATTGCCAAGTTCTTCCGCATCACTACGATTATGCTCGTGTCAAGGGATAATTCGTCCTTCCTTGTCAATATACACCCATTTGTCTTGAAGTAGAAAGTTCTTAGAGTCGGACACTTTGGCCCGTCCGTTTTGGAAATAATTCACTTTCTTCCAGCGGCAGGGTATTACCAGTTCCCCGCTTTTGTTAATGAATCCCAATCGTTTGTTGAAATCCTGGACGACAGCAAGTCCCTCGCAGAACGACCAAACATTCTTCCATTGGCAAGGAATGACAATTTTGCCGGTCTTGTCAATAAATCCACATTTCCCGTTTTCATCCTGAACGCCCGCCAAACCTTCGCTGAAATCACCCATACTCTTCCATACACAGGGTATTATGAGCTTGCCACTCTGGTCGATTATGCCGATCCTTCTGCTTTCGTCCTGCACCCTTGCCAATCCCTCTTGAAACGGCCATGTCTCTTTCCAGACACAAGGAATAACCAGACGGCCTGTCACATCCACATAACCGCAGCGGTAGTTATCGTTCTGAACACCAGCCAAGTATTCATTGAACAGACCTGCCGATCGCCAAGTGCAAGGAATCACTTCCTTTCCCTGTCGGTCAACGAATCCGAATTTCCTGGTTTCTCTGCTTTGCGCTCGGGCCAAACCATTCGAATAAAAACTGATGTCAAGGTAATGGTCGTTGGAGATAATCGCTGTGCCTTCGCGATCCACAATGGCGACAAAGTTCAGACCGGGAAAATTATACGAAAAGGCTTCCCGATAGGTGGGGTGTAATCCGCAGCGCTCCACTTCTGCCTGCTCTTGGTTGGCTTTCAGCTTTGCTTCACCTGAAATCACATCAGGGACTATCTCTTTAGGGACTGTTTCCTTAGGGATTGTTTCTTTAGGGATTGTTTCCTTAGGGATTGTTTCCTTAGGGATTGTTTCTTTTGGGACTGTTTCCTTTATGGGTTCAGCAACGGCAGAGGTAGATGTAGTTTCCTTCTCTGGTGTCTGCTGGATGGGATGTCTATGTTTTCTTGCCATCTCTTCCATATAGGCCTCACGACTTGGTCCGCAGTAACGTGGGTCATAGTAGTAGTACCAATAGGCGGGATTGGCTTTGTCGTCCAATACAGAAGATATTCCGAAGTTGAGGAAAGCGGAAGAAGGGTTGGAAAGATTGGAATCTTGAGGTTCATGCTGTTTGCTAATTTCCGAAGCACTGAAAATGTTACCCTCCTCATCTTCCACCAAGCCCGATTCGCCAAGTAATGTATAAACGGGTTCTTTGGTGTGAGTATCTTTTTGGGTCGGTGCTTGTGAATCGTTTTCAGCCATCCGCCGTTTCAGCATTTCAATCACTTCCCAGTCCGCCGGCAGCCACTGCACGCTGTCGAGTTCGTTAGGTGCGAGCCAGCGGGCGGCCTCATGTTCGAGGAGGGTCAGCGAGCCGCTCTCGATAGTGCAGAGGAAGCAGTGCATCGTGAGGTGGAACTTCGGATAATCCCATTCGATGGTATGCAGCAGTTCCCCGACAGTGATGCGGGTTTCCAACTCCTCCCAAATTTCGCGGCGGACGGCCTCCTCGGCTGTCTCCCCAGGTTCGATTTTGCCGCCCGGGAACTCCCACCAGTCCTTCCAGTCGCCGGATCCCCGCTGGGTGGCGAAGATGCGGTTTTGGTCGTCGTGGATAATGGCGGCGGAAACGGTGATGTGTTTCATAATGAATTTTTTGCTAGTCCTTGTCGTTTTTGATCCTGTCGCCCAATTTCTGTTCTAATTCCTCAATGGTCGGGATAGTCCCTTCCACTTTTTCCGGGTAGAGTTTGGCCAGTTCGTACTCCGAAATGCCCAAAGCTTTCTTCGGGTTTCCTTTACACTTGTCTATCAGCAACATGTGATGTCCCCATGGAACAGAAAACAACTCCAGATTAATTTGCTCAGCAACTTGCTGAGTAAAATGTTCCCCAAGTTGGGGGACGATTTCCGTATAAGCTTTCACCGCCGCTTTAATCTGGCTTCTGCGGTAACGTGAACTCAGTTCGCTGATCCACCGGGAATAGTCTTTGTCCAAGATTGAGATAGAATGTTCCATACAGATTATGTTTTGTCGATTTTGTTTTAGTTCCTATTGCTTGTTCTTGAGTTATTGTATGAAGTGGCGTTTCCAAAGAAAAACTTCACAATCGGCAAAAATACAAAAAGTCCGCCAAACGTGGTCACGTATTTTTGTTCAGGATGACCAGCGCGGCGATGACTCCCGGCACCCATCCGGCGCAGGTGAGGATGAAGACGATGAGCACCGACCCGCACCCCCGGTCGATGACGGCCAGCGGCGGGAAGATGATGGACAGGATGACGCGGAAGAGGGACATAGTGGCTTATTTTTTGAGGGTTTCCAGTGCGCGGCAGAGCTGGTCGGGGCAGGAGGTGGGCTTCCCTCCGCAGCGGATGCCGTTGAGTTTTGGGATGACATCGTCGATTTTCTGTCCGACGACCAGCCGGCAGATGCCCTGGAGGTTTCCGTCGCATCCGCCATAAAAGAAGACCTGCTGAATGACGCCCTCGTCATCGACGGTCACGTCGATGAACTGCGAGCAGGTGCCTTGGGTTTTGTATAGGGTGTGTTTCATGACATTAGTTTTTCCCACAGCAGTTCTTGTATTTTTTGCCGCTCCCGCAGGGACAGGGGTCGTTGCGGCCGATTTTATTCGTTTTGGCGAAGGGTGCTGCCGCTCCGGGGTAGAAGAATGGTCCTCCCGCCCACGCATCATTCGCCAATTGTTGCACGTCCTCCTGCCTGAATCCCATGTTTTGCATGTTGGGTCCGAGGGTGATGGAGGGGGCGGAGGTGAGCGGCTTCTGAAGATCGTTCGGGCAACGTCCCCGGAATATCCATCGCGGGGCGTTGTTCAGGAATTCTGTGAGGATTTGCACTACGTCATTCAACTCGTTGAGGCCATTCAATTTCTTCGGGGCGTTTTCGATTATCATCTGCAAGACGGTGCTCAAATTTTCTTCTTGAATCATTTGCCACATCTGAAATTGTTGGAACAGGGCGACTGGTTCTGTGTAACCTAATTTGTTCTGCAGCGTTTTCAACAATTTTCCGCTGGTGCAGTTAGGTATGACGGGGATGGGCATTTCTCCGGCCTTTCTCAGAGTGTCACGGTCGAAATGTTTCAAGAATGTTACCTCTTTTCGCTTTTCCTGTTCCCTGAGGATTGAACCGTAATCGAGAACAAACGGGGAAAGGAAGAAATCCTCTCCTCCATGGAAATATCCGTCGTACTCCTGCAATTTCAAGGTAATGGAATACGGGTAGATATGGTTGAACATTCCGGAGCCGTCATCTTCCAAGTCAAGACACTCTTTCAGGATGGCTTTAAGCTCGCTTCGTGTCAGGATGCCGTAGAGGTTGAGTGCACCGATCAGGAACTCTTCAACGTGCAAGCGCAGCTTAACTTCGAAGTCGTTCACCACTTCGTCAAAGCAAGGACGGATGGCTTGTTTGAAATCCTCCGTGATGCTGATCATTTCCATTGAATCGTCTTCAATCACCAACGACTGTTCGGCGACACCCAGCAGCGCCATCGACATCACTTGCGAAGTGTGGTATGCTCTCATTCCCATTCCGGGTTCTGCGTTCCTCAAAGTGTGGAGTAATATCAAATCCTCGACGGGAAGCTGCCGCAGGAGCGTTTTCGGATCATCCAGGATGGCTCGTGCCAGCTCTTTCCGGATGAGTTCGGGCTTTTCCAACCTGTCCAACCGTTTGTCGGGATTATACCCCATTACTTCGGCATTATCGAGAACATCTTCTATCTCCAGCTTTTCAAAAAGGTTCTCCAGCGTTCTTTGTTTATTCTTATTCATAGGATGACTATTGTTGTTTAATTTGTGGCGATATTGAACGATTCTGATGGATTATGATGGTGCAGAACTCTTGCCTGTTCCCGTCGCATCCGCCTATGAAGAAGACCTGCTGAATGACGCCGTCGTCATCGACGGTCACATCGATGAACTGCGAACAAGTGCCTTGGGTTTTGTAGAGGGTGTGGGGCATAGGGGTTGTTTGAAAAGTTTTATGTTTTTAATGATTGGTGGTTAGATGTGAATAACATACTTCATCAGTGTCGCAAGGGAAATTCCTTCAGGAGCTGCACTCAAGGGACCTCCCTTTATAATGCCGTCTTTAATCATTTTACCAATATTCCACCGGACTTCTTTAAACTCTCTGTCAGGTTCTTTGGCGGAAATGTCAAAAACCACATAGTAAGGCATTGATGGTGTGTACAAAGAAGCGAATGGCAACGTCTTCAATCTTTCTTTTGACATGACACGTGGACCTTTATTTCCCAACCTAAGCAAAAGTTGTTTATCACCATTGTGCAGTAATAAGTACTTTGCTGAAGATATTTCTTGTTTCAGGCGCACAGAACCATTTCTGGTGTCAGTTCTAGTATTGTATAGGTTATTGCCAAGTATCCATTGCAGATGATTCTCATCATGGAACGAGCCCAACAATACAAAGGTCTCTTCCGGAATCAAATCACGGTTGACCCCATATGGTTCTGGCATAGGCTCGCAAACTACAGAGGGATCGCTTTTATAAACTTCGTAAGTGTGGTACGAGATGCGCTCCCGTTGCGAAGCCCTGTTGAGCATGTGGTCCAAAATATCATGCAGGAACCGTTCGATTTCTTTTGAATCCTTTTCCATGCTGTTTGGCGACAGACAGAAGGCTCCCAAGCCTGGCAGTACCTCATGAAAGCCTTTCAACCTTTTGTTTTCTGAACCGGGATAAAGGATATAAGCGCCACTTGTGCGTCGAATAGCGTCTTTGTATGCGTGCATTTTCAACAAATCCACCCGTTTGTAGATGCCTTTTTCTTCTTCCTTCTTCTCCTGATTCATCAGCAAATCTTCTTCCGAAAGTTCTGCATCCTCATCTTCAAAAGTATGTGTGTCGTCAAGTTCTCTTTCGTTGAGCAGGATTCGGTTCAGTTTATACTTTGCATCAAAATGGATGTGAACGATGAGGTCTTGCTCTTCTGCTTCGTTTTCCTTGATGTTTCCCGACCAAATTGACAAAGTGTAATCGGGACGCATGGCGGTGGTCCAAGAACCGCTTTTGTCCAGTTGGTCGGATGTGCTGAAAGTGCGGTTGTAATACAAGCGCACATTCAAAGTTCGAGAGGCTTCGCGGAACTGACCGCCTATCATTTTTGTATGGCCTTGCTTGAGTTCTAGATTGATGTGGTCCTTGTCGGTTTTGACTAACTTCTTTTCATCTTCTTCCGTCAGTTCCAAATGGAAGGTTTCTTTAACGATGTCAAGCAACTTGAAGAACACCCAATATTCGTAAAGAGCCGCCACATTCCGTTTGCCGGCTTGATACACGTTGTCTCCGCCTTTCCAAGTGATTTGTGCCGCCAGTTTCGACATCATCCAGGCCTGCAGCACTTCCCGATAGCCTTCTTTGCGCTGCAATGCGGGACTATTCAAAGTCACAGTCTGCAAGTTGGAAACATCCAGGAAGAAGCTGCGGCTCAGCCATCCCGTCAGTTTGTTTGCCGTCAGTTCAGCCTCGGTTTTCAGTCTTGGACTGGCATTTTTGCATTGCTGGATGATGCTGCAAAATGAAGAAAACGACTGCAATACAAACTTCACAAAACGGTTTTCTGTCACATCGACAGTGTCTTTCTTGTAGGAAACCGACAATCTTCGCGGAACGCTGTCAATATGGTCGCCAATAGTTATTCCTTCTCCCAGTGGCAACCGATTCTTATTGGAGGCAATCTGTTTTAATTCCTGCCGCCCGAGTTTCTTTACGGAACAAATGTCTTTCTCTATGATCGTTCCCGTCCATTTGTGGATAGGATTATAAAGAATCTTGTTCAAGGCTTCTTCAAACTCCTCGCTGTCCACCAACGATTTCATGAAGGCAAATTGCTGATATAGCGTTTGGCTGTCTTCATTGACATCCACTTCAAACCGTTGGGTGACAGGCGCTCCTTGCATCATCACCAAATCCGTGAAATGGCTGGTGATATCGTGGAGCATCGTCTTGTAGTCCGTCCGGTAATCCATTTTGACGGAACGCACCTCAAAACTGACCTCGGCTTCAAAGCCAGCATCGTTAGTGACGGTCAGTGATAGGCAACCGACATAGATGCCCGTTTTGATCCAACCTCTTGAGGACGAACTTTTTGATGGTCGGACCAATTCGTGTTCCTTAAAATGGTAATCGCCTTCAAAGGCATATTCGTATTCCTCGCCCTCCACCAATTGCCATCTTGACTCGCCGTCCTGTGGATCCACTTCCTCAAACACTTTTGCATTTGAAGATTGTGGGTACACCAACAGCTTCACGCTTCCGTGCTTTCCTACGATAGGTATGTCGAGGTAACCTGTCATAACATCATTTTACTTATTGATGCCTTTTTGCAAAAAATCACAATATTCCTGTAGTGACCGTTGCATAACATCTTGAGGAATCAGTTTGCGTTGATATTCGGCAACCATAGTTGGACTAAGAGAACGGCTTAATGTGTATTCAACCATGCTGCGGTCGGCAGATGGACATAAAATGATGCCGATACTCGGATTCTCGTTCTCGCGTTTAACATCACGGTCAAGCGCCTCCAGATACATATCCATCTTTCCAACAAATTCTGGTTCAAAATCCGTCGCCTTCAATTCTATGGCCACAAGGCATTGCAGTGCTCGGTGATAAAACAGCAAATCTATTCGTTTTGTCGAGCCACCAACCTGAACACCGTATTCACTCTCCATGAACAGAAAATCTTTGCCTAACTCCATAATGAATTCCTTCATGTGTTCCAGCAGACCATTGTGCAAGTGATGCTCGTTGTGTGACTTTGGCAGATTCAAGAAATCCACAAAAGCCCTGTCTTTAAGGATGAAGTCAGCATTGGGATACTCGTCCAGAAGAGCAGGTGACAACATCTTGTCCTTTTCAAGCAATGACGAAAATGTTTGGTTGACAATGCATCTACGAAGTTCTTCTGTCTTAAGATGCTGCTGTGCAGCGTAAAGCATATAGAACAGCCGCTCTTCGTTTGAACGACAACGGCTCATAATTTCAATATGGCTTGTAAAAGGTATTAGACTGAGCACTGCAGGCATTGTGATTTGGGCGGTTTCTATTTGTGCAATTGGCAATTGCACAATTGTTTCACTTGACAAATGCGTTTCCTGAAAATGTGCAATCGGTAATTGCACATTTTCGGGAAGATGAAGCCGCATGACCAGATCGGAGAATTCCTCTTTGGCATAGAGGTCATAGAACTTGACCATGTTGTACAGGTGACGTTTGCCGAAGCCCCTCCGTTTCGGATTCATCCGTTTTAAGTAATCGGCCAATTGACTTACTACTTTGTCGCCCCACGCCGATGACTGCAGTTGTGTTGAAATATATTGCCCGATTTCCCAGTTTGTCAGCAATGCTTCGCCATTCACCAACCTGATGGCAGATTCGCGATGCCTCTCAATTATGGTATTTACATAAGCAAATTGTTGCTCCAATTCGCTCATATTTTCAGTTGTCATCTTGATTTTATTCTTCATAGGATTACGAACATTTGCTTTCATCATAAATAATTCTGATTAATTACGCCTCCGCAAAACTCGTAAACCCATTATCCACAACGGCATTGTACATCCTTTGAATCTTTTCCGCAGATTCGGGATACTTGAAATCGGTTGCGTTAAATTCGGCGTCTATCTCTTTGGTAATGCCATCGTTCAGGCAGAGCTTCCACATGGAACTAAGCACAGGGACAAGTTTCTTGCGGGAGCCATGCAGCTTGGACAACAGTTTTTGCAGAATGGCGGTGTCTATGGCTGAATCAGCAGACAATTCTTCATCGGAGAAATGCAGGTAACGGCTGATTTCGTTCACGGTGCGGTAGCCAAACTCGGCGTTGACCTTTTTTAGTTCTTTGAAGAATGAAAGCAAGACCGATTTCTCATCATTGTTGTCTATCTGAATCTGAGACTTAGCCTTGTTGACGAAATCTTCAGCCATATCAGCGCAGGCGGAATAAGCCTTTTCGAGGTGGATGTCCTTTTTCTCGTTGAGATATCGCTCCATTTCGTCGGGCGCGATCTTGAATTCAATCACATTGGCGCGGTCGAGCACCTTCGGACTGAACATATAGGTGGTTTCGTCCACATTGATGGTGCCGATGATGAAGACGTTCTTGGGCAATTCAATTTCTTTGGGAACGTTTCCTGCTTCATTGTCCCAAAGTTTGATTTTCTCTCCCGACTCCATAGCACTGAGGAAATCGGCGAAGTAGCGTTCCACCACGCTGAGGTTCATTTCATCGAGAATCAGGAAATAGGGTTTGTCTGGGTCTTCGTTGGCTCGCATCAGGAGTTGCAACACACCGCTTTCGGGTTTCACATATTCGTCTTTATTTAAAGCGTTTGGATAACCTAGCAGCGGCTCGCGGTTGGTCCAATCCGCCCCGATGGAAACCGTGCAGACCTGCTCCTCGATGTTCTCGCTCAAGCACTTGGCAAAAGCCAACGCCAGCTGCGTCTTTCCTGAACCCGCCAGACCGCTGAGGATAACGAAAGGCTTGGCCATCAGCGAATAGGCGAGGCGCTTGATGAGGGTTTCGGAATAGATTAGGCCGGTGGAGAGGATAGATTGTACTATATTTTCAATTGATAGAGATAAGTCGTCTGTATTATGTGACTGAATAGATTTATTTGAAAAATTCAATCTTTCATTTTGAGGTTTGATTGATGCGGCAAATTTCCTTGCAAATAAAAAATTCTGATAATTCAGAACAGCACTTGAATACTGATTATTACCTTTTCTATTATAGCTTCGATACCGCTCATTATTATTTAATTTTTTTACTATTTCTGCAAATTCTACTGGATTTGTAATATCAAGAATGGTAATCTCTGGATTTCCTAAAACTTCTTGGATACATTCATTTATGCGTTTGAAATCTGTGTAATTCTGAACGCTTTTGGGAGATGTAGAACAGGTTTCAATAAAAAGCTTTAGTTCTTCATAGATCTCTTTGTACTTTTGCTGTATATTTCTTGCCATAATGGTTGTTTATTATACACTATTCAAAATTTGGGAAGTTTCTTGTATTTGGATTGATTTGCTTGATGTCACCAAAGTTTTTGGTAATAGGAAAACTGTATTGATAAAGTTCTATAGCATCTGGGGCGTTCTCCGAAAAACCAACTACACGATGACGAATGCCAGAGCGTCTAAGGGCAAAAGCCGCTCCTCCGTATCCGGCAAATCCTTCAAAAACTCTTATTGTTCTATGTCTTGGTAAAGTGTGCATACTATTCATTCTCAAACAGGTTTCCTGTTTCCATAACAGGTGTCTCTCTATTTGTGTCTTCTGTTTTTGTTTCAACTTTTTTTTTGGGGGGGAATAATTTTGATGTAAAAGCTTCGTTTCTTCTTTCCGCTCTTTGTAATATTATAGAATATGAAATGACTTCCATATATAAACTGCCATCTTGCCTACCTGTTGGATCATTTTCATATACAACAGGAGTTGAGGGA
>JAFPVR010000070.1 GCA_017395245.1 Bacteroidales bacterium | reverse complement strand
TTCTCGCGTGCCTCCTTGAGGTATTGCTCGCAAGATTCCTCACTGTCAAAGCGTTTGGCAAAGTCTATCAATTTCATAGCACCTATATTTTGATGGCTGCAAATATACACTTTTTTTGGGTTAGATACGGATTATCATTTTATGTTAAATAGAACCGGGGAAATCCGCTTGTGTTTGAGGTCTACAACAACGGAACGAAAACTGTCGGACATGTACAAGCCGACAGCCGTCAGGATGACGAAAACGACAAACACCGCCGCAACTACCTCCATATCTGTCAGATGCATAACGATATACGCGACTACAGCTGCAAGAATAACCGTCGATGTCACCACCTTTCGGATTTTCGCGCGCCCCACCCTACCGAACGTTACAATATTCCGATTTTCATCAATCTGAATATCCACAACGTCCTTCAACGCATCAGAATATTGACGTATTTTGTCAAACAATAAAGGGTTTAAGGAAAACGGTTCAGCCATGTATTCAACATTCAGCATTCAGCATTTAGCATTTAGCATTTAGCATTGGAAAGTGCGGATGGGGGGACTCGAACCCCCACGGCTTACGCCACCAGATCCTAAGTCTGGCGCGGCTACCATTACGCCACATCCGCAATTTTTGAGGGCGCAAAGGTACACTTTTTTTTGACATTGACAGCCGATCGTTTGCGCGGTCCGTACTTGCTGCAAAAAGATTATCTTTGCCGCCTGAATAAACACCGACGGAAATGCTCTTCAACTCGATTGAATTTCTGGTTTTCTTTCCGATAGTCACGCTGTTGTTCTATCTGTTGCCGCATAAATGGCGCTGGCTCATGTTGCTCGCCGCCAGTTGCTTTTTCTATATGTGGTTTATCCCGAAATATATCCTTATCCTCTTGATAACCATCGCGATAGACTACTCCGCCGGCATTCTCATTGAGAAATGGAAGGACAATATCCCCAGGAAGAAAACCTGTTTGGTGGTCAGCATCGTCTCCACTTGTCTGGTGCTTTTCATTTTCAAGTACCTGAACTTCTGCAGCGCGAATCTGGTCGCGCTTGCGCAGCATTTCGGCTGGGCACACCCGCAGAAAGTGCTGAACATCGCCCTTCCTATCGGTCTGTCGTTCCATACTTTCCAGAGCTTGAGTTACGTTATCGAGGTCTATCGCGGCAGCCAGAAGCCCGAGCGACACTTCGGCTATTACGCCCTTTACGTGATGTTCTACCCCCAGCTTGTCACCGGACCCATCGAGCGGCCACAGAACCTGCTCCGACAGCTCCGTGAAAAGAAGGAACTGAACTACGACAATATCGCCAACGGACTGAGACTCATCCTGTTCGGACTTTTCCTCAAGATGGTGGTGGCCGACAATCTGGGAACCTACGTGGACAAAATCTACGCCGATCCAGCCGCTTTCAGCAGCGGCGACATCCTCCTTGGCATGCTCTTCTACTCGTTCCAAATCTACGGGGACTTTTTCGGCTACTCGACTATCGCGCTCGGTTGCGCCCTGTCAATGGGGTTCACGCTGGTGGACAACTTCAAAACGCCCTACCTTTCCGGCAGTGTGCAGGAGTTTTGGCGGCGGTGGCACATCTCGCTGTCGTCGTGGTTTCGCGACTACCTTTATATCCCGCTCGGCGGCAACCGCGTATCCGTACCGCGATGGGCACTCAACACGCTGATAGTCTTTACGGTATGCGGAATCTGGCACGGTGCGAACTGGACGTTCATGATTTGGGGCTTCGCCTACGGGGTGCTGCTGATTCTGGAAAGAGGACTCCGTAATATCCATCTTTTCGACAAAATTGAGCATAAAACCGGCAGAATTCTCCTCCAAATCTGCAATGTGACGAAAACCTTCGTGATTGTAACTCTTTTGTGGAGTGTCTTCCGGGCAACCTCCTTCGGAAACCTTCACGATCTCTTCGCTGCGCTGTTCCACAATGGTGCGATACCCGCCCAACTGCACGTTGCGCCGTTAGCCTGGATCGTGCTGGCGCTCTTCATCCTGCTGGATATCCTCATTCGCAAAAGCCGCTTCGATGTTTGGTGCGGTCAGCAGAAAACCGCTGTGCGTTGGGGCATCTACGCCGTGATGGTTTTCGCCATCGTCGCACTCTCCTCCGTTGAGCAATACCCGTTCATCTATTTCCAATTCTAAATGACTGACAACGAAAAACATACAATCCGGAAATTGTTCCTCAAGTTGCTGATGGCGGTGGGGATGCTCGTCGTGTTGGACGTGATCTATTATTTCACGCTCTACCCCAAGGACAGGGCGGAGAACTGCACGCTGTTGGAGATTTCCGAACGAGCCCGGGAAGGCGTGGACATCGTCTATCTCGGGGAGTCGTCGAACCATACCTACAGCGACGATGACACCGACAAGCGCTTTATCTGCGAGATGATTGACGACCTGCTGCCGGAACACCATGTCGGCAATCTGGCGAAAGATGCGTGCCATGCCGGGGTCTATTACGACATTCTGAACAATATTCCCCGCCAAAGCGAGGTGAAAACGGCGATTGTCACGGTGAATTTGCGGTCATGCTCCGCGGAATGGATTTACTCCAGTTTGGAGACGCCGTTGCGGAAAGAGCAACTTTTCATGAAGAAGATTCCGTCGTTCGGGCAGCGTATGTTGTTGGCATTCAAGGCTTATCCGATATGGACGGATGAGCAGCGCTCCGCATTGGCGAGAAGGGGCTTCAAGCGGCAGACCTTCACCCTCCCCCACCCTTTCCCCTACCATAACGCCGACGAGTGGGACCGTGCTGTTGGACAGAGCGGTATACTCTACAACGGTACTTATCCCTCATACGATACCATCGAGACGGCTTGCCACCATATCAAGCACTTTGCCACCGAATTAGACGCTACGAATCCGAGAATCAAGGACTTGGACAAGATTGTGCGGTTGTGCAAGCGACGCGGTTGGCAGCCCGTTTTCCACATTCTGCCCGAGAACGTCGACCAGATTGACAGCCTGTGTGGTCCCGACCTGATTTGGCTACTGGAACGCAACGCACAATGGGTCACCGATCGCTACGAGGCGCGGGGCGTCATTGTGGTGAATAATTTAAATGAAGTAAGGGACTGCGATTTCCGCGACCGCGACTTCCCTACGGAGCATTACAAGCAGACCGGTCGCTTAGCTATTGCGAAAAACGTCGCAACGGCCATATCAGGAGATTCACGCATTCGGTAGCGTGCACCATTCCGCTGCGAACAAAGTGAGCAAGCGGAATCTCGAAAATATCAGTAGGTTAACCGCTTCAGCAGTTCGCGCACTTGCTTGGCATCCGTCTCCCACGCGCCGTCGGGACGGGTGATTTTGCAGGATCCGTGGATTTCCGGAACTCCCGTTTTTTCCCGCAGTTCAACGGCATTCTCCGGGGTGATACCGCTGCCGGCCAGGATGGTGATACGGCCGTTAGCCTGTTTGACAAGCTGATGCAGCATCTCCGCACCTTCCATGGCGGTAGGTTTGCAGCCAGAGGTGAGGATGCGTTTGCACCCGCAGTCGATAATCTGCTCCATGGCTTGCAGCGGTTCCTTGCACTCGTCAAAGGCACGGTGGAAGGTGACAGGCAGTGGGGCGGCTATCTCCACGAAACGGCGGGTCAGCTCTGTGTCGATGGTGCCGTCGGGATGCAGGAAGCCGACCACAATTCCGGATGCTCCGACTTCTTTGCAGAAGGCCACATCTTCTTCCATTGTTTTGATTTCCAGCTCGTTGTAGCAAAAATCACCACCTCGCGGACGCACAAGCACGAAGACTTGCAGTCCGAGTTCACGGACGGCGTACTGTATGGTGGCAAGTGAAGGCGTAGTGCCGCCCTCTACGAGCCCTTGGCACAGCTCAATGCGCATTGCACCGCCGGCCTTGGCGTTTGCGGCAGATTGGATGGAGCCGCAGCAGATTTCGATTTCCATTAGTAGTTCTCGGTTAACTCCCCGCGCAGGGACATTTTCAACAATTTACGTATAGTATCCAAAGGATAACCCTCGCCGAAGAGGTACATCAATTTGGTGAGGGCCGCCTCGGTGGTCATGTCACTGCCAGAGGTGACACCGATGTCGGCCAGGTGTTTGCCCGTGGCGTAGCGTTGCATCTCGACGCCGCCACCGCCCTTGCATTGGGAGATGTTGACGAGGATGATGCCACGGTCGATGGCATCCTTGAGCACCTTGAGGAACTCGGGGGAGGTCGGAGCATTGCCCACGCCGAAAGTTTCCAGCACAACGGCATGCAAACCTTCCGTGTTCAGCATGGCTTCCATGGCAGCGAGGTTGATGCCCGGGAAGAGCTTGATAAGCCCCACGTTGTTATCCATTTTGTGGTGGGCGATGAAGGTGCCAGGAACGCTCTTGGGGAGCAGACAATGCTCGTTGTAGGATATTTCGGTGCCCACATTAGCCAAGTGCGGGTAGTTGGGCGAGTGAAAAGCATTGAAGCTGGCGGCATCGTCTTTGTAGATACGGTTGCCGCGAAACAGGGCTGTCTGGAAGAAGAGACACACCTCGTTCAGCATAGGCCTCCCGTCTTTGCTGTCAGCGGCAAATCCGATGGCGTTGAGGATGTTGCGACGACCGTCGGTGCGTAACACGCCCAGGGGCAGCTGCGATCCAGTGATGATGACGGGCTTGTCAAGATTCTCTAACAGGAAACTGAGCGCCGAGGAAGTGTAAGCCATCGTGTCGGTGCCGTGTAGCACCACAAAACCGTCATAGTTCTGATATTCAGACTCTATCATGTCCACCAGCCGGAGCCAGAACTGAGGGTTGGTGTCCGAAGAGTCGATGAGAGGCAGCAAACTCTTGAAGGTGATGTCGCACTCTAAGAGGTCCAGCATAGGAAGCTGCTGCCGGATATTCTTGAATTCAAAGGGCTTCAGGGCCTTGTCTTCCGGGTCCATCATCATGCCGATGGTCCCGCCGGTGTAGATCACTAATACTTTAGGCATTTTTTTTATATGGTTATGGGTTATCGAGGCCGTAGAGACGCACGACCGTGCGTCTCTACAAATGTCCTATATCGTATCTATTTCAAAATGTTTCCCAAAATGTCTCTCGAAATCTCGCGCGTGATGGTGCGCGTCGCGGCGGAGGTGGTGTTCTTGATGACTTTCTCCTTTGTGGAGGTCTTCGACTTGGTCTTCTTGCCCGTCACCTTGTCGCTGACGGCCGTGCCCACAGCCGTGGCCACCGTGCCTGTGATGGCGGTGATAATCGCCTTGAGCACCTTGCTCAAAATTCCTTTCTTGGCGGTTTTCTTATCGGAACCATTCTCCTTGCTTGCCTCTTCAATCTCCTGTTTTTCAGATTCTTGTACGGCCAAGGCCTCTTCGGCTTCCTTGATCAGCATCTCAAAGGCACTCTCGTTGTCAACGGGCGTGTCGTATTTGCCGTAGACGCGGCTCTGCTTGATGATGTCCATGCGCTGGCCTTCGGTAATCGCGCCGATCTGCGAGAGCGGGAAGAGCACTTTGGCACGTTGCACGATGCCGGGGGCGCCCTTTTCGTCGAGGAAGCTGACCAGCGCCTCGCCGGTCTCTAAGTTCATGATGGCCTCGTCGGTCTTGAAGTTCGGGTTGGCGCGGAAGGTGTCGGCGGCGGCACGCACGGCTTTCTGGTCCTTGGGCGTGTAGGCACGCAACGCATGCTGGATGCGATTGCCGAGCTGTCCGAGGATATTGTCGGGGATGTCGGTCGGATATTGCGTGATGAAGTAGATACCCACGCCCTTGCTTCGAATCAGGCGGATTACCTGTTCGATCTTGTCAATCAGGGCTTTGGAGGTGTCTTCGAACAGCGTGTGCGCCTCGTCGAAAAAGAAGACGAGCTTGGGCAGCTCCAGATCGCCGACTTCGGGCAGCGTGGAGTAGAGTTCGGAGAGCAGCCACAGCAGGAAGGTGCTGTAGAGTTTGGGCTGCATCATCAGCTTGTCGGCGGCCAGCACGCTCATCACGCCCTTACCGTTTTCGGTCTGAATGAGGTCGTAGATGTCGAAACTCGGTTCGCCCAAGAACTTGTCAGCCCCTTGCGCCTCCAACTGCAGCAACGCGCGTTGGATGGCCCCGATGGAGGCGGCGGAGACGTTGCCGTACTTCATCGTGTATTCCTTGGCATGCTTGGAGACATATTCGAGCATCGCCCGCAAGTCCTTGAGGTCGATGATCATCAGCCCGCGCTCATCGGCGATGCGGAAGACGATGTTGAGCACGCCGTCCTGCGTTTCGTTGAGGCCGAGCAGGCGGGAGAGCAGTTGCGGACCCATCTGGCTGACGGTGGCGCGGATGGGGTGGCCTTCCTCGCCGAAAACGTCGTAGAAGCGCACCGGGCAGGCCTGGAACTCGGGGTTCTCAAGACCGAACTCGGGCAGCCGCTTCTCGATGAAGCCGCTCATCTTGCCGGTCTGGCTGATGCCGGAGAGGTCGCCCTTCATGTCGGCCATGAAACAGGGCACACCCACCTGACTGAATGTCTCGGCCAAAACTTGCAGGCTGACCGTTTTGCCTGTGCCGGTGGCGCCGGCGATCAAGCCGTGCCTGTTGGCCATCTTCCCTTGAATGCTGAGCGCGCCGTCGTCGCAGTGCGCCACGTATAATCCTTGTTCTTGTGTGTACATATCTTTTAATGGTTAGTTGTTCTGTTTGGTGTCCTACGCAGCGCTCCGCTTGTATGAGGTTGTTGCGCTTCGTGCGCCCCACACTGCGGCTATAGCCTTGTGTGGGGTTAATTGCGCTTCGCGCGTTTTGCCTCTTCGAGGCTGCTTAAGGAAGAATATTCATCATTCATCATTCTTCATTCTTCATTCATTACCAGTATCGCTTTCAGTGTCTCGAGAATAATCTTGCAGTCGGTACGGAACGATTGCTCGTCGATGTATTTCAAGTTCAGGTTTAATTTATCGGGCATAATCTCTTGGATGTAAGTCTGTTCCGGATCAGCGGAGGTAGCGAGGAGTTCGTTCTCATTGACGTAGCGGATGGAGGCGTAGTCGGTGAGGCCGGGGCGCACGCTGAGAACGCGCATCTGCTCGGGGGTGTACAGGTCGACGTACTTGCGCACTTCCGGACGCGGTCCCACGATGCTCATCTCCCCCTTCAGGATGTTGAGGAACTGCGGGAACTCGTCAATCTTGAACTTGCGCAGGAACGCGCCCACACGAGTGATGCGTGCATCGTCGGCGCCCACGGTGATCAGACTGCTGTGGTCGGCATCCACGCACATCGTACGGAACTTGTAGAGCAGGAAATCGACATTGTTCCGCCCTACCCTGCTCTGTCGGTAAATCACGGAGCCTTTCGAGTCCAGTACGATCAGCAGGGCGATGACCAGCCCGAACGGCAGACCGACGGCTATTACCAAAAGGGAGAAAACGATGTCGAGGATGCGTTTCATCAGCAATAGGTTGAATCAGTGATACTTCCAATAATCGTTCATGCGGTTACCCCAATAGTCGGTAGGGGTCGTGTTTTCCAAATCCCATTGGGTCTCCTTGTTGCGCACCAACTTCATTTTCCAGTTGGGGTCACTCAACTCGCCATAAAGCGTGGAGTGCAGCAGGTCGTAATCGTTGCCGGTGAGTACGGGGTCGTAGAAGACAAACTTCACATCCGTCTGACCTTCAAGGTAATAGTATTGCCAAATCTCGTAGGGCAGCGTCACGGGGTCGGAAGGCACCTCCTTCACCTCGTCGGGGTGACCGTATTGGAGGTAAACGCGGCCGCGGTCGGTGAGGTAACCTCTGACCTGCTTGCTGCCGAACATCCGTTCCACCTCGTCCACCGCTTTTTTATAGTTCAGCCAGGCCTCTTCCGGATTGGTCGGATTGCGGCGCAGCCAGAAGTTGTAGAAAAAACGCTGCATCTGATCGGTGGGGACGGTTTTAAGCCGTTCGTCGTAGAACTGCCGCTCATTATGGCTGCTTATCGGATAGAGGCAGCGCACATGGTCAATCAGCTCCTTACGGTTCGTATCGGCTTCCACAAACGTGCCCACAATGTTCGTCTGGTTGTAGTCGTCGAGGTTGAGTTTCACCGAAGGATTGCTCTTCTGGAAGAAAACCTTGTCCAAAAGAAGCAGACTGTCGCGGGTATCAAGCAGTTCCACCACGGCAAAATAGTTGCCGGAGGGCAGGTTGAAGACATTGAACTCATTGAGGACGAGCACCACATCCTTGGGCGTCAGATCCATGGTGAGGATGTTGGCGGGCATCGCCACGAGGTGCGACTCGGCCTGCTCGATATAGCACTTGGCCTTGAACGGATTGTTACCGAGGATCTTAGGTGTGTTATAGACTTCAAGTGCGAAGGGAAGCGTGTACTGCGACTCGGGCACAAAGTTCGAGTAAAGCGGTGGCAGTTCGTATCCGTATTTTGTGAACAATCCACCGTTTTTGGACTTCGTCATCGAACTGTAAAGGGATATTTTGGACGTGGAGAGGCGGTCGGTCGGGATGTTGAGCGAGACATGGTCGATGTAGGAGAGCTTTTCCACGTTGCCGGCGCTGTCGGGCACGGCGTTCACATCCTTCATGTAGAAGTAGAGGTAGTAGTCGCCGCAAGGCAGCGGAACATTCTGAATGTCAGCAAAATCCGGTTTCCCGGTGCGCACGGAGTCGTCGAAAAGGTCGCTGCTGAGGATGTAATGCAGCTGCTTCACCAGCGTGTCGGCCTGCATCATGTCGACTTGAATTTCCACGCCGGCTGCATACTTGCCCTGTCCGTTAGGAACATAACGTGCGGTGTTGCCGCCCACGATGAAGGTGAACTCGATGTAGGGCTGCAAATTGCTGCTGCAGTAGGCCTTGTGGCTGATGAAAGCCTTGAGCCCCTGCGCGTAGGAGGCGGCCACGGCCAGCAACATGACAATCAGGAGGGTGTATTTTTTCATAGGAATTACCGCAATTTCTTCATCAATTCCACCGGCAGGTCGGCGATGGGCAGACGATATTGCGCCATGGTGTCGCGCTCGCGCACAGTCACCGTACCGTCTTCCTTAGTCTGGTTGTCGATGGTGACGCAGAACGGCGTGCCGATGGCGTCCTGGCGACGGTAGCGGCGGCCGATGGCGTCCTTGTCTTCGTACTGCACCATGAAGTCCTTCTTCAGCGTGTCGAAGACCTCCTGGCCGATTTCCGGCAGCCCGTCTTTCTTCACCAACGGCAGCACAGCCACCTTGTAGGGGGCGAGTTTCGCGGGAATGCGCAGAACTGTGCGCACGGAGCCGTCCTCTAAGGTCTCTTCGGTGTAGGCGTGGCTGAACACAGCCAGGAACATGCGGTCGACGCCGATGGAGGTCTCGATGACGTAGGGCACAAAGCTCTCGTTGGTTTCGGGGTCGAAATAGCGCAGCTTCTTACCGGAATACTGCTCGTGCTGCGACAGGTCGAAGTTGGTGCGCGAATGGATGCCCTCCAGCTCCTTGAAGCCGAACGGGAACTTGAACTCGATATCGGTGGCGGCGTTGGCGTAGTGCGCTAACTTCTCGTGGTCGTGGAAACGGTAGTTTTCGGGGGCAATGCCGAGGTCGGTATGCCACTGCAGACGGGTCTGTCTCCAGTAGTCGAACCATTTCAGTTCCTCGCCGGGTTTCACGAAGAACTGCATCTCCATCTGCTCGAACTCGCGCATACGGAAGATGAACTGGCGGGCCACAATCTCGTTGCGGAAGGCCTTGCCAATCTGGGCGATGCCGAACGGCAGCTTCATGCGGCCGGTCTTCTGCACATTGAGGTAGTTGACGAAGATGCCTTGCGCCGTTTCGGGACGAAGGTAGATGGTGTCGGCACCGTCGGCCACAGAGCCTAACTTGGTGGCAAACATCAGGTTGAACTGACGCACGTCGGTCCAGTTGCGCGTGCCGGAAATCGGACATGCGATACCCAATTCCTCAATCAACGCCTTCAAACCCACAAGGTCGTTGGCGTTCATCAGCTCGGCGAAACGATTGCGGATGTCGTCAACCTGCGCCTGATACTGCACCACGCGGGTGTTGGTCTGGCGGTAGAGCACCTCGTCGAAGTTGTTGAAACGTTTCTTCGCCTTCTCAATCTCCTTATCGATCTTATCCTCAATCTTTTGGATATGTTCCTCAATGAGGACGTCGGCGCGGTAGCGCTTCTTGGAATCTTTGTTGTCGATGAGCGGGTCGTTGAACGCGTCCACGTGGCCGGAAGCCTTCCAGATGGTGGGATGCATGAAGATGGCGCTGTCGAGGCCCACAATGTTGTCGTGGTACTGCACCATGGCTTTCCACCAATATTGCTTGATATTGTTCTTCAGTTCCACGCCGTTCTGGCCGTAGTCATACACCGCGCTGAGTCCGTCGTAGATCTCGCTCGACGGGAAGATGAAACCGTATTCTTTCGCATGTGCGATGATTTTTTTGAAAAGGTCTTCGTTGTTTGCCATTTTGAATGGTTATTGGTTATGGGTTATTGGTTATTTATTGTCACTTGCAAGGCAGTTGTGTCTGTTTTTTTTTTGTGATCTGTGATCTGTAATTTGTGATTTGTGATTTGTGATTTGTTTGGCTGTATATCTTATGTTCTGTTCTGTTCACTGTTCACTAATCACTAATCACTACTCACCATTCACTACTCAAAGATAAACGAGATCTGCATGTTCTTCGCGTGGAGGCCGGTGACGCTGGTGGCGTACATGTTCTGTTCGGGCACGAGCATGTTGAGGAATCCGAAGGACATCTTGAACTCGGTGGTGAACTTGAAGTAGGTGCAGTAGAAGTCGAGGCCGACGCCCACTTGCGCCTGTATGTCGTGGGGGTTGAGCTTTAGGACTACCTCGCCGTTGTCGGGGGCTTTCTTCTTCTTGGCGGAAATCATGTCGAAGGTGTATTGTCCGCCGGCGACAACGTAGGCGCGGATGTTGTTGAGCATGCGCGACGATTTGTACTTGAAGAGGATGGGGATGTCGAGATAGACGGACTCGACGTTCTTGGGGGTCACAATCTCGGTGCCGTCGGCGTAGCGGATGGTGTAGTCGATGTAGCGGTCGCCGAACGAGAGGCCGGGGATGAATCGCAGGTCGAAGTATTTGCCGAGGCGCAGGTCTGTGACGATGCCGAGGCTGAAGCCGCTCATCGCACGGGTGTGGGTGAGCATCAGCGAGTCATACTCCGCTAGGTCGGGTTTGGCGGTGATGCGGTAGTCGAAGTGGTTGTAGCCCAGCGTGAACCCGAAATGGAACCTGCGCTTGTCGTATTTGAGCAGGTTGGGCACGCCGAATTGGGCGTAGGCGTGTATGGAGACACCGGCGAGCAGGAGAGCAATCGCGACTATTCGTTTCAGTTTCATAATACAGATTAAAGTCGCCCTAACGGGATTTTGCGCTTTTTAGTATAGGATAGTCAGTGAAAACTACCGGTTCGGGGCGTTTTTCGCCATTTCGTCCTTGAGTTGGGCGATGTTGATGGGCACCACGCCGACATACTCGCAGACGATGCCGCCGGCCAGGTTGGAAGCTAAGCAGGTCTCCTCCACGGAGTGGCCCTTCAGCAGGAAGAGCGTGGCGACGGAGATCACCGTGTCGCCCGCACCGGAAACGTCGCTCACGCGGCGGTGGAAAGCCGGCTGGTGGTGGAAGGTGTCGTTCTGGCGGTCGTAGAAGGCAATGCCCTTCGCCGACATGGTCACCATCACCTTGTCGATGTTCTGCCGCTCGGCGAACCCCTTGGCCAGGTCATGGATCTCCTCCAAGGTCAGCTCCGCGTTGTCTTCCACATGCAGGCCTTTCGACATCTCCTTCATGTTGGGTTTGAAGAGGTTGACGTTGGTGTAGTTGTTGAAGTTCTTCTCCTTCGGGTCGACGGCCACATAGATGTTCTTCTTGTGGGCGAAATTGATGATTTCGGAAATCAAGTCCTTGGAGAACAAGCCCTTGTCGTAATCCTCAAAGATGACGGCATCGATTTCGTTATGGTCGATGATCTGCTCCACGGTGGTAAGGAACTGCCGTTTCTCGCGTTCCTTGAGCGACTGCACCTTCTCGTCGTCCACGCGCACGATGTGGCAGTTGTTGCCGATAATGCGGTATTTGATGGTGGTGCGGCGGCCGTACATCGGGACGATGGCATCGGAGGTGAGGTCGCAGTCTTCCATGAGGTTGTAGAAGACCTTGGCTTTGGAGTCGCTGCCAATGACGGAGCAGAGGATGGGGTCTGCGCCGAGGCTCTTGAGGTTGAGGGCGACGTTGGCGGCGCCGCCGAGGCGGTAGGTGCGGCTTTGCACGTTCACGATGGGCACCGGTGCCTCCGGGCTTATGCGCGTCACCTTGCCGGTGAGGTAGCAGTCAATCATCACATCGCCGATAACCAGTATCTTGGCGTTCTTGAATTCCTCGAAAATCTGTTCAACATGTTCCTTTTTCATCTCGAAAAAATTAGGCGGCAAAGATACAATTTTTTTGTCAAAAAAAATGTACCTTTGCGCCCCATTTCAAGAACAAACGCTATGAGCAAAAACCATATCCTGAAAACCTTGCTTGCCGCCGCGCTGTTACTGCTCGGCATAACCGTTTCCGCCCAGCAGCCGAAAGTCTATTACTACAAGATTGACGACAATATCTCCAAGCCGGCGCTGCGGCTCACCCAGAAAGCCGTGAAGGAGGCCGAGGCGGGCAAGTTCGACTACCTGATGCTGGAGCTCAACACCTTCGGCGGGGAACTCGACGCCGCCGACAAGATCCGCACGTTGCTGCTCAACACCAAGGTGCCCACCGTGGTTTTCATCAACAACAACGCGGCGTCGGCGGGCGCGCTCATCAGCATCGCCTGCGACAGCATCTACATGATGCCCGGCGCGTCCATCGGGGCGGCTTCGGTGGTGAACGAGACCGGCGAGATCATGCCCGACAAGTACCAGTCGTACATGCGCTCGCTCATGCGCACCACCGCCCAGCACAACGGCCGCGATCCCAATATCGCACAGGCCATGGTGGACCCCGACGTGAAGATTGCCGGCATCAGCGATTCCGGCAAAGTGCTGACCTTCACCTCCGAGGAGGCCGCTAAAAACGGCTTCTGCGAGGGGGTGGTGAGCAGCCGCGAAGAGGCTCTGTCGCACGTCAGCGAAACACCGGCCGAAATCACCGAACAGGAGCTTTCCGCCATTGACAAGATTATCAACTTCTTAGTGAATCCCGTGGTGAGCGGTATCCTCATCATGTGCATCGTTGGCGGACTCTATTTCGAGCTGCAGGCCCCTGGCATCGGGCTGCCGAGCATCATCGCTATCACCGCCGCGCTGCTCTTCTTCGCGCCCCACTACCTCGAAGGTCTCGCCGCGCATTGGGAAATCCTCATTTTCCTCGCCGGACTGGTACTGCTGATGTTGGAGTTCTTCGTTGTGCCGGGTTTCGGCGTGACGGGCATCTCCGGCATTGTGCTCATTCTCGTGTCGCTCATCCTTACATTAGTATATAATGTTGGCTTCAAGTTCAAATTCAACCCCGAGTTCGACGCCTCTGCATACGTCAGCAAGATGACGATATTGGTGTTGGTGAGCAGTCTGGCAGGCTTCTTCATAGCCCTGTGGCTCGGCAAGAAGCTGATCCTCGCGGAGACGCGCTTCGGCTCCCTGGCCCTGCGCACGAAGATGGAGAGCGACCAGGGGTTCACCTCGCAGGATATGCGCAACGAGCAGTACGTCGGCAAGGAGGGCACGGCGCAAACCATCCTCCGCCCCTCCGGCAAGGTGAATATCGACGGCGAGATTTTGGACGCCACCGTGGAGCACGGCTACGTGGAGGCCGGCGAGAAGGTGAAGGTGACGCGGTTTGAGAATGCGCAGTTGTTTGTGAGAAAGGCGTGATTAGGCATAAGGCAATAGGCATAAGGCCGTAGGTAGTAGAAATTGCTGGATATGAGGTTTTGTAATTATCGTAAATGGAAGGAGGGACGCGCACAGGAAAATGAGCGTGCCGTTTCGCTGTCGGCGCTCACCTGGCAGCGTTTCAAGAAGGAACGCCAGGCCATCGTGTCGTTGGCCTACATCGGGCTGGTGATCATCATCGCCCTCCTCGGCTATCTCATCACCCCCGACTCCACCCCCTTCTGCAACCACCAGCAGCTCGAAATCGCCCTCCAGAAGCCCGGATTCACCGTGCAGATGCTGGAGCTCAAACCTGAACAAACCGTTCCGCACGTTAACTTCCTCAAGAAAATGCTGTTCGGACAACCCGCTGAATACAAGACCGTTCCGATTGACACTTACACCGTTACTGGAGATTCGGTGACGGTGAAACTGTTCCAGCAGGCGTATAACGAAACCTACGCCAAAGCCGACCTTTCGCCGCGGATGGTGAAGAAGCAGCGGTTCCTGCTCGGCACCGACCGCTACGGTCGCGATGTGCTCAGCCAGCTGATGATCGGTGCGCGCGTGAGCCTCTCCGTCGGCTTCCTTTCCATCTTCATCGCCCTGTTCATCGGCACATTGGTGGGCGCCACCGCCGGTTATTACCGCGGCAAGGTCGATGACGTGCTCACCTTCCTCATCAACGTGGTGTGGTCCATCCCCACCCTACTCCTCGTCATCGCCATCAGCTTTGCCCTCGGCAAGGGGTTCTGGAAGATTTTCATCGCCATCGGTCTGACCATGTGGGTTGACATCGCCCGTGTGGTCCGCGGACAGTTCCTGAGTCTGCGCGAGCAGGACTTCGTGGAGTCCGCCAGAGCGTTAGGCTACAGCAACTTCCGCATCATCGTCAAGCATATCCTGCCCAATATCACCGGCACGCTCATCGTGATTGCGGCCTCCAACTTCTCGTCGGCCATCCTGATGGAGGCGGGCTTGAGCTTCCTCGGAC
Organism: Bacteroidales bacterium; assembly: GCA_017395245.1. GTDB lineage: Bacteria > Bacteroidota > Bacteroidia > Bacteroidales > WCHB1-69 > F23-D06. The sequence continues at coordinate 2,287 of JAFPVR010000070.1, read as the reverse complement.
TCGGTGTGCAGCCCCCCACCCCGTCTTGGGGCATGATGATGAAGGAGAACTACGCCTGCATCGTGCTCAACAACGCCTACCTCGCCATCATCCCCGGCGTGGCTATCATGTTGCTGGTACTGTCGTTTATGCTGATTGGCAACGCGTTAAGGGACGCGATGGACGTGCGGAATTAATGCTGAACGTTGAATGCTGAATTATGAATAACGGTGATGAAAATGGAAAACAAGCTGTTGAGCTTTATCGGTGTCATCCGGAGCGTGGAGGTGGCTTTGGATGGGCGATAATTTTTTCGATTTTTTTCGGAGTGCCTATCTATGGTGTCATTTTGGAAAAAAATCTGTGGCCTTTGCTTATTTTCTGGTTACCGTTCGGCTGGTATATGTTGCTGTGTTTGGAACAGACGCTGTGGCAACTGTTTGGGGAGGAAATCGGCACCATGGACGACGAATATTTCTACATCCACCGCAAAAACAGGATGTTCAACCGTAACTGGCGTATCCATCTCCACAAAATCAACGAAATGGATTATTACACTGAATCCACATTCCATAAGCTCTTCGTAAGGCGTGGTTTAGTGAAAAACACGTTGTATATCGCCTATTCTCCCAGCAATAATCATTACAATTTCGCCCCGGGCCTTCCCTCTGACGAGCAGGACGAGGTGCTGGACCGTTTGGAGGAGGCCATCGCCGCCGCGAAGGAGCGCGAAGGGATAAAAGCTGAGGAGGAATATTGGGAGGCGGTTGAGGAGTTCTCGGGGGATGATGAAGAAATCGGCAATGTATAATATCTCCGCGTATCGCTCGTATCTTCGCGTATCATATACGTGTAGATACGCGTGATCCGCGGAGATAAAGAAATCATTACATACGTGTAGATACGCGTGATCCGTGGAGATTAATCCAAGATTCCAACTCCGCCACCCGTTCACGGTATTTCTCAATCTGCCCTTCGATGAAATCATCGCTGAATTTGCGGTCGCAGAAGCCGTTGCCCCGCGCCACGTATTCGTCGTCCTCCAGCGAGCCATATAGGTCCAGATAGTTGTCCAGATACTCCTGGTTCTCGCGCAGCAGGCGCTTCAAATCCTCCACATCGGCCTCAATCGTCTCGCCCGACGAAAAGCGGTATTGTCTTTTTTTCTGCATTTTGGGTAGGTGTTTTCGAAATTTCCGGCAAAAATACAAAAAATAGATTCAAGATTCAAGATTCAGGTTTCAAGTTTCAGGTTTCAGGTTGTGCGGTGGGTGACTACAAGCGGTTGCCCAACGAAGTCGGTGGGGAGGAAACCGTGCCGCCCGACAAGGTACACAAGCATGTCAAAGCCCTGCTCGACGACTACAACGCCCTCAAAACCATTGAATTTGACGACATCCTTGATTTTCACGTGCAGTTCGAACGCATCCATCCGTTCCAGGACGGCAACGGCCGCATCGGACGGCTGCTGATGTTCTGGCAGTGCCTGCAAAGCGGCATAGTCCCCTTCATCATCACCGAAGACCTGCGTCTGTTCTACTATCGCGGGCTCCAGAACTGGGGACACCTGAACGGCTACCTCCGCGACACCTGCCTGACGGCGCAGGATCAGTTCAGAGGGGTGTTTGGATATTTCAAAATTGGGGGCTGATAATATTTCGCCCAAATCGCCGAAAAAATCGTATCTTCGCCGCATCATTCGAAATCCCACCATTATGAACCCCGGCAAGAACAGATGCGAGTATTTGAAGGAGGTGCGGCGGCGGATCGCCACGGAGAACGACATTCCGTTGGAGCAGCGCGAGTGCACGTTCAAGGGCGAGTGCTCCGGCACGTGCCCCTTCTGCGAGGCGGAACTCCGCTACCTCGAAAAAGAGCTCCACAAACGCAGAACCCTCGGCAAGGCGGTTACAGTCGCAGGGATTGCGCTGTCGTCCGTCGTGATGAACGCCTGTTACACGCCGACCCAATTGCCCGGTGATGTGCCGGCGCAGACCCCTGCCTTCGAAAGTGCCGAACCCACAACGATAAGGGAGGCCTACGAAGCGCAGTTTGTCCGTGTTCGGGGTAATGTCAGCACTGGCGAACCTGTTTATGTGATAGACGGAATGAAAATCCGTGTTTCCGATCCCTACGTGCAACCGGCCAAGTTTCCCGCCGAACTTGGGCAGCCTGTCCTATGGCTGCGTCAGCGGCTGCGTTCGTACAGCACATATATGTCCGACGAACTGCTTAACGATGCGTTGGTTACCTTCGTGGTGAACAAAGACGGCACCGTGTCGGATGTGGATTTCGCCAACATGCCTGT
>JAFPVR010000069.1 GCA_017395245.1 Bacteroidales bacterium | reverse complement strand
CGGCGGGCTCGTTTGAAAAAAAAATGCCACATTTGCGGTCTCCAAACTAAATGCAAATGAAACATTTAAACGAGACGCAAAGGTACACAATTTCTCGAATGAGAAGAGACAAAAAAACACAAACGGAAATCGCACGGGCCATTGGGGTCTCCCAGGCCACCGTGAGCAAGGAGCTGAAGAGGAACCGGTGCTCCGATGGACGATATTCGGCAAAAATGGCGCAGATGTTCGCTGATATTATGAAGGAGCGTTCCCATCGGCGGCACAAACTGGACGAGAGCAGGAGAGCCTTCATCCGCGAGAAAATGGAGCGGCAGCAGTGGTCGCCGGAACAGATCAAGGGGTACTGCGATGCCCAAGGCATTCCGATGGTCTCGGTGGAGTGGATATACCACTTCATCCGCGAGGACAAGCGCAACGGGGGCACCTTGTACAAGCACTGCCGACACAGGCTCAAACACAGGAAACGCTACGTGGGGGCGGGGGTCGCCCACATACCCGACAGGGTCTCCATCCACCAGCGTCCCGTTGAGGTGGAGGGCCGCAGGGAGTTTGGCCATTTTGAGATGGACCTCATCCAGAACGGCAAAGACTTCATTCTGACCATCACGGAGCGCATGTCCCGATTCCTGCTAATGGAAAAGCTCCCCAACGGCAAGAATGCCGACGATGTCGCCAATGCCGCTATAAGACTCCTCAAACCTTACAAGAAACACCTCAAGTCCATTACCACTGACAACGGAGGCGAGTTTGCCAAGCACAAGCTGATTTCCAAGAAGTTAAAGACGCCTGTCTTCTTCACCGACCCTTATTCCTCCTGGCAGAAGGGCACTGTCGAAAACACCAACAAACTCATCCGGCAATACATACCTAAATCTATGAACATCAAATATTTATCGTACAATCAACTGTTGGTTATCCAAAAAATCTTGAACTACAGACCGCGAAAGGTGCTTTTTTTCAATTTTCCTGCAAATATTTTTTATAACTTTGCCAGTTGAATTTATACCTTACCTTGATTACGAGATTTTTCATCTTTAATCCATTTAATTTTCTTTTGCTTATATATGATATATGCAAACATAGCTCTGTATTTATTATCTTCGCTTGTTGCATCTGGGTCCGTTGCAAAATGAGTACACAAATCATAAGGATGTGGGGCACCAGGAATAAAATCTTCAGGAAAAGTAGTTGGGAGGTGAAGTACTTTTTTACTATTGGCCATTTGAAATAATTTTTTGTAAACTCTGCTCAAAAGTGTGCGCAACTTTTTGAGAACTAACAATTGTCGAATATGTCACACCTTGAAAAGAAAAGGGAACTTTAAAATCAGTACGCACAACTCTTGATCTTTCGTTTTTTATGCTATGCGCTTTATCAACAAGTGGAGAATAGTTACTTTTTTTTCTTTTTCTCCCTACAAAAAAACGATTTCCTTTAATTCCAAATAATTCTCGTGAATTCAAATCCAAATAATTAACGTTATTACTAATAAATTACGCGGCAAAAATACAAAAAAAGCCGCTACAAATTGCAACGGCTTTCAAAAACTGATCAAACAACCGAAAATGCGATTTTGGGTTATGGGGTCACTTGGTCGTCAAGGTTGGTGGACTGGCCGATGAGGGAGTCCATCACGCCGGTATAGACCTGTGCGGTGGGGGTGTCATAGACAAAGGAGACGGTAGCGCCGTTGTTGTCGGTGACGGCCTTGCCGGAGCTGGCCTCCACGTTCTCGCCGATTTCCGCGCCGCGGTCGGCGTCGCCGAGCATGTGGATGTCGCCGTTGTTGAGTCGGGCGAGGATGATGACCTCGGAGTTCATCACGGAGGCGATGAAGCCCAGCAGTTTGGGCTTGAAGCCGGGGTGGTAGATTTCAAGGTTGGCCTTCATGGACTTGCCGCCGAAGGTGCCTTGAGTGGTGTATTTGAGCTCTCCCATGTCGCGGGAGCAGTAGATGTGGTAGAAGCGCTGGCCGTTGATCATCACGATGTCCCCTTCCAGGACGGCGAAGTCCTCGTAGGAGTTTCTGTTGGACGGCAGCTTGGGGAAGTGCGACACGTTGTCCTTGAGGGAGATATAGACGTTTTTCACGCCGGACATGTTGTTGCCGCAGTTCGCGCCTTTGTTAAGGTCTTCCAGTTCGAGTGCGCAGATTACTTCTTCGGGCATATTGGTGGGGTCTTTAGAGGTTTGAAGAGTGAAAAAAATGCGCGTTGTTAAAGGAAGCCGCGCCCCTCCCGAAGCGTATGAAAAAATTTATTACCAAAGGGTTCAGTCTCCGTTTTGGTTCTCATCGTCATCGACCACTGGAGGGTCGTTGTCAATGGGCGGGTTCTCGTTGAACGGCGTGGTGAAACGCTCGATGTCGCCCAGGTACTCCGCGCCGTTGTAATGCACCACGGCACGGTAGAAGACATCGGTTTCGGAAGGCATGTTCGTCTCCATCGTGGCGGTCAGTTCGTTTCCTTCCAATTCTCCGGGAATGAATCCTGCTTCGTTGGCAGGTTCGTCGTGGTCGCGGTTCTCGGCATAGCCAAGGTGTCTGCCATGGACAGGAACAAGCTGGGAAGCCTCCTCGGCCACATAGAAGCCCGTTTCGGCGTTTGCCAGCAGCGGAAGATCGTCGCCGAAGACACGTCCGTGGAGGGTCACGCCGCCTGTGGTGATGTCCGTTGCCCCGTGGGTCTGCACGTTGATTGCAAGCTCCGGCGTGTCGGTCTGCCACGTGATGCGGTACTTGTTGCCTTCCTTAACCACTTTCGCGCCCTGGTCAATGGCACTGATGATAAGCTGGATTTCATCCGTGATGGTCTCCGGCTCGCCATTGGGTCCACAGGAGCAGCGGGAGGCTTCCTGTCCGACCGTGCGGGCGGAAGTCCACACCATGGCGTTGCAGCCGAAGCCCACGCCCTCCATCCAGTCGGCAAGAACTTTGATCATACGGTTTTCCTTTTGGATGTCGAAGTCGAACTTGTTGCGGTTGACCAGCCACAGCAGGTTCTCCTTCATCGTGGAGAAGATGTCGTCCGTGCCCTTCATGGAGGGGATTCCGCAGACAACGTGCTTGGTGAAGTCTATGTCGGCGTTGATCTGGTCGGGGGAGTTGATGAAATAGTAGCCGGCTGCACGCTTGGCGGTCTTCATCGCGCGCACCCACTTGGGTGCCACGAAGTGGATGATGTTCTCGCCGTCATACACTTCGTCAATCTTGCGGTCGTAGGCTTCGATTTCATCGAAGATGTTCTCCTCTGTGAAAGAGTCAACGCCGTGGATGACGTTGATGGGGTTGTCGGCATTGTTCGCGCCCTCGATGAGCTTGCGCTTGATGCCGTCCATGCAGCTCTCGGGTGTGGTGCCGTTGTCGTCGCGCACGCCCTTGTAAACGGCTTTCAGTTCGCGGTTGTTGTCAATCTTCTGCTTCAGATAGACTTCGACAAAGTAGCGGGTGATAGGCCAGTTCTCAATCTTGTTCTGGTCTCCGGCGAGGAAGGCCATCCAGGAGTGGTAGATGCTCATGGGGGAGAACTGCGCGTCTATCTTGATGTGGTTGAGCACGATGGCATTGGGGATAAACTTCACTCCGGCTTTCGGCTCGAACTGGATGCGGAACGGCTGCAGCACGTCCTCCCATTCGTCCGTGGCCATCTTGTAGATGTCATCGCGGGTGTTGATTCTCGTGGCGTACTTTTCAAGAGTGGTTGCGGGGAAGGTCAGGGCGCGTTTGAGCCTGTCCATACCCTGTCCCGAGTTCTCGTAGAAGCGGCCGTATTCCTCAATTATGAGGTCAACGTTGATTTTGGTGTCTGTTTCCGGCATGTTATAGTTTTTTTTCGGTTAGATGTCTTGCTTGATGGCCTGGTAGAGGGCGGAGCCGTTCACGTAGGCTTTGATGTCGTCCTTGGGGACTTCCTGCGGATCGCCTCCTGCCACTGCGGGTGTCAGTGACGGCACTTTGTCCACGAGTGCCTTGATGCGGTCGCGGTCTGCGGTCACTTCGGTGAGGGAGTTGTTGAGGGTGGTCTTCTCGTTCGTGAGGGTCTGCTTCTCGGCCTTGAGCTTTTCCAACTCGCCGAGTTTGCCCTCGATGGCTTTCATTTGCTCGTCCGTGAGCGTGAGACCCTTGGCGGGGTCGTATGCGGCGTCCTCCTCCAATGCGAGGGCAACCGCCATCAGCGGGAACAGTCTTTTCATCTCTATGCGGTTTTTGGGTTCGTTGTTTTCGGTAAGGTGACGTGACAGCATGTCCAGGAACTGCTGCCATCGGCTGCGGGGTTCAGCCTCTTCGACCACCATGTAGGCATAGGCCACGGGAACGGAGGGGAGGCCGTTGTCGGTGAAAGCGGAAACGGGGAACTGTGCGGTCTTGCGGCTCTCGTTGTAGATGTCGGTCACAAAGCCGAAGTCCTTGGCCTCGTCGGCGGTCAACCATCTGCCCTGCCCGTTGTTGGCCTTGAGCAGTTCCGCGATTTCGGCCTCCTTGCCGCCGCACACGCCGTTGTAGATGTCGAGCATACGACCGTTCACGGTCTTCTGCGTCTCCAGCTCCTGCGAGAGGCGCTCCTCGTTGGCACGGCCCACGTAGGCGGAGCACTGGTGTATGAGGAAAAGGGCGTTGCGGCTCATTCTGCGCTCCTTGCCCGCCATGGCCACGATGGTCGCGGCGGAGGCGCAAAGGCCGTTGATCTGAGTGGTCACAAGCGCGGGGTGCTCCGCCAGCAGGTCGTGGATGGCCAGCGCGTGGTTTACGTCGCCGCCGAGGGAGTTTATCTTGACGGTGATGTGCTTCGCGCCGATGGATTTGATGCGTTCAAGCTCCCCGCTCAACTGGCGGGCAGTGTTCTCGTCCTCGTCATGCGACCAACCTTCGTAACCGATCTGGCCGTAGATTTCTATCACGGCCTCATCGGCGGTCTCGTTGAGGAATCTTATTGCGGGTTGCCTTTTCATCTTTGCTTGTTTTTGCGGCAAAGATAACCCGTCGCGCCCGCTTTGCTGTGGACACAATATATTATAGGGTGGTGGCGCAGAGCGGCTCGGTCATGTCCCTGCGGAAGGCCAGCTCGTAGAGGTGCTCGCCGTCTGCCTTGGCCTGTCCGATGTGCCGGAAGGTGAAGCGCAGCGGCTCGTCCAGCGAACCCGACAGCCACGCCGTGTCGGTGTTGTCCACTATCTTGGCCAGCCAGCGACCTCGGGTCATGTCCGCAAGCAGGCGGTCGTACTTGCGTTTGGCAGCGGCCAAGCGGCAGGTGGTCTCGTGGGAGTAAGCCCCTCCGTCCTCGTTTACGGACGTTTGGATGGATTCTGCTTTTATTTCCGCAAAACTGAAGCCCTGTTTCATGGTCACGATTTTGGTCATAAAATCCGTCAGTTCAATGCTTTGCACCTCCTCGACATCGGCGATGAGGATTCTCTTGTTGCCCGCCATCACATGGTATGAGCCGTTTTTCTCAAGGTTTTCCATAGTTTTTCTCTTTTATCAGTAAAATGGGACATTTTTGGACGAAATAATTATACCGTGAACGGCCTGCCTGCGGTCGGTCTCCGTACCGAAATCCTCCAGCACGCGCCGTTCGGTCTCCATCCAGTTGCGCTGGTAGTACTTGCGCAGGGCGGCGTAGTTCAGTTCATCGTCTTCATAGAGGTAGGAGAGCAGGTACTCCTTGATGGCCGTGTCGCGGGGCACGCCTCCGGCAATGTGGGCGAAAAGGATTTGGTGGCAGGCCGTCTGCTGGATGTACTTGTAGGCCAGCCGCGAGAACTCCGCCTGGAAACTTTCGGGTATGCAGTCACCGAGGATGCGGAAGTCCCTGCGGCTGACCGCCACCTTGATTTCGGGGAGGCTGTGGAAAGCCTCCGGCACGGGGCGGGCGTTCACCGCCCTGCCCAGCCCTGCACGGAGGTAGTCGTGCAGGAAGTGGCCGCGCAGGTCGTATGCGCCGCCCCTCTTCGGGAAGGTGCCCTCCATCCACCGCCGCACGGCGGGGTGAACATGGATGGCCACGCTTTCGGTTTCTCTCTTTCTCATGTCTCGTTTTTTTGATTCCACGCCAAAGTTTTAAATTTTCCGCTCTGCCAAACAAGACAAAGCCCTTTTTTATGTTATCTTATTGTCTTTTAATAACTTAATTATAAGACAAAACCGCCTTTTTTGTCTTATGGTGCTTGCTGCGCTCCGCCGCTTCCGGTTTTGTCTTGTATTGTCTCCCTTTTGTCTTGCTGTTGTCTTGTAATTTCTCGCCCGTAACTTGCTGATTGTCTGCATTGTCTTGTTTGTCTTGTATTTCTTATGAAAAAATGTGGTCTAACCTTGAACAACACATTTTTGCAAAATTTAAGCGGTTCGGGTTTCCTTGGATTTCCAAACTGCTGGCTAATAGGGAAATAGCGATTCCACGCTGACCTCCGATTCCGGAGGTTTCCCCTTTTCGGGCTCTTCGAACCCGTTTTTATGCTCGGGGGCGAGGGGTTTCACCTCGCCCTTGGGCTGCCACATGTAGTCGGTCTCAAGGTTCAGCTCGTTGGCGGCGGCGAGCATGTCGTAGTCGAAGCACCATGCGTATGGCCGCTCGTATTCCAGCGCTTCGGTGCCGTCTCCGGGGAAGTACTTCACCGAATCCCGTTCCTGCAGGTTCTTCATGTTCCTGCGGAAGCGTTTCTGCTGGACACCGAGATACTCCGGCGAGTTCTTGAGGTAGTACTTGAGCGAGTCCTTGGGAAGCCGCTTCTCGTTGGCAATGCGCTTCTGCTGGGCGTAGAGGCCGAATATCCTGTTAGGGTTCATGAACAGGACTTTTATGCAGCCGTTTACGGTCTTCGTGGTGGTCTTCAATTCCTCCACCGTCTTGACCTGGAAGTCGAAGTCCTTCTCTATGATGCCGCTGCTGAAAAGTTCCTGATAGACGCTCCAGAAGTCGCTGACTTCGTTGCCCGCCACCACGTCACCGTTCTGCCTCTTTATCATGTCCGCGAATGTCCGCACCGCCTTCTCGTAGGTGAACGGCAGTGCCTCCACGCGGGAGACCACTTTCAGCGCGGCCAGCACCACGCTCCAGTTCTTCAGTATCCTGTCCTCCACATGTGCGCTTATATGCGGGCGCACGTCCGCTATGGCTTCGTTGAAGCTCGGGGCGTACTCGTCAAGGAACAGCCTGCGCAGCTTCAGCAGGTGGTTGGTGATGTGGGTGAGTCCCTGCTTCTCTATGTGCTTCAGTTCCTCGAAGCGGAGACGCTCGCTTTCCGAGAACTCCGTCTTGGAGACCGACAGGAACAGCACCCTTGAGAAAAGCGCGTTGTCGGCGGTGGCCATCTCCTGCCCCGTGAGCATGATGCCCGCGTCCACGGCGGTCATCTCCTTCTTCCTGTCCTTCTCCATGTTCATCCTGCTCCTGCCCACGCCGTCCCACAGCCCTTTGAGGAACTCAATCTTCTCGAAGTCCAGCGAGTTCTTGTACTCGTCGATGTGGCACAGCGTGTTTCTTGTGTGCGCCACGTGGTCGGCCATCGCGGGCACCGTGCTGTTGGTCATGTTCACGCCCACGGGCAGGTCGCCGAAGAGCTTCAGCAGCGTGACCGCCATCTCGCTCTTGCCCGTTCCTTTCGGGCCGAAGATGTTCAGTATCGGGAAGAAGCGGTGCTGCGCTATGATGATGTCGCGGAACAGGGTGGCGAAGTAGAACCCTATCCCGGCTATGGCGTTGTCGCCATAGACTTGCAGAAGCCTGTCCGTGAAGTCGAACAGGCTGATGTCGCCCGCCCTGTGGACGAACTTCCGCTCGAACTGGAAAAGAGTGTCCTCGTCCTTGTAGAACGAGGATAGGGCGGGTATGTAGTAATGCTGGCCGTTGTGCTCCGCCACGCCCAGCTCGCCGATAGGCCGGAACTCGCCCTCCACGGTGATGCCGTTGGACCAGGCGAAGAAGCCCTGCTTCTGCCAGCCCAGCTGCGTGACCTCGCGGCATGTCTTGGTGTTGTCGTACAGGTAGGCCTTTATCTTGTTGAGGCCGTGGTCGCCTCCCTCGAAGAGGAAGTTGCCCAGCGACTCGCACCGCAGCCGGAACGCCGCGATTGATATGAGATCTTTCTGGCTGAACTCCAGCACCTCGCTCTTGCCGTACACGTTCTTCAGGCGGTAGAGCCGCTTGGCGTTGATGGTGCTGACGATGTGGAAGAGCGGCTCCATGGTGAAGTTCGACCCCTTGAAAAAGCTGTTTCCCTTGAGCGAGTAGAACCAGTAGCAGTTGTTCTCGGTGTAGAACCCGTATTTCCTTATAAGTTCCTCCTGTTCCTGTGTCTTGCCCGCGAGCGACATCTTGGCGTTGTCCTTCTCAAGTTTCGCCTCCCTGCGCTTCACGTCGTCCATCTGCTTGATGGTGTCCCTCCACAGCATCCTGCCGGGAATGACCGTTGCCAGCTGGTTGGCCAGCTCGTTGCGTTCGGCGGGGTCGCGGTCGAGGAAAAGGGATGCGATTTCCTTGACCGTCCTTGCACGGACAACCGGGTCGTCCTTGCAGGCGGCTTTCCTGGATTCGGCCAGTGCCACGAGGAACGGTTTCGAGTTCTTTGTCTTGAACTCTTCGAACTGCTCTTTGCTGGTGAAGAAACTGTCGGGGTCTTGCTTGGAACCGTCCTTTTTTGGAGGGATGGCCAGCACTCTTACATCCATTCCCGATTCGACCAGCCGTTTGCCGTTCTTTTCCGTGGCCATTTTACCCGCGTCGTCCCCGTCGAGCATTAGGGTGATGTTCTTCGATGCCTTGCCAAGCTGGCGGATTTGCTCGTCCGTCAGTGTCGTGCCGCAGGGCGCGACCACGTTGCACACGTCCAACTGGTGCATCTTCACCGTGTCCGCGTTGCCCTCCACCAGCACCGACATGTCCGCTTTTTTGATGTGCGGGAAAGCGAAGTTCATCCCGAACAGGACGGTGCCTTTCCTGTACGTCACGCTGTCGGAACAGTTGATGTACTTGGGAGTGCCGTCCGAGGGGTGCAGTGCACGGCCGGAGAATGCCAGGACATCTCCCTTGGCGTTGACGATGGGGAACATCAGCCTGTCGCGGAAGAAGTCGTATATGGTGTGATCCTTGCGCTCGCGGAAAAGGTCGCATTTCTCAAGGGTTTCAATGTGAAAACCCTTCTGACGCAAGTGGTGGTAAAGTTCGCCCGGCTCCCTCGGTGCGTAACCGATGCGGAAGTCCTCGATGGCCTGTTCGTTGAATCTGCCCAGCGCGTATTTCAATGCTTCGGGGGTGTCTTTAAGCCTCTGCTGGTAGAACTTTGTCGCCTCCTCGTAAATGGTCAGTTGGATGCGCCGCTCCTTTTCCCGCTGTTCCTCCTCCTTGGTGGGCTGACGCTCTTCTATGTTTATGCCGTGCTCGCCTGCCAGCAGCTTCACCGCTTCCGGGAACGACAGCCCCCTTTTCTCCATGAGGAGGTCTATCGCGTTGCCGCTGCGGTCGCAGCCGTAGCAGTGCCAGCGGTTGGTCTTCGTGTTCACGAAGAAGCTGCCGTCCTTTTCGTCATGGAAAGGGCAGCACGCTCTGTAGAGCACCGCGCCCGCTTTCTTCAGCTTCAGACCGCAGTTCTCGGCGACCTCCTTCAGGTCGGCGGCGAACAGCACGTCATCGATTTTGTCTCTCGGTATCATTTCGCATTCGTGTCTTGATTAGTTTCTGATTATCTGATACTGCCAGCCGATGCGCGGGGTCATGTTCACGAAGTCGTAGCCCGCTTGGAACTGGCTGCGCCGGACGTTCACCCCGAGCAACAGCTCGAAGCCCGGCTTCCGCTGGGCGATGCAGTAGGCGAAGCCTCCGCCGACAGTGAGGGCGAACTTCGGCTCGCGGTAAACGGTCTTGGTGGTGAGCGTGTGCCTGTTGAGCAGCTCCCAGTCCAGCGAGACTCGCTCGATGGCGTTGCCCGTGACGGTGATGTCCGTCACGGCCTTCACCGCCGTGTCCTCGTAAGGGATGGCGTAGCTCTTCCTGGAGAAATATTCTGCCAGCACCGCCGCCGTGTCTATGTCGGCGGGCATGGTGACGGGGTACGTCACCAAGTAGGGCGTGGGGAAGAACACCGTGTCCGTGACGTGCAGCGTGTCCGTGCGGGTTACGGTGGTGACCTGCACAACGCCCTCTTCCCTACGGCAGCCGCGCTGCAGCATGGCGACGATGACGACGGCCATCATCACTATGGCGAACCATTTCCAGTCGATTTTCATGTTACAGGGATTTCAAGAGGTTGACCAGCTCCACCTGCGGGTGAGCGTCCGACTTGTCCGGCCTGTAGGAGGCATGGGCGAAGATACCCTCCTGTCCCAGCAGGGCGCGGGAGGTGACGTTCCAGATGTCGCTTCGGTAGTTCGGCGTGATGCGGTGCGTGGCCGTGAGGTGGCGCAGCAGCTCGCCGAGGGTTTCCAGCTGTGCCGTGGTGTACCGCTCGAAGTACTGGAAGCCCCTGTACTTTTGGTTGGAGCAGTACTCGTAGATGTTCGGCACGGGCTTGCACTTGAGGTTGGGGACGGTCTTGCCGTCCTTCGTGGTTACGGGGTAGAACTTCCCGTCTGTGTGCTGCACGAGTGCGCCCCAGCTGTCCAGCTCTATGCCGATGGCCTTCGGGTCGAGCTTCCTGTAGCCGAGCCCGAAGCGGGTGAAATGGTGGTTGGAGAGACCGAGGTGGTACGCCCAGTACTGGTCGTCGAAGCACCTGTGCAGGTGGCCTTCGCGGCTGATGACGTAGGCGGTGACCACCCGCTCGCGGGTATGGAGCCACCAAGACATGTCGCCGTTCACGCTGTCGCCCGAAACGGTGTGATGCAGCACTATCTGTTTCTTCTCTGTCTTCTCGCGGACGTACTGCGTCTCCGGGAAGTCCCAGTCCTTGAATATCTTTATCATTGCTCCTTGGTTTTGGTCGGTTTGTTGTGCCGCTCAAGCCTCCTTTCGAGGGCGGCGTTGCGCTCTATGATGTCGAGCAGTGCTTCCAAGACGCGGTAGTCCGTCAGCCGTCCTGTCGCCACGCGGTAGATTTTGTCCACGCTGCAGCCAAACTCCGCTGCCAGCACCTGCCCATAGCCTCGCGGCAGATAGCGCCGCAGCTCCTTACTGATTGCCTGTCTTTTTGCCATGTCTGTCAATTATGTATTGTGTGAACAATATGGCGAAGGCTGCAAGCCTCGCCGCCGCCACGATGAGCAGCGGGGCGAGTGCGAACAGCCAACCCTTGGTCAGCCAGCCGAAGGCTTTGAGGATGACCAGGTAACAGGTGAGCAGAAGAAGCTGATTGTTCAGTTTCTTAATGATGGTCTCCATTCTTCTCATTTCTATTGCGGTTTAATATTTTTTCCACATATGCAATGTTCCGGCTTCTTTCCTCCTCTCGCGTTTCCTTCCTGAACAGACGTTTGTCTGTCATGTTCGGAAGGTGTTTCCTTATCTCTTCCCCGATGTTCATGTTAAGGAGAAAGTTGCTTGGAACATTGTTCGCAAGGTAATTTTCGACGGTTCTCTTGTCTTTTATGCCAAAAAATCCCATCAAAATTTGTCTGCCTTCTGGGCTGTTAAGCAATTCAATTGCTTCGTCTGAAAACACTAATTTTTTTTTACTCATAAAAACTGTTTTTTAGGATGTTGAATCCAAAAAACTTATGTATTTTTGCAGCAAATTTTGTAGCAGGATTTGCAGCAAAATTTGTTACAAAAAATGTTTGTAACTTGCTGGCTGCAAGATAGTTATTTTTTTAATACAAAAAACAGATGGGATTTTTCCCTTGTTGCGCTCTTTGAAACAATAAAACGAAAACACCGCTTTGCAATGCAAAAGCGATGAAAACAACATGCTGATAACTGATTGAAAATCAGTTATTTTTATTGCTTTGTTTCGGGACAGAATCGGGACAAAACAAAACAAAAATGATTAAAAGTTAAAATTATAAATTACTAACAATCAACAGATTGTGAATTTTATAATGACATTATCGAGAGGGAGATTTAACCGCGAGTTCGAATCTCGCTCTCTCCGCGAAACATTGATAACCTGCAATTTACAACGGAAAATTGCAGGTTTTTTCGTTTAAACCGGGACAGTAACGGGACAAAACCTGAAACCTTCAACCATAACCCCAAAAATTGTATTTTTGCCGCTCAAAATTCCAAGTTATGAAGAAATCTGACTTTATCGTAATCGCCATTATCGTCATCTGCCTGCTTCCGTTCTTCCTGTTCGACAGCGTGTATGATGCCTACTGTACTGCCAACCAGCGTTTTCCGTTATGGATGGCCTTTCTGAAATTCGGCATCTTAGCCACCTTCGGCGAGATGCTCGGCAGCCGCGTGAAAACCGGCAAATACTATCACGAAGGCTTCGGCCTCGCTCCGAAATTTGTTGTGTGGGGCTTGTTAGGTATGTGGATAGCCTTGGCCATGAGCGTCTTCCGCCTTGGCGTGCCAGCCTTTATGGAACGTTACGCAGCCTTCAGTGGCATCTCCGCTGCCATGTCCGGCCCGATGTCGTGGCTGAAACTGCTCGGCGCCTTCTGCGTCAGCACCATGATGAACACCTCTTTTGCACCCGTCTTCATGACCGTACACAAAATCTCCGACATGCACATCGCGGAGCACGGCGGTGCGTTCTCGGCCCTCTTCAAGCCGATTGAGGTCAAACGCCTTATCTGCGAGATGGACTGGGGTGTGCAGTGGGGCTTCGTCTTCAAGAAGACCATTCCGATGTTCTGGATTCCCGCCCACACGCTCACTTTCTGCCTGCCGCAGGATCTCCAGGTGCTCTTCGCCGCCTTCTGCGGAGTCGTCCTCGGACTGCTCCTCGCTATCGCCGCGATGAAAGGAGAAAAGAAACAATAGGCATACGGGCCGGAAGGGTAGGGGATGTAGATTCCATTCACTACTGGTAATAAAAAACACGGGGACTGTTCTCAACAATCCCCGTGTTTTACTATTGCCTAATGCCTATTGCATACTGCCTTAATTAGTACAGGAAGCTCAGCAAAATACCGGCTGCGACGGCGCTGCCGATGACGCCGGCCACGTTCGGACCCATGGCGTGCATGAGCAGGAAGTTGGTGCGGTCGTACTTCTGACCTTCGACCAGGGAGACGCGGGCTGCATCGGGGACGGCGGAGACGCCGGCGTTACCGATGAGCGGGTTGATCTTGTTGTCGCCCTTGAGGAAGAGGTTGAAGAACTTCACGAAGAGCACACCGGAAGCGGTGGCAATCACGAAGGAGAAGGCACCTAACACGAAGATGAGCACGGAAGCCGGACGCAGGAAGTTGGTGGCCTGCGTGGAGCATCCGACGGTGAGACCGATGAGGATGGTCACGATATCCACCAGCGGACCGGAGGCGGTATTGGCCAAACGTTTGGTCACGCCGCTCTCTTTCAGCAGGTTGCCGAAGAAGAGCATACCCAACAACGGCAGACCCGTAGGCACCAGGAAAGCGGTGAGCAGGATACACATCATCGGGAAGAGCACCTTTTCGCGATGGCTGACGGCACGCGGCGGACGCATACGGATGAGGCGTTCTTGCGGGGTGGTCAGCGCACGCATGATCGGGGGTTGAATCACCGGTACCAAAGCCATGTAGGAGTAGGCCGACACGGCGATGGCGCCCATCATGCTTGGAGCCAGCTTGGACGAGATGAAAATGGCGGTAGGACCGTCAGCGCCGCCGATGATACCGATAGCACCGGCCTCCATGGGGGAGAAGCCTAACAGCAGGGCAGTGATGTAGGCCGCGAAGATACCGAACTGTGCGGCGGCACCGATGAGAATTAGCTTCGGGTTGGAAATCAGGGCCGAGAAGTCCGTCATGGCCCCGATGCCAAGGAAGATCAATGGCGGATAGAAGCCCTTGACCACACCGAAATAGAGGTAGTTGAGCACGGCGCCGTTCTCATAGACACCCACCTGCAGACCATCGGTAAACGGGATGTTACCAATGATGATACCGAAGCCAATGGGCACGAGCAACAGCGGCTCATATTCCTTGATAATTCCCAAAGCTATGAACACCAAGCCGATGCATATCATGATGATATGCCCCCAGGTGCAGTTTCCGAAACCGGAATAGCTCAGGAATTGTAATAATCCATCTTTGAAAAATTCAAACATAATCTCAATCTTTTATTCTGATGAAAATACATTATTCGAACACCACGAGCACTTGGCCTTCCATGACCGCGTCGCTCTTGCTCACTTTCACCTCCTTGACCACACCGTCGCGGTCGGCGTCGATGTTGTTCTCCATCTTCATAGCTTCGAGGAGGAGCATGCGCTGGCCAACCTTGACGGCGTCACCGGGTTTCACGAACACGTCGAGCACGGTGCCGGGCAGCGGAGAGGTGAGGGTACCGCCACCGCCTGTGGGAGCGGCGGGAGCCACCTTCTGCGCGGGAGCACCGGCTTGGGCAGCCGGAGCGGCGGCAGACACTTTCACAACAGGGCTTACCTTCTTGGGCTTCAGCTCCATGTCTAACTCCACCTTGTAGGGCGTGCCGTTGACATTCACCTCGATGGTGTTTTCTTCAAGTTCACCGACTTCAACGGCGTATTTATTTCCGTAAATCTTAAAATTATAGGTTTTCATATTCTTCTTTCTTAATTTTGGTGATTATCTTCTGGGATTTTTCTTCATGGTAAGCTCTTTCTGAGCCCAAGGTGAATAGTGCTTCGAAGGCATGTTGATGGTGATGACCTCGCTCTCCTCATCGTGCATGCTGCCGAAATGGAGATGCAGGGCGGTGCCGATAGCTGCGCAGGTCGGGCCGTCAACCGTGTCGTCTTCCTCTCCAGCTTTGGAAGCCATCGCTTTCGCAGGAGTTGCAGCCTGCTCTTGCGCTTTTGACTTCTGGGTGGCGCGGCGGGTCACGTAGTTGAAAATCTTCAGCATGATGTAGATCATGATCAATGCTGTGAACACCACAGCCATGGAAATCAGAGCCATACCGATGCCGTATTTGTCTCTACGTTTCAGTTCATCTTGTTTGGATTCTTTGGCCGTCGTTTCGTTGGAAGAGTTGGGCGTGAACTCATTGAGTAAGGCCAGTTCTCCAGATTTGCGTGTGCCATTTTTAAAAGCTTTTGCGTCACGTTGTCCGTCAAGAACATAACCGAAAGAGCAGCAGGTGTCGCGCAGATCCAGAGGATATTCCACAAGATCAAGGAGTTCCTTGCCGTTGGCGTTGATGAGCGCGATGTAGTGCGTGCGGGAGGAGGAGTCAGGGCTGAAGTTGGTGTGGTAGGGCCCGTACAGCGGGGAATTGTCCAGATAGAAAATCAGGAAGCTGCGCTGGGGCATGTACATTTTCTGGTCCGTGGGGATACGGTACCAGTGGCTGGGGATGATGCCGCCCTTCTTGCCGGCGGCGGCAAGGCCCGTGGTATCGTCAGTGAGATAACAGCCGGTGATGTTGACCGTGTTGTAGGCGGTGTTGAAGATTTCTACCCACGGCACGTGACGGCCATACTCGTCGGCATAGTTGTCCACGTTCTTGATCATCATCTCGTTGAGGCGCAGGTCGTGCACCGACTGCCCGAAGGTGGCGGTGACGGCAAACAGCGCGACAACGGTGAAGATATATTTGTAAATCGATTTCATAAATCTCAATTTTTTGGTTTTTATTTTGTAGAGACGTTGCGCGCAACGTCTCTACGGGATTGATTACAACGGCAGGTTGTCGTGCTTCTTGGCGGGGTTCTCCAAACGTTTGTTACGCAGCGACTCGAGGGCGCGGATCACGCGGAAACGGGTGTTGCGCGGCTCGATAACGTCGTCGATGTAGCCATATTGCGCGGCCACATACGGGTTGGAGAATTTCTGGCGGTACTCTTCGACTTTCTCGTCGAGGAATTTCTGGCGCTCGGCGGGATCCTCGATCTTCTTCATCTGGGAGCCGTAGAGGATTTCCGCTGCACCGCTGCCGCCCATAACGGCGATCTCAGCAGTCGGCCATGCGTAGTTTACATCGCCGCGCAGGTGCTTGGAGCTCATCACGCAGTAAGCGCCGCCGTAGTTTTTGCGAAGGATGACGGTGACTTTCGGCACGGTGCACTCGCCGTAAGCGTAGAGCAGTTTCGCGCCGTGGAGGATGATGCCGCCGTACTCTTGGCCGGTGCCGGGCAGGAAGCCGGGAACATCAACCAGCGTGACCAACGGGATGTTGAAGGCGTCGCAGAAGCGGACGAAACGGGCACCCTTGCGGGAGGCGTTGATGTCGAGCACGCCGGCCATGCACTTGGGCTGGTTGGCGACAATACCCACGGCCATGCCGTTGAATCGCGCGAAACCGACCACGATGTTCTGTGCGTAGGTGGCGTGCACTTCGAGGAACTTGCCGTCATCAACGATGCCGGTAATCACGTCCTTCACGTCGTAGGGATGGTTCGGGTTGTCGGGGATAATGGAGTTGAGGCTGTCCTCCAAGCGGTTGATAGGATCCTCGGTAGGCTCGTACGGGGGCTCCTCCATGTTGTTGGAAGGCAGGTAGCCGATAAGGTCACGCAACATGGCGATGCCGGTCTCCTCGTCGGGGACGGAGAATTGCGCCACACCCGACTTGGTGGAGTGGATGGTTGCACCGCCGAGGGTCTCGGTGGTCACGTCCTCGCCGGTGACGGTCTTCACAACCTTCGGGCCGGTGACGAACATGTAGCTGGAGTTCTGGGTCATCATGATGAAGTCGGTCAAGGCTGGGGAATAGACGGCACCGCCGGCGCAGGGACCGAAGATGGCGGAGATTTGCGGCACCACGCCCGAGGCGAGGATGTTGCGTTGGAAAATCTCGGCATAGCCGGCCAGGCTGTTGACGCCCTCCTGGATGCGTGCGCCGCCGGAGTCGTTGAAGCCGATGACGGGTGCGCCGACCTTCATGGCCTGGTCCATCACCTTGCAGATTTTCGCGGCAAAGGTCTCGGAAAGGGAACCGCCGAACACGGTGAAATCCTGGGAGAAGACATAGACCAGGCGGCCGTTCACGGTGCCGTAGCCGGTCACCACGCCGTCGGAGAGGAACTTGTCCTTCTCGATGCCGAAGTTGGTGCAGCGGTGGGTCACGAACATGTCGAACTCCTCAAAGCTGCCCTCGTCGAGGAACATCAGGATGCGCTCGCGCGCGGAGTATTTGCCTTTGGCGTGCTGTTTGTCAATCTTGTCTTGACCGCCGCCCAGACGAGCCTTCTCGCGGAGTGCGAGCAACTCGTTGATTTTGTCTTGCATTGCCATATTCTATTGGTATTTAGTTTGTTATAAAAATTTATACTACCTATTTTACACAATAATCCGATTCGCGAAAGTACAATTTTTTTGAATGCGAAACAGCATGGCGAACGCGAAAAACGAGCGCGGGGGATATGCCCCGCACGCCACGGCCTCGCCCGACGTGGGGCTGGGGTAGAAGGAGATTCCGCTTTCTCCGTTCGCGGAATGGTTTCATACATGCTTCTGTACTGACAATCAGCGAATTATATTTTTTTTCAATCTCCATGCAATAATCTTATAACTAATTCGTTTATTAGTTATAAGATTATTAGTTTAGTAGTATGGAAAATTTGTTCGTTTTTGGAAAGACTGTCATCGGTAACGCATTCACTGACAGAGAGAAAGAAACAACCAAACTGGTTTCTAACTTTCAATACGGGGTGAACACCTTCATTGTATCTCCACGCCGATGGGGGAAGACTTCTTTGGTGAAGAAAGTGAAGGGATTGACGGAGAACAAGTCATTGAAAGTGGTGTATGTTGACGTGCAGAGGTGCCGCAACAGGGAAGATTTTTGTGAAAAGCTTGCCTCTGCAGTATTGTCCCAAACATCCAACAAGATGGAAGAGTGGATGGAAAATGCCAAAAACTTTCTTAGCCGTTTCAGTGTTGGGGTGAACGCGTCCGCTGATCCGATGAGCGAGATGACCATCAAGTTGCAGCTTTCACCGCAGGAACGTTCCATGGACGATTTGCTCCAGTTACCTGAGAGAATAGCGCAACGCAAGGACATTCGAATCGTGGTATGTGTGGATGAGTTTCAGCAAATCGGGAACTACCCTGATTCACTGCAGTTTCAGACCGAACTCCGTTCGATTTGGCAGCACCATGAGCGGACCTCCTACTGCTTGTCCGGAAACCGAAAACACATGATGGAGGCTCTTTTCGACGACAACACAAAGCCGTTTTACAAATTCGGAGACATCCTTTATCTGCAACGGATTCCGGCCAATTATTGGGTGAAATACATCACGGATAAATTCAAACAGGAGGGGAAGAGCATTTCAAGGAACCAGGCGTTGTGGATCGTGGAACATGTTGACGGGAACTCTTCCTACGTGCAACAGCTATCCTGGTATGTATTTCAGCGAACCGCACGAAAAGTGTCGGAAAACATACTTGCAGATGCTCTTCAAGAGCTGGTGGATCAATGCAATGATGTTTTCGAGGCCAAGACCGATGAGCTGACGGCCTACCAGATGAATTTCCTGCGTGCCGTGGCAGATGGGAATCACACAGGGCTGTCTTCCGCCAAAATCATACGGGACTACCATTTAGGGTCATCCGCCAACGTCAATATCATCAAGAAATCCCTATTGGATAAGGATCTCATCGTCATTGAGGACAAAAAAATATTTTTAGCAGATCCAATCATGGGACTTTGGCTGCAACGGGAATAGGAGGGATTACCGAGCTACCGCTTCACCACAAACTTCCTGTCAACACTTCCCGCGCGGGTCCCTACTTAGGACATTACTTGGGACATTACTTGGGATAGGTACAAACATACACTGTGATTCGCGAATTTTATGCCCGTTGGATAAAGAACATTTTTTCCACCGGGCTTTAGGACCTGCGGGATTCTTCAGTCTTCATCTTTGAGGAAATCGTCAAGGTCCATCAGATTGGACGGGTTGACAATCTTGTCAAAGAGGATGGTTCGCGTGTCGGAATCCAGTTCGATGCACCGCAAGTTGACCCACTCGTTGAAATAGTAGCGGTATTCGTTCGTGGTGTCCAAATAGACTGGGATTTTGTTGAGCCTCAGCTCGTTCGCGTCCCTGTTTTCTTCAATGGATTCGAAAAACTCGTCAATCTGCGAAAGGTTGTTGTTGATGAATATCACGGCCGTCCTGTTCTTGGCGAAGGCGGAGCGGTGCTTTTTGAGCAGCTGCGCGTAGGCGGGAACGCACGAAGGACATGAGGTGGCAGGTATAATCACATATTTCTTGAACAAGGTGTGCTTTTCGCCGACAATCTTTCGCGTATAGTTTGCAAATGCCTCGTTTTTAGGCAGTTTCGGATAGTCGCGGTTGTATTTTCCCCTTCTTTCCTTGATTTGTCCGTTCAGGGAGGCCCCTTTCTCTTTGGAGATGGAATAGGTGAAGTAGGTGTAGGTGAGCTTCGGCTGATTCCGTTTGAACAACAGAAAACCCTCTTTGTAAGGGATAATCTCGTTGGAATAGCCCTCCGGCAAGACACCTTCGCCGATTTTGCGCATGTTTTCATCCAAAACCGCAAAAGAATAGACATAGTTCACGTATTGGGTGGCGAATGGCCCGTCGGCGGTATCGCAATTGACCTTTGCCGTCCAATAAAACCGTTTATGCTGCGGGTCGTGGAAAAGTTCCTCGAATTGAGAGCGGTAGGGATCGAATTGCGGGTTGCTTTCCGAGACCTTGTAGGGCTGGATGTCATCGATGGTCTCAAACGGGACGGAACAGGTGTCAATATGCCCCGTCTTCATGTTGTATCGGTACATTTTCGGGGAGGAGCCGAAGAAGACAAACAGGTTCTCCTCCACCGCTAGTCCACGGGGATAATTGTAGAAGTAGCCCCAATAATGCCCGTCGGGAGCAGTAGGAGGCGCGATAGGGAGTTTGCTCACCTGTTTGGTCTTGCGGTCAATAATTCCAATCACACTGTCGTTGGCCAACCCGGGGAATGAGTGCCCCCAATGGACCATCGGAACCGCGATTTTGTCGTATTTGCACACCAACGGGAACACGAAATAGGAGACGAACATCCGTTCTGGGTCGGTGATGTCGGGTCGCAGGCTGGTCTTCACGGGCAAATCGTATAAGCCGATGGAGTCGATGATGCGCTGTTTCCGGTCCACCACGATGAGAATCCCGTCATGCAGGTCCCGCTCGTAGGAGGGATTCGCGGCCACCAGCACGGTGTCCTTGTCCAAGAAACAGTAACCGTCAATCCGGATGTTCGGCCTCACCATAAACGATACAGAGTCCAGCAGAACCGAATCCGAGACATTGTACTTCAGGTATTGCTGCGATGTCCATTTCACCCCTTCCGCCGCTAAACAGCCGCCATCATAATAATGCGACGAAAGTCCATAGTACGGACAGTCGCGATGATAGGGATGCTCCATCACGATGTCATACTCTTCGTGCAGCGAAACCACTCGGGTAGTGTTTTGGGTCGTAACGCAGGCGGCGAGGAGCAGTGCTGCAAGGGAGCACACAAGGGGGCACAAGCGTAATTTGAGGCGGAGGGTATTCATCACTTCAATAGTTGCCATTCTCCTTTTACCTTTGAGTGTTCGGGGTCGATATATCCAAGTTTCTTCAGATTATTGATTGCACGCTGAATACAACGCTTGGAAGCGTTGGCTCCTTTAGAAAGAGAACACGTATTCCGCGCCGATGCTGCCCACGAAGCCGTGCTCCTTGGTGTAGGACTTGAGTTTCGTGCCTTCGGCGTTGGCATCCACCACCTTGTCGCTGACCACATCCCCGAGGAAATAGAAGTCCAGCTTGTTATGCTTGTTCACCTTGATGTCCACGCCTAAGCAGGTGCGGTAACGGTTGATGTAACCGCCCTTGAAGCTGTGCAGGAACCATCCCGCCGCGCCGGTCTGCGAGCCGTCGTCGTTCACGTAGTTCGTGCCGTCGTAGTTGGCGCGGATCACCGGCGCGTTCAGGAAGTTGCGCAGCTCGAAATAGAGGTACGGCGAAGCGACCCTGGTGTTGTATTTCACCATCAGCCGGCTCTTCAGCATCAGGGCGTTGCGTGGGTACTGGTACTCGTTGAAGTCCCCGGCGCGGTAGGTCCACTGGAAACGCTCCTTCAGCGAGAAAGCCCAGCTGCCTGCCTTCACCGTGCCCTTCACGTCGAAATAGAGCCGGTGCCGCAGGTTCTTGAACGCGCTGTTCGTGGAACTGTACGGGGCGTTGAGTATGTAGCCGAGGCCGAACTTCAAATACGGATTCACCTTGTAGGTGAAACCCAACTGCGTCTGCAAACGGTCGAAACTCTTGAAGTTGTTGTCGAAGCGGACCTCTTCACTCAAGGTGATGTGGAAGCCCTTGACGATTTTCTTGTCAAGGCCGACCGACACTCGCGCCCCGAACTCCGGGTCCAGCGCGACATCCGTCTGTGCATTCGCGAACCCCACAACCAACACGCTCATCAATATCATCCAGAAATGTTTCATATTCATTATTTTGACTTGTGACTTGTGACTTATGCCTGTTGCCTATTGCCTATTGCCTTATGCCTGTTGCCTATTGCCTTATGCCTGTTGCCTTATGCCTGTTGCCTATTGCCTATTGCCTTTTTTACCATCCGCCGGGGCCGCCGCCACCTCCGGGACCGCCACCGCCGCCGTTCCCGCCGGTGTAGGAGCTTAACGAAACGGAGGAGCCGCCGCTCACGGAACCGTCCATGGTCAGGGTCCCGTTGAAGATGGAGGTGCCGCCGCTCACGGTCACGCCGGACTGCAGCGTGGGAGTCGAGGCGCCGGAAACCACCAACGGGGTGCCGCCGCTCGACGGGGTCTTGAATGCGTAAGTGGTTGATCCAACGGTCAATGCATACCAGGTGTTCTTCGACCAAGAGGATGCGGAATAGCAACTCTGGGTCAGCGAGGAGTTGTTTTCGAGGCCGCCGATAGCGATGATCGTGCCGCCCTGCACGTAGAGTTTGTAGCCGCCCTCGGTGTTGGCATCGACGGCCACTTCCGGGGATCTGGTGCCGATGGCATAGACCAGACCGCCCTTGAGGTAGAAGTTGCCGTTGGCATCCAGACCGTCGTTGGAGGTGGAGTGGCCGCAGACATAGCCGCCGCTGATGGTGAAGTCGCCGGCGGAATTGATGGCGTCGTCCTTGGCGGAATAACTGTAAACGACGCCGTCGGAGATGGTGATGACCCCTTTCGACTCGATGCCCTCGTGTGCGCTGCAGCTGACGGTCACGTCGCTGCCGGCAAAGACCAGCTCTCCGTCGAACTTGATGGCCTTGGAGGAGATGTCGCCGGTGGTGTAGTTGCTGCCGGTGGTGGTCACGCTGACCGTGCCGCCGTTGAAGTAGCCCGCGCCGTCGCCGCTGATGCCCTTGCCGCCCGTGCCCGAGTTGGTGATGGTGAGCGTGCCGCCGTCGATGCGGAAGTAGGTGTCGGCCTTGATTCCCGCCGTGCCGGTGTATTCCTTGTCCTCGCTGTCGTAAGCTGCGCTGCCCGTCACCTTCACGGTGGTCGTGCCGCCCGTGATATAGACGTAGCCGTCGGTGCTCAGGCCCTTTTTCATGTTCGCGGAGGCGGTCACGTCGAGGGTGCCGCCCTCCACGTAGATGTAGTCGTTCGCGCGAAGGCCGTGCCCGGATGTGGAGGTCACGGTCACCGACGGCCCCGACGTGAAGTGCAGGTAGTCGTCGGACGCGATGCCGCTCTTGCCCGTGGAAGTCACGGTGAGGGAGCCGTCGCCGCTGAAGATGAGCTGCCCTTCGCTGAAGAAGGCGGCCTTCTCGTCCTCGGTGGAGGGCGTGTCGGTGTAGGAGCTGCCGTCGGCGAGCGTGTTAGTGCCGCTCAGCACCACGAACGTGCGTTTCCCCTTGCTCGGTTCGGACTGGGTACCCTGCACGTTGACGGCCGCGCCGTTCTTGTTCGTGATGCTCACCCCGTTCAGCGTGATGCCCTGCTTGCGGCTGCTGTACAGCTTGAAGAAGCCGTCGTTGGTGGTGCCCGAAAGCGTGTACATCACCGTGGTGTCGCCCGTATAGACGACGGTGACATCGTTGCCGTTCACGGTCACCGTGAAGTTGTCGTCCGTGCCGCTGACGGTGGCGTTGCCGCTCGTGGAGAAGACCACGCTGACCGTCAGGCCGAAAGTGGTGTTGTCGATATTGTCGTCACCGCTGTCGCTGCTGCCGGACGGGTCAACCAGCGTGATGATGTCCTTTTCGCAGCCGGCTGCCAGCGCCGCGATGGTAATCCACATCGCCCATATAATCAAAAACCGTTTCATCTTGGTGGTATTTTAAAATTGGCTGCAAAGATAACATTTTCTTCGGTGGTTTTATTGTCAAAAGGGCGTTTTTTGTGCCTAAAAAAATCGTACTTTTGCGCTTCTTTTTTGAAACATGCATTATGATGGATAATTTGAAACCGAGAGTCAGATTCGCGCCGAGCCCCACGGGACCGCTGCATATCGGCGGCGTGCGCACCGCATTGTATAACTACCTGTTTGCCAAGAAACACGGCGGCACTTTCCTGCTGCGCATCGAGGACACCGACCAGACCCGCTTTGTGCCGGGTGCGGAGGAGTACATCATCGAAGCGTTCCAATGGTTGGGGCTGAAGTTCGACGAAGGCGTCGGCATCGGCGGCGAGTTCGGACCCTATAAGCAGTCGGAGCGCAAACCGATGTACAAGCCCTACGCCGAGCAGTTGGTGCGCGACGGCTGGGCTTACTACGCCTTCGACACGCCAGAGGCACTCGATGCCAAGCGCAAGGAGGCCGAATCACAGAAGAAGACCTTCCAGTATGACGCTTCCACCCGTATGTCGATGGTCAACTCGCTGACCCTGAGCACAGAAGAAACGAAAGCGCGCTTAGAATCCGGCGAACCCTACGTGGTCCGCTTCAAATACCCCGAAAACACCGACATCCATGTCCACGACCTAATTCGCGGTGAGGTGATAATCAACTCCAACTTACTGGATGATAAGGTGTTGTATAAGTCCGATGGAATGCCGACCTACCACTTGGCCAATATCGTCGATGACCACACGATGCAGATCACGCACGTGATTCGCGGCGAGGAGTGGCTGCCATCCGCCCCGCTGCACGTGATGCTCTACAAGGCTTTCGGCTGGGAGGCCCCGCAGTTCGCGCATCTGCCGCTGCTGCTCAAGCCTGACGGCAACGGCAAACTCAGCAAGCGCGACGGTGACCGTCTCGGATTCCCCGTCTTCCCGTTGGAGTGGCACGATCCCAAGAGCGGCGACATCTCCTCGGGTTATCGCGAGAGCGGCTATTTACCTGACGCAGTGGTGAATATGCTGGCCCTCTTAGGCTGGAACCCCGGCACCGATCAGGAAATCTTCACCCTCGACGAGATGGTGGATTTGTTCTCCTTGGAGAAAATCAGCAAGTCTGGTGCAAAGTTTTCGTTGGACAAGGCCAAATGGTTCAACCATGAGTACATCCAGATGAAATCCGCGCAGGAGTTGATGTCGTATTTCGCCAAGATTCTGGATGAAAAAGGTATTACTTACACTGAAGATTACCTTCTGAAAGTTATCGACCTGATCAAGGATCGTCTCAACTTCTTGAACGATTTCTGGGAGCAGGCGTGCTACTTCTTCGTCGCCCCGACGGAATACAGCGCACAGGATTTGAAGAAGCGTTGGAAAGAGGGCACGGGCGAGAAGCTGCGTGTCATTGACCAGCTGATGCATCAGGATGAAGTCTTCGACCCGCAAGTGGCGCAAGACCGTGTCATTGAGCATATCAAAGCCAACGAATGGAACATGGGGGCTGTGCTCAACAGTCTGAGAATCGGGCTTGTGGGAGCTGCCCGTGGCCCCGAGCTTTTCACCATGATCGGCATCCTCGGCTTGGAGGAGACGCACAAGCGCATGGAGGCGGTGATTGCCGCTGTGGAAGGGAATCAATAATTAGAAATTAGTAATTAGAAATTAGTAATGATATATGGGGCTGCCACACCGTGACAGCCCCACTTGTCTTAATCAGGAGACGATTGACCTGCTCGGTTCCCAAACGTCCCACGTCATGCGTCTTACAACACCGTGATGCTGCCGGTGACCTTGCGCGGGGAGCCCGCCGGGGTGTTGTATTCAATCACATAGTTATAGACATTGTTGTGGTAGACCTGGCCGTTGACCTCGCCGTTCCAGCGGAAATATTTGCTGGTGGCGTGATAGACGATCTCTCCCCAACGGTTGTAGATGCGGATGTCAAACACGGCGTCACCAATCTGGTCGAAGTAGGCATCGGGGATGCTGAATTCGTCGTTGAGACCGTCGCCGTCGGGTGTGAAGGCATTGGGCAGGATGAGGGTTTGCTCGCACGGCACAATCGTGTAAGAGGTGCTCACCTCGCACGAGCCTTGCGATGCAGTCACCGTGTAGGTGCCTTCGTCATAGACGGTTATTATGGACGAGGTTTCGCCCGTGCTCCAGAGGTAGTCTTCCAAAACGCATTGGGCTTCGAGTGTCAGGCTTCCAGCATCGCAGAAGTTGTGCGTGAGCGGTACAATCCGAATGGTGGTGTCGAGGAAGGTCAGGTGTAGCGTATCCACTTGCGTACATCCGTTTTCATCGGCGTGTGAGAAGGTGTAAGTTCCTGTTTCCGTGTACGTTTGTCCGTTCCAATGGTAGTTGTCGCAAGCAAAGTCTGAAACGGCTGTGTGAACCGGGTCGTTGACGGTGAGATGGAGCGTGACGGTGCTGTCGCAGCCCTCCACGGTGGCGAAATGGAAGACGAGGGTGGTGGAAGTTGGAGCATCGATGTCAAAGACAGTGTCGTTCCACGTGTAGGGCAGTTCCTCACGGCAGAGGATGAGGTCCTCTTCCGTATTCGCGCTGTAATGGACGGTCAGGTGCAACGTATCGACTTGCGTACAACCGTTTACATCCGTGTGCGAGTAGGTGTAGTTGCCTGATTGCGTGTACGTTTGTCCGTTCCATGAGTAGCTGTCGCAAACGACCTCCGTGGTAGCCTCGTGTACCGCGTGGTGGACGGTGAGATGCAGTGTATCGACTTGCGTACAGCCGTGCGTATCCGTATGCGAGTAGGTGTAGTTGCCTGATTGCGTGTAGGTTTGACCGTTCCAAGTGAAGGTCTCGCAAGCGGTCTCTGTCACAGCGGTGTGGTTCGGATGACCAATGTCAAGATGTAGTGTATCGACCTGCGTACAGCCGTGCGCATCCGTATGCGTGTAAGTGTAGGTGCCTGACTGCGTATAGGTCTGTCCATGCCAAGTATAAGTTTCGCAAGCGAGTTGGGTCACAGCGGTATGGACGGGGTTATAAATGGTCAGGTTCAAAGTTACTGTGGAGTCGCAACCCACGGCATTGGCGAAAGTCTGCGTGTAAGTTCCTGATTGCGTGTAGGTCTGATTGTTCCAAGTGTAGCTTTCGCAACCGGAGTCAGCGAATTCCGAACTGCTGCTGTGGCTGATAATGAGATGCATCGTCACGATGGAGTCGCAACCGTGTGTGGTCAGGAAGTCTCGAGTGTAATCTCCAGATTGTGTGTAGGTTGAATCGTTCCAAACGTAGCTGTCGCACGCAGCGGCATAGAATGTGGTGGCCGTGTCGTGATAGACGGTGAGGTGCAGGGTGACGGTGGAGTCGCAGTTATGGGAGGTTAGAAACTGTTGTACGTAAGTACCTGACTGCGTGTAAACGGAGTCATTCCACGTGTAGCTGTTGCAGACCTCAAGCGTCATGGAGGTATCCACGCTGTAGTAGATGGTGAGGTGCAGGAACACAGTGGAGTCGCAGCCATGTACCGTATTGAACGGTTGTGTGTAAATTCCTGTGTTCGTATAGGTTACGTTGTTCCACGTATAGCTGTCGCATTCCGTGACGGAGAAATGGGTGGTATCGGAGTGATTGACGGTGAGGTGGAGGGTGACGAGGGAGTCGCAACCGACGGCATTGACAAGAGTAAAGGTTGGGGTATTGGTGCTCTCGTAGTAAGTGATGCCGTCGATCCAGGTTAGGGAGTCGCAGACCTCATGGACATCTGTGTAAGTCGTTGAGTGTCGTATGGTCAGGTTCAGCGTTACGATACTGTCGCAGCCTGCCGCGTTGGGGATGATGAAGGTTGGCGTAGTGGTGCTTTCGGTGTAGGTGATACCATCAATCCAGGTCAATGAATCGCAAACATCTTGAATATCGGTGTAATAGGTCGAATGTCTAACGGTAAGATTGAGTGTTACCACAGAGTCACAGCCAACCGCGTTCGGGATAATGAAGGTCGGGATGTTCGTGCTTTCAGTGTAAGTAATGCCGTCAATCCAAGTGAGGGAATCGCAGACATCATAAGTGTCTGTGTAATACGTTGAGTGTCTGACCGTAAGATTAAGTGTCACCACGGAGTCGCATCCCACGGCATTGGGAAGTGTATAAGTTGCGGTATGGTTGCTCTCGGTATAGGTGATGCCGTCAATCCAAGTGAAGGTATCACAAACGTCATGAACATCGGTGTAGTAGGTCGAGTGTCTGACCGTAAGATTAAGGGTTACTACGGAGTCGCAACCGGCGGCATTCACGAGCGTGAAGATCGGGGTGTTGGTGCTTTCTGTGTAGGTGATGCCGTCAATCCAGGTAAGGGAATCACAAACATCCTGAACATCGGTGTATGAGGTTGAATGTCTGACGGTAAGATTGAGCGTGACGATACTGTCGCAACCTGCTGCATTGGTGATCGTGAACGTCGGAATGTTGGTACTTTCGGTGTAAGTAACGCCGTCAATCCAAGTGATGGAGTCGCAGACATTTTGAACATCAGTGTAGTAGGTTGAATGTCTGATAGTCAGATTAAGCGTTACGATGGAATCACATCCTGCCGCGTTGGGAAGGATGAAGGTCGGGGTGTCGGTACTTTCTGTATAAGTAACGCCGTCAATCCAGGTAAAGCTGTCGCAGGTGTCATGGATGTCCGTGTAATAGGTTGAATGTCTGACAGTCAAGTTAAGTGTCACCACGGAGTCGCATCCCACGGCATTGACCAGTGTAAAGGTCGGGGTGTTGGTACTCTCGGTGTAAGTAATACCGTCAATCCAAGTGAAGGTGTCGCAGGTGTCGTGGACATCGGTGTAGGCAGTGGCGTGAAGTATGGTGAGGTTAAGGGTGACGGTAGAGTCGCAGCCGTGGATAGTCTGGAAGTGTTGGATGTATTCGCCGGACTGGGTGTAAACGGAGTCGTTCCACGAGAAGGTCTCGCAGGCGGTGTCGCTCCAGACGGTGGCGGTGTCGTAGTACAGCGTCAGGTGGAGGGTGACGACCGAGTCGCAGTTGTTGTAGGAGGTAAAGGTCTGCACGTAGTCTCCTGACACATGGTATGTTGAATCGTTCCAGGTGTAGCTGTTGCACTCCTCGGCGTTGAAGTCGTTAAAGATGGTGTCGTTGATG
>JAFPVR010000013.1 GCA_017395245.1 Bacteroidales bacterium | reverse complement strand
GCAATGTGGAATTTTCAATTTGTAATTTGGAATGGGTAATGAAGGATGATTCCGAATCGTAACTGTCTTTCGCGATTTTTTCATTACCCATTTCCAATTGCCCATTGCGCATTGATTTGGTGTCCGGCATCGTCACGGCGAGGCAGAAGAAATCGCGCCCGCCTTGGTCGGTATCCCAATGTACATTATTGTATATGTAGTGTCCGAGGCTGTCCAAGCCGGTGGACTGCACTTGTTCGGTCTCCCCTGCGGGGAACTCGCCCGTGCCGCTGCGGTCGATCAGGAGGACAGGCGCGATGCTGTCCTGCACAGCGGCGGTGTCCAAAAGGACGAACGTGCCGTAGGTGTAGGCACCGCCCGTCACCTGCACCATACTGCGCCCGATGACCTCGTAGGTCTCGCCGCTCTGCGTGTAGATTTCAGAAACGGCGGGCAGGATGCCGTCCATGCCGAAGATGATGAAATCGCCGTCGGCAATAGCGGAGGCATTCTCTTCGTTGGTTTGTGCCAACTGGTTGATACCGAAAACTATCTGACCGTCTGCATAATACGTCTGTTTTTGGTTCAGCCCTACCGAGTCATCCCTGCCAAGACCAGCGATGGAGGTGCTGTAGTCAGGATAATCGGTGTAGTCCCATATCACGTTGCGGCGGCTGTCCAGATAGTCGGTCTGCGCGAGAGTCACGCCATATTTCACAGCCAGATAGCTGATCCATTGGATGACAGCGGTGTCGCTGATCCGGTGGTCGAAGTACATGGCCTCGGCGATGCGCCCGTACAGCGGCAACGAATCCGCCGTGCAGAGGCTGAGCGTGGGGGCACACACCTCGGGTGTCCGCCACGACTGCGCGAGGTAGTTGATGACGGGCTTCAGACGGTTGGCCGTGTCGTAGGTGATTTGTCCGTTGTCGTTGAGGATGCGCTGTGTGGTTTGTCCGATGCGCTTGGCGGTGTCAAGCTGCACCTGCCACAGGGCGTTCTCATTGGCGGTGTCGTATGTCTCATACACCACAATCACGTCCGACTGCCGGGAGTCGTTGATGCCTAACGGCAGGGTGAATGTCTCCACCCCGCCAACCTCGAAACACTTGTTGAAGTTCATGCGGGAGAATGCGGAGGGCATGGTTCCCGAAGACGGCGTGGCATTGTATCCGTTGCCGGACACGTCAACCCAAGATGACGCGCCCAGGACCGCACTGTCGGCACGCAACCACGCAGCGGGATGCTGGACTTGCGCTTGAGCAACGACAGCAATCCCTATAATAAAACTGATTATCAGACAATTTTTACGTTTCATATTACAATTATTTTCCGTAGAGACGCATGGCCGTGCGCATCAACAGGCCAGAAACCGTTATTAATCATTTGTATACTCCGCTGCATCGCTGAAAAACAACCCCGTGAAAGTGAACTGCTGCGTGGCGGGGTCGCGGAAGACCAACTGTGCCGGGATGTTCAGGAAAATCTCGTTGTTGTTCTCCTCCGTGTAACTCAGCGAACGGTCCGGCATATTGAAGAAGTCCTCCGAGGTCAACCCGAAAGTGTCTGTGGTGGTGGCGGTAAGGTCAGCTCCAACCTGATTCAGGGAGACGGCTGCTGAGTTTAGGCAGATATGACCGTCACCCATACAATCAATATGACATGGTTTACCGTTTATGGAAATACAACTCCCTCCACAGTGGGTTCTCAAGTGTCCTATCGTAATAGTGAGAAGATAACCCGACTCCTTTGTTTCCGTTGGCAAAGGAATTACCTTGTTATCCAAAAGATAGCCCTCCCCTTGAGTGTCGGTCGTTTTCTCGCAAGACGGACACATTAGCATGGCCGTTGCAACAATCAAATACAAAAACATTTTTTTCATAATCCTATTTTTTGATAAAACTACTTTTTTTGATGCTACAAAGTTACCCATTGGACATATTCGCCAATCAGCCTTCCTGCTCATTTCGTCACTTTGCGATGAAAAAAAACGGGTGTGACACAATCCATCTGAATGAGAATTAAGCAATAGATTGACAACAAGATTGTTAAACAACAATCTCCGACTTTCATTCTCAAAGAATATTCTCACGGTTTTTATAGATATTTCATTATTATGTGTAATTTTTAATCCTCTCAGAGGACCTCCTTCGAACGAAATGAGAATAATAACACCCTCTGTTTCGCAGGAAATGCTATCTTTGCGGAAAAAACCAATTCCACTGTCATGCAAACAGACTGGCGTTTTCAACGGACTCTTTTCGGACACTTGGCGCTGTCCATCTTGTTCTTTTGGTATTATGTACACAACAGCTTCCTACGGCCTGCTGTGAAACTCGAAACAGACTGTTTTCTGGCACTGCTGATTATCGTGGCCGCAGAAGTCAACTTCTGGGTTCTTTATCCCCTATTCCAAAGCAACAAACGGTCCTTTCTTTATTTCGTGCTGACCGCAACGGAAATCATC
Source organism: Bacteroidales bacterium (assembly GCA_017395245.1). GTDB lineage: Bacteria > Bacteroidota > Bacteroidia > Bacteroidales > WCHB1-69 > F23-D06. The sequence continues at coordinate 25,899 of JAFPVR010000013.1, read as the reverse complement.
ATATTGACAGCAGTAGAGTACTTTATGACAATAGCGTATAAAATAAAACTTATAGAGATACCTGGCATCAAACAATCTGAACTAATAATAACATTCATTACGAATCTGTTACTCCGGAACTGCGGACTGATGAGTATTGTCACTATTTTGGCATACAATAATGATTTGAAAATCAGAATATTCGACAAAGACAGAAGGCTGTTTCGGCTAAAGAGACAGTTGCTCGTCCAATCTATCTCTGACAAATCATCTTACCTGTTGGACGCTGACAGAATCTGCTACGTCCAACAATTGCAAAACTACAACCGTTTTTTTACGCCTGATGGAAACAAGTATGAACGGCGGAGCACACTGGCGGACCTTCTACAATTGTTGGGAGAAGAAGACTTTCTGCAGGTTTCAAAGAGTGTCATTGTCAACAAATCCTGCCTGAAAAGTTGCACAGAGGACGAAATAACCCTCTCTACGGATGAAAATGTCGAGAATTACCGGTTAAAAATTGGGAAGCCCTACCGTTCAGAGGTGATACCCATTGCCAACGCCGTTCTTAGCAAGCCGAAACAGGAAAAACCAGTATCGGAGGATCCTCAACCAGAACCTCTTACAGCGAAACTGAACCCGAAAGCCCTTGCCATTTTCCAGTATATTTCAACAAACGCAGGATGCAAAATCACGGACATTCAGGGAAACACACATCTGCCCAAGAGTACAGTAACCCGTTACCTGAAAAAACTACAGGAGGAGGGTCTCGTCATGTATGAGGGCAACAAGAGAACCGGCGGATATTTCCCAAAAAATTATATTTTTGCCCCTGATTTTAACGACAAGGTAAAGTATTGAAAATTAAGGCATTGTCATTATGGCCACAATGAAAGAAACCGAAGAGGAACTCATTCAGGAGTTCGAAATGTTCGACGACTGGATGGACAAGTACAATTACATTATCGAGTTGGGCAAGGATCTGCCGATGATTGACCCGCAGTTCAAGACCGAGGAATTCCTCATCAGCGGATGCCAGTCGCAGGTGTGGCTGCACCCCGACATGCGCGACGGGAAACTTTATTTCTCCGCCGACAGCGACGCCATCATCACCAAAGGCATCGTCAACCTGCTGATCAGGGTCCTCTCCGGCCACACCCCGCAGGAAATCCTCGACAACGACCTCGCCTACATCGACGCCATCGGGCTGAAAAACCACCTCTCGCCCACCCGCTCCAACGGTCTGGCCTCCATGATCAAGCAAATCAAACTGTATGCCCTGGCATACGCCACCCAACAATCCTAAAAAAAGTTAAAAACAATGAAGAAAACCATTGGCCTTATAAGCTTAACGGCCTGCCTGTTAGGTTTGGCCTCCTGCGGGATGAAGGAGTGCAGATGCTACTCCACCAACGTCATCACCCAAACCGACCCCGTCACCCAAATCGACAGCATTATCCAAAACGCCACGGACACGGTGAACAACTTCACGCGCAACACCTGCGAGGAGTTCAACAAAGACGAGACCTACCAAATGGACTCCAACACCATCGTCCACCATACCATCTACTGTGTGGAAGACTAAGTTAAAAACCGTTAACACATGGCTGAAGGAACCTACAAGGGTGTGGCGCTCGTGACGGGCGCTGACGGCGGTATGGGCCGCATCCACACGCGCGAGCTGGCCAAAGCCGGCTACGAAGTCGTCATGGCCTGCATCGACCCGGACATCGCCCGCCCCGTGATGGAGGAAATCCAACGCGAATCCGGCGGAACTTTCCATCTGATGCGGGTGGACCTCGGCAATCTGGCTGACATCGTCCGCTTCGCCGACGAGGTGAAAAGCCGCTTCCCATCGCTGCAAATCCTGCTCAACAACGCCGGCACACTGCCCAGCAAAGCGAAGAGCAGCCTCAATAACGTGGAATACACGATGGCGGTCAACTATTTGGGACACTACACGTTAACCAACCTGCTGCACCCCATAATGGGACCCGGCACCCGCATTGTGAGCATGATTTCGCTGGCCTACGTCATCGGCAAAATCACCCCCGACCTGTTCAAGCCGAAAACGCAGCGCGAATACAACCGTTTCACCGCATACGGCAGCTCCAAACTCGCCCTCTACTACTTTATGCTCGACGCCGCCGAAGCGTGGAAGGACGAAGGCATCTGCTTCAACGTCTCCGACCCCAACATTGTCGACACCGGCATTATTCGGATGGACAACGTCGTGGTGGACAAGCTTTGCGACTGGATTTTCCGTCCGCTCATCAACACGCCCGAACAGGGTGCCGCCAACATGCTGACCGCGGCCATCGACCCCAACTACAAGGATGTGACGGGAAAAATCTTCAAAAACCGCAAGCCGATCGAACATAAACGGCGGTTTTATAACAATCTGAAACAACGTCAATTACTGCGGGATTTAACCGCACAGATTCTCGCTGACAACAACATCGTGCTATGATTATTCCGCCCTATCTCACCCCCGGTGACACTGTCGCGTTGGCCGCTCCCGCCCGCAAGATTTCACAAGCTGAAATCCTCCCTTCGGAGAAATGGCTCAAAAGCGTCGGTTTTAACGTTTTTTATGACGACCGGCTTTTCGCCGAAGACCACCAGTTTGCCGGCAGCAATGAACACCGGGCCAGCTATTTCCAAGAACTGCTGAATAACGATGAAATAAAGGCAATATGGTGTGTGAGAGGAGGTTACGGATCCGGCCGCATTATCGACCAGCTGGATTTCACCCACTTCCGGCAACATCCGAAATGGATTTGCGGCTACAGCGACATCACCGTCTTCCACAACCACATCCAGCAAAACTACCAAATTGCCACACTACACGCCACCATGCCCATCAACGTGACGGAAGAAAACCGGCAATCCCCCGCCTGCCAGTCGTTTTTGGATGCCCTGACCGGCAAAGACCTGTCCTACGAAATAACCCCGCACCCGCTTACGCGTGCAAGGGAATTTTCAGGAATTTTAACAGGCGGAAATCTCTCCATGCTCTACTCCCTCATCGGTTCCCCTTCCGACATCGACACTTCCGGCAAGGTGCTGTTTATCGAGGATTTGGACGAGTATCTGTACCATATCGACCGGATGGTGCTCAACCTCAAACGCAGCGGGAAACTTGCCAACATCAAGGCCTTGTTAGTCGGACATTTGAGCGACATGCACGACAACTCCGTGCCGTTCGGGAAAACGGCCGAGGAGATTGTGGCGGATTATTGCCGCGACCTCGACATCCCCGTTATTTTCAACATTCCCGCCGGTCATCTGCCCGACAACCGCGCCCTCCGGATGGGCTGCAAAATCGAAGGTGTTTTCAAAGACAACCAATTTATAATCAACAGTTTGAATCATGAGTAGCAGTACCTTTTTCTTCAAATACATCTACAGGCTAAAACCCATCGACTACCCCGACCCCAACGGCACACTGCCTAAAAGCGTGCTGATGATGGCGCCACACACCTCCGCCATGGACTTCATCATCGGCCTTTCCGCGATGAAATACTACGACCTGCACGCCAGCACCATTATCAAAAAGGAGTTTTTCTTTTTCCCCTTAAACTTGATACTTAAGAAGTTGGGCGGCATTCCCGTGGACCGGAAACGTGTTCGCAATTTTGTGAGCTATGCGGCGAACATTATCAAGGAGCGCGAACGCATCACGCTGATTATTTGTCCGGAAGGCACCCGAAAACGCACCGACAAATGGAAACGCGGCTTCTACCAGATTGCGATGGAGGCCGGCGTCCCCATCAGTTTGGGCTTCATCGACTACAACACGCGCACCTGCGGCATTATGTCGATTTTCCACCCCACCGGCGACTACGAAAAGGACATTCAGGAAATCCAGAAACAGTACTACGGGCTGCAAGGTTACCACAAGGGGCAGTTCAACTTGGAGGACCTGCCGCACGCACACCCGGAGTGGTACGACTTATAAACCACAAACCTCCGAAACCGACTCTTTCGTGACGCGGATGACCTCCGCCACTTGCTCGTCGGTCAGATCGAAATAGACCGGCAGGCTGATTTCGCACGCAAATTGGCGGTAGGCATTCGGATAGTTGTCGATTTTATAACCCAATGATTTATACACTGTTAAAAGCGGCAGCGGAATAAAATGGACATTTGCCGCCACCCCTTTTTCAGCCATTTTGAAGATAATCTCGTCGCGTTGCTTCTCCGAAGCGTCATTCACCCGTAAGGTAAACACATGGTATGACGACCGTTTGTCCAGCGTCTCATACGTGGGCACACGAAAACGGTTATCGCTGCCGAACGCCTGGTTGTACGCGTCGAAAATTTGCTTGCGGCGCGGCAGAATCAATTGGTCGTAGCGAGCCAATTCCACCAATCCCATGGCCGCAGCCACATCCGTCATATTGCACTTATAGCCGACCGAAGTGACATCATAGCGCCAGCCGCCCGCTTTTGTCTTGGCCAGCGCATCCTTCGACTGCCCATGCAACGAGCTGACACACATCTCTTTGTACACCGCTTCCATATCAAAAGGCTCGGGCAGGTTCAGACAGATGGCGCCGCCCTCGGCTGTTGTAAGGTTCTTGACGGCATGGAAGGAAAAAACGGTAATGTCCGCTAATGCACCCGCCCTTTTCCCTTTGTACCAGGCACCTAACGAATGCGCGGCATCGGGCATGACCAAAATCCGACCCAACATCCGCTGCACCTCCGTGGCCGGTTGAAATTGCGATTTTACCTGCGTATCGTTCACAATGTCAAGCAGCTGGTCATAATCGCAGGGCAGTCCGACAATATCCACGGGAATGATGGCTTTCGTACGGGGCGTAATGGCTTGGCGCACCTTTTTCATATCCATGAGCAGGTCGTCATTCACATCCACCATCACAAGGCGAGCCCCACAGTGGAGCACCACCTCGGCAGTGGCAGTATAGGTGTAAGCCGGGACAATCACCTCGTCGCCCGGTCCGATCCCGAACCAGCGCAGCACCAGTTCCAGACCGGCGGAAGCGGAATTGACGCACACAACGCGCTGAATACCACAAAATTCCGCAATTCGTTGCTCAAAGAGCTTCGTCCTCGGGCCGGTGGTAATCCAACCGGAACGCAATGCGGCAGCCACTTCATTCACAATGGCGTCATCAATATGGGGCGGTGAAAAGGGGATATTCATATTATGGGGTGATTCGTTCTAATTTTCTTGTTTTTCTTTCCTTGCTATTTTTGGCCAGTTCATCGAAGTTGAACGCAAAATCAAAGCAGTTCGGCGTGGCCCCGACCGCATAGTGCAGACGGGAGAAACCAAACCGTATACCTTTGATATTCAGCTGGAAACCGTAGGAAAAACCGGCCATCGACTTGCGCGACAGCACCTTCATCTCCTGGTGAATATTGTGGTTGTAAGCCACCTGTATCGAGAAATACTTGATGGGTTCGATCTCGATTCCGAAGACAAAATGGCGGAAGAAATTGTCGGCAAACTGCGCCACTTTGGAAGGATATTGGAGTTCGCCGGTGATGGCGTCGGTCTCCATGAAGGGGTTGTCGTAGCCGTAGTGGTTCATGTTCCAGCGATAGAGCGAGTGGAGGGTGATGTGGTAGCGGATGGGCACATGTTTCAGCCGCTGCGACAGCGCAAACTGCAGATCGAAGGGCAACGTTTCGCGATTGCCAGGTGCGTAGGCGCTGAGTTGAAGCCCGATGTTCTTCGCCAACAGTGTGAGTGACAGGTTATTTTCATCGTTGAAGTAGCTGCCGGCCAAATCCACGGCCATGCCGGAAGAGAAGTAGGGGCCGTAGTGGCTGAAGATGGTTTTGAGGTTCGCGCCGACGGAAAAGTGCGGGGAAAGCTCGCGTCCCCAACCGATGACGAGCGCGTAATCGCCGGCATTGAAACGGCCTGTCTCGATGCCGGTCTCGTCAGCCCCCCGGAACGACCCATACGCCAACGCCTGCACGCCTATCGCGAAACTGCCCGCCTTGGGGAACGTATGCGAATAGACCGCCGACATGGCACTGCTGTGGGTAAAATAGTCGGTATAATTGACGGACAGCGTATTATGCTGCCGCTCGCTGATGGAGGACGGGTTCATCAAGATGAGCGCGGGATTGTCGTCGCGCACGGAAATCAGGTTGCCGCCCAAGGCCATTACTCTCGATGAGTAGTTGAGATTCAGGAAGTTATAAACGTAACGACCGCCGGTCTGCGCTTGAGTGTGCAACATACCCGCCATCAGCAGCAACGTCCATATAAGGTATCGGTGTCTCATAAAAACAAACGGCAAAAATAACAATTCTTCGATTATGCTCCCGTTGATTTGGGCATTTTAAGAATTATTAGGAAAGTTCGAGATTCTCCAACCGTGTTTAAAAAAATGTATCTTTGCCGCCGAAAGTTGAAAAGCAAAGAGCAATAATCAGCTTTCATATTGTTAATGAATACGTTACGGATAAAATAGGATATATGGCACAGAAAAAATTCGCCGTCATCGGGGCGGGACAGTTCGGTCAGGCCATCAGTTTGGCACTTTCGGAGAAGGGTTTCGAGGTGCTGGTCATCGACAAGGACATGAAAAAAGTGCAGAACATCAGCGACGATGTGGCCTACGCCGTCTGTACCGACGCCACCGACAAGCGTGCGCTGCTCAACGAGAACATCAAGGATTTCGATGCCGTGATTGTGGCCATCGGGGACGATTTCGTGGAACGACTGCTTTGCATTTCAAACCTTATCGATCTCGGCATCAACAAGATATACTGCCGAACAAAAGGGGCGCACCAACAGACCATTCTTGAAAAGATGGGCATCACCGAGTTCTTGTCGCCCGAAGAGGAGTTGGCCACCATGCTGGCCGAGCGGCTGAGCAATCCCAACATTCTGTCCTATCTGCAGATGCCCGACGAGTACCGCATCGCCTCCATCATCGCGCCCGACCGGTTGGAGGGACTTACCCTCGGCGACATCAACTTCCGCGACAACCACCACCTCAGCTTGGTGACCATCCGCCGCAACTTCGAGGAGATTGAGAACAAGGAACTCACGATGAAACAGCACATCATCGGTGTTCCCGACAACTCCACCGTCATCCGCAAAGACGATGTTTTCGTGCTCTTCGGCAAAGACCGCGACATTGATAACTTCATCAAAATCAACCTGTAAATGAGCCTTTTCGGGAATCACGACGAATACAACGGAAAGGTCCGCATCCACATTGTGAATTACAAGGACCGCGTCCAGCTGGCCCTTCAGATTTGCAGTCTGGTGATTTCCGTCGTGACCATCGCGTGCATTTTCTGCTACCACGGCCTTTACATCACCCCGCAAACCAAAAACATTATCCGGTTTATTATCCACGGCAGCCTCGCCTTTTACGTTGTCAAATATTTTGTCCTGCTCTTCTACAACCTGCACCGCAGCGACTACATCAAAAAGTCGTGGATCGAGTTCGTCATCATCCTGCTGCTAATCATACAATTTATCTCGGTCAATATCTTTCACTTTGACATTGCCAATGCCCAAAATTTTGAGAATATCTACTTGATATTCATACAGTTCTACTTCTTGATTATCGTCTTGATCGAGATAGCCAAGATGAGCAGCTCCTTGGGGAATTACCACCTGAGCCCGCCGGTGTTGATGGTGGCATCGTTCTTGTTCCTCATCGCCATCGGCACGCTTTTGCTGAAGATGCCGCGCATGACCAACCACGGCATCTCCTTCATCGACGCACTGTTCACAGCCACGAGCGCGAGCTGTATCACGGGACTTTCGGTCGTAAGCACACCTGAGACGTTCACTTTCAAGGGCCAAGTGGTCATCCTGGTGCTGATTCAGCTCGGCGGTATGAGCATCCTCTCGTTCGCAACGTTCTTTTCCACGTTCCTGTCGCGTTCCATGGTCGGGTTGCGTTACCAGTACATGATCCGCGACATGATGTCCGCCGACCGCCTTTCCGATTCAGTGGGGCTGTTGCGCAGCATCGTGCTCACCACCTTCATCATCGAGGCGGCGGGCATGGCGTTTCTTTTCACTTACTGGAAATCGACAGGGTTCTTCCTATCCGACAAGCAGAACATCTTTTTCTCGATATTCTACACCGTGTCGGCGTTCAACAACGGCGGTTTCGTGCTTATTGACGACAGTCTGCTAAATCTCGGAGTGCCAGGAAGTTATTTCCCGCAAGTGGTCATTATGGGGCTCGTGTTCCTCGGCGGTATCGGGTTTGTCACTATCCGCGACTTTTTCAGCTACCGCTACATCCGCGAACGCAACAAATACCGCTGGAAAAAGCTCATGCCGCAGACCAAAATTGTCCTTTACGTCACTTTTGCCATCATTATCATAGGCAGTGTCCTTTTCTTCCTGCTGGAATATGACAACACGCTGAAAGATGTGGAAGGCTTAGGCAACAAGATGTTCACCACGGTCTTCCAAATCGTCACATGTCGCACATCCGGATTCAACGTCTTGGATCTCAACGCGATGCATGTTTCCACCATCATTTTGATTTTGGTGGCAATCTTCATTGGCGGATCCCCGAGTTCCACGGGTGGCGGTATCAAGACCACCTCGCTGTTCATCGTCATCAAATCCGTCATCGCCACGGTAAAAGGCCGCAAGGACATCGAATTCGACCACAAGTCCATTTCGCCTTCGTTGGTGGAGCGGGCAACCACTATTATGATGCTGTCGGCGGGATTCATCCTTATCTCCTGCTTCCTGATTACCGTGGTGGAGCCCGACGTGCAGCTGTTGCATGCGCTGTTTGAGACCTCTTCGGCGTTCACCACATGCGGGCTTTCCACCGGCGAGTGCGCCAACTGGAACTGGATGGCCAAGCTCATCCTCACCGTCAACATGTACTGCGGGCGTATCGGCACGCTGACGATGGCCTTCGCCCTCACCCGCCACAAAAAGGAGTCGCCGCATCAATATCCCGACCTTTACATTATGCTGGGGTAGTTTTGACTTTGACCGTTGACCATTGACTTTGACCGTTGACCTTGGTCATTGACCTTTTGGTTAAGAAAAAATCGTATCTTTGCAGCCTGATTTGAATGACGAAGATGGATTTTGAAGACATACGACCTTACAACAATCTTGAATTCAAGGCGGCATACTTCCGACTCTTGGAATATCGTGGTTTTCAGGAGGCTATGGCCATGTTCCTGCCCGATTACCCCATCAGTCAGTTCCGGCAAGATTTAGGGAATTTTAACACAGTTGAGGAAGCGCAACGCAGCCTTGACAAACGGTTTGTGGATGTCTTCATCGCCCAATCCTCCAAAGGGGCCACCTTGTCGGGCATCGAAAACATCGACGAAAACAAAGCCTACATGTTCATCGGCAACCACCGCGACATCACGTTCGACCCGGCTTTGTTAGAGTATTACTTCTTCATTGAGCAGCGCAAAACCTCCCGTATCGCGGTGGGCGACAACCTCTATTCCACCCCGGTGCTGAATGAAATCGCCAAGTTGAACAAGATGGTGAAGGTGAAAAGGACAGGCACCATGCGCGAGAAACTGGAGAATTCCCACATACTCGCCGCTTATATCCAACAGTCGCTGTTTGAGGAGAACGAATCCGTTTGGATTGCCCAACGGGACGGGCGCACCAAAGACGGCAACGACTTTACCAAGCACGGTCTCGTGAAAATGATCACCCTCGGCAATGACAAGAATTTGACGGAAACCATCCGCCGGATGAAAATCACCCCCGTGACCGTCTCCTACGAGTATGAACCTTGCGACAAGCTGAAAGCCAGGGAGTTGGCAATAAGCGAACATACAATCTACCAAAAACAGCCCGGTGAGGATTTCAACAGCATCAAACAGGGTATCTTCGGGCAGAAGGGACACATGTCGCTCACCATCGGCACTCCCATCGACCGTGAATTGGACACGATTCCCGATGGACTTTCCAACAATGATATAATCAATGAGGTCTGCAAACTCATTGACAAACAGATATATCGGAACTACACACTCTATTCCACGAACTACATCGCCCACGACATGCTGCATCATGACGAGACGTATCGCGAGCACTATACGGATTCGGAGAAAACCGCTTTCGAACAGTATTTGCAAAGGCAATCGCAGGTGCCGGATGTTTCAGAGGAAAAAATGCTTGAACTCCTGCTGAAAACATACGCCACCCCGGTAGACAATTATTATAAAACCATATCGGAAGAAAATTAATCATTTTTAACACATTATGGACGAACAACAACCCCCGTCGCAACCGAAGATTTTAATCATCCGACTCAGTTCCATTGGAGACATCGTATTGACCACGCCAGTCGTGAGGGCAGTGAACGAACAGCTGCCCGAGGCGGAAGTGCATTTTTTGGTAAGAAAGGACTATGTGCCTGTGGTCGAGTACAACCCGCACATCCACAAGGTGCATGCCTACGACCCCGATAATGTGGACCAGACCATAGAGGAATTGCGAAAGGAGAATTTCTCCGTCGTCATAGACCTCCACAAGACCCTGCGTTCCCGCAAAGTGGTGCGCAAACTGAAAGTGCCTTCCTATACGTTCAACAAGCACAACTTCTCGAAGTGGATATGCTATCGTCTCAAAATGAACGGCATGCCCGAAACCCACATTGTGGAGCGCTATTTCGAGGCCGTGAGAGAATTGAACGTACACAACGACCACAAAGGCTTGGAATTTTACATCCCTGAAGACCAAGGTTTTGACGAGGACGATCTGCCAATGATGTTCGAAGACGGCTTTGTGGCCGTTGTCTTGGCGGCACAGCATTTCACCAAGCGGATTCCGGTCAGCAAAGTGGTGGAAATCGGCAGCATCCTGCACAAGCCTATCATGCTGTTGGGCGGCAAGGATGTCTACGAGGAGGGCGAGCAGGTGGTTGCCCAGCTTGGCGAGCGCGCCACCAACGGCTGCGGCAAATACACGCTTTACCAGTCGGCGGCCATCCTGCAACACGCTGACTGTGTAATTACTGGCGACACGGGATTGATGCACATTTCCGCCGCGCTGCACAAGCCCACGGCGGCTATCTTCGGCTCCACCATCCCCGAATACGGTTACTACCCCTATATGCCTGGCGAGCGCAACTTGTTCCGCAATTTCGAGGTCTGCCCGCTTCGTTGCCGCCCCTGCTCCAAGTTCGGCAGCTCCAAGTGCCCCCGCAAACACTTCAAGTGCATGAAGAACATCTCCGCAACAGAGGTGGCGGGCTGGGTGAATAGGTTTTAGACTTGAGACGTAAGACCTGAGACTTGTGACTTTGATATAAGGATTTCGTAGAGACGCAAAATTTTGCGTCTCTACATTTTTCTGATAGACTGTACAATAGCCTTTCTTTCCGTTACGGAAAACTTCACCTCGTACCCGTCGAACGGAAAACCATACACGCGGGATTCGTCGTGGTGGTAGGCGGGGCGCGGGTCTTGGGAAAGGACTTCGCGCAATTTCGTCACTTTTTCTGCCGGCAACTTCTTGACTATCTGCTCGGGGATCTCCACGTCAAGCTGGTAGTCCTCATGCTCCTGGGTGAAGCCTTTGGTGGCTTCCGGGTGACAGTCGGTGGTGAGCAGATAGGGTTTGATGTCGAAGATTGGGGTGCCGTCCATGAGATCGGCACCGCCTACGAGGAGGGTCGGATTTTTGGGGTTGAGGTCAGCTTCGATAAGTTCCACGCAGGAGAGTCCGATGGGATTGGGACGGAAGGGCGAGCGTGTGGCGAAAACACCCATACGCCGGTTGCCGCCCAAACGCGGGGGCCGCACCGTAGGCGACCATCCCTCCTGTTGCACCTCCGAGAATCCCCAAATCAGCCACAGATGGGAGAATTCCCCAATGCCGCGCAACGCCTCCGCATTGCGGTATTCGGGCTCGAACACGATGCGCGTGCGCAACGACGGCACTAACCCGCTTTGCCGAGGAATCCCGAATTTCGAGGGGAACTCGCTGCGGGCGCGAGCAATAATGCGTATCCTATCGTAACTTTCTTCCATTTTGTTACCATAAAACCCAGGGCTCGCTTTCACTTACCCTGGGCTAAATACGTTGTTTATTTCCAAACCCAAGGCTCGCTACGCTCACCCTAGGCTGACATACGTCAGGCTTTCAGCCCTTATTGAATTTTTATTTCTTTTCGATTTTATACCCCACCGTCGCGAAGAACAGGATGTAGGCGTAGCTGACGAAGAGCAGCGCATAGGCGGAATGCGGATTCACGGCGTCTGCAATGCGGCCGTAAATCAGCGGCATGACAGCACCGCCCACGATGGCCATCACCATCAGCGCGGAGGCGAACTCGGTGTGGTCGCCTAAATCACGGATGGCCAGCGGCCAGATGGCGGGCCACATAATGGCGTGCGCGAAGCTCAGGCAGATAATCGCGATAATGGAGACAATGCCCGTGGTACACAAGGCCACGATAACCAGCACAACAGAAAGCATCAGCTGGATAATCAACGCCTGGCGTTGCGAAATCACCTTCGGCACAAACAGGATGCCGCAGACATAACCCACCAAGAGGGCAATCAACGCATAGACCCCGAAATAGTGGGAAACCTGCGTGGGAATACCGTAGTAGTCGCCGTAGGGAATCAGCGTGTCGATGGCGATAACCTCAGCCCCCACGTAGAAGAAAATGGCCAAAACGCCGAGCCACATATACGGGAAACTGAAGATGCTGGTCTTCTGTCCGGCGATTTTCTTCTCCTCCTCGATGATGTCGGGCAGATGTGCGGTCTTGATGAAAAGCACTAATGCAATCAGCACGGCGGTCATAATGAGGTAAGGCACAATGACGCCGTTGGAAAGTTGCTGCAACATAGCCTCTTTTTCGGGACCGGGGGCCATCTCCTTGATGCTTTCGAAGAGGTGTTCCTTGCCGCTGAAGAGGGCGTTGTAGAGCACGAGGATGCCGATCATGCCAGCCACCTTGTTGCAGATGCCCATGATGCTCATGCGCCGCGCCGCAGACTCAATCGGACCGATGACCGTGACGTAAGGATTGCTGGCGGTCTGCAACAGCGAAAGTCCACTGCCCTGCAAGAACAGTCCCAACAGGAACATCGGGTAGCTGCGCATCTTCGCGCCCGGGATGAACATCATGCAGCCGATGGCCATGACGACCAAGCCCAAGGCCATGCCGTTGCTGTAGCCGGTTTTCTTCAGTACAAACGACGATGGAATCGACATCACAAAGTAGGCGATGTAGAAGGCAAACGTCACCAAGTAGCCCTGCACTTGCGTGGTCAGTTCACAGGACGTGCGCATGTACGGAATCAGGATATTGTTCAACCATGTCACGAAACCGAACACAAAAAACAGCGATCCGATAACGAACATGCAATAAGCGGTGCTTCTTTTCTTTTCTTCCATAAGTATTGGGGTTTATTTGATTACTTTCTATTCGGAGATTTTTAACTGATGTATCATCTCTTCGGGACTGTCCGCTTTGAAGACGGCGTTGCCAGCCACCACGGCGTCGGCCCCGGCGTTGATGATGTCCACGATGTTGTCGGCATTCACGCCACCATCCACCTCGATGAGCGCATTCGATTTGTTGCGTTTGATCATCGCGCGCAACTCAGCGATACGATGCAGCGAACGTTGGATGAACTTCTGCCCGCCGAAGCCGGGATTTACGGACATAATCAGCACCAAATCAAGATCTTGGATGACATCTTCAAGGCCGGCAACCGGCGTATGCGGATTCAAAGCCACGCCCGCCAGCATATCCTCTTCCTTAATCTGGTAGATGGTGCGGTGCAAATGCGTGCAAGCCTCCCAATGCACTGTCAGCAAATCACAGCCTATCTCCTTGAACGTGTGGATATAACGTTCCGGCTGCACAATCATCAGGTGGGTGTCCAACGGCTTCTGCGCCAGTTTCCTGACAGCCTTGATGACGGGCATCCCGAACGAGATGTTCGGCACAAAAACGCCGTCCATCACGTCCAAATGAATCCAGTCGGCCTCCGAACGGTTCAGCATCGCAATTTCCTCACCCAATCGGTTGAAATCCGCCGACAGCAACGACGGCGCAATAATCGGTTTCACACTCATATTATCCTTGTTTTTTGAAGGCGCAAAGGTACACAATTTACAGATACACATATAAAACGAATGAACCCTGTGTAGAGACGCAAAATTTTGCGTCTCACAACGAGGGATTATCGCCGGATTTCGATTTTTTGGTCTCCACATTGCAGCATAAACGTGCCGGGATGGGATTCAAAATGTTGTTTTCCATCCACATACGTCAAGAAGAAATCCTCGTCGATGGTGAACGTCACCGTGGCGGTTTCACCGGCCGGGATGAACACACGCTCGAATCCGACCAACGTTTTCAGCGGACTCCGTCCATCCCCTTGGTTGGTCAGATACAGTTGCGCCACCTCCTCGCCATCCTTTCCGCCCACGTTGCGAACTTTACAGACAACGGTATTCGTGACCGGGTCGTATTTGATGCCACCATACTCGAATTTCGTGTAGCTCAGACCGTAACCGAACGGGTAAAGCGGTTCTTCCGTCATGAATCGATAAGTGCGGTGCTCCATTTCGTAGCTGTCGAACGGCGGAAGATAATTCTTTGTACTGTAGAATGTTACGGGAAGCTTGCCGCTGGGATTTACCTTGCCGAAAAGCACATCCGCCAAAGCCGTACCCGCCGACTGGCCACCGTACCAAGCTGCCAAAACCGCATCCAAATTCTCATCCTCCCAATCCAAGGCCACCGCACCGCCGGAGCAGAGCACAAACACGACAGGTTTTCCCATCTTCTTGAGTTTCATCAACATGCCCTCCTGGATGCGCGGCAGGTCGATGGAGGTTCTGTCACCGCCATGGAATCCGTCCAACTCCACCTTCAACTCCTCGCCCTCCAGTTCGGGGGAGAGCCCGCCGACGAAAATCACAAGGTCGCACTGGGCAATCTTTTTGTCAAAGTTTTTCGGAAGACGGTATTTTCCGTCTACGTGGTGACAGGCGGTGTCGAAATAGAGGCGTGGCCGCTGCTCTTTCGGAAACTTGCTGATATAATTCCGGATACCTTCGTAAATCGTGACCGCGTGACGTGGTGTGCCGTTATAGTTGCCGCACAGCATCACGTCATCAGCCGCGTTGGGACCCAAAATCGCGATACTTTTGTACTTTCCAGGCTCCAACGGCAGAATGTTTTCCTTGTTTTGCAGCAAAACGATGCTCTTTTGCGCCATTTCGAGCGCTTTCTTTTCAAATGCGACGGTGTCAGGGATTGTTGTAAAAGGCGGTTCCGGATCGAACAGGCCCAGTTCGAAACGGGCTTTCAACACCTTAAACACGTGAGCGTCAATCACATCCATCGGGAGCATTCCTTTCTCCACAGCCTCTTTCAGTGCGGAGAGGCCGCTGCCGCATTCCAAGTCGATGACAGAACCGAACGCGGCGGCAGCCGCATCGGCAGCGGTGGCGTGCGTCTCATGGCGCGGAATCACCGTGTCGCGCTCCCAGCAGTCGTTCAGCGCCCAGCAGTCGGTGACGAACAGCCGGTCATAACCCCACTGGTTGCGGAGAATGTTCACCAACAAATCTTCGTTGGTACAGCACGGCACACCGTTGAGCCGGTTATAGCCACACATCACCATGCCTACGTCGGTGTGCTCGACAATGTACTTGAACGCAGGAAGATAGGTAGTCCAAAAGGCGCGTCCGCTGACGGTGGCATCGAACGAATGGCGGTCAGCCTCGGGACCGCTGTGGACGGCAAAATGCTTGATGCAGGCGAGGGCTTTGTAGCGACCGTCAACCTGCTGCTGCAATCCTTTCACGCAAGCCATGCCCATGCGTGCGGTGAGGTAGGGATCCTCGCCATAAGTCTCCATACCCCTGCCCCAGCGCGGGTCGCGAAAAATGTTGATATTCGGAGTGAAAAAGCTGACGCCGGTGTAGTCGTCGTAGCGACCCGCCCGCTGGTTGCGGTTGAATTTCAGCCGCGCCTCGTCGGCAACCATGCCAAACATTTCCTGCACAGCCTTGTCATCGAAGGTGGCGGCCAGTGCGGTGGGCATCGGATAGACGGTCGCGTAGCCGTCGCGGGCCACCCCGTGCAGCGCCTCGTTCCACCAGCTGTAAGCCGGAATGCCCAACCGTTCGATAGCCGGATTATGGTGCTCCATCATTCCCAACTTCTCCTCCAAGGTAAGCTGGTTCATAAGCAATTGCACCCGCTCGTCAATCGGAAGTTTCGGGTTTCGGAAGTCTTGTTGTGCAACACCTTGATTTACAATGTAAAACAGGAAAATGAGGTATAAAAATTTTTTCATATCCAACACTTTGATTTTGAGCGGCAAAGGTACACAAAATGCACAACAAACCCCCTTGCCGGGAAAAAACCTCCCGACAAAACCCTTCACAAAAACCGCCAAAGCGATTCTATGGGATGATTATCCTATTGATTATATGTCTCTTATCGTGACAACCTCTCCCTAAAATCCTTTTTGAACGACCGTGACAACTCAAAGTTGGCGTTACCGGCAATCAGCACCTTGTTCTTTATCACGCCCGACACCTTGTCCATGTTCACTACCACAGAACGGTTGATTTTCTGGAATTTAGATTTCGGGAACTTGGATTGGAACATTTTCAAGTTGCTGCGGAAGTACTTCTTTGCGCCGTCCTCAAAACAGACACACACTTGGTTTCCAATTTTCTTGATATACAAGACTTTATCGAAAACTATGCGGGTGGATTGCTCATTACGGGTGCCGAGGATGAACACCGACTTTGTGTGACGCTCGTTCGCGTTGTACGACACCCTATCCTCCTCGACTTTCTGCAAAATGCGTTGATCCAGTTTGTTGTAGGTTCCGTAGATGTTCAGAATCTTCCCCATAATGCTGTTCAAATCTTTTTCCGAATAAGGTGTATAAAAGATTTCGAAAAAGCCCATTTTGAGGAACTGTTTCACCCTTTTCGTGTTAACTTTGTCGCAAAGTCCCACTATAAAGGGCGGTTTTCTGACATCATGGAGGATGTCCGCAAAGTCCACATCCACGAAGAAAATCGTGGAACGATGGTTGTTCAGATACTCGATGGCCTCCGCCGTATGGTGGCAGACCAGCGCGATGTTCAATGAGTAAAAGTTTGATAACAAGTCTTTTAACGCGGTTACTTTAGACTCTTCTTTACTCAAGATGACCACTTCAAGATTTTTGTTTGATGCCATAGTAGATTTGTAATTATGTGTAAAATTATAAAAAACATTCATGCTCAGTGATTTAAAAATAGAAAAAGTGACGTTTGACCCCGATTGGCTATAGAATCAACCGGAACAAACATCAAAAACAGCCAAAAAGCCTACAAAAATTACAAGATGCTACTTTTGCAACAAAAACGGCAATAATTCGTGTGAAAAATCCACTTTTGTATCAAATCTGACAGAAAACTATGTTGAATATGTAATTTTATTGTCATAGGCAATCTACGCTTCCGTATGCTTTAAGCAGAATAGTACTCTTTTCTCAACTCATTTTCCGCTTCGAAAAGCAAACGACGGAGCTCATCCACTTGCACTATCGGATAGTCCGCGAACGGCCGGGTTTTGGAGAACCACGACGGACAGGTCTCCGGCAACCAGCACTGCATATTCTCGTACAATGCAATAACCTCATCGATAGGTTGTTGTCTGTGCTTTGTACGGACAAACTGCAAAATCCGCAACCCGTCAGCCTTCTGATGGAACGCTTTGACAAAATGGTCAAAATCGGCCACGTTGCGCCGTATATCCATCCAAATATCCGTCTTGTCGTTATCCTTTTGTAAAAACGCAAGGAACTCGTTGTCTGTCACAGAGATACGATTTTTGTAGAGGGCTTGGAGCGAATGGTAAGCCTCCTGAATCGGTTCGAAACAGCGATGGGAATAGATGGGGTAGCTGTCCCAAATCCCTTCCGCGCCGCGCTGCATCGCCGGTCCTGTCCCGAACGGCACGCGGTCGGAGTAGCGGCCGGCAGGATAGACACATTCCGTGTTAAAAAGACTTAATCCACCCATTTTGCAGAATTTCTGGACGAGATAGAAGTCCTCGCCGCTTTGCAACGGGGTGATGTTCCCGATCTTGTGCAATGCTCGCGCCCGCATCGCGACGGCTGAGCCTAACGCCGTAAATCCATACGGACTGTTGATTTTCAGCAAGTTGATGGCATAGTTACGCATATACAACTCGTAACGGAGCATAGCGCGGCCTTGTACCTCATCGTCAGGATCCAGCGGATGGTAATAGGGGACGGCCACCGCATTCAGACTCGGATTGTGGGCGAAATTGTCCGCAATGGCACGCAGATAGCCAGGCTTCACGTACGTGTCCGCATCCAAGCTGACGATGATGTCTTCCGCATCGGAATCGTCTAAAATCTGTTGAAACAAAACCTTACGGGCAAAACCGACCCCTTTCTTCTTTTCCGGCCAGCCGCAGCCTGGAGAAGAACGGTCGATGACATGCAATGTTAAAAAGTCATAATTCCGAAGAAATGCGAGTGTCCGCTGATTCCGATGGCATATCGGAAGCCTGTCCGGATTGCTCCAATAGCTATCCGGCTGGTTCACACAGACATAGACTTCGAAAGGAGGAAAATTATCCTGATGGGCGAGCGCATCCAACGTGACAGGCAAGGATTTCTCCTCGTCCATCGCGGGAATCGCCACCCTGAGGGTTGCCATCTACTTGACGGTTATCGTGACATCACGGGTACGCGCCGGCTGGTTGACGTTATCGCGGGCATAAACGAAATGCAGCGTTTGCGTACCTTTCTTAACCGCCTCGAATTTCCAGAAACGGTGGCTGGAGGCTCCCACCATGCCTTTCGGCGCATTGCTCGTGTAACGGTCGCCGACACTCTTCACCACGTCAATCTCGTTCTCGTTGACCAGTTGCCACCAGAAGCCTGTCGACGCATTGGTGATGAACTCAATCTCGCAGGATTGCCCCACCTTGAGCTCCACTTCGTTAGTCTCCTTGTCGACGGCAACCAGCTTTTTCTGTGCCTGGCAACCGAAAAACAGACATACAATCGCGCTGAAATAGATGACTTTCTTCATTGTTTCGGATATTTTGTGCAAAAATACAAATTTTACAGTTAGATGCCACAACCTCCCGGAAATTTAATCTGCAGAGGCAAATTTCTCGCGTGAGAAAAAAAACTGTTGCGGTTGAAAAAAATACACTAAAAGAGTGGAATCAACGTTAAAAAATGTTATTTTTGCAAAAAATAAGGAATCAAAAAAACGTTTATGAAAGCCCAAGTTATTGAGGTACTCAACTCCATTTATGATCCAGAAATTCCCGTAAATATCTGGGAATTAGGATTTATCTACAAACTTGAAGTCAATGACAACAACGACGTCTATATCCTGATGACACTGACCGCGCCCAACTGTCCGGTGGCGGAAAGCCTTCCCATGGAAGTGCAGACCCGCGTGCAGATGATTCCAGGCGTGAACAAAGTGGTCGTGGATGTCACCTTCGACCCGCCTTGGACGATGGACCGCATGACCGAGGCCGCCAAAATGGAACTCGGCCTGCTCTATTAGCGCAAACCTTTCAATCAGCATTCATTATCAAAACCAAATACTTTGCGAATGGAAAATCAGAACAAGTACAACGCTTTCAGCTTGTTACAGTTTATGTGGAAATGGCGGAAGTGGCTGCTTATCGTGTGCGCGGCCGCGTTTGTGGTATCGGCCGTCTGCTCTTTTTTGGTACGGCCGCGTTTCAAATCCACCGCGCTTCTTTACGCCCCGCGCACCAGCTCCGTATCCAAAATCCTGTTGAACGAGCAAAACTACAACGAACGCTTGGAAATCAAGGCATTAGCCACCGTTGATGAGACCGAGCAGATGCTTCCGTTCCTCAACTCCGTGGCCATCAAGGATTCGTTGGTGGAGAAGTACAAACTGGCTGAGTACTACAATATTGACCTCAACAAAAAGGGCGGCAGGACGAAACTTTACAAGAACCTGACCAACAACATGACCATCAAGCGCACGGAATACGGCGCCATTCAGGTGTCGGTGAGCGACTGGGACCCGCAACGCGCCTACAATATGACGTTGGATGTGATCCGGTGGCTCGACACCATCAAAAACCACGTGGAATACGAACGTGCGCTGGCCGCCTACACCATCCTGGAGAACCAGCTCGACTCTGTGGACAAGGAGATTGCCGCCACCAACGATTCCATCCGGGAAATCATGAGCCACGGCGTTTTCGACGTGAAGGGACAGAGCGAGCGACTCACCCAGCAGTATGCCATCGCCGCTGCGCAAGGCAATGCAGCTGCCATGCAACGTATTCAGAGAGAGCAAGATACCATTGCAAAATACGGCGCAAAACTCACCGCTTACCAGGAAATGAGTTACAACTTCAGCAAGTATCACGCCCTCTGCAAGGAGAAAATGCTGGACGCCAAGATGGACATGACCACCATCATGCCCGTGAAGTTTGTCATCGACGAACCGTTCCCTGCCGACAAGAAGTTCTATCCCAAGAAATCGCTCATCGTCATCATCTCCACCCTGTGCGCCTTCATCCTCACGATGATTGTGCTTTTAATGATTGAGAGAGTTGAAAACCAGCCTGTTAGAAAAGATTCAGACGGAGCTCCGCAAGATAACTAAACGACAGGTTCTCTTCTTCCTGCTCACGATGGCGCTTGTGGTGGCCAACGGCTACGCCATAATCAGGGAATTTCCTGCCATTCAACTGATTACGGTAGCCGTGGTGGGTTTGTATGTGGTCTTTTTCCACACCGACTGGGCCATGTACCTCATCGCCTTCAGTACCCCGTTCTCCATCATTATCAGCAGCAAGAACATCCATTTGGGACTTTCGCTGCCCTCCGAGGCCCTGATGATTTTAGTGACCATGATTTTCCTGGCTCGCATCCTCTACGACCTGCGCATCGACCGTAAGTTCCTGAAACATCCGATTTCCATTGCCATCTTAGTCTATCTCGGCTGGATGCTCATCACCTGCCTGACAAGTGTTCGTCCGGTCATCTCCATCAAGTTTTTCGCCTCGAAAATCTGGTTTATCACGTCGTGCTACTGGTTTTTCATGCAGATGGTGGACGACGACATGAAAAACGCCGTGCGGTACTTCAACTGCTACGCGGCAGGGCTGTCCATTCTCGTGCTCATTGTCACCTATATGCACGCGCTGAGCGGTTTCGACGAGCACTACGCGCACTATGTGATGTCGCCGTTTTACAACGACCACACCGCCTACGGCGCGGCGTTGGCCTTCATGCTGCCCATCAGCGTCGGGTTTATCTTCCTGCCCGGCAACCAGTGGCCGCAACGGATTTTCTACATCGTCACCTCGCTGATTCTGCTAATGGGCTTCTACCTCTCGTTCAGCCGCGCCGCCTGGCTCAGCCTTGTGGTGGCTATCGGCGTGCTGGTCATCCTCAAACTCCGTATCAAACTGTCGTGGATTGTCAGCGGCGGGCTTGTCATCGGATTGTTGCTCTTCTTCTACGCCGACGACATTCTCTACAAGATGAGCCGCAATAGCCAGGAATCTTCGGGCGACTTTGTGGAGCATATCCAGTCGATGTCGAACATCAGCACCGACGCCTCCAACATGGAGCGCATCAACCGGTGGACGGCAGCCTTCGGGATGATTAAGGAGCGGCCCGTATTCGGCTGGGGTCCTGGCACTTACCAATTCGAGTACGCCCCCTTCCAGCAGGGTTACTACCGCACCCTCATCTCCACCGACTTCGGTGACGGCGGCAATGCCCACAGCGAATACATCGGGCCGTGCGCCGAAACGGGCTTCCCCGGCATGTTCACCGTGATTGCCATAGTCGTCACATTCCTCATCTGCGGCATCCGAACTTATATCCGTGCCGACAATAAAACCTTGAAAATCATTTCGTTGTGTATGACGTTAGCCTTGGTGAGCTACTATATCCACGGCTTTCTGAACAACTTCCTGGATACCGACAAACTCTCGGTTCTTGTCTGGGCGGCCATGGCGGTGATTGCCGTTTGCGATTTGAAACGGGTGGCTGCCTAATTTTCCCAGGGCTCACTGCGTTCACCCTGGGCTGACATACGTCGGGCTTTCTCTACCCCAGGGCTCGCTTCGCTCACCCTGGGCTGACATACGTCGGGCTTTCAGCCCTTTTTGGAAGTATTTTAATTATTCATTGCTTCGTTGTAACAGTGGCGACAGAGGGGTTCGTAGGCGTCTTTTTCGCCGAGGAGGACCTGTTTTTCGTTGGGCACGATACGGTAGGAAAAATGGGCGAGGTCGCCGCAGCGCGTGCAGATGGCATGTTGCTTGCTGACATATTCCGCCACGGCCATGAGTTTCGGCATCGGGCCGAACGGAAGTCCTTTGTAGTCCATATCCAACCCGCTGACTATCACACGGATACCTGCATTGGCAAGCTGGTTGCAGACCTCCACAATACCCTCGTCGAAGAACTGTATCTCGTCGATGGCCACCACCTGCACTTCCGTCATATTGATATAGAGCAGGATTTCGGAGGAGCTGTTGACCGGCGTGGAGATGCGGGAATTCTCATTGTGCGACACCACCTCGGTCTCGTCATAGCGTGTGTCGATGGCCGGCTTGAAGAGCTCGATTTTCTGGTTGGCGAACTCCGCACGTCGGATACGGCGCAAGAGTTCCTCCGTCTTGCCGGAGAACATCGATCCGCAAATCACCTCTATCCAGCCTTTCTTATGATTTCTGCTCGCTTTATTTTCTAAAAACATTATTTTCCAATATGATAAATTTCGTATTTTTGCCCGTTTTTTGAAGTGCAAAAGTAAAATAAAAACCGTTAACCTAATATAGAAATTTCAAAAAAATGAACGACGAGTATCGAAAAATGTCGGAATTGTTGGATAATTGGCTGTCCGACAATGAAAAAGAAACCAAACTGGCTTTCATTGAGAAAGAAATCCTGTTGGAGAAGCTGCGGAAACTGTATGTGAAAGTCGCGGCCATGGAAACGGAGGAATACGAGGCCGCGAAGCCTGAGCCACAGTCCGTTGAGGCCGCACCCGAGCCGAAAAAACAGTTCACGCCCGCCAAGGCCCTAGAGGAGGATGTGGATCTCTTCTTCGACACCGAACATGAGAGCTATGGCGCTGTGGAAGAGGATCTTAAGACTATTGCGGAAGAGATTAACGAGGCGCAGGAGCAGCCCGTAACCCCAGAGCCAGAGCCCGAAACGACCAAAACCAATGAACCCGAGCCCGACATTTTCGCCCATATCGAGGAAAAAGAGCCGACTGTTGCGGAAAACGCCCCGCTGACCGACAATGCCGACGAGTTGTTCATTGAACCCGATTTTGAAATCTCCGCGCAACCCGAACAGCCCGTCCAAGAGGCCGAACCGGTTGTGGAAGAGGAGCCAGAACTTGTCATCGAAGTGAAAGAGACTTCCGAAGAGAAGCCGGCCGAAGAAGAACCCGCCAAAGAGGAGGAGCCGATCCATGCCGAAGACGACATCCTGCAGTTCATTCCGCCGAAGACCAAGCCCGAGCAACCTGTTGTGGAGGCCCCGAAACCCGCTAAGAAAAAGTCCGAACCGAAGCAGGAGGTCAGTCAACCCGAACCGAAGCAAGAGTCACCGCTACAGCGGCCGCCGCAACGTTCACTCAACGATCTTTTCAACGAGCGGCGCGAGGACCACTCCATCAGCAGCCAATACCAGCGTGCCAAGGTCGGCGATTTGACGAAAGCCATCTCCATCAACGACAAATTCATCTATATCAAGGAGTTGTTCCATAACCGCGGCGAGGATTTCAGCGCGGCCATCCGCCAACTCAACGAGTGCCAGAACATGGAGGAGGCCTTCAACTGCCTCGACGAATTGAAGAAGAAGTACTTCTGGGATTCCAAATCCGACGCGTACCTGTCATTCTGCGATCTGCTGCGGCGGAAATACTCCTAACCGTCATTTTCGGCATAGTTATCGGCGAGGTTGTCGGCGAATTGGGCGGATTGGGCGAATTAATGTTGTCCATGTTGCCCGTGTAGTCAGTTTTGTCGTTTTGACCACGCAAAGCCGTGGTATAGGCGTTCTTGACGGACTGGAAGCCCGCGTAGTTCGCCATTTCCGCATTCGTTTCCGCGTTTTCCGCGAAAGGTTTCCGCAAACTGCTATCAATCTCCGTGCCGATAACCGGTCAGTTCTTCACGCAGCGGATGGCGCAGTAGTGGATGTCCGGCAACGAAGAGATTTCCGGTGCCTCTTGATTGGTGTTCAGGAGCAGGACATAGGACTGCACCTGCGTAGAGTCACTTCCATACCAGTCCCACTGGGGTATTGCCCAGGGACTCTCAATGGGAATGTAGGGACGTAGGTAATAATCATTATGGTCGGTGCTCCAATAATACGCGTTCCCGCGTTGAGTCCACCGTTGCTCCACTTGTTCCTCATAACTGGAGAGTTCAGTATGGCGGGCGTAAGAGATAACATAACCTGTCGGCAGTGTGGAGAAGCCGGTCTGGTTGAATTGGGCGGCTTCGGGTGACAAGGACCATTGTTGGCTGGCCAAGGCACGGGACACGGTGCCTGAGGATTCCCAAAGTTCAGGGTGTTCGGTAATGTAGTCTGTCAGTTGCTGCCATTCGTCTCGGGCGGGGAGATGCCAGCCGTCCGGACAAATAACCTGGCCCGTTTAC
The DNA here is from genome assembly GCA_017395245.1 of Bacteroidales bacterium. Taxonomy (GTDB): domain Bacteria; phylum Bacteroidota; class Bacteroidia; order Bacteroidales; family WCHB1-69; genus F23-D06. The sequence continues at coordinate 1,243 of JAFPVR010000013.1, read as the reverse complement.
TGAAACGCTCCCATATTGCGCCGCGAGGGAATTGTACAGCATTTTCCCCTTGTAGTCTAAATAGGCGGGCTCTTACAGCTTTATTTCGAACTCCTTCAAGGCCGGCCCGTCGGGGCAACGCTTAACCCTGAGGTCTTGGCTCGTCCAAGTTTGTGCCCCGATGCGCACGGTGTCATAAATATTGCCGTCGACATCTGTAAATACTTCGGGTTCAACAATTTCAGGAATTTCAGGCTGGCAGGCGCAAAATAACGCGGCAACCACTTTTATGGCTAAAAACAATTTTCCATTCTCTTTTTTCATATTGCCTCTATTTTTATATTGATGCTTTTTCATGCCTGTAAATTTTTTCTGTTATAAAACTACAAACAATGCAAAAAAAGTTCGACCTGTACGGTTGGAAACAAGCGACACACAAAATCAATCAATGACTTACGTATATAGACGTTAGCTCTTGCCTGCATAGGCATTGGTTCTTGCCTGCACAGGCGTTGGCTCTTGCCTGCACAGGCGTTGGCTCTTGCCTGCACAGGCACTAGTTCTTGCCTGCACAGGCGTTGTCACGTCATGTTTCACAGGTTTACGTTGACACCTCCGAACACTACCATCCCCAATAGGGGATGCATATCTGTAGAATGACAGACGCCCGTGCGGTTGTCAAATCCTCGTAGAGGATTCATATACAACGTGTTATCAAAATATTGCCGCTGCCGTCCCGTATGCAACCCCTCACGGGGTTGTGTTGGAACATTGGTCCTCCCGTTGCTACAGATATGTAAGCCCTAAAGGGCTTTAGCGGAACGGGCCTTGTCGGAACTGTCTCCATATATGGCTTTTTCAACCGTACAGGTCGAAGAATTTTCTGGCGAAGCACAATGATATTGCTTTGCTCGCTGACCTTATGGGCCACGAAAGCATCGAAACCACCCGCATCTATCTCCGCATGACCGCTGGAGAACAGCGCAATATTGTCAACAAAGTGGTAACATGGTGATTGAAAAAAGTAACGTGGGGTCTGGGGCGGGTATGTGGCGGTGCGGATCATGGCGCGAAGATAGGAGATTACCGTTCCACCGCTTTCCAGCTCTCGATCCGGCGCGTCTCGGAGGAGAAGTTCACCCCGATTTTGTAGAGCTTGCGCGGGTCGTGGGCGAAGGGCAAGGCGTACTCCCTCTTATCGATCTGCGCCAACGCCTCCTCGGCGGATTTGTCCAGTTTGAACTCGAAGAGGTAGATGTAGTCG
>JAFPVR010000068.1 GCA_017395245.1 Bacteroidales bacterium | reverse complement strand
TTCTATCATACGCAGAACGCTAATTTGCAGACTATCGACTGGTCGATGAAGGACGGTACGGTAGCAGGCGACCTGACGGTGAGCGGTGATACCGACATGACCGGTGAGCTTGTTACTCATGGCAATGTTACCCATAAGATTATCGACACTGGCGCAGCCGTGAGAGTTGTTGTAAGCGTAGGTGTAAGTTCCCGATGTGGTGTACGTTGTTCCGTGCCAGGTGAAGCTTTCGCAGGAGGTCTCTGTTACGACATTGTGGGTGCCGTAGTGAACCGTCAGTTTCAAGGTGTCGACACTGGCGCAGCCGTGAGTGTTGTTGTAAGCGTAGGTGTAAGTTCCCGAGGTGGTGTAAGTCGTACCGTGCCAGGTGTAGCTCTCGCACGCAGTCTCCGTTTCGACATTGTGCGTGCCGTGGTTGACGATTAAGTGCAAGGTGTCCACACTGGCACAGCCGTTGGCATTGGTGTACGGGTGCGTGTAGGTGCCGGATGAGGTGTATGTCTGTCCGTGCCAGATATAGCTTTCGCATGCGGTGTGTGTCTCGACATTGTGCGTGCCGTAGTTGACGGTGAGATGGAGCGTATCGGTGCTCGGGCATCCGAGGCCGTTGGTGTATGGATACGTATAGGTGCCGGATGTGGTGTACGTATGTCCATGCCAGGTATAGCTTTCGCATGCCGTGTGCGTTTCGACATTGTGTGTGCCGTGGTTTATGGTCAGATGCAGCGTGTCCACGCTGGCACATCCGTATGCATTGTCGTAGTAATACTGGTAAATGCCTGATGAAGTGTAAGTTGTTCCATGCCAGGTGTAACTTTCGCATGCGGATTTTGTTTCCACATTGTGCGTGCCGGTATGGATGGTCAGCACTAACGTGTCCAAGACCGGGCAGCCGCCGCCATCAAGGTAGGTGTGGTGGTAAGTGCCTGATGTGTTGTAAGGTGTCCCGTACCAGGTATAACTCTCGCAGGCCTCTTGGGTGTAGGTCTGGCCTGCCGGGTCGCAGAGCCCGCTCACGGTTATGCTGCCCCGTATGGGTGCCTTGCAGCCGTTGCTCCACACCGCCCATACGTCGTAGTTGTAGGTGCCGTTGTAAGTAATACTGTCGTCATAGAAGGTGTTTCCAGTTGTGCCAACTGTTGTTACGTTGCGGTCGATTTGATAATTCGTCAACGAAAGGGGAGCGTCTTCAACCGTGGCGTTCAGCACAAAACAGTATGTGTTGTGATAATAGGAGTTGGCAAGGTATTCAACCCAGTCGTTGTCTGAATCGGTTGCAGTTTTGGAGATGAGCCCCTTCTTTACGTATGGGGAGCCTACATAGATGGGATAGGTGCCGGCTGGAGATTCCAAATAAATGCCGTACCACAGCTCTTGACTGGCATCGATGGTGACGGGCGTGTTAAGGGGAATGGTGTTCCAGTAGCCCATGGTCAACGAAGAAATATCCACATTTTGATTAACGACTTGTGTTCCGGATTGGAGATAGGTGGCAGTGCGTATCTTTCCACCTTGATAAACCACGATTCTGTACGTGGTGACATCGGGACTTGCGATGAAAGAGACTGCCGTAAGCCGTTTCCCGTGATAGGGGGCGAGGTCGTTGGTGTCGAAACGGTGAACGATATAGCGCTGGATACTGCTGTTGGCGCTTCCGAATCCTATGAAGTCGGTGTTCTCGTACCATGTCAAAGGCTGCTGCGTGATAACTTGTGCGGCGGGAGCGTTCCAACTTAACCCAACGGTATTTCCTGATTGCGAAATCACAAGGTTTTGCGGGGGATTGCACTCGTCGCAGCTCTGACCAGCCAGTGATACCGTGGCGTTCGAATTGCCCGAAGTTAGCGTCATAAGACCGGTCTCATATTCGCTGTTGTTAGAGGTGGGGGCATATTTCACGTAAAGAATCCCTCCAGTCTTCGGTAGGGTGGCCGATGTGGCGAAAGCTGTGCCGTTGGTGCTGACCAGAAAGTTGCCCGTCACGGATATGTTTATGGCCGACGAAAGGCCGATACCGCCCACGGCGACGGTCTTGACGAGCGTGCCATGGCCGTGGTTGGAGTAGAAGCTCAGTATCTTTGGTGAGGCAGATATACTCATCACATTTGTGATAGACCTCTGCGCGGAGGCACTGCAACCGTTACTCCAGTTGGCTGTGACAGTGTAATGATATGTGTTTGTACCGGTCACATGATCCGTGTAGTTAGTGCTTGAAGTGGTGGCGAGGGTGGAACCATCTCGGGATATCGTGTAGTTGGTTATCGCTTGCGCGTTCTTCACGGTACCTAAAAGACAGAATGAATATGTTTGGCTTAATTCCGACCAGGAGACCGATTCTGCATTATGGGTGCCCATAATGCATCCTTTCGTCGGCATGATCTCCTGATTCGAGACAGGTAGGGAGGTGCTCGCTGATTCCACATATATGCCAAACCAGAGTTCCTGGGTGGCATCCACCATGACGGGGGTGTTAAGCGTGACCGTATTCCATGCGTTCATGGTCAGGGAACTCAACGGAATGTTTTGAGATAAGACTTGTGTGCCTGCATCGTAGCCGCCGTTGTAGCTGCCGCCTTGATAAACCACGGCTTTGAAGGTCGAAATACCGCTTCTTGCGTAGAATGTGATGCTTGTAAGAGCTTGGTTGTGATAGGGGACGAGATCCTCACTGCTGAACCGTTGCAACAAGCTCACCTTGTAGTTGTTGCCGATGCCGAGGTTCGTTGTGTAAGTTTGTGATGACCAGGAGAGGGTGTGCGGGTCGGGGTCTATTACGGGCGCATCCCAATGGAGGGAGATGCTGTGGAGGTCTTGTGAGGAGACGTTCAGATTTTCCGGCGGCAGACAATGAGGCGTGTTGTCAAAGAGGATGCCTTTCAGGTAAAAGGTTTCTTGGACGGATCCGGAGACAAGCGTGACGAAACCGTATTCCGTGCCGCTGGTAGAGGTGGGCTCGTGGCGCACGTACAGGGTCCCGCCGGTGCTGCCCAATGTCAGGGAAGTGTAGAAGTTGGTGTTGTCGGTGCTGATTTTGAAGTTGCCAGTCACGGTAGCCGTGATGCCGCTGCTGAGGTGGGCCGTCAGTATTGGCGTGGATTGACTGGCGCTGATAGTCCCTGCTTCGGTGAGGAATGTCATGGACGAGACACCGGCTTGAATTAGAGGTTGCGAGGCGTCGATGCCGATGACAGCCTGCTGGCCGCTACTGAAGTTGTTTCCCCCAGGGGTCAGGCTTGACAAAGTGTAGTAGCCATCGTAGTAGCCGCCCCAACCCCAGTTGAAGTGAAAGGAGTTGCTGTTGTCGTAGCCGTCACACACGAAAGCGTGGCCACCGGTGCCGCTGCCGCTGTAAAGGATAGGACGCAAATTGTTCAGTTCCCCTTTAAGCAGCGCGATCCAGTTTTCGTCCGTGTAGCTGCTTCTGTATTTCTCGATTACGCCGCTGTAGCCGAAATAGGTGTTTAGGGCATAGGCGGCGTTATGGGTGGAGGCTCCGCTGCCGTTGGTGCCGTATATCATGTCAACGGACACACCGCAGTGATACATCAGTTTTGCCACTTCGTTGATTTGAGCTTCCGGGCTGCTGGGGCTCAGCGAAAGGGGCATCAGGCTGTAGTCGTAGGTGGCGGCCGAGAAGTCCACGCTCTGAACGCCATAGTCGCCGGAGTAGCTATGGCTGCCGATACCTTGTGTGGGGTACTGCCAGTAGCGGATAATCTGGGCCATGGCGGTGGCCACGCAGCCCGTGACGACGTGTCCGCCTGAGCCGGACGGATCCTCAGGGCATTGTGCATTGTAAGGGTACGACTGGCTCCAGGAGGTCTGCACTAACGGCCCCACCGTGGCTGCAGTTGCCATCACCGGCATCTCGTTGGAAAGCCATTGGTTCCAGGCATTCACGTTCTCCTCGCAGTCTGCGTCGGAGAGATGCTGGATGGCGTAGGCAATCTGTTGGGTGTACATGTCGAGGAACCATCCCAGAGTCTCCGGTACGTCATCGCCGCTGAAGCCCGTCTCGGTGGAGTAGGCGAGGATGGGCAGCACCCGCGTGTCGGCGGAGACCATCACAAACTGCCCGCCGAAATCAAACACGTAGAACGCGTTCACCTGTTCCGTCTGAAGGCCGCCTGCACTTTGCTGTGACGGAATCTGTTCCACGTAGGTCAGCTGAGCCTGCTCGGGACTCACCGAACGCCCCATCCGCCAATTGTAGAAATGGGTGGCCGCCTTGCGCGCCATCGTGCTGTCCACCGGTGAGGCCGACAGGGAATTATTGATTGCTAATATGCTGATATACAGGATATAAAAAAGCCGAAGTAAACGTTTATTCTTCATGTCGGATTCATTTTTGTCAATGTACAATACACCATTGTAACAAAATGGCAAAATTAAAGTTTTTTCTATATCCTGGGCATCAAAGAAACCCCAAAAAAACGTAGAGACGCAAAATTTTGCGTCTCTACAAAAGGGTGTGCCGAGAAAATCGTGCCGTTTACCGGCGGCTTACAACGACTTTTCGTGTCGCCGTCCTTCCGTCACCGAGCAGCACTTTCACGAAGTATTGGCCGGCGGCGAAGCGGGTGACATCCACCTGGACCAGGTTCGAACCGTCGTTCTCTTTCGTGTAGACCAGCTGGCCGTCGGCGTTGAAGATGTCGATGCGTTGCATCTCTTCGCCCTTGATATTGAGGATGTGGTTGGTCGGGTTCGGGAACACCTCGATGCCGGAGAGGTCGTGGTCGTCGATGCCGACGGTGATGGTCAGGTGCAGCGTCACCACGGAGTCACAGCCGTCCACCGTCTGCAAGGTCTGGGTGTAGTCGCCAGTCTCACAGTAGTTGACGCTGTTCCATTCGTAGCAGGAGTCGGTGGTGGATACTTCGAAGTCGGAGGTTGCGGAATAGTTAATGGTCAAATCCAATGTCACGACGGAGTCGCAACCGTTCGCGCCCGTGAAGGTTTGCACGTATTCACCGGAAGCGGTGTAGGTGGAGCCGTTCCAGGTGTAGCTGTCGCACGCGGTGGCTTCGACAAGTTCAGCCACCGTGGACAACACCGTCAGATGCAGCGTATCGACACTGGCGCAACCGTCGGCGTTGTTGTAGGCATACGTGTACGTGCCTGACGTGGTGTAGGTTTCGCCATGCCACGTGAAGGCCTCACAAGCGGTTTCCGTATCCACATTGTGCGTGCCGTGGTTGACGGTCAAATGCAGGGTGTCCGCGCTTTCGCAACCGTTGGCGTTCGTGTAGGCATACGTGTACGTGCCCGACGTGGTGTAGGTCGTTCCGTGCCAGATGAAGCTCTCGCAGGCAGACTCGGTCTCGACGTTGTGCGTGCTTGGGATGACCGTCAAGTTGAGTGTCACCACGGAGTCGCAACCCGCCGTGTTGGTGAGGGTGTAGGTGGCGGTGTTGTTGCTCTCGGTGTAGGTGTTGCCGTCAATCCAAGTGTAGGTGTCGCAAGCTGTCTGCATGTCCACGTCGGCGGTGCTGTGGTTGACCGTCAGGTTGAGGGTGACCACGGAGTCGCAACCCGCCGCGTTGGTGAGGGTGTAGGTGGCGGTGTTGTTGCTCTCGGTGTAAACGATACCGTCAATCCAAGTGTAGGTCTCGCAGGCGGTCTGGACATCCACGCCTGTGTTACTATGGTTGACCGTTAGGTTGAGCGTGACCACGGAGTCGCAACCCCAAGAATTGGTGAGGGTATAGGTGGCCGTGTTGTTGCTTTCGGTGTAAGTGTTGCCGTCAATCCACGTGTAGGTTTCGCAGGCGGTCTGGACATCTATTCCAGTGTTGCTGTGGTTGACGGTGAGGTTGAGGGTGACCACGGAGTCGCAACCCGCCGCGTTGGTGAGGGTGTGGGTGGCGGTGTAGTTGCTCTCGGTGTAGGTGTTGCCGTCAATCCACGTGTAGGTGTCACAGGCGGTATCCGTGTCCACATAATACGTGCTGTAGAGAACGGTCAGATGGAGGGTGACGGTACTGTCGCAGCCATTGGCATTGGTGAACGTCTGCACATAATCCCCTGATTGCGTGTAGGTTTCATTCCCCCAAGTGTAACTATCGCAAGCCGTCTCCGTAAATTCCGAGGCATTGGAGTTGAAAATGGTCAGGTGCAGGGTGACCAAGGAATCGCAGTCGTATTGGTTAGTCAGCACTTTTGTATAATCGCCGGAATGGGTGTAGGTGGTGCCATTCCAGACATAGCTGTTGCAGGCGGTCGCTGTGACGTCAACGGTGTCCACGGGATTCACCGTCAGAATCAGCGTGGTGATGCTGTCGCAGCCGTGGATAGTCTGAGCGGAGTCAACATAGACACCCGATTCGGTGATGTATTGTCCGCCAAGGAGGAACCTTTCACCCTGGCATAGGATGTCCACTTCGTATGTCGCGTGATAGGAGGGATTCACCGTCAAGGTCAGCGTGATGATGCTGTCACAGCCGTTGACAGTTGTCAAGGTGTCAACGTAAGTGCCTGATTCAGTGAGTGAATTGCCGAAAAAGTCGAAAGTTTCGCCCTGGCACATCACGTGCGAAATCGGAGTGTTGTAAGTCGGTTTCACGGTCAGGGTCAGCGTGACGATGCTGTCGCAACGGTGAACGGTCCGCAACGTGTCCGTATAGATACCCGATTCTGTCAGGATACTGCCATGGAAATTGTAACTATCGCCTTGGCACATCACGTGCGAAACCGGCGTGTTATAGACAGGATGGACGGTCAACGTCAGGGTGACGATGCTGTCGCAGCCATTCACAGTGGTTAGCGTGTCAATGTAAGTACCTGATTCCGTGAGTATTTTGCCATTGAAATCGTATGAATCCCCTTGACATAATGCTTCGGCAATCGCGATGTCATACACGGGGTTGACCGTCAAAAACAGCGAGACAATGCTGTCGCAACCGTCAGCACTGTTGATGGTGTCGGAGTAGAAGCCGGTCTGGGTCAGGGATTGTCCGTGGAAGTGGTAGCTTTCGCCTTGACAGATCTCGGCACTGAGATAGGTTGTCGGGATTTCGTGCAGGATGATTTCATTGAGGTTGAACGCCTTCTCGATAGAGAGTCCGCCGATGTCGGTACTGCGCACGCGGATGCTGTAATCCGTCCGATGGCTGCACTCGAACAACGTATTGGTTGACAGCTCGTTATTTACAATCTTGAAGAGGTTGTTGTCGGCAGAACCTTCCCCACCCACCAGCTCATACACGAAATGCTGGTTGATGTCGTCATCCAACGTGGAGAAGGTGCCGATATAGGTGTTGAGCGGGCGGTATTCGTAGAAAACGTTTCCACTCAGGAGTAAGTCGAAAGGCGCGACGTTGTAGTTGACGGCCGTGTCGGGCATGGCTTTGAACGGTTCGGTGTTGCCCACGTTGTCCGTGGCGAGCGACATGAATTGGTAGAAGAGGCCGTTTTCGAGTGCGTAGGAGAGGGTGCTGTCGGGGTGGCAGCTGCCGATGGAGGTATAGCCGCCGTTGTTCACGGAGACGAAGGTCTCGACACTGCGCACGCCGGAGCCGCCCTCGTCATCCTGCGCCTCGAACGAGAAAGTGCAGTAGAGGGAGTCCTGCGCGTTGAGTTCGGCGTGGAGCGTGGAGGTCGGGGCGACGGCGTCGAAGGTGTTGCGCCACACGTTGGTGCCGATGGGTTCGTTGTCGTCGAACACGATGAGTGCCTCTGCCGCCACGGTGTCGCCGGTCTGCACACCACCGTCGGGCAAGATGTAGAAGTTGACATACCCCTCACCGCGGCTTAAGGAGTCGTTGATGGGCAGGAAACCCATCTGCGAGTTGGACGGTTCGAAGCCCGTGGCGGGGTCGATGCTCTGGAAAATCCAGAACAGCTGGTGGCTTCCGATGTCGATGCCGGCGGTCACGTCGACCCAAACGCCCAGTGAATCCGACACATCTAATCGTTGGCTGTAGGAGGAGACGTTGGTGGGTACGGTGAAGATATGGTTGCCGAAACCGAAGTCGGCCAGTCGGAAGGAGGCGACGTCCTGGTTGGCGGGCACGTCGTAGGTCACCTTCACGCGGGAGGCGGGTGCGGTGGCGAAATCGGGGTCGTTCTCGAAGTTGATGGTGTAGTTCATCTTGTCGGTGGCGTTCACGTAGCGGACAGTGTCGTCATAACCCACGGGCCCGGCAATCTCGTTGGGGTCGTGGGAGCAGTCCATCTTCTTGGCATACCCGTCCAACGTGGCCGTGGCAGTATGTCCGTTGTCGTCAGTGACGCTGCATGAGACGCTGAAATGTCCTTCCGCAATGGTTACAGTTTTGGAAGTGCCCCCCCAGGAGTAGGTGTAGGGAGGGGTGCCGCCTGACGCTCTGGCCGTGAAGGTGACGGCCGGCAAGTCGTCGCATCCTACGTGCACATTCCTCGGTCCGGAAATCGTCAATTCCAAGTCGCAATCGTCCTCTTTTTCGATAGTGAACTGACGTTTGAAAAAGATGACGTTCGAACATTTCTCGGAAATCACCTTCACAGAATACGTGCCTTCCGACAAACCTTCCACGGAGATTTGATCGGAAGTCTCCACTCCGGGAATTGTCCATTCCACCTTGTAATCGGAAGACTTGAAGAAAGCCGGCATTTTGAGATGAACGATACCGTCTTTGCCAGCGTCACAGGACTCATGCTGATCCACGATTATCTCAATACACTCCCGCGGATATTCTTCTTGGTGGATAAGAGTCAGATGCAACGTGATAGTACACGGACAATCCTCGTCATTGACGTAATGATACACGTAGTCGCCACTTTCAAGATAGGTTTCCCCATTTCTCGGCCAGGTGTAGCTATTGCCATAGACCGTTTCGTATTCATCGTCATCCCGTCCATGCTTGATCGTCAAGTGGAGGGTTTTGGAGCTGGGGCAACCGTTCAAGTTAGTGTATTCGAACACGTAGTCCCCACTTTCCGTGTAAAGTTCCCCATTGACGGCCCAGATATGCGCTTCGCAGTTCCAGTCAGTCTCCTCGTCATGGGTGCCATGGTTGATGTTGAGCCGCAGAACCTCGGTGATGTTGCATCCCGTAGGGGTCGTGGTGACGGAATAGTACGTGCCGCTCTCCGTGTAGGTGGCACCGCTGGCAGGCCAAGTGTAGGATTCACATTTCGAGAGCGAGATTTCGTGGGTCTCATCATGGGTGATGGTCAGGTGCAAAGTGTGAAAACTCAGACAGCCCTGGTTGTTGTTGTAGTTGAACGGATAGTAACCGCTGGCCGTGTAGGTTTGACCGGAGATGGGCCAGTAATAGCTTTCGCAAGCGGAGACATGGACGGTGTCGTCACCGCCCTCGCCGACCGTCACAGTGAACGTGGCAGTGTTGGAGCAATCGTTCTCGTCAGTGCCCTCCACCGTATAAGTCGTGGTCTCGTCAGGGTTGACATTGATAGTAGCGCCTGTGCTGCCCGTGGACCACACGTAAGTCTGCGCACCCGAAGCCGTAAGCTGCGCCGTCTCCCCATCGCAGATGTGAGCGTCACCGCTGATGACAACATCAGGAAGCTCGTTGACCGTCACGAACACCGAGGCGGAATTCTGGCACTGGTTCTCATCGGTGCCGACCACGGAGTAGGTCGTGCTCGTGGTCGGGGCAACTGTGATGTTGTTGCTCGTACTTCCCGTACTCCACACGTAGCTTTCGGCTCCCGTGGCAGTGAGCGTGGTGCTCCCGTTCTGACAGATGATGGCGTCACCCGATATATGCACTATCGGCAGCGGGTTGACGGTCACGGCGACAGCGGTCGTAGCCGTAGCCTTGCAATCACCCAACATGGTCGTTGCGGTAACAGTGTAAACGCCTGACATTTCGGTTGTTGCATTTGAAAGAACGACATCGCTGCTTCCGCCAGAGAAGTTGCCTGGACCGGACCAGTTGAGCGCTATACTACTGCTACTGGTAGCGCTTGCTGAGAAGTTGGCCGTCTGGTTCTCACACACCGTGACCGGCGGGATGGCGGCCAACGACACCGCGGGCTTGAGTATGGTCAGGTACAGCGTATCGGTAACCAATTGTCCATGCATATTGGTGTGAGAATGGAAATAGGTGCCGCTGTTAGTATATATCTGTCCTGAGGCAGACCAAAAATACTGGAAACAAGCCGTCACCGTTTTGGAGGTGTGAATCAATGTCAGATGCAAAACGACATCGCGACCGTGCGGAAGATGGAAGATACACGTAAAATTGGTCGAGTCAGGCGTGGTAACATCTACTATTGTGTCAATAACCAACACGGTATCGATGTTTTCTATGTGAATGGGAATGGAATCTATGATGTGGATTGGCATCGAGTCGATTGGCGGGTGATGAGGTGGCCATGTGCATCTGATGGTGTCAATAATTTCGGTGACCAAGTTAAGGGTGGTGAAGGGCAGAGCCTCGCCATAACCTGTGCCCGTGCTGTTGGTGGCGTATGCGCGCACGTAGTAGGTCACGCCCGGGGCAAGTCCTTGCAAATTACTGAAGAATGTGCCCGTACCCGTGCCGTTCACCAGGTAGTTGTCCGCAAGAGTCGGTTCCTCCGTCGTACCCCAGCAGACACCGCGGGCAATTATGGACGATCCGCCACTGTTGTTCACAATGCCGCCCGTCTTGGCCGAGGTGGCGGAGATGTCGTACACCGGCTTCGTTGTGACCGTGGGCAGCGTGTCGGTCAACGTACCGCCCGCTCCTGAAACGGGGGCGGCAACCACCGATAGGGCTGAGAAAAGCCACGAAAGTATAAAAATCCGAAAGAGGATATGATTGGTCTTTTTCATAATATTCCGTTCTTTATTATTCGCAAACATCACCGATACCGTTGCCGTTCACATCGGACTGGTCGGGGTTGAACACATTCGGACAGTTGTCTACATCGTTAGGTACGCCGTCACCGTCCACGTCATCGTCACAGACGTCGCCAACGCCGTCGCAGTCGAGGTCGGCCTGGTCAGGATTCGGGATGCCGGGACAGTTGTCAATGTCGTTGGGGATGCCGTCACCATCCACGTCCTCGTCGCAAAGGTCGCCTATACCGTCGCCGTCAGCATCCTCCTGCTCCGGATTATACTGCATCGGGCAGTTGTCGCAACCGTCGCCAAGGCCGTCACCGTCGCTGTCCTCCTGATCTGAATTGAAGGTGTGAGGGCAGTTGTCCTCTGCGTTGGGGATGCCATCACCATCTATGTCATCGTCCTCGTCATCAGGGATGCCGTCATCGTCCATGTCGTCGTCACACTCGTCACCTATTCCATCTGCATCAAAGTCGTACTGTTTGGGATTGGGTGTTGACGGACAGTTGTCGCACTCGTCACCAACCCCGTCGCCGTCACTGTCAATCTGATTGGGATTCACCTTGTACTTGCAGTTGTCGCACTCGTCACCCACGCCGTCGTTGTCGAAATCCGCCTGAGCGGGGTTCGAGATATAGAGGCAGTTGTCGCAGTTGTCGCCTACGCCGTCACCGTCCGTGTCAAGTTGGTCGGGATTGGCGTTGCAGGGACAGTTGTCCAAATTGTCGGCAACCCCGTCGCCATCAAAGTCGTTGTTGAGAACGAAATCCCCAACAGTACGGTGCTGCAGGAACACCATCAGGCTAGGGGTCAGCAAAGAATCTGTCGAAGTGATGGCGGCATACCACTGTCCTCCGATGTTCTGGAACGCAAACGGGATGACATTGACATCGCCGTCGCTGAAATCACACTGCAACATGGCGAAGGTATAGCCGTCCGCCTCGTAGGTGAAAAGCAGTTTCATGGTCTGCATGGCACCGATGGAGCTGAGATATTGCTGGGCCATGACACTGTCGGCAAGCAGCTGGCCAAATGCGGCAGCGTCAGACGGCCTGTATTGCTGTTTTATAACGTTAATATCCAATTGACTATAGCTTTGAAGCAAACGACAAAGCACAGCGGGCAGCGTGTTGTCCGCCGTAGGGTCGGCACTTCCGCCCGTAAGAGCGATGGTCCGGCTGTCATCCGAGGAAGGCACCAACCCGTGGAGGGAATAGGAGAACACTTGGTCGCAGATACGATGGAGACTGTCCGGTATGTACCCCGTCACGGAATCAAACTCCATGCTGTAGGAAAGGGTGTAGTCCGCGGTCGTATATGCCGGGAAGCGGCAGGTCTGTGCTTGCACATTCATGTATAACAAGGCCGTGAGGGCCATCCATAAACTATATCGTATATTTTTCATCTTGTCTCAATTTTCGGGATTATTCAAGAACAACTTCGCCCAAAACAACATTGAAAGGCACTTTAATCAGACTGGTCGCCACAATCTCGCCCGACAGGGTGCATTGGAGCTTCGCATGTCCTATGTCAAACGGTTTCCCGAGTTTCCAAGAAAACTCTCGTGACGCGACACCCCCAAGTTGGGCGGTCAGGGAAAGGAAGTCCTTGTCCAATGCCTGGACACGTGCCCCGCCGTGGATCTCAACGGTCAGTTCCCCAGGAATTTCCACGTAAGAACATTTTCCGCGCCATACGATGTATGTGGGACCTAAAGAAAGACCGCCTGAGAAGCCAATCGTGAGGAACAACCCTGTCTTGGCACAGGGGATGGGGCAGCTGAGGGCGGGAATCGGGATGGCGGCTTCACAACCGATGGATCCCGAAAAGCCCCAACCAGGAAGGTTGAACGTATTGACCCTCTTACCCTCACAACAATAGCAGCTGAATGTGGGAATAGCAGCGGAAATATTAAAACTCGGATCACAACCAATCTCTATCGGAAAGCCTTTCGACAAAGGAAGCAGTATCCCTTCCTTGATCTTCAAGGCCAGATCCAAAACCTCCTCTGCTTCCTTTATGTCTTTCTCAAATTCAAGAAAATCTGGGTTAAAGGATATGTTCAATGGCTTTGAGTCGTTAATGACACTCACCTTGGCGCTTTTGTGTGAAGTGTGGTTGTTGTATTCCAGTCGGAAATTGACGGATTGAATCCATTCCGGGTTCTGTTCAGTAGTGGGATGGTGCGCGATGATCGGCGAAACAGTGACCATCGACTCATACCCCTCTGGCAAAGTCACAATCTCAAAATGCTCTCTCTTGATGGTGTCACCATCGTTGTAGCATCTTGTGGGTTTGACACTGACAATGGAGATGGTATCCACCAGTTTCACCGTCACCTTGTCATATTCCACACCGTCGCAGTCGGAGATTCTTTTCACAAAATAGTCCTCCTTGGGGAATCTGGGGTTCACTTTTATCTTAGCCGTGGTGCTGTCTCCCACAATATTTGGGCCTGTCCATTGGTAGCAGTAGCCATCCTTCTCCGGAGCCTCTCCAATAGTCACCTCCTGACTGTTGTTGGGAACCTTCAAGACGGTCTTGTCTTCACCCGCGAACTGCGCCTGCGAGGGAAGCCACACCACCAAAAGCAGTGCGGAAACGACAATCGTTTGTATATATCTCATCTTTCTCATAATTTACTCGTTTACAGGTTTAAGGGTGAAAATAAGGCCGCCGGAGGTGTAGCCGTAGATGTTGATGGTGCCGTAGGAGCCGGGGCGGAGAAGCCCTTGCGGCTGGCCTTCGATGCTGAGCGGCACCAACAGCGTGGTTTGCCCCGCCGTCACCCCTTCGGGGGTGAGCGCGATGGGACAGCCGCCGATACAGGTGATCTCCAGCACCTGGTTGTGGAGGTCGAGGTTGCCGACGTTGCCGAACTCCAACATCATCACCACAGTGCGGTTCGGGCGCGGCGAACTCGGGAAAATCAGGTTGTAGCCCAAACCGTCGGGCTCGCCTTCCTGAATCTCGAAGCCGTCATACAGCACGGATTCGCCTTCGCAGAAATTCTCTGCACTCACGTCATACACGCCGGGCGTGCGTCCCGTGAGGTCGAAGTGGGCGAAGGCTTTGTAGTAGTTCACGTATGTCAGCGAGTCGGCGCAGAGGGTGTCGCCCTCGTTGCGCAGGCAGACCTTCATGTCGGGGCGGAAGTGAGAGCCGGTGAGCTCCACGGTCACTTCGCCCGTGTTGCCGCCATGGTCCGCATCGACAGTCAACAACTCGAACGGCAGGATGTCGGCCCTGAGAACCGTGTTCTGTTCGTCGCCCGCCGGCGTGTTGCCATAGACGTTCACCCCGTAGTAGCCCGCCTGCGTGTACGGGATATACAATTCCGGCTGGGCGGTGTATTGCCCGATGGTGGAGTAACTGTAGTTCAGATTGTCGCCCATGTTGTTGTGGGTGGCGTAAATCATGTTGATGGCACCCGCCAGCGAATCTTCCGTGGTGAGATGGATGCGCACCGTCTGGCCGATTTGGTCGCCTACATCCATCCGGAAGTCGGAGGGACTGTCGTTGTAGAGCACATCCGCCACGTCCGTGTTGAACGGCAACTGACGAAGAGTCACCTCGAACGGCTCAAAGGAACAGCCCGTGTTGTTCGACTCATCCACTTCGTGGAAGGCGTTCGTGACATCGGTCTTCACAATCAAGTAATACTCGCCTGCGGCCAAACCGCTGATTCGGGACTCTGCCGATTGCGCGATCATGTCGCCCGGATTCAGATAGATGGAAGGCGTGACCACATTGCCGATCAGCCGGTCGTTGGCGTCGAACACCATGTCGGTCGAAAGGTAAACCAAGGAACGTAAGCCATTGCCGGACAAGAGATTGTCGCCCATGTTCTGGACATTCCAGGATGCATGGAGGATGTTGCCCGACACGATGGTACCCTCGGAAGTGATGTTCGTGACCACCAAGTCGCCGGGATCCGTCAGGATGATGTTCACGGGTAGTGCCGACATGTTGTTGACCGAGTTGGCTTCGAAAGGATTGTTGTTCGCGTTCGCCCGGACGATCAGATACATATTGCCGCTGTAGGGCAGTGGCACGGTGAACGTGAGCGTGTCGGTGTAGGAGCTTCCTTGCGGCAGCGTGACATTCGGGCGTTGCTTGGTGAGCAACTCGATGTCCCCGCTCTCGTAGGCATCATTGGCCGACAGGAACAGCTTGTCGCTCCAGGACTGCAAAGCTATATCCTGGTCACCGACATTGGTCACGGTGTAAGCAAGCTGTGCCGGCTGTCCGGCAATCACCTGCCCGATCAGCGCTGTCGCTGTGACGGCGATGTCCGGAGTGGGCACGCTGTTGACGGTGATGGCTTTCGTCACCGAATTGTTGAACGGGTTGATGTCCGGATTGTTGTTGTAGAAGTCCGTATAGCCGAAAAGATAGGTGGTGGCCGGTGCTCCGTAAGGGATGGTGACGGAGAAGTTCACCCAATAGTCGTCGCCGGCGTACAACACGGCCTGATGGCTCACACTTTGTACCAATTGGTCGTAGTCCTGAAACACTTGGTCTTCAGAAATGTATAGCACGTCGCGCCATTGCGAGACAAGGGTCGGCACGGCGGAATTGTTGCGCACGTGCAGACGATAGGTGGTCGTCTGACCCCATTGCACCGTGTCGGGACCGTCTATCTCCACCGCCATCAAATCGAGTTGATAGATGGAGGCCAAGAAGCTGTTGCTGACAGCCGTGTTGTTGTCCTCGTCTGTGTGCTCGTACACGAGGTCGGTGGCATCGGCCACGATGTGGATATAGTAGTTGTGAGGAATCTCATTGGCGGGAAGCGCCATATACGCCGTGAAGGTCTCCTCGTCATCCGCAGACATGTTGAGGTAGTCCATCTGCGTGTGTATCAAGTTGTTGGTATCGTATTGCGTGGCAGAGGTGGAATAGTAGAACTTGTTGTTCACCCCGGCATAGTGAAGCGGGGCGACGCCTTGGTTGGCGATGGTATATTGCACGGGGAAGGTGCCGCCGAGATGCACCGGGCCTTCCACCGTGACATTGGTCACCACGATGTCGGGCCACGGAGTGAGCTGCACGTTGGAGGCCGCGCTGTGCCCCACGTTGTTGCCGGGGTTCGTCTCGCAGACCGTGCCCGTGGCGTTGCCCGTCACATGACAGTAATACGGCCCGCTGATGCCGTTGGGCACGTTCACCGTGGCGGTGACAATCTCGGTCTCGCCAGGCGCCAGCGTGACGGTGTGCGTGTGGATTCCCGCAAGGTCAGCATCCTCATAGCCAACAGCCAACTGGCTGAAAAAGATGCGGTCGGTGACGGTGCCCGAAACCGGCCTGTCACCGTTGTTGACGACGGTGTAGGTGACGGTGACGGGAGCACCGCTCCATATTGTGTCAGCGGAAAGCGTGACACCGGTCACGGCCAAGTCGGGCGTGTGGATGGCTAACGGCACGGCAAGCGTGTTGTTCGCTTCGTTACCCTCCAGAACGGCTCCTGCTACATCGGTGACGACACTCAGCACGGCATCGTCGGCCGGGCATGAGAGCTGGAGATTGGCGGAGCGCACCATCGAATCGCCCGCAGCCAAGTCGAGGTACGACACGTTGGCCGTGTAAACCGTCTCCCCGTTGAATAGGATTCGGTCGGAGAAGGAGCGTTTGATTATATTGCCCGGACCGTTGTTGCGCACCGTCCAGGTCACCCGGACGGTCGTGTTCGGATCCACCGTGTCGGGAACGGAGAGGCTCGTGACAGCCAAGTCGGGCAAGTTCACCGTAATGGGACGTGACAGGACGTTGTTGTCTTCGTAGGTGTACTCGAAAATATGGTTGACGCAGTCCGTATAGACGAGAATGAACCAATCTCCGCCTTCCAAATCCGCCGGGAAGGGGATGGAATAATCCCGGCTGTAGGAGGAATCCGCCGCCAAAGTGCCGGTGTGCGGGATGCGTCTCAACAGGCGTGCGTTGCTCTGGCTAAACGCGGAATCCCGGCTGATATAGACATAATCGTACCAATAATTACCGTAGGTGGGACTCATGCCGTCGTTCTTCACCGTATATAATATATTGTAGGAAGTATTGACATCCACGGTGTCGGGCATGACAATGGAAGTGACAATCAGGTCGGCGGGCGGAGTGAGACTCACCGTGAGCGGATGCTCAGATTCGCCGATGTTGTTTTCGTTATATAACCCCTCGTAGATTTCGTCGTTGTTGTCGGTGATGACGAAGAACCGATAGTCGCCCATATAATCAATGGGGATGGTCACCTCGATGTTGCGGGTGTAGCTGCTGTCAACGGGGAGGTTGTCGGTGTGCTTGTAGGTTCCCACGCGCCAGGCATCGACAGTGTTGAGCACCGTGTCGGAAGTCAGATAGACCGCATCGTACCAAGGAGCCACGGCGGTGGCCTCGCCCTGGTTGGTCACCGTCCAGGTCATCGGGATGGTGGTGCCGGAGAAGGTGTTGGCGGGATGCGCCACGCTGCTCACCACCAGGTCGGGTGACGGCGGCGGCAGGATGTTCAGCACTACGTAGAAGAAGTTGTCAAGGTAAGGTAGGTTAAAACCATTATATTGCGCATTTTGGCGGACTTCATCGTCCATATCGTAACTATGACAACGTCCGATCAGATAGGGATAGGGATCGCCCGAGAGACTTGGCGTATAAGGGTTCGGGGCGACATTGTTGGTGGAAGCGAAATCAATGTCGAACGCATCGTGTTGGTTGGCGATGACAAAGAGGTAGTAGTTGCCCATGATCCCTTCGGGTAGCGTCACGGTGGTCGTATTGGTGTAGGACTCGCCGGCGTTCAACACCTGCAGATTGGCGACAGCGCCCAGCAGAATATCCTGGTCTTGGTTGAATTCCCTCACATCCGCGTCGCGAGCAAGATAGATGCGGTCGTACCAGACGGTTCCGGGCTGGGTGCTTCCCTCGCCGTCGTTGCTCACCGTCCAGGTCACCGTCAGCGGGAGCCCGGCCACCGGCGAGGAGGCAGTGACGGCGCTTACGTGCAGGTCGGGCAGCGCATTCACCCGCAGCGTCCTCACGGGGCTGGTCTTGCTGATGCACTCGTTCCAAGCTACCACTTTCCAGCGGTAGTACTTTCCGCGTTCGTAGGCGGGCAGGGAGAAGTTGTTCACCCCCGCAAAGGTCAGCCCTGTCAGGTTCGGGGTTTCCGGTTCGGTGGTGTCGGCGGGCCAGATGTAGAAATCGTAGGAGGTGGCTTCGGGAAGGTTGGTCCAGCTGAACGAGACATTCTGCTGAAAGACGATGTCGCTGTCAACGGGCAGCATCACGCTGAAGTTCGACAGCGTGTCCAAGACGGCCGGGTCACAGGTGGTCTGGAAGTGGACGGGCAGGGAGAAGATGCTGTTCAAATCGCCACCGCATAAGGCACGCACTCGGGCGGTGTAGTGTCGGTTGAGGGTGAGCCCTGTCAGCGTGCAGGTGGTGTCCGTGACCGTCATCGTGTCGGTCGCGCCGCCGTCAATGCCATACACCACGAACCACTGGCTCTCCGTGCCGAGGGGATGCCAGCTCAGATGTGCGCTGCTGCCCGTGATGTTGTCGGCCTGCAAGGCGACCACCGACGGGCAGCCGCCGAGTTCCTGCGCTTCCAAGCAACCGATGTCCACCGCGTTGACCATTCGCGGATTCCCATGCAAGTCAAGGCTGTCCGTCACCGCATCGGAGTTTCCGGCGTTCACGCAGGCGGAGGTGGGGTGCAGACTGTAGTCGCCGTTCACCGGGTCGCTGAAGCGCACGTAGATCTTCGTGTAGTCGTAGCCGTCGTTTTCGTAAGCAAGGTTAAGGTTGTTCGTGCCGTTGAAACCGCCCTCCACGGCACTGTAGGTATAGGTGCCCTGGGTGCCGTAAATGTTGTTTACGGCGTTGACTTTTTTGTTGCCCCAGATGATACAGTTGGTGAACACCGGGGTGCCACTGGCGCGGTAAATACCACCGCCATTGCCGTTGGAGGTGACGATGTTATTCACGATGTCACAGTTGGAGAATACGATATAGTTGTAGTTGATGTAAACACCACCGCCATATCGTGAACTGTTGCTGTGAATCAAACAGTTGTATAGAGTGTCGTAAGAGCCGCAGGTCATCCCGCCGCCATAATATGCGGAGGAATTATGGCTGATTTCTGTGCGTACAACTCTCGTGCCACCAACGGACAACCCAGCACCATAACCGGTAAGTCGGTTATGGCTCTCAAAGCTATTGAAACGGATGACACAGTCGCTGATAAAAGAGGTCCGGTTACCCGAATATGAATACACTCCGGCACCGTATCTGTTTAGGGAACTGTTGGAGCTGTTGTAGTAATAGAGGGTATTATACTGCACGATGCAATGACTTAAGGTGGTGTAAGAAAGCATATAGACACCTGGGCCGTTGTCGTAGTGGGCACCGTTCTGGATGGTGAAACCGTCCCAAGTCACTGCGGTGGCTGCCGTGAAGTCGTTAGGCTGATAGAGCACGCGCCGCACCCCCTGTCCGTCGAGGATGGTGGTGTTTGTCTCGAAATCGCGCAGCGCGAGATCATAATCTTCCGGCTCATTGCCTGCGAAGCCGCCATACACGCTGACACCTTCCTGCATTGTGAAGGCATTGTTGGAGGAGGTGTTGCCATAGTAGGTGCCTGCCGCCACCCAGACATCCGCACCGTAAGTTTGGGCAATGGAGATGGCGTCAGACAAGGAAGAGGTGGCGTTCTCCCAGCTTTCGCCCGTATGCGTGCCGGTGCCCTGCTGCGTGACGTATATGATATTGCCGAACTGAGGCAGGGCGACGCTGTTGTATCCCGATTCGTAGCAACCCATGTCGATGGTGTCCTGCTGGATGCGGACATTCCCCGCCACATCGGTAGCCGCGGCGACGGTGTTGTCACCCCGGTTCACGCAGGGGGAACCGTTGGCAAGCCGCCAGTCGGCACTGTCCGGTACATCGAACGCGCCCACAGAATCCGACGGATGCACGAAACGGGGGCAGAAGACACTCCCGCCGCTGTTCTCCGAGGCGAGAATAACGTTGTGGTCTCCCTCCGCACCGCCTTCCGCCGCCGAGTAAGTTACAGGGGACGTTCCCAAATAGTTGGCGATTTCCCCGTTGTTGCGGTTGCCCCAGAGGATACAGTTTGTCACGGTGGAAAAGTTACTGCTGTAGGTGGTGGTTCCCGTATAGAGACCCGCTCCAACATTGTTGCCGCTCGCGTTGCTCTCATTGTTGACTACGGTGCAGTTATATATATTGCTTCGGTCACAGGTGACACCCGAACCGCTGGTGGCACAGGTGTTGTTGGCTATCAAACAGTTGGAAGCAGTACTTCTGTCAAGGGACAAACCTCCTGTAGAAGTGCCAGCCGTGTTGTGCGTAAATTCGCAGTTCAAAACAGAGCCTTCACTCAAAGAGAGTCCGCCACAAAATTTAGCGGCCGTGTTGTGGGTGAATACGCAATTCCGAATCGCTGCGTTTTGACTTATGTATCCGCCGCCGCCAGACTCACTAAGGGCTGAATTGTAAGAGAACGTACAATTCAGCAGGTAGATGGAATCGCTCCCATCGGAGTTAAATTGGTAGCCGTATGCGTAAATGCCACCCCCGTAATAACTGGCCCGATTGTGGGTGATGATACAGTTGGAGAGGGTTGAGTTGGCGCGCAGATTGGCGGCACCGCCCCCGTTGGTGGAGAGGGTGTGGTAACCGTTTTGTAACGTGAACCCATCCCAAATGGTGCGATGGTTGAAAGCACTGGGCTGATTGAGGATTCTGCGGGCGTTTTTGCCGTCTAACACGGTGACATGCGCTGTGAAATCGCGCTGGGAGAAATCCGTCTCGTCGCCGGCAAATCCGCCATAGACGTTCACCCCGTCATGCATGGTGAAAGCGTCCAAAGCCAAAGTGTCACCATAATAGGTGCCTTCAGCCACCCATACATCCGCATCATACATGTCGGCGAGATTCAGGGCCAAGACGAGGTCGTTGGTGGCGTTGTCCCAACTGCTGCCGTCACGGGTGCCGTTGCCGTTTTGGGTCACGTAGATGATGTCGCCGTATTCGGGTAGGGGGTGTCCGTAAAAGTTGGATTCGTAGCAACCCATATCCACGGTGTCGTTTTTGACACGTGTCCCGAAGTCGAGGTCGGTGGTGTTGCCGCTGTTGTAGTAGGTCACGTAGGAGTTTCCGCCCCTGTTCGCACAAATAGAGCCGTTTTGCAGATGCCAGTCGGGGTTGGGAGTGTTGTCCGTATAGCCCGCCGTGGCCGACGGGTTCACGAACTTGGGAGAATAGGCCCCGCCCAAGACGCTGTCAGGCAAGAGAATAATGTTGCCCGTGCCGCTATAGCCGCCCTCCACCGCGCTGTAAAGACTGGTGAATGGGTTACCGTTGTCGATAATGCTACTCACAACACCTGTCGTGGTGCGGTTGCCCCAAATCACACTGTTGATAAGACGGTACATGCCGGTTGACCGAATGCCACCGCCAGACGAGGAGACCTCGTTGTTGACGATGGTGGTGTTCTCTATGATGGCAGAGCCCGACGTGCAGTAAATACCTCCGCCATCGTTTGCAGAGTTGTTGGCTATCAGACAGTTGGATAAGGTGGCACTGTAAGAAGCGGCATCGTAAATATAGATGGCGCCGCCATAGCTTGCGGCCCGGTTGTGCGTGAATGTACAATGGTAAAATTTTGAATAGGAAGACCTTACAGCTCCTCCACCATTGCTTGAACCCGTTCCCGTGGCCACATTGCCCCTGAACCGGCAGTTATCGATGACGGCATATTGGGCTAAAATACCGCCTCCGCTTGTTCCGGTGTTGTTGAGGATTTCGCTGTCATAAAGATAGGCACCATTCCGCAAGTAAGCACCGCCGGGACCGTTGGTGGAGTAACCGTTTTGGATGACAAAGCCGTCCCACAGAGTGGCCTCGGAGAAGTTGGCGGGCTGATAGAGCACCGTCCGGCTGTGCTGGCCGTCGAGGTAGGTGGGATGGGCGATGAAGTCGCGCTGCGAGAGTTGGGTCTCGTTGCCGGCGAAACCGCCGTAAGCGTAGATGCCCTCCACCATGGTGAATGCATATTGGGATGTGGTGTCGCCGTAGTAGGTGCCCTGGGCCACCCACACGTCCGGCGATGTCCCGTAGGTGTTGTGGGCGGCCAATGCCGTGCTCAAGGCCCAGTTGAGGTCGCCGGTCGCCGTCGCCCAGCTTCCGCCGTCGCCGCTGCCGCCCACTTGCACGAATATGTGCGGGTAGTTTCTCGGCATTGTAGTGAAAGTGACCTCTTTCCAACTGCTCTGCGAACCGGCACACAGCGAACGGACACGCACGGTGTATTCCGTGTTATGCATCAACCCCATCAACGGATAGGTGTTGCCGGTTGGAGTCAGGGTGGTGAATGTGCTGTCGGAAGTGCGCTTGTACTGCAGCTCAAGGCCTGTGGCGCCGTTGCCTGCGGCGAGATTGAGCAAGACAGAGGCATCCGTGAGGTCTGTCAAGACCACATTGGCACGGTCGCAGCCGCCAGAGATGCATTCGCGCGGGAACCTGATGTTGGTACGGTACGAATTTCGGGAGGAACTGCCGCTCACATTGGCCGGATTGATGTTCGCACTCGAAGAGTAGGCGTACAGGCTAAGGTAGCTGTAGTTGGGTGTGGAATGTACGGCGAACTTGCTCCCCGATGAAAACGCACTGCCGGTGTTGTCATCGAAGGCCACCACTAAATTGTCGGTGCCGTTGTAGGCGAAAGCACTGTCTAAGGGAATGCCAAACCAGTAATTGTTACCCCCGTTGTTGTAGGTCACTTCACCGGAATGTACCAACGTTAGATTCTCCAAAGGCACCCAGTCGCTGCTGTTGGCGAAAGCGGTCTTGCTGGTGTGTCCGAGATAGATGTCCAGGTTGCGGGTGACCGGGCTATTGTAGCTGTATTGCATCACAATGCTGTCGATGGACCGGGCTCCCCCAATCTCTTCGGCCTTGAAAAGCTGTTGCGTATATCCGTAAGGATAACTCATGGCCACCGGAACGCTGAAGTGGTAGGAAAAGGGGCTGGCTGGCGTTCCGATGACCACGGGGTCGGTGTATCCTCCGGTGCATTCCGTGGTGAATGAGGCGGTGACATAGTCGGAGAAACCTTCGCCGCAATGCGTGCGCACCCGCACCTGGTAGTCTGTTTGCGGTTGCAGACCCGTGAGCATCAGGGATTCCTCGCTGGTGGAAGCGGCGGCAATCGTCCAAATCGCGTCGGAGGCGGCCTTGTAGGAGACCTCGTAGGGGTAGGGGGTTGCGGAGTGCCCCTGCTGCCACGTCACCATCGCGGAGCTGCCGATGATGTCCGAAACGGCGAGATGGAGCGGTTGGCAGGTGTCCAGGTAGGTGAAGGTGAAGGTGGTCTTCGGGATAAAACTCTGCACGGACGGGTTGCTCGTCAACGACGAGCTGTTGGAGCTGTAGCGATAGGCGCTGCCGCCGGCCGACTGAATGCCGGCAAACGAGGCGGAGCTGTAATTCCCCCCTGGGGTCACCGTGACGATTTCCAGCAGCAGGTTCCCTTCCGAGTAGGTGAACGGGGTGTTGAAGGTGATGGTCATCGTGTTGTTGCTTACCGTCAGGGTGCCCGAATAGATCGGCGTGGTGGCGCCGGTCAGAAAGCCCGACGACGAGGAGATCGCGGAGGCGCTTGTCGTTCCGAGCTTCACGTCAAAAGTGGCATTCCATGCCCGGTAGGGCGAGGAAGAGAGGTGGAACGTCATCGCGGAGATGCTGCTTCCCGTCATGGGGTCGAGCAGGGAGGCCGGATAGACCACCTGCTCCCGAAGGTACTCGTCGGTGTAGCTGCCGTACACGGGGATGTAGTTGCTCGTCGCCGTGCCGTCCGCCACGGTGAACGTGCTTTGCGCCTGCAAAGACAGGGTGAACAACAATGGGATAACAATGGAAAAAAGTATAATTTTCTTCATAAGCAACCATATTAAATCAAGTTGCAAAGGTACAAAAATTTACAGCTTTTTCCAAGCTTTTTTTATCAAAAGTTATGAACAGGGCGCGGCGTGGCCTGTTGGTAGGCATGGCGGCCGAGCCGAATGCTATATCAGCTTCGGATTCCGAACCACCCAATCCGAAAATAATTGTATCTTTGCGGCGTAAATCTTACCGTCATGAAATACCCCATCGGCATACAGACATTCGCGAAAATTCGAGAAGAAGACTACCTTTACATCGATAAAACAAAAGAGGTTTATCAATTGGCAAAAGACGGCGGCTACTATTTCCTCAGCCGTCCCCGCAGGTTCGGCAAGAGCCTGCTCGTCACCACGTTGGAGGCCTACTTCCAAGGGCGGAAAGAGCTGTTCGAGGGGTTGGCCATCAGCAAACTGGAAACGGAATGGAAGCAATACCCCGTGCTGCACTTCGACCTCAATGCCGAAAAATACACCACCCCCCAAGCCCTTGTCTCCATTATCAACAGGCATGTCCGACAATTCGAAAGCATCTATGGCGGAAGCGACGAAGACATGGCTTTGTCTGATCGCTTCGTTGGAGTTATCCAAAGAGCCTACGAGCAAACGGGCCAGCAGGTGGTGATTCTGGTGGATGAATACGACAAGCCGCTTTTGGAGGCTATCGGCAATCCCGAACTGCAGAACGACTACCGAACCACCCTGAAATCTTTTTACGGTGTGTGCAAGACGATGGACAGCTACATACGTCTCGCTTTCTTCACAGGCGTGACCAAATTCTCGAAAGTGAGTGTATTCAGTGATCTCAACAATCTGAAAGACATATCGTTGGATGACAGATATGCGGAGATTTGCGGCATTACCGAGAAGGAAATCCGCGATAACTTGGATGAGCAAATCGGGGAGATGGCAGTGACCAACGAAATGAGCAAGGACGAATGCTACGAAAAACTGAAAAAACAGTATGACGGCTACCATTTCAGCAAGAAAGGGGTGGGGGTCTACAATCCTTTCAGCCTGCTCAACGCGCTTGACAGCCGGGATTTTAGCGACTGTTGGTTCGCATCCGGCACGCCCACCTTCCTGGTGGAGACCATGAAGCGCAACCACTACGACCTGGAAAAGCTTTCGCACGAGGAGGCCACGGCGGATCTGTTGGGCAGCCTGGACTCCATCGACACCAACCCAATCCCGCTGCTTTACCAGAGCGGTTATCTCACCATTAAGGGATTCGACCCCCGGTTTGTGACCTATCGGTTGGGTTTCCCGAACGAGGAGGTGGAACGGGGCTTCTCCCGCTTCCTGTTCAGGTACTATACCCCGGCAAGTCAAGAAAGAGACAGCTTCATCAAGAACTTTGTGCTGGCGATTGAGGCCGGGCAGATCAAGAAGTTCATGTCGTTGCTGGAGTCTTTGTTCGCTGGACAAGACTACCAATTGATGGGCGATGCAGAGCTTTACTTCCACAACGCCGTGGCGCTCATCTTCAAGATGGTGGGTTTCTACACCGACACCGAGCGGCACACCAGCGACGGCCGCATGGACATGGTGGTGCAGACCGCCGACTACATCTACCTTTTCGAGTTCAAGTTGGACGAATCCGCCGACGAGGCGTTGGCGCAGATCGAAGAGAAGCAGTACGCCTTGCCCTTCGCCCACGACCCGCGCAAGCTCTACAAAATCGGGGTGAACTTCTCCAGCAAGACCCGCCGGGTGGAGAGCTGGAAGGTGGCGGAGCGGTAGTGTGATTCGCTGGTTCGGGTTTTCACTTTCCTGTCTTGCGACGGTTCCCAGTTGACGGCCGGATGGCCTCCCAGAGGGTGAGCAGCAGACCCAACGCCGCAAATACCACCGCAATTCTCGCGAGGTAATCCCCGTGCTTCACGTAGAAGGTCTCGCGCGTGTAGGCGTTCACCGTCGCCTGCAGCGCCGTGCGCTCGCCGTACTCCGTCTTCTGCAGCACTCTCCCCAACGGGTCTATCACGCCGGAGAAGCCTCCGTTGGCTGCGCGGAGCACGTAACGCCTGGTCTCGACGGCCCTTAGCCGCGACATCTCGAAGTGCTGCAGGTGGCCCGGACTGTCGTCCCACCACGAATCGTTGGTGATGACGCACAGCAGGTTGGCACCGTTCTTCACGAATTTGCCGACCAGCTCGCCATAGACGGACTCGTAGCAGATGGCCGTGCCGATGCGCATCGGCTTGCCATCAACCTCGAACTCGAAGACCCGCTGCGCCGTGTCGGTGCCCAACGAGGAGTTGGATCCACCCAGCTTGATGATGGCATTCTCAAGGAAGCCGAACACCTTCGGGAAGGGCATCTTTTCCACGCCCGGCACTAAACGGCTCTTGTGGTAGTGGCTCACCAATCCGTTTTGGTTGTAGAATCCCGCCGTGTTGAAGAATTCCATGAACTGTCCCGGATTGAGTTCCTGCGCCACGGGCGAGGTCTTGTGGTCGGAGAGGCTCACGGTGGAGAGCCCCAATACGAAGTTGAGGTTCGGGTAAGTAACTATGACACTGTCGAATAGGCTGAATCCTTCAAAGCGGCTGTCCCCCTCCATGAAGGTGTGGTTGCGTAACGCACCCATCTCGATGGTGTGGGCGATGGCCGATTCGGGCGTGATGACGAGGTTGGTCTTTTCGGTGATATAAGGCTGCGCCACGTCGAGCACCCGCTGAATCTCCTGCGTGTTGGTCAGACGGTACTCCTCCTCCCATGGGTCGGTGTTCTGCTGCACGATGACCGCCTCGATGGGAGTGTCATGTTCGAGATGTGAATTTTCGTAGAAAAACATACCCATGGATATTCCGCAAGGAATCAGGTAGGTGGCAGCCACTGCGATGGCATATCGGACAATTCCTTTTCGATTATGCTGCTGAAAATGCCCGATAAGACCCGAGAGTATGAAGTTCAGCAGAATAATCCAGAGTGTGCCGCCCGCCGTGCCAGTGATGCTGTACCATTGCACGATATTTGGCTCGTAAGCGAACACGTTGCCGAGGTTGAGCCACGGCCACGTCAAATCCCAGTTGAGGTGCAGATACTCGAAGGAAATCCAGAAGGCGATGAGCATAACAACCTGCAGCACACCGTTTTTCACCTGTTTCCGGCAGGCGTGCCACGCGGAGAAGGTGAGGGTCTGCAGCAGCGCGTTGGCAACCACGGCGGCGGCCGCGCCGGGCACCGTGCAGTAGGCGATCCAGTAGGTGGTGATGAGGTTGAAGACGAAGAACGCAGGGTAGAACAGCAGGATACCGCGCCCGAAGGCGTTGCGCTTGCCCTCTTTCAACGAAATGTCACTCAACCAAAACAGCGGCACGAACGCGAAAAAGATAAGAAATGAGACCCCGTGCGGATACCACGCGAAGGCGAACAGCAGCCCGCCCAACACGCTGAGGGCTAATTTGATGTACCACTTGTTCCTGTCCATGAGTGTATGTCGTTTTATTCCCCCCGGCCTGACGGCCACCCCCCCTAAAGGGGGGCTTGGGTTCTTCCGTTTTTGAATGCCTATTGCCTATTGCCTTTAAACGCGTCAATGCCCTTCCGCAAAAACGCGATATACCTATCCTTGTCGCGTTCGTAGTAGGTCGGGCCGGAGAGGATGTTGCCGTCGGGATCGACCACGAAATAGCAGGGTTGCGAGTTCTCGTGATATTTGGTCTGCTCGATGTAGCGGTTCTTCGCGCCCAGCATGGTGATGGGGTCGCCGTCGGCATCCTTGAGCTTGCCCTTCTCGTCGTCGGGCAGCGGAATCACCTTGTCGTCGGCGTACATGGTGCAGACGATGACCTCCTCGGCGAAGATGCGGCGCACCTCGGTGTCGATCCAGACGGCGTTCTCCACTTTACGGCAGTTGGTGCAGCCGTGTCCGGTGAAATCGAGGAAGACGGGCTTGCCTTCCTTCTTGGCCACGCGCAGAGCCTGGTCGTAGTCGAAGTAACCCTTGATGCCGAACGGAATCTCTAACTTGCCGGCATACATCGGCTCCTCGGTCATCTGGTAGGTGTTGCCCTGACCGCCACCGCCGTTTGCCGCTAACTCGCTACGCACGATGGCGGAAACGTCGAAATCTTGGGTGGTCATCGGCGGCAACCAGCCGGAAATGGCCTTCAACGGGGCGCCGAACAGACCAGGAACCATGTAGACCACGAAGGAGAAGACGGCCACGGAGAGCAGGAAACGGAACCAGCTCTTCTGCACGGGATAGTCGTCGTCGTGCGGGAATTTGATTTTGCCGAGCAGGTAAAAGCCTAACAGGGAGAACAGTACAATCCACAAGGAGAGATAGACCTCGCGGTCGAGGATGCGCCAGTGGTAGGTCTGGTCGGGCACGTTGATGAACTTCAGCGCGAAGGCCAACTCAATGAAGGCGAGCACCACCTTGAGGGTGTTCATCCAGCCGCCTGACTTGGGCAGCTTCTTCAGCATGTTGGGGAACAATGCGAAGAGCGTGAACGGCACGGCGATACCCAAGGAGAAGCCCAACATGCCGACGATGGGCTTCAGGAAGCCGCCGCCCGCAGCGTTGAGCGCCACCGCGCCCGCGATGGGCAGCGTGCAGGAGAAGGAGACCAACACGAGGGTCAGGGCCATGAAGAAAATGCCGGCCACACTGCCCGCATTCTGACGTTTCGCGGAACCGTTCACCCACGAACTCGGCAGGGTAATCTCGAAATAGCCCAGCAAGGAGAGGGCGAAGATGAAGAAGATGACCGCGAAGAGGATGTTCGGAATCCAGTGCGTGCTCAAGACGTTGCCCAAATCGGCACCGAAAATCAGCGACAGCACCAGACCGAAAATCACGAAAATCAGGATGATGAAGAAACCGTAGAGCATGGCGTTGCGCTTGCCCGTGTTGCCGTCTTTTGAGAAGTAGGAAACCGTCATCGGAATCATCGGGAAGACGCACGGCATCAGCAAGCCGACAAGGCCGCCCAGGACTGCGCCGAGGAAGTACATCAGCAAGGATTCCTCCTCTTCGGGTTTGGCGGCGGGTTCCTCAGTGGCGGGCGTAAGCTCAGCAGCAGATTCCTTTTTGGTCTCAAGCTCCTCGCCAGGTCCGGGTTCGGGTTCCGAGTTCAGATACACATCCGTTTCTTGTGCCGTCACCGCCGGGTGGAAATCCTTGATGTCGAAGGAGAACTTCTCCTCGATGGGGGTGCAGCGGCCTTCGATGCAGGCCTGTCCTTCCAGCTTGCCCTGCACGGTGAACGGCACGTCGTCTTTCACCTTGACGCGCTGCTTGAACGTCACCTGCTTGGTGTAGAAGTTGGAGTGCGCGTCCAAGAGGTCGTCGTAGTCGCTCTGCGGGGTCGGTTCGGCGACCTTGCCCATGCGCTCGTATTTGGGCGATTTGGTGAAGTTGAACACGAGGGGCAACTCGATTTGCCCTTCCCCTTTCTTCTGGGCGTAGAGGTGCCAGTTGGGCTCGATGTTGGCGGTGAACTGCAGCTCCGCCACGGAATCGTTGACCTTCACTGTCTTGTAGGCCCATTTCACGGGCGCGACGGTCTGTGCGAAAGCGAAAGCGGACAAGCATGCCAGCAGGCAGGTTGCCCAAATGATGCGGATATTCTTCATATTTGATGTTTTTTTACCTCGTGTATAATAAGCGGGCAAAGATACACTTTTTTTACTTCGTGTTGGTAGCTTTGTGTTGGCTCATAAATAAAAAGGTGCGGAAGCCTGAAGTTTCCGCACCTTTCCGCATTTTCTGCAGTTTTCCGCAATTACTTCTCCAAGCGGATGCGGGTATCAACGGCGGTGACGTACCGCGATGTTGTGGCGGTTTGGGAGCAAACCGCATCCCTGCGGTTTTTCAAAACAATTGGATAGAGGCCATCCTTATTGATTATTATTTGGGCGAGTCGGCACGTAGGAGCCGACGCTTCCGAGCGTCGGGAAACAAAAACATCACTTTAGCATATTTGTGCATCGCACTCTCCGTGCGGCACACAACAAGCCGATTGAAAATGTTAAAAGCGATAAGCAAACCACAGACCTGCACTTGTTGCAGTAATGCCAAAAGCAGGTCTCCACCCAACAGAATAGCTGTATTGGGCTCCAAGTAACCCGATGTCGGCAGAAATATCCCAATGATCGTTAATGCGAAAACGTAAACTAGGTCGTATTCCAACTTGGCATAGAATAAGTTCATCGGTGAATCCAACCCCTCCTGTGGCTTTCAGGTCTATAAAGATTCGATCATTGTGCCACAAGCAAAATCGCAAAAATGGCTCTGCTACACCAACGACATCAGTGTAATAGTCGTCAGCAACTACAGTCAAACCTATTCCTGTTCCAATTGCAAATCTATCGGTGAACTCGTAACCGAATTGCGGTTCTAAGGCAATAGTGAAATTATTAAGATATCCGATGCTTGCACTACCTCCGACAAACCACGTCTTTTGCGCCGAGGAAATATACATTGAGATTGATAATAAAATAAAAATACATCCTTTCTTCATAATTGTTTGCATTACTAGATGATTAGAACTATAAATCTTCGCCATTCGACTGGTTTTTATAATTATCATAATACATTACGATAATATACTTTCCGTATCGTTCTGAAATAGCAAACCATACGACTTTGTTCGACAATTGTTCAATTTCCTCTAGTGACTTGTTGTAGAATGACTCAACCCCTCCCGGACCTACTTGATAAAAAGAAGCCTGATACTCTTTTTGGTGAACCAACATTTCGTATGAAATGTCTTCGGATTCATCAATTTCCTGATTATCCTTAACAGGGAGATATTTTCCATTCCTTTCAAATTGGTGACACAGTGTGTTGAATCGAATTTTGATTTGAGATTGGGAGGTTTCATTTTTATCAAACACACAAATACGATACACTTTATTGTTATCAGTAACTAAATAAACATAAACAGGTTGTCCATTGAACTCACCTTCCAGCATGTCATACGTAGCATCATAGGTAAAACCTTTCGCCTTCAATTTCTGAATCATAGCTGATTTGGTCCCATCCACAGGGATTCCAAGAAATGTTGTCACATCATTTTGTGCAAATAACGCCACAGAGACAAGCGATGCAATGATTACTGCAAATAGATTTTTCATTGTTACTAAATCCGCCCCTCAGCACCTCAAGAGCATCTAACACAAAAGAAGCGTTGCACTGTACACCACTTCTTTGAATGGAGGTCGTAGGAAACCTAATGATGAAGATGTGGAACCAGCCCACGTTATTCGCGCAAGCCGTAACACTCTCTTGCATCATTGCCATGGAAATTTCCTACGTTCCCATTCACAAGACGAGCATAACGCTTCGTTTTTTCAATAAAATCTCACCAACCGTCCGGCAAAATATGCCTTGAAGGTTGACGGGGCAAAAATACAAAAAATATTATCTTACAAGAGTACTTGAATAATAATGCTATCGAAGAGAAGAACAAATGATTACTTTATGGCTTTTTTTATCTTGTTTGTTTTTGTTTCTTTCGATTGTTTGTATTTGGTGGGATAACGCTTTTCATACCGTCAATATGCTCGAATAATTGCGGGTCAACATTGGCGTTCATTGGATCAAGAATGAAATCAACACCTTCTCGGCGAGCAAGTTTTGCGGCTGGGACGAAGTCTGCGTCGCCAGAAAAGAGAACTATAGTGTCAACAAAACGTTTCAAAGACAACGAAGCAATGTCAACGCCGATTTTCATATCTATGCTCTTCTGTCTGATGTTCAAATACACATCGTTTTCGGTCAAATCGTCCACGCTGATATCTCCTTTTATAAGTTCTTTCACTTTGGCCGGATAAATTTGCCATTGTCCGTTTTCTTTCACTGAACCGAGACGCAAAGCTACCTTACGTTTTTTCTTCAGTTCTTCAAAAAGAGCTTTTCTGAAAAGACATTCTTTTGTCTTGCTGAAATCCACCACTCGCTTTGAAATCGGATTGTGGAACTTCTTCTCGAGAGGCATACAATCGTAGTAAAATATTCGGTAAAGAATATTGTTGTTGCCTACGTGTGAGTGTGCCATGGTGTACATTGCATGTGCAACCTCCTCAGCGGACATGTCACCTCCCTTATTGTATAAGGCATTGAATCGTTTGATAAAAAAGCCACCGTCAATCAAAACGGCAATCCTCAATGGGGGTAAATTGCTATTTTTGTTTTTCATAAGGTTAACAATAAAACTCGTGGTTTGGCGTGCCCATTATCAAGATTAACGCAGGAAAGATTGCGCTATCGGGCACGCGTAGCCATGAGTATAATCATGGCCGCAAAAATACACTTTTTTTGTTATGACGGGCTAACAACCTGACGCTTTATTAAAATTTATTTGTAAATATCTGATAACAAAATAATTCAGATGATACCTGAAACGAATAAGCGCGGAATCCCCGAAGGGTTTCCGCGCTTTTCCGCATTTTCCGCTATGATTTCGCAATTATTTCTCCAACCGGATGCGGGCATCCACGGCGGTGACGTAACGCGGGTTGCCCAATAGCGGGTTGAGGTCCATTTCGACGATTTCGGGAGCGGCCTGCACTAATGCACTCACACGCGCCACCTGGTCGGCGTAGAGGTCGAGGTTGACGGGCTCCTGTCCGCGCACGCCTTGCAGAATCTTGTAGCCGCGCAGTTTCGTGAGCATCTCCTTGGCCTCGGCAGCGGTGATGGGTGCCAGTGCGCTCTGCACGTCCTTCAGCACCTCGATGAAGATGCCGCCCAAACCGAAGAAGATCTGATGACCGAACTTCGGGTCGCGGATGGCGCCGATATAGACGTCCGTGCCGTCCAACATCGGGTACATCTCCACGGCGTAGGTCTCGGGGATGACAATCAGGCGGTCGAATTCCTTGGCCACAGTGTCCAAGTCCTTGACACCCAAGGTGACACCGCCCACGTCGCTCTTGTGCAGCGGGCCCACGACCTTCATCACCAACGGAACATCCTTCGAGCAGCCGACCTCCTTGGCGAACGCCAAAGCGTCCTCCTTCTTGGAGACTTCCACAGATTTCTTGCGGGAGATGCCGGCGGCGTCCAAAAGTTCGTTGTAGTCGGCGATTTCCATGTAGCCGTCCTTGCAGCGGTCGACGGTGGCGCGGATGCGGGCCACGTCAATCTTAGGCAGTTCCACATTCTCGGGCTGCGGCTTCGGGGTGTTCCACACCTTCACGAGGGCGTTGCCTAACACGCACTCCTCCGGGAAGTTGATGCGGCCTTTCGCGATGAAGTCCTCAATCTCCTGCTTGACGTTAATGATGCTCGGCAGCACGGGGAAGATGGGCTTTTTGCAGGTCTTCATCTTCTCGTCCAACAAGTCGTAAACCTCCTTGTTGCTGAACAATCCGGGCGAACCGAAGATGACCACGGAGAAGTCGATTTCGTCGTATTCGTTCTCCACGGTGTCGATGATGTAGCCGAGTTGCTCGGCGGTGCCGGTGGCGAGGAAGTCGATGGGGTTGCCCACGGAGCTGCCGCCGAAGAGCTTCGCCAAGAGGGCGGGGCTGGCGGGATGGTCCTTCAACGGGGGGACCTCCATGCCGCCGTTCGACAGCACGTCGGTGAGCATCACGGCAGGACCGCCGGCGTGGGTGATGACGGCGCAACGCTTACCCTTGAGCTCGGGATGCATGAAGACACCGCAGACAGTGGTGAGTTCCTGGCGGTTGTGGCAGCGCACAATACCCGCCTTCTGGAACAGGGCATCCACAGCGGCATCGTTAGTGGCCAGCGCACCCGTGTGCGAAGAGGCCGCACGCGAGCCGGCGGCACTACCGCCACTCTTGATGGCCGCAATCTTGCAGCCCTTGTTGATGAGGCTGCGGCTGTGTTTCAGCAGACGCTGTGGGTCGCCAATCTTCTCCATGTAGAGCATGATGACGTGGCTTGACTTCTCAGGATCGAAGGTCTCATCCAGGTGCTCCAGCACGTCTTCGATACCCAGTTGGGCACTGTTTCCGACAGCCCAAACGCTGTTGAATTTCAGACCGTTGCTCATGCCGTACTCTTTGATGAAGACGGCCGTCGCGCCGGAACCGGTGATGAAATCGACACCTTTGGGGTCGAGTTTCGGAATCGGCGTGTCGAAGCACCCGCTGTAGTTGGTGTTCAGGAATCCCGTGCAGTTGGGGCCGATGAGCGAGCCTCCGACCGAATTGATGGTGTCAACGATGTGCTTTTCGATGGCGGCA
Source organism: Bacteroidales bacterium (assembly GCA_017395245.1). Classification (GTDB taxonomy): domain Bacteria; phylum Bacteroidota; class Bacteroidia; order Bacteroidales; family WCHB1-69; genus F23-D06. The sequence continues at coordinate 30,799 of JAFPVR010000068.1, read as the reverse complement.
CCCTCCTCGTTCTCTTCCGAGAAACCGGCGCTGACAATGATGAAGCCTCGGCAGCCTTTTTCTTTGGCCAGCACGTCGACGGTCTGGGCGCAGAATTTGGCCGCGATGCAGAGGATGGCGCAATCAACTTGCGGCAGATCATCGACCTTGGCGTAGCATTTCACGCCCTGCACTTCGGCCTCTTTGGGGTTTACGGCGTAGATTTCGCCCTTGAACGCACTCTCTAACAGGTTCTTCAGGGCTTTGCCGCCGGGTTTGTGGATGTCACTGGACGCACCGCAGATTACGATGCTTTGGGGATTTAATAATTTGGGGTTGATCATATTGGGTCGTTTGTTAATTTGTGAACAGTGATTAGTGAGAGGTGAATTGTAGAGACGTGGCGCGCCGCGTCTCTACTCGCCGTAGCCCATGCCGATTTCCCAGTGGATGCCGCGTTCGAAGGTGACGCGGAGGTTGGGGTCGGTGAGGTTGAAGGCGGCGCGGATCTTGTCGCGGGCCTCGGGGTGGTCGTTGAGCCAGGCACCGACCATCACATGGTATTCGTCAAGCTCGTCGTCGTAGAAGATTTGGCCGCGGGGCGTGAACTTGTAGTCGCCTCGGAACGGGCTGTCGAGGTTGTGGGCTTTGTCGTAGTTGTACTGCTTCTTCCAGAGATATTTGTGGAGTTCCTTGCAGGTTCGCAAACCGGCGTTGCCGCTTTTGGGTGCCGTGGCTGCGTCGATGGCCACCACGCCGAACACGTCCTGCAACTGCGGCGAGTACCAGAAGATGCCCACCTTCGGATTCTCCTGCTCGCCGAGCGTGGCGTCCATAGCGTCCATAGCCCGCTTGTACAGTTCCTCCTTGGCGTCTCGCAAGGTGTTGTACTCCCCCCTCGGCTCTTCCAAGACTTTCCCGCCCTGTGTCAGCCGCTGGAAGTACGCCTCGATCTCCTCGCGTACGATCTGCCGTATTCGTTCTTCGGTGATGGTCATTTTGTGTGATCTGTGAATTGTGATTGGTGATTTGTAGAGACGTGCCGTGGCGCGTCTCTACATTCATCATTCATCATTCTACATTAAAGAAGTCCTAAGTCTTTTTTCAGCGCGTCAATTCGTTTTGCCAATATCTCTTCGGCCTCTTCCATGCTCTGCTCGGGATTGAGGGCTTCGCAGACGCTGAAGTAGAACTTGATCTTGGGCTCGGTGCCGGAAGGACGCACGGTGATCTTGCTGCCGTCGGCGGTGACGAACTGAAGCACGTTGGAGGTGGGCAGCTCGATGCGGTCGTTTGTGGTGGAAACCATGTTGCAGGTGCAGCGTGACTTGTAGTCGTGGACTTTCAGCACACGCTGGCCGCCGAGTGTCATGGGCATGTTCTCGCGCAGGTCGCTCATGCGCTTCTGGATGGCCTGCATGCCGGCCTCGCCGGGCTCCGTCAGGGAAACCATAGCCTCTTTGTAGTAACGGTACTGGCGGTAGAGCATCTCCAACTGTTGGATGAGCGTGCGTTTGTGGACGGTCTTGTAGTAGGCCGCCATCTCGGCGATGAGGCAGCAGGCCGACACGGCATCCTTGTCGCGCACGAAGTCGCCTACGAGGTAGCCGTAACTCTCTTCGCCGCCCACGAGGAAGTTCTTTTGCCCTTCGAACTCGCGGATCTTCTCGGCGATGTATTTGAAACCCGTCAGCACGTTGTAGCACTCGACGTTGTAGTCGGTGGCCATCTCGTCAATTAGGTCGGTGGTGACGATGGTCTTGACCACGAAATTGTTGTTCTCTGTCGGGTTGATGTTGGTCTGCGAGAGCACGTAGTGGAACAGCAGCGTGGCGGTCTGGTTGCCGTTGAAGAGCTGGTATTTGCCGCCCTTGCCGCGCACGGCGATGCCCACACGGTCGGCGTCGGGGTCGGTGGCCAAAACGATGTCGGCCTTCTCCTTCTTGGCCAGCTTGACGGCCAGCTCCAAGGCGGCGGACTCCTCCGGATTCGGCGATTTCACCGTCGGGAAGTTGCCGTCAGTCACGGCCTGCTCCTCCACGATGTGGACGTTCTTGAAGCCGAAATCCGACAGCGCCTGCGGCACCACGGAGATGCCCGTGCCGTGCAGCGGGGTGTAGACGATGCTGAGGCCCTGGGTTTCGGCCACGACTTCGGGGTGCAACGACAGCCGTTTGACGAGCGTAAGGTACACGTTGTCAACGTCTTTGCCGATGCTGCGGATGAGGTCGGGACGGCCGTCCCATTTCACCTGGTCAACCTCCTTGATTTTGTTGACCTCGTTGATGACGTTCTTGTCGTGCGGGGGCACGAGCTGTCCGCCGTCATTCCAATAGACTTTGTAGCCGTTGTACTCTTTGGGGTTGTGCGACGCGGTGATCATGATGCCGGCATTGCACTGCAGGTGGCGCACTGCGAAGGAGAGTTCCGGCGTGGGACGCAGCGAGTCGAATAGATAGACCTGTATTTCGTTGGCAGCCAAAATGTTGGCGGCGATGCTCGCGAATTCTGTGCTGCAGTTGCGAGAGTCGAAGGAGATGGCCACCTTGATGTTCTCCTTGAAACAGCGGATGAGGTAGTTGGCCAGTCCCTGTGTCGCGAAGCCGACCGTGTACTTGTTCATGCGGTTGGTGCCGACGCCGAGGATGCCGCGCATGCCGCCGGTGCCGAACTCCAGGGTTCTATAAAAGGCGTCCGACAGCGCGGCCGGATCCTCTTCCTGCATGCGCAGAATCTCTTTTTTCGTGTTCTGATCAAATTTCCCGGTTAACCAGGAATCAATGTTTTGCTGGGTAAGGTCTTTTGCCATATTGGGTGATTTTTTTGTTTATCGTTTATTGTATCGACGAAACGTTGTCGTAGAGACGCACGGCCGTGCGTCTCTACACGGTTGTTCGTCTCTACATTTTTGCGTCCAGGGCGTGCAATGCGAAGCAGTAGGCGCCGATGTTGGTGGCGCGGGAGGTGCCGAGTTGGGAGAGGGTGATGCCGAGGCGGCGCTGGGTGTCGATGCGCATGCGGCGGCCGGTGCCGTAGATCTCGATTTCCTTGGTCTGGCCGTGGACGAACTGCTCGAACTCCTGCGGGTCTTCGAGGTTATAGACGTAGGAGGGTACGCGGGGCATGGTGCGGCCGTCGAGGGTGTGCATGTCGATGCGGATCTCGCGCAGCAGGGCGGGCATGTAGAATTTGGCCGCTTTGCTGACGCCGCCGCCGAGTACGATAATGCCGTCAAGCATGCAGGCGGCCTGTGCGATGGCATAGCCCGCAGCCTCCCCGAAACGGTCGAAAGCCTTCCGTGCGGCCTCTTGGTCGCCGTTGAGGGTGCCGTCGGCGATGCGGTAGATGTCGTAGGAATCCGTATATTGGGCAGCCTTCGGGTCGTTGGCCAGCTCGCGGTAGTGGCGCAGCACGGCGCGGAGCGCGACGCCGTCTTCAGCGATGAGCTCCTGCCCCCACTTGCTGGGCGAACAGTAGATTTCGGAGCAGCAGTTGTCGCCCACATACATCTGGTTGTGGGTGGTGATGCCGATGCCGAAGCCCGTGCCGAGGATGAAGCCGATAAGGTTGCGGTACTCCTTCACGCCGCCCGCATTGCGGATGCGCTCGTTGAGTGCGGGCAGTGCACCCGCCAGCGCCTCGCCGTAGGTGAACAGGTCGGCGTCGTTGTTGATGAAGACCGGTAGCCCGAACTGCTCCTCCAAATATGCGCCAAGGGCAACGCCGCCTTCGAAACAGGGAAAGTTGCTCAGTCGGTCGGGAAACACGCCGTTGGGATAGTCTGCCGGGCCCGGGAAGGCGAAGCTGATGGCCACGGGACGCTCGGGAAGCTGGTCGATAATGTGCTGGAACCCAATCCTCAAATCCTCTAAAAGTTGGGGAAGATCGTTGGGGTGGGTGGGGATTTCAAAGGTGTCGGTCACAGCCTCGCAGCCGCGCATTGCCGAGAAACGGAAATGCGTGCCGCCGGCGTCCAAGGTGATGACGGTGCGCGGGTCGTTGTTGTACATTTTCGTGTAAAATTTTACCGCGCAAAGATACAATTTTTTTGCTTGTAAGGTTTGCCTTCGTTCAAAATTCCGGCACCTCGCGCCGCTCACGCGACCACCGGCACTGGGAGAAGTTTCTCGCAGTAGTTGATGATGTCGTTGGCATACTCGAAGCCCGAATCGCAGACTTTCTTGCCTTTGACGCCGTCGTAGCCCATGGAGAGATGAGCGACATCATAGCCGTTGTTCATGAGCCTCAGCAATCTTCCGTCGCGTTTCTTGGCAGCCTCCCTGTATTTGTCTATCGACGGGCGGCCCTTGCCCTTGCGTATGTGAAACACCGCGTCAAGGGCGATGAGACATCCCTTCCATAGGATATCGCCGGCGGTCTTGACGTACTTACTGTCTGTATATGACTTCGTTTCAGGGTCATATTCCGCCTTTTTGATGATCTCTTCCGCGTTGGCCACGTATCTTCTGGCCTCTTCAATGGGATTCTCTTTTTCCATATTTTATTCCTTTAGGTTTTAGGTTTAGGTGTTGGTTCCGTAGAGACGCACGGCCAGACGCACGGCCGTGCGTCTCTACAATATTTGCCGCCGCAAAAATACACTTTTTTCAATACAACGCGTCGATTGGTTAAAATTATTTTTCAATTCGCTTTTTATGCAATTAACTATCTGTTTTCTGCACATAACCGTACAAAACTTGCACAAGCCGTGTTTTTACGACAACCCTGACAACATTGGACAACTATTCATCATTCATCATTCATCATTCAGCATTAAAAAAACGGCTCCCCCGTTTCCGAGGAAGCCGTTTCGATTATTTGCGTATTGTTGTAGAATCGATTAGTAGTTGATGTCTTGGATACAACGCACGGAATAACCCATGTACTTATCCGTAGTGTAGGTTGTTCTGGTCGATGTATTCGAAATATAGCCAGCATACGCGCTAGTCGTGCTATACGAATTCATTGTCCATAAGAAGTTTCTCTCATTGAAAAAATTGTATGCACTCACAGCATAACAACCTGCGTAGCTTGGGTTGAATTTTGAAATTTCGTCAGATGAATTCAGTATACTCTTCCACGTGTTCAATTCTTGAAGGCTGGGAACATGCCATCCACGCGGACACATACCTTGGGTTTTCCCAGAAGAGGTAGTCATGTTTGAGCCAGTCGGATAATTGTCAACGCCATTTCCAACAGCCGCTGCCCAGTTATAGAGGCGTCCATAAGTCATATAATTTGCCCCATTATTGTTCGGACGATAGTAATACGGAGCTGTTGTGGAACTGCTTCCTGTTCCGGTCTTTTCAGTGGCAGCAGTGCCATCAGTGGTATTATTGGGCGTGAAATCCTGAATGTTGTCATAGTGGTAAGCTTGAAGATTAGTCCTTATCCAACATTGTTTGTTCGTACCATCAGAAATCAGTGTCGTTCCATAAGTGTTACCATCCTGATCTGTCAGTTGATCACCGCAGTGGAGCTGAGTTTTCACCACTTTCTTGGTGGACGAGATTGTTGTTCCCCAAGCGTTCTTGGCGTAGGTGTAGATGTAATAAGTGGTGTTAGAGGAAAGACCCGTCATGTTGATACTAATATCCGTGGCGTTGGGAGCTGCGAATTTCACCCATTGGCTACCAGCATTACTGGCAGAGGTTGTTGAAGGTACCGATGTAGGTGCCGTGGAGGCAACGGAAGAACTGGAGGTGAAAATCAAACCTCTTTCTGTCAGGTGAGACGAGGACAAATAGGAAGCTCCGTAACTCGTGCAGTTCGTTTTTAAATTAATGTTATACTTGCCGACATTGGCACTATAATAGTAAGGAGACTCATTGGCTGTTGAACTCCATGTTATCGACGGTGCATTCGGGATGGTGATTGTCTTAATTGCACCATAAGTCGTGCCTTGGCTGTTGGTTACGTAAGCACGGATATAGTAAGTGTTGCCTGCATAAGAAGAACCCCAACCATCGGAGTAAGAGAAAGAACCTTCGCTGGTACCGCTAACTTGGTATTTGTAGCTGTAGTCCGACACAGTGGGAGTGGGTTTTGAGGAATTACCTACAACAAAACCTTTTTCCGTGTAAGCAGGGTAACCTACGTTGGTAACGTTGCCGGTATATGTCCAAGTGGTTCCAGTTCCAGAATACACAGCACTTGTGGTAGTTACGGTAGCTGTACCTTTCGTATGGAAGGTCATCCAGGAGGGAGCCCATGAGGTGTGGCTCTCACCATCAATGGTTTGATTGACATAGGCTTTGAAACGATAGTATCCAGTTGACTCCAGACCGGTGGCAGAAGCGGTGTAATTACCTGTTTGTACGACGGTCGCAGTAGGATAACTGACATGTGTCCAAGTGGTACCTCCATCCGTGCTTTGTTGCAGGTCAAATCCACAGGTCGTAATGGTGCCTGCACCAGTGCTGGAGATTGTAGCAGTGAGCGAAGCAGAGGTCGTACCGGGACCGTAACCATAATTGGAAACCGTAGCCGTAGCCTTGGTGGTGAAAGACTTCACCTCACCATAGGTGGTGCCTACGCTATTGGTAGCGTATGCGCGGTAGTAATAAGTGGTGCCTAAAGTAAGACCGCTTGACTGGTCTACCGAGAAAGTGCCTGTACCGGCGGTGGCGGTAATGGTATAGCAACCGGAGGCGCCCACGGTCGGGGTGTTGGTACTTGAAGAATAGACTATACCTCTTGCAGTGATAGTATTTCCGCCGTTGTTATCAACATTGCCTGATAGGCCGGTGACGCTGTGCACGCTCGCTGTGGGAGTGCTTGATGCGGTAGCCACGGTCGGAGCGGCACCACCGTAAATGCAGCGCACGGAATACTGGAAGGTAGAACCAAAGCCAGTGCCATAAGAAAATGTGGGAGAATTGTACGTCAGATAATACAATGCACCTTCTGTGGTGGTTCTGAATCTAGCATATTCTTTGTAAGCGTACTGTGTTCCGTCAGAAGAATAATAACCTGCTCCGTATGCACCGAAGTGGGTGTCATTGTTCGTACTCAAATTATTACCCGGAGCACAGGTCGCGGTACTGCTATTCCAACCAGAGGTGTAAGCCAACGCCTTGGCGATATTGGCAGAAGTACTGTTACACTGGTATTCGCTTTGCCCCTCCACATAACTCTTCAGCGTAGCAAACTCAGCAGTGGTGGGGATGTGCCAGCCAGAGGGACAGATGCCTCGCACGGGAAGCGTAGTAGAGGCTGTTCCTTTCATAGAACCGACCCAGTCGTAAACATATCCGGAAACAGAACCAACATAATGATAGTTGCTGCTACTGAGACCAGTTGTGGTATGCAAATTGCTGCCCAACCAGCACTGTGAGCCGAGGGCGACCGTGGGATAGACGTGCCCGTCATACGAGACATTATCAGGGTAGGTGCTGCCGAGCTTCGACTTACAGGAGTTGGGATCTGACTGGGCGGTGAAAGACTTGACCTCGCCGTAGGCAGTACCCACTCCGCTGATGGCGTAAGCGCGGTAGTAATACTTGGTGCCGGAAGTCAAGCCAGAAACATAGTAATTGTCGCTGCTTGCACTTGAGCCGATATTCACCGGGTAGGTAGAGGGTTGTGCGGAAACCGTGGTGTATTTCTTCGTCACACCCGATCCGCCGATTACTAGTGTGGAGGCGGTAGAGGCACTGGAACTGTAAATAAAGCCGTATTCAACCAGATCGGTCAAGGAAGGAACGCTATTGTCATTCTCCGTAATCACACCGGGCTTGATATTAAGGGTAACCGAGGTGCCGGAAACGTTTACGTTATAGATATTGGTACTGTTGGCCGGATTCGTCTCCACGGTAGGCTTTTGGATGGTCATTTCTTCACCGTTGCCGTTGGCACGGATACAGCGGACAGCCATATTAGTACCGTAACTACCCGAATAATCATGCAAATCATTAGAAAGGGTCATGTCCCATTCGTTTTCCTCCGTTGTGGCTAACTGAAGATAAGTCCCCGAATTAGGAACAGCGGAAAAGCCCAGCTCGTTAGTACCCTCTGCATAGGTTGCACTGCTCCCCCAACCATACGTTGCTCTTAACGCTTTTCCAGCATTATTCGCCTTGTAATTGGAATAGGTTATTAACTCATTCATATCGGCATCAGAAGGCACACGCCAACCATTAGGACAAATACCTTGGGTCGCCGCCGAAGTAGCCGTTGCTGAAGAATTGGCCATGATTTCATTAAATGAAGTATAATTATAACCTGCTAATTCAGCTCCGATGCTCGGAGTGCCATAAGATGTAACTGCTGTTCCATTAGGCCAATGGAGCACGCGGAGGTTTTCACGCATCCAGCATTGGTTACCAATACGAACAGTGGAGTACTTATTACCATCATAGTCAACCACAGTCGGGTTGTTCGGGCAGGGCTCGCCGTCCTTCGGAGTGTTGATTTCCTTGTTCAGCTTGTTGATGCTGTCAAGAAGGTCATCAATCTGGTCATTCATGTTGTTAAACTTGGTCAACAAATTCTGATAGACTGTCTCCAAATCACAGAAATTCACCGCATTGTTACAAGAGTTGCCTCCTTGTTTGTCCGATATGTTGAATGTACCGTCATCAGTGATACTTTGCAGCACGGAAGGAACTCTTAAGCGACCAGTGTAGTTGCTGACATAGATATCATTGTAGAATGCCACATAATCATTGAAATAGGTGTTTTCGTTGAAATAGGCAAAATTATCAAAATAGGTTGTTTCGTTGAATTCAGCATTCCCGTCAAAAGTGGTATAGTCCGTAAAGGTCTTCTGGCCACCCACAGTTTCATCATCCGTCTTGGTTACATAGTTGCTCATGTCAGCCGTGGTGAGGTAGTTGTCCATGTTGGGGGCATTCAGGATGTAGGCGGGAGAGGTGGGGTCGGTCTCAAACCAGTCGCTCTGCACCTGCGCAGGAACTTCGGCGAGGGTGATATAGCCCTTGTCATTGATGAAGTGACTGATGGTGTCAGGCAGATTACTGAGGTCGTTGTAGTCATTGCTGAAAGCCACCGTTGAGAATGCAGGCTTGTTTTCAATGTTGTCCCAGTCGGCTGACATCACCGCGTAGGTACCGTTGGTGAAATACATCGTGTCGTGGCTGATGCTCTGGATCTGGATCTCAGAAATAGTGGGCTTATTCAGAATCTCGGCCGCACCAGAGGTAGCATTCCAGTCGGCGTTCACTTGCGCGGCCGGGATGGTCGGCTTGTTCAAGATCTGAGCTGCACCTGAAGTAGCATTCCAGTCGGCATTCACCTGCGCGGGAACGTCCGCAGCAGTGATGAAGCCGCTGTTGTTGGTCAGCTGGCTCGTCTGTGTCGGGATAGTGGGCTTGTTGAGAATCTCGGCAGCACCGGTCGTGGCGTTCCAGTCAGCATTCACTTGTGCGGGGATGTCCGTCAATTTCGCATACTGGGCGGCGTCGGTCATCTCGGCCACGGTGGTCGGAACGGTGATGTTCACAGTCTTGTCAGCGTTTTGGTTAGTGGTGAAAGTTTCCACCGTGGTGCCATTCTTTTGAATGGTGATGGTAGCGTTGTTCACCGTCGGGTCGGTCTCAGCGGGGATGTCCGCAGCGGTAATGAAGCCGCTGTTGTTGGTCAGCTGGCTCGTCTGCGTCGGGATAGTCGGCTTGTTGAGAATCTCGGCCGCACCGGAGGTAGCATTCCAGTCGGCGTTCACCTGCGCGGGAACTTCCGCAGCGGTGATGAAGCCGCTGTTGTTCTCCAACTGGCTTGTTTGCGTCGGGATGGTCGGTGTGCCGGTCAGGTCACTGTAGTTGCCGCTCGTGGCCACGGGGGCGAGAGTCGGTTTGTTCTGGATATAGGTGACAGCCGTCGGGTCGGTCTCCGTCCAGTTAGCCTGCTGCTGCGTGGCCTCGCCGCCAGTGACCGTCTGGATGGTCTGGCTGTGAGAACCTTCAGCATCCGTCCAGGCGATAATGATGTTCGTGCCGGACTGGGTCACGGTCATCGTCGGGGAGACACCGTTCTGGCCGTTCAACACCGTGAAGGTGCCGGCGGAGGTGTTGTCCTCAAGCATCACCTTGTAGGTGCTGCTCGTCGCATCCTGGCTGTCCAACACAACGGAAGAGATGCTCTTGCCTTGAGGACCGGCAGGACCAGTGGAACCTTGCTCACCTTGTGCGCCGTCAGCCACGTCGTAGGTGTAGGAGGCGCCGTCGTCGAAGTTGATCTTGTAGGTCTTCACGTTGCCCACGGTGTTGACCAACTCGATGCTGGAGATACCGCGACCGTTGGTGCCGTTGGTACCGTTGACACCATCGACACCGTTGGTCACCGTGAAGGTGCTTGTGGTGCTGTCACTGTACAGGATGGTGTAGGTGTCAACATTCTCGTTGCTCAGCGGACCGGTGATGTTCACGATGCCGCGGCCGTCAGCACCGTTCGTGCCGTCCGTGCCGTTAGTACCGTTCGTACCATTGGTACCGTTAATACCGTTTGTTACCGTGTAGGTGGAGGTGGTGTTGTTACTATAGAATATAGTATAGCTATCGACATTGTCAGCCGTGCCGGTCTTGACGATGGAGTCAATGCCTGTGCCAGCTGCGGCAGCCGTGCCGTCAAGGCCGTTGGTCACTGTAAAAGTAGAAGTGGTGTTGTCACTGTAGTGGATGGTGTAGGTGTCAACATTGTTGCTGCTCAGCGGACCGGTAATCTCCACAATACCGCGACCGTCCTGGCCAGCAGCACCGGGGGCACCGGCAGCACCTGGCTCACCTTGCGGGCCTTGAACACCGTCCTGACCGTTGGTACCGTTATAGATAACAAAAGCGTGCGGGCCGTTGGCGTCCGTGATGGTTACTACCGTGCTGTCGCTTGCCGAAACCACGTTCACAATAGGAGAGAAACCGTCCTGACCATCCTGGCCGTTCGTACCGTTTGTGCCGTTCGTGCCATCCTGACCGTTCAGGCCGGGAGCACCGTCAGCACCGTTGCGAATGACGAAAGCGTGCGGGCCGGTGGCGTCCGTGATGGTCACCACCGTGCTGTCGCCGGCAGAGACCGTCGTGACGACCGGGGAGAAACCGTCCTGGCCATCTTGGCCGTTCGTGCCGTTCGTGCCGTTGGCACCGTCCTGACCGTTAGCACCGTTTGTCACCGTGAAGGTGGTGGGCTCGCCAGTCGTATAGTTGATGGTGTAGATTTGCTGGAGGGGATTGGTCGTGCTCTGCACGGGACCGGTGATGGAAACGATACCGCGACCATCCTGACCGGGAGCACCGGCAGGGCCTTGCGGGCCCTGGGTTCCGTCAGCGCCGTCAGCGCCATCAGCACCATCAGCGCCGGGGGCACCGTCGTTCACGGTGAATTCAGAGGTTGTACCATCCGAATAAACAATCGTATAGGTCTTCGCAAGACCGTTCACAGAGGGGCCGACAATGTTGGTGATGCCTTTACCAGCGGGGCCTGCGGGACCAGTCTCACCTTGGATACCCTGAATACCTTGTTCACCTTGGATACCTTGCTCGCCTTGCGGGCCTTGGGCGCCGTCATGAATCACAAACGTGTGAGGACCGGTAGCATCTGTAATCGTCACAACCGTGCTGTCGCCAGCGTGGGTCGTGTTCACAATCGGGGAGAAGCCATCCTGGCCGGCAGCACCGGCAGGACCTTGGTCACCTTGCGGGCCTTGTTGGCCGGCAGGGCCTTGATCACCTTGCGGACCTTGTTGGCCGGCAGGACCTTGGTCACCTTGGGGACCTTGTTGACCGGCAGGACCAGCAGGACCGGCGGGACCGGCAGGGCCTTGGGCACCGTCTTGTCCGTCAACGCCGTTGCGCAGGACATAGGTTTGGGGAGTGCCGCCCGCAGGGGTGAGCACCAACACATAGCCGGTGTCGGTGGGGGTCACCGCGAAGGCGGGCACATTGCCGGCCTCGGCAGCGTAGAGAGCGTAGGGCACGCTCAGCATCTGCTGCGTCGAGGTCACGGAGTAGTTCGTGCCGCCGTTGGGGTCGATCTCCGTTTTGAGGAAATACGGACCGTTACCCCAGTCGATGCCGGCGACACTGCCGTTTTGCACGGTGCCGTCACCAATCTCGAGGGTCAACAGACCGTTGGCGTTGGTGGTCACGGTATGTGTCTCCACATACACGGCCGCGCCGTAAGTCGAGCCTTGCAGCACGCTCACGCGCACGCCCACGTTCGCGTTCGTCACCAGCTGGTTGCTCGCGTTGCGAACCACCGCCTGGTAGCTGAACTTCTCTGGCGCCTGGGCGAACACGCTCGCCACGCAGAGCACCAGCATCGTGATGAATAGGTAAATCTTTTTCATAATAATATGATTTAATGAAAGAATTGATTATTCGTTATTTGCGGACGACCTTGAAGGTTTTGATGGATTGTTCGCCGTGGCGAAGTTCGAGGTAGTAGGTGCCGGTGGCGTATTGGCCGATGTGGAACTCGGTGACGTCACCGGTGACAGGGATGCGTTGCAAAAGCTTGCCCTTGCTGTCGAAGAGGTTGGCCTGCAGACCGTCGGCGGGCAGTTCGAAGCCGTTAAGCTCGAGCTGGGCCATGTTCTCGGTCGGGTTGGGGTAGACCTTGGCATTGAGGGTGATCATCGGGTAGTCGTTGACGCCCACCGTCTGGATCTCGTAGGGTTGTTGCACACCTTCGGCCACGGAGATGGATCCGTTGCTGTTGGCGGCGGTCTGGGTGACCACCTGTCCAACGGTGTAACTCACGCTGCCGGCAGCGCCTTGCGCGTCACCGCCCACGGGCACGATGGCCGACTGTCCGAAAGCAAAAACGCTTAACGTACAGAAACACAGGAAAATGTAAAACTTTTTCATATTGGTAAATTTAATGATACTATTATTCATAATACGCACTGCAAAATTAAAAAAAATACTTTTATGGTTCGTACGGCTTTTTTTTTGCATATATATGCGAGTAAATAACAAAATGCTGGCTATCAGCAAGATATATGTTGATAAGTTGTTGATAACAAAAAAAATACGTAAATTTACGTAGGAGGATGGTTCCAAGTTCAATGTAGAGACGTCATATTATGGCGTCTCAATGTAGAGACGCAAAATTTTGCGTCTCTACGGTCGGGTTTATTTGTTGTTGTTGTTCAATCAGTTATGTATGTCAGGGTAGATAAAAACAGGTCTATACTCAGCGGAAAGTGCAAAATTTTGATACTTTCCGCTGAGTATAAGCGTATTTTTTGGGTTGTTTGCCTGTTGCCTGTTGCCTTTGTTCGCAGGTCAGTTCCGCACAATCCCGTGTTCGAAGACCCAACGGATGAGCTCGCTGGTACTGTTGAAGCCTAACTTTTTGAAGATATTGTTCTTGTGGGTTTCCACGGTGCGCGCACTGATGTTCAATTCATCGGCGATCTGCTTTACGCTCAGCCCCTTGGCACACAGCTTCACGATGTCCATTTCCCGGTCGGTGAAGAGGTCCTCGGCATGTTCTTTGGCGGTGGAGACGGCATGGATGATTTCGGAGACGTCCTGCCCGAAGTACTCGATGCCGTTGTAAACGGAGTGGATGGCGGCGACCAAGGTGGGGATGTCGGCATACTTGCTGATGAACCCCGAGATGCCCATGTCCACAAGATGAAGGATGGTTTCCTTATTCGTGTTGGCGGAGATGACCAGCACCTTGACGTCGGAGCCGCGATGTTGGAGGAACTGCACCACTTCGGCCCCGTCGCCGTCGGGGAGGAGCAGGTCGAGGAGCACCACATCCACCTCCTGCAGATGTTTGAGTTGTTCTTTGGCCTCCTGCACGGAGCCGGCCTCCGCCACGATGGTGCAGTCTGTGCGCGGGTTCAGCGCCATGGTCATGCCCATGCGGGTGAGGATTTGGTCTTCGACTAATAGGATCTTGATGGGAGACATGATGGTTCAAGGTTCGGTGTTAAAGGATGATTCGTTGGTGGGGAGGTGCAGGGTGAAGGTGCTGCCGGTTCCCTGTGCGCTCTCGAAGGTGAGTTCGGCATGGGTCAGCTGGGCGAGGGTGTGACAGACAATGAGGCCGAGTCCCGTGCCGGTCTCCTCTCTTGTGCCCAAGGTGGAAATGTCTTGTCTCCGGAAGAGTCGGGCTTTCAGCTCGTCGTTCATTCCCACGCCGTGGTCGACCACGGAGAGGGCGATGCGATCGCCGTCAGGTGCGGTCACCACCTCAACGGAGCCGCCGGGATGGGAGAACTTGATGGCGTTGGAGAGCAGGTTTCGCAGGATGGTCTCCACGCAGTTGAGGTCCGTGAAGGCGTAGCCGTTCTCGATGAGCTGCGGCTCGATGCGGACCTGCTTCCCTTCGGCAGCGGTCTGCACCACTTTCACGGACTTGCGCACCACGGCGGCAAGATCGACCCGGATGGGGTTGCACGTCATCCGCCCGCTCTCAATTGAAGCCCAGTCGAGCAGGTTTGTGAGCAGCTCGCTCAGATGCTCGCCCGACTCTTTCAGGGCCTGGATCTGCCGCTTTTTTGTCGTGTCATCCACCTCGTCGTAGTGCTCGCTCAAGTGACCGAGCAGTTGGGTCTGGGCTTTCACAGGATTCTTCAGGTCGTGGGAGATGATGGAGAAGTAGCGGTCTTTGACGAGGTTGGCCTCCTCCAACTCGGCATTCCGTTTCTGGCGGACCTTGGCCAGCCGATAGCCCGAGATCGCCAACAACACCGCTAAGAAGAACACCACAAGCAGGGAATAGGCGATGATGTTGCGTCTATGGATGGCCTCGCGTTGCATCTCCACCTCCTGTTCCTTCTCCTTGAGGTCGAAGCGTAGCTGGTACTCGCCGATGATCTTCTGTTGGCGTTCCTCGTTGAGGGAGTCTTTCAGCGCGACCGAGCGTTCCAAGTAGTCCATCGCCTTGTCCAAACGGCCGGTCACGCGGTAGAGGTCGCTCAGGTTCCGCTGGATGCGGCACAGCTGCGGACGGAAACCGGTTTGCAGACAGAGGGCCTCGCCTTCGAGCAGGTGCCTCTCGGCTTCGTCGTAGAGTTTCAACTGCGTCTCACAAGCCCCTATCTGTTTGAGGGTGATGATTTTATCAACCGTATTGTTTGTTTGTTCGAAGATTTCCAGCGCTTGCAGGCAGGTGGTGCGGCACTCCTCCCACCGCTGTCTGTTGGCGAAGATGTCGGACTTCTGCGACAGCCGGATGCCGACTTTTTCGGTCCGGCCGGCCTTGCGGTCGATTTCAATGGCTTCCTCGATGGCCTCCAAGGCGTCGTCGGGACGGTCGGCCAAGAGCAGAATCTCGCATTTCACACCGAGACGGATGGCCAGCGCCCGGTCATCGTTCCCTTTGCGCTCGATGTCGATGGCGCGGTTGATGTATTCGAGGGCCTTGTCGAGATGTTTGGTGTAGCAGTGGATGGCGGCCAGCGTGTTGAGGGCGCTGCTGCGGATGCGGTCGTCGCCAAGCTGCTCGCCCACATCGTAGTCCTTCTGGGCATAGTCAAGGGCCTTCACGAACTCTCCCTGCCGGAAGTAGGCGACATTGAGAAGCTCGTAACAGCTCGACATCCAACGCAGGGAATCCTTGGGAATCAGCTTCTCCGCCCTCAACCCGAGTTCAGCGGCCTGCGCAAAGTGACTGCAGTCGAGTTCGGAGAGTCCCATTCCGAGATAGACCAGCATCTCGTTGAATTTGCGGTCGGAGGACTTGCGCTCGGGCACGGGCCAGTCGTAGAGGTCCTCCTGCACGAACTGGTCGATCAGCTGGTTGGCGACGGCGTTCTGCCGGCTCCCGCTGCTCTGCTCGTACAACCGGAACAGCGAATCCGCATCTGCCTGTGCGAAAAGCAAAGCAGGCAGCATCAGCAGGAACACGGTTAAGGTCTGTTTCGTCATATTGGTCAAATAATGGCGCAAAAATACATTTTTTTGGTTTCAGGTTGCAGATTCCGTGTAGAGACGTCATATTATGGCGTCTCTGATGGTTCCGAGTAGAGACGTCATATTATGGCGTCTCTATATTATGGCGTCTCTATATTATGGCGTCTCTATATTATGGCGTCTCTATATTATGGCGTCTCTATATTATGGCGTCTCTATATTATGGCGTCTCTATATTATGGCGTCTCCGTTGTTTTCAGGTTGTCATCAAAAATAGGTAGGGTAGGGTGGCAAAAACACAAAAAAGGGGGATAATTCACGTTGTGGAAAGATTGTTACTTTGCACCGTGAAAATCAGAGAAGAAATGTCATGATTTAATATAAAAATTGGTTGTTGTTGATTGAAAAACGGAAGGCGCCATACCTTCCGTTTTTCGTTATTCATCATTCATTATTTATCGTTACAACAACGAGAACAGCACAAACAGCCAGTGTGCCGAGATGCCGGCGATAAGGCCGCCGACGGTATGGGAGGCGATGGCCTTAGAAATGAGCTGACGGTAGCCGAGGGAATCCAACATGCCGGTGTGGGTGCTCAGGAAGCCGCTCCAGCACATGCCCATGGCCGTGAAGACCGCGATGGCGTTGCCGTCGATGAGGCCGGAGGCGTCGAAGGCGGGCACCAGACCGATGGCCGCGCCCACCGCACCGAGTGCCGTGATGGGGAAGGCGATAAGCTCGGGATGGTTGAAGCCGAAGAGCCAGCGGAAAACAAAGTCAATCTTGCCGGCCAACCAGGGGAGCAACGGCACACCTTCGTAGGCCGAGCCTGTGTAAGTGCCTTCTAATGAAGGACCAAAGGTTGTCATCATCACGATGGTGGAGATAATGAGCACGCCCGGGATAATCGACAGGCCGATTTCCACACCGCCCTTTCCGCCGTCGAGCATGGCGTTGAGGGTGCGCAGAAACGGTCCCTTCTTCTCCTCTTCCTCCACCTTATGGGCGGTGCCGTCTGACTCGTCGACCACCTCTTTCAACGGTTTCTCCTCCACCACGGAGTCGGGCATCGGAGAGTCCAGTTCCGGATAGGCTTTCAGTGTCAGCTTCTGCATCATGCGGGTGGTGACGATACTGCCGATGAACGCGCCCGCCAGTCCGATCAAAGCGCCGCTACCGTATCCGCGGCCCGTCATGAAGGCGACCACCACCAAGCCCATACCGAAGGAGGTTCCGAAATTAGTGAGCGACGCAAGCTGGTACTGCTTGAAATAGCGGCTGAAGGTCTTGTCCTTCGACAGCGTGATGATGGCCGGGTTGTCGCTCAGAAAAGTCATTACCGCGCCGAGCGAGGCCACGCCGGGAAGGTTGTAGAGCGGCTTCATCAGCGGCTTCAGCAACTTCTCCAACAGCACCACCACACCGAATTCCACGAACAGCTTGCTGATGGCGCCCGTCATCACCGTGATGGCCATGATGTAGAACACCGTGTCTATCAACAGTTTGTAGGCCGTGTTCATGAAGGTGTTCAGCATGTTTGGCAGACTCATCTTGATGGAGAGCCCAACGAAGAAGCCGAAGAAAAGCACCAGGAAGATGATGAGCTCGCGGGTGCGGCCATACGCGCGCACCATGTAGCGCACCACGTTGTTCCGCGATATGCGCGAGACCTGATGCAGGATATTGTTGGTCTTGAAGTGGAATATTGGCATTTTTAATGGTTATTGGTTATGGGTTATTGGTTATTGAGGCCAACAACCAACATTATTTCAATTTTTCAGGTAAAAACTTCATGAAGTCGAGTTTCCAGGTGACACCGACGTTGGCGGTGAGGGTCATGTCCTTCCAACCAGAGTCGCTATCATATTCGCGGGAATTGCTCATCGTGCTGTTGGCTACGTAGGCATGCACGCGAAGGTCGGGATAAATCCGCGGACGATACTCAACACCCAAGCCGTAGAAGCAGTGGGCGCGGTTGTTGGGCATCAGCATATCCACATCTACATGCGTGTCTTCGCCAACAGTGTAATAGTATCCTGAAGTATTCTGCTCATAACCGCCTTTGGCAAAGAGGTTCACGCTCGGGGAGACGTGCCAGTCGAGACGGCTCACCAAGGAGAAGTCCTTGAAGAAATTCTTGAATCCGGCGGCGCGGTTGACCCAATCGACGTAGATGGACCATTTGTTGAATTTCAGTTGGTTGCCCAAGGCGATATAGTTGATGAACTTGCCGCGCTCGTATTCCACCATATTCACGGAATAGAGCGTGTGGAACGGGCCGAAGTTGCCGCTCCAATAGAGGTTGTAGGAGAACAGTCCCGAGTTCCATCGGTTGTTCTGGTAATGTACGTAGGGCGAGTTGGCAATGTTGAACACAATCTTGTTCTTGCCGCTCTTGTCGGTGTAAGCCGCCGACAAACCGAGCAGGAAGCAGGGGAACGACCCCCAGTAGTGGGTGTAGTAATAGACGTCGATGGGCGGTGCGTCATACTCGAAACCACCCACATAGATGGCCTCCTTGCCCACGCGCAACGACCACTGGTTGTTGAATTTGTATTGGATGTAGAGAAAGTCGGTATTGTCAAACAGTTCCGTGTAGCCCTTGATGGGGATAATGCGCTGACGGATGAAGTAGGAGATATGGTCGCCGATGTCGCCGCCGAGCAGGAAGTTGAAGTAGTCACCGCGGAAACCGTAGTTATGTTGTTCGGCTTTTCCTATCGTCGGGTTAAGCGGATTGACAATATTAGACCATTTCGTCACGTCATAGTCGTATTCGAAATTCGCACGGGCCTCCAGATGGAAGGTCGTGAACTTGTGCTTGAAGTTCGGGTTCACTTCCTTGCGTTCCTTCTTTTTCTTCTCTTTCTTGCCGTCGTTGTCCTGCGCGATGGCGTAAAACGGCAGTGTCATGCATAAAACCAACCCCAAAACAAAATATAACTTTCTCACAATCTGATATTTAACGTTTGATATTTTGAAAGTGCAAAGATATAAAAAAAGGTTATTGGTTATAGGTTATTGGTTATAGAAAGCTTTTATCGCCGACGATAGGCTTGTGCGGTGAAATCTCTTTTGGGGTTATGGCAATGACCTGACGGCCATTGCAGGTGCCCCTGCACCGGTTGGGGACGACCGCTTTTGTTATCGGTTAACGGAAGTATAAACAGGCCACGGCATAACTCCCCTTCTGTTTCAGAAGGGGTGCCCGTAGGGCGGGGTAGTAATATAAAAGACTGGCCGATAGGCCATCCTTGTGAATACCGGTAGCAGGGAAGCGGCTGCACTTATCTTTACATCGCCCACACTAACAGTCCCCCGCAGATAATCACCCCAGTGACCACCAAGTCAATCAAGCAGAATCCCATGATGTCCTTGGCGTTCAGTTTGGCGATGGCGAGGGCGGGAAGGGCCCAGAAAGGCTGGATGAGGTTGGTCCAGGCGTCGCCCCAGGCGATGGAAATGCCGGTGAGGCCGGGATCGACGCCGAGGTTGGCCCCGGCGGTGAAAAAGACCGGCGCTTGGATGGCCCAGTGGCCGCCGCCGGAGGGTACGAACAGGTTGAGGACCGCCGCGCAGAGGAACGTCAGCAGCGGGAAGGTCGTCGGGGTGGAGATGCCGATGCAGGCGTCGCTGATGACTGTGCCAAAGCAGATACCCGACGCGCCCACGCCCGTGATGATGCCCATGATGCCTGCGTAGAACGGGAACTGCAGGATGATGCCTGCCGCGCTGCCCGCCGACTTCGTGAAGGCGCGGACGTATCGCGCGGGCGTGCCGTGGAACAGGATGCCCGTGAACAGAAACAGCATGATGACGGCGTTGAGATCCAACGAACCGCCTCTTACGAACAGTTTGATAATCAAGAAACTGAAGCCCAACAATGCCACGATGCCCGACAAGATATAGCTCTGTTCCAGCTTGGCCGCTGGGGAGCTGTCTTCCTTCGTGGGGGCCTCCTCGGGTTCGTAGAGTAGCTGCGGATCCACCGTGACCACGTGCTCCCCCTTAGGATGCATCAGCGTGTTGACCACGGTGATGGCGATAATGACGAGCAGCACGATAATGAGGTTCTGCGGGGCGAATAGGGTGGAGGAGACGCTGACGGGCTCGGTGAGGGCGCCGTTTGTGGCCTTGGTGAGGGCCTCGCCGGCAGTGGCCATGGTCAGCGGAATGGAGCCGGAAAGCCCGGCGTGCCACACTACGAAACCGCTGTAGGCGGATGCAATTAACAGTCTGTAATCCACGCCTTTGCAGTCGCGGGCGATCTCCTTGGCGAGGATGACCCCGACGATGAGTCCGAAGCCCCAGTTGATCCAGCAGGCGATGGCGGAGACCAGCGTCACGGTGGCGATGGCGGCGGCAGGGGTCTTCGGCAGCGCGGCGATCTTGCGGATGCCCTTCTTGATGGCGGGTGCGCCGGCGAAGGTGGCCCCGCAGACTAAAATCAGCGACATCTGCATGGAGAAGGCCAACAGTCCCCACACGCCGTTGCCCCAGTGCTCGACCACCTCCACGGGGGTCTGGTGGCATACCGGCATGGCGGTGATTGCCGCGATAAGCGTGAGTAAAATGGCCAGCACGAACGGCTCCGGCAGGTATTTTTGGACCAGGTTGACGCAGAAGTTGATGATTCTCATTTGAATGGTTATAGGTTATTGGTTATTGGTTATTGAAGTTAGTGATTAGTGATTAGTGATTAGTGATTAGTGAACGGTAATCGGTAATCGGCCCGCAAAAATACATTTTTTATCGTCTTTTTTCTTGAAACCTGAAACTTGAAACCTGAAACTTGAAACCCAAAAAATTATATATTTGCAGCCCGTAAAATTTCGTGTCAATAAAAACATTAAAAATATGAGAAAACCGTTATTCCTGACCCTGTTTTTATCGCTGGTTCTCAGCTTCGCGCGTGCCGACGGCGGCATGTGGATCCCCCTCTTTCTGAGCCAGAACGAGGCTGAAATGCAGCAGCTTGGCTTCCACCTCACGGCGGACGACATCTACAGTATCAACCACAGCAGCATGAAGGACGCCATCGTGCTCTTCGGCAGCGGCTGCACCGCCGAACTCATCTCTTCGCAAGGACTGCTGCTTACCAACCACCACTGCGGCTACTCCTTCGTGCAGTCGCACAGCACCATGGAGCACAACTACCTCCGCGACGGCTTCTGGGCCAAAAGCATGGAGGAGGAGATTCCCATGGAGGGCCTCACCGTCACCTTCCTCGTCTACATGGAGGACGTGACCGACCAGGTCTTGGCCGGTATCACCGACCAGACCAAGGAGTCCGAGCGTCAGGCGAAAGTGAAGGAGAATATTGCTAAAATCACCAACAAGGCTACCCAAGGCACCGATTACAAGGCTATTATCAAGCCGTTCTACTATGGCAATCAGTACTTTATGTTCGTCACGGAGACCTATAGCGACATCCGTCTCGTAGGTGTTCCGCCGGAGAGCATCGGCAAGTTCGGCGGTGACAGCGACAACTGGATGTGGCCGCGCCATACCGGCGACTTCTCGCTCTATCGCATCTACACCGCCCCGGACGGCAAGCCCGCCGACTATAACCGGAAGAACATCCCGATGAAGCCGAAACAGTACTTCCCGGTCTCCATCAAGGGCGTGCAGGAGAACGATTTTACCCTCGTGTTCGGCTATCCCGGAACCACGAAGCAGTTCCTCATCTCCGACGGCGTGAATGCGGTGGCCAACATCCAGAATCCCATTGCAATACAGGCGCGCACCATCCGCCTCGACGCGATGAAGAAACAGATGAACCTTGATCCGCGCATCCGTCTCATGTATTCCGCCAAAGCCAACGGCATCTCCAACGGCTGGAAAAAATGGCAAGGCGAGAGCAAGGGTATCCGCGAATGCGATGTCATCGGCAAGAAACAGGCCCAGGAGCGCGAGTTCCAGCAGTGGGTTAACGCCGATCCGCAGCGCAAGGCGCAGTATGGCACGCTGTTGCAGGATATGAAGAAAGTCTATGACAGTTACAATAACAACCTCCAAATTGTTACCTATATTAATGAATACCTCTTCGGGGTGGAGATGATGGAGGAGTTGGTCTATCCCTACATGAGCCAGCTCTTTAACGAGGAGCGGGTTATTGAAGACAATCGTTTCAAAGTTGCAGAAAACAGCGCGAAATTCCGCAAGGAATATATGGAAACTATTGACAAAGAATGTTTTGTAGAACTGATGACCTACTACTTCACGCATGAGAAACCCGAAAATATCCCCGCTTCATTGAAGAAATACATCCAGAGCGAACCTGTGGTGCGCGAGATGATGACGGCAATGTGGGACAACAGCGCGAAGAAGGCCCCGTATTTCTTGGACGAGCAGAAATTCAACGAATTTGTCGCCAAGGCGAACCACAAACAGTTTATGAAGACGCTCTCCACCAATGAGTTGATCATGCTCTATTCCGAACTGTTCGACCAGTACCGCACCGCGGTAATCAAATACCGCACCGAATCTAACCAGCTCGACCAATATTACCGTACCTACGTCAAAGCATTGATGGAAAAGGACAAAGACAAAACCTTCTATCCCGATGCCAACCTCACCATGCGCGTCACGTACGGGCAGGTGAAGGGCTTCCAGCCCGCCGACGGCACCGACTATGTCTATTATACTACCTTGGACGGCATTATGGAGAAAGAAAATCCCGATGTGTATGATTATCAAGTGCATCCGAAGCTGAAAGAGCTGTGGGAGAAGAAGGACTACGGTCGTTACGCCAACGAGAAGGGGCAACTGCCGGTGGCCTTCATCGCCAGCAACCACACTACGGGCGGCAACTCCGGCAGTCCGGTCATCAACGGTTACGGCCAGCTCATCGGCACCAACTTCGACCGCGTGTGGGAAGGCACCATGAGCGACATCTGGTACGATGTGGACCGCTGCCGCAACATCAGCCTCGACGCCCGCTATTTCCTCTTCATCGTGGACAAATTTGCCGGTGCGAAGAATATTGTCGATGAGATTGACGTGATCGAATAAAGACTTAAGACTTAAGACTTGAGACTTAAGGCTTGAGGCTTGAGACGCAAAAATTTACAACTCCAAAACTTGAAACTTGAAACCTGAATCTTGAATCTAAACGATGATTTCCTTCGAAGACATAGACAAACATTCGTGGCTGTATGACCTGTACATGAAGTATTTGTGTGCGGCACATAACCATGTCTATTACCGCAACTTCTACATCATCAACAGGGAGAACATCCCGCCGAAGGGCACGCCGACGTTCGTGATTGCCAACCACCAGAACGGCATGATGGACGCGATGGCGATTCTGCACACGATGTACAAGGACGGGCGGCAGCCGGTGTTCATTGCGCGCGGCGACATCTTCAAGAAGGATTTCGTGGCACGGATTATGCGGTTCCTGAAGATTCTGCCGGTCTACCGCAACCGTGACGGCAGTCGCGAGGACATCAAGAAGGATCTGGCCATCTTCAACCGGGCGGCGCGGATTCTCAAGAAGGGCGGCACGCTGGTCATCTTTCCGGAGGCCGGCCACCAGCAGGGACATTACATGTCCACTTTCAAGAAAGGGTTCAGTCGCATCGCCTTTGCCGCCGAGGAGATGAACGATTTCAAGCTCGGCGTGCAGATTCTGCCTCTCAATATCCACTATTCCAACTATTTCAACTTCCAAAGCGACTTGATGGTCACTTGTGGAAAACCGTTCACCTACGACGAATTCTTCGAGTTGTACAAGGAGGCTCCCAACCAGGCCTATTTAGCACTCAACGAAAAGGCCCGTGCCCGCGTCAAGGAGATGACCCCCGACATTGACATTCCCGAGTATTACAATGAGATAGAGGCTCTTACGCACATTATGAGCGAGCCGCTGCTGAAGCATAAAGGACTCCGTCCGCGCTTTCTGCCCAATCAGAAGGACGCTGCCATGACCATCATTGCGGCCATCCGGCAGTATCGCGACGACAACCCCGACGGGTTCGACTCGCTGATGGGCGACACGCGTGAATACACCGGGCTGTTGCAGAAAACCGGCCTCCACCACTGGGTCATCAACCGCCGGATTTCCTGGCCCAAGCTGATTCTCCGTATCCTTTTGATGCTGATTATGTTGCCGGTTTTCCTGTTCGGCTACCTCAACAATTTCGTACCCGATTTCATCACGCAACGGCTCACTGGCAAAATCAAGGACAAGATGATGCACTCCACGTTCCAGTATGGCATCGGCACGCTGGTCACCTTCCCCATCTGGTACATTATTCTGTTGGTGACGGTCAGCCTGCTTACGCACCACTTCTGGATTGGATTGGTTTACATTGCGTTAGCGGGCATTATCGGCATTCTGAACGCCAATTATAAGCGTCCGTTGAGAAAGCTCGGCACCACGTTCAAAGCCCTGCGCCTCCGCCACACGGAGACGTACCAGCGGCTGTGCGATCTCAACACGCGGATTATGGGGACGATGGAAGGGCTGCTGTATTGACTTTGGCTGTTGGCCGTTGACTTTTGACTTTTGGCTATTGGCTATTGGACGTCGGCTATTGGACCTTGGCTATTCAAAATATGAGAAGTGTAGGTATCTGCTCTTACGAGCCACGATGCGAGGCGCGATATTTCAGTAACTCCACACGAAACGAAAGGAGTGAGTGCCGTGTGGGGTATGCGGCGTGGCTCGAGACTGTGTGTCAGAGACACACTACTTAACTTCTACAGCTGAATCTCGAATCTAAATCCAAGTAACGGTATCCCTACAAAATAGTTAAATCCAAAATCAACAGTCCAACTTACTCCGAATAACAATTGTTTGTTGTTCTTATATCGGTAGCTGTAGCCGATATATTGGGATAAATAAGCTCCCCAACCACAATCACCTTGATATTGGTATCTCTCCTCCTGTTGGGGATAAAATGTAAGTTCTAAGGAAGGACCCGCTGCAACGCCTATAACAGGACTCCACCTGAATCTGTTCAATAAACGGTAGCGGAAGTCCAAACCCAATTTGAAACCGAGGTCGTTATAAGGCGTGGAATTTTCAAAGACATGATTTTCAAAGACATGAGTGTAGGCAAACTGAAAATCCAGCGATAGGGTCAACCATGGGTTGAATTGAATGCCATTCAGCACATGCAAACGAGCTCCCATGTCGTAATACATCTGATTATCAGACTCAATAGGGGAAGGGCAGAGGGCATAATCAACCCCAAGAGCAAAATAGTACCCGATTTTTGATTGCGGTTTCTCATTCTGAATGTCGGTCGTTTGTCCCGTCACCAACCCGTTCAGTCCCAGGACAATCAGCGCGGCCAGGCCGTATTTTTTGATGCTGTCCATATTTGCGATTTTTTCTTGTTCATTATGTAAGACGTGGTTTTCCCAATATGTGACAGTCTGCCGGTACAGTTTCTTCGCCGAATCGGGATATTGCTGGCTGTCAACGTATCCCGAACTGTAGAACAGCTGCTCGAATTCCCTGCTGTGGATGTATTCATCCAGGCTGACTGTGTCGTACGTGCGCAGCGTGTCATGCACGAAGAGGGTGTCATAGACAGGTTCCTCCTCGACCACATATAGGGTGTCGCGGTGCTGCGCGGAGAGAGGGCAGGCGAGGGCGAGCAGCAGGAGGACTATGGTTGCTTGCACTCCGTGCGTCTTGTCCCTCCTGGGCTGCTCAAGGAAGGTGTCTCTATTATTTTTCATTCTTCATTCTACATTCTTCATTAGAAAAACGGTGTCCGAAATTGTGGTGGTGTCCCGAATCACAACGGTTTGGTGGACAGGGATTTTTGTGGTGATGATGACGGGGGTGGTGTCGGGGTTCTGTAGAGACGTTGCGTGCAACGTCTCCACGGGAGATGTCATGTTTCCGATGTGCGTTGGAACGTTTTTGGTCCGTTGGGACGAATGGTTGTTTGTTTCGATAACAGGATGGGCGGCGGTCGTGCCCTGTAGAGACGCAATGCATTGCGTCTCTACCACGGGTTCCGTCAATTCGGTGGTGTCAGGAGACGCGGTACACCGCGTCTCTACAACGGGACCGTTTCCTGGATTTGTTCCTGATGTCATGTTCTTCCCGACCTGAAACCCGATGATACCGCCCGTGACGCCTGCAACACCCGCTGCTGCAACGAGGAGGATGGCGGTTTTACCCAGGGATGCGGCCACCACGTGCGCGGTGGAATGGGTAACCACGGGGCATTTGTCGATACCCACGGGCTCCATCCGCAACCCCGACAGCCGAGAACGGTAGAAGCGGTCGATGCAGCGCGGGTTCGCGTGGAGGCGTTTCAACGAAGCAAACAATATGATCATAAACAGTTCTTTTTTGCGTTTTTCCTTCTCTTTGTATTGGTCGGTGAGCATCTGGCAGAGCCGCTCGCGGGCGCGGTGATGCAGCTGACGGGCATTGTCCGCCGAGATGCCCAACATCCCCGCGATGCGCCGATGCGAGTACCGCTCCATGGCGTGGAGGTTGAATACGGTGCGCTGAATATCAGGCAACTGCCCGATGGTCGCTAGCAACTCCTCCTCCGTGAAATCCGTCGTCCAGACGTGCTCGTCCTCCACAGTGGTGGTTTCGGCAATGTCATCCGGTTCCAACGCCACGAAATCCGGCTGTCGACGTAGGTAGTCGATGCAATGGTGTACGGCGATGTGGGTCAGCCAGGCGTCGAAACGTCCGATAGCGCGGATGGTCGTGAACTTTTCCATCGCCTTCACGAAAACGTCCTGCGCCAGATCCTCCGCCATCGCCCGGTCGTTCACATACCGGTAACAGATGGCGATAATCCTGCCGAGATTACACCGGTATTTCCGCTCCCAAAATTTCTCCATGTCCATTTTGCCTATAGCCTATTGCCTAATGCCTAATGCCTATAATACATGACGCAAAAATACAAAAATGTGACATAAAAAAAAAGCGGAAACTCCAAAGAATTTCCGCTTTTCCGTTATTTTAGGTATTGGCCAAGCCAATACCTAAAAGCCAATAGCCAAAGGCTAACAGCCAACAGCCCTTATTTCTGATACTTCGCCTTCAGCACCTTGATCATATCCACGGTCATGGAGGCGAGGTCGTACTGCGGCTTGAAGCCCCACTCCTCGCGGGCGCAGTGGTCGTCCATCTGGTTCGGCCAGGAATCGGCGATGGTCTGACGCAGCTCATCGTACTTGTACTCCATCTGGAAGTCCGGGATGTGCTTCTTGATTTCGTTGAAAATCATCTCGGGCTCGAAGCTCATGGCCGTGATGTTGAAGGAGTTGCGGTGGATGAGTTTGCTCGGGTCTGCTTCCATCAAATCCATAGCGGCTTTCAAAGCATCAGGCATGTACATCATGTCCATGTAGGTGCCTTTCGCGATGGGGCAGACGAATTTCTCACCCTTTACAGCAGCGTAGTAGATTTCCACGGCGTAGTCGGTGGTGCCGCCGCCGGGGAGCGTCACGTTGGAAATGAGGCCCGGGAAACGCACCGAGCGGGTGTCGACGCCGAAGCGTTTGAAGTAGTAGTCGCTGAGCAACTCGCCGGTCACCTTGGTCACGCCGTAGATGGTCTTCGGACGCTGGATGGTGTCCTGCGGGGTCATGTCGTGGGGCGTGTCGGGGCCGAACGCGCCGATGGAACTGGGCGTGAAGAGGGAGCAACCGAACTCGCGGGAGACCTCCAGACAGTTGATGAGCGCGCCCACGCCGACGTTCCAGCCCAGCATCGGGTTGGCCTCTGCCTTTGCCGAGAGGATGGCGGCGAGGTTGTAAATCGCGTCGATGTTGTACTTTTTCACCGCATCGGCGATGTCCTGCGCGTTGGTGGCGTCGATTTTGCACGAAGGGCCAGCATCCGCCAAGTCACCCTTCAAGGGGTAAATCATGTCGGCGGCAACCACGTTGTCGGTTCCGTAAACTGCACGCAATGCGGGGGTTAACTCAGAACCAATCTGTCCGCATGCTCCAATGACCAGAATTTTCTTCATCTTTATCTGTAATTTTGTGAATACTAATTTTAAGCGTGCAAAAGTACATTTTATTCAAAAACAATTATCGTCCGACAATTATTTTTTTACATAGTGAAGCAAAATTCCGTGGAGGCTCAAATTATCGCAGAAGCGCAAGATTTTCAGAGGCGCAAGGTTTTGCGTCTCTACACCCTCTGTCGCCCATTTCCTATTGAACCTTGAACAAAAAAAACGGACGTGACTTTCATCACATCCGTTTTCCTTTGATTCGTCGGGGTGAGAAGACTCGAACTTCCGACCCCTTGCACCCCATGCAAGTGCGCTAGCCAACTGCGCCACACCCCGAATCATTTACGGCGGCAAAGATACTATTTTTTTTGTTGCGCGGGCTTCTGTAAGTCTTTTTTTTAATGATGCTTTATTTTATTGGAAATCAACTTTATAGCGATGATTCTTTTTGCGTTTGGCCAAGAAATGTCCCTTGTTAATACAAGGATTTTGGCTGTTTTTCGGAGAAAAAAACAGCGTTTTGCTGCATTCAGAATATCAAGTCGAGCACTGAAATCAGCGTCAGCAGGAATGCCCAGACGGCAGACCAAAGCAGCCAGCATCCCCGGTTGTATTTCTTTTGGCTTGAGCCGTTCCGTCGCAATTCGCGGCCGAAGAGTAGCAGGAAGAAGCTCGCGATGGCACTGAAAAGCAATATCGTGGATAGTGCTTCGTCGGACAGAAGCCCGTTCTTTCTTGTCATAGAGATGCTGACTACGATGGCGAGAAAGAGAAACGGCGACGAACATCCCATGATCATCCGCTGGGGCTTGGGCAGGGAGAATTGGGAAGAACCGGCTTTTTTCTCAAAGCGTCGTGCGATGATGAGACTCGAGTCGAGGGTGATGAGCATGGCCCATGCACTGAAGAGGTTTCGAGCGGCCACGGGCGGCAGATGGTTACCGGTGGCCGTGTAGGCGATTATCCCAATGGTGACGCCGAGTAACAGTGCAGTGACAATAACGATGAACCAGTTGGATGTCAGGAAGTTGCCACCTTCTTTAGTGTTGCCTCCTCCTCCTGTTTTTACCTCGGTCTTGGGACTGTTGTCCTTATGCCGCTCCCGAAAATTCCGGTTGAGCGGTCCCATACGTTCGAAAATCTCCTCGGCGGGGGTGTTGTTGCGGGCGTATTCTTCCTCTTCCTTTTTCGCTTTCCGTTCCTTTTCCTTTTGTTCTTCAACCTTCCTTTCCTCAATGAGTTTGCGAAGCTCGTCCGTCTGGGGAAGCATCTCCAGTACGCTGGCCGGCAACGGCTTCTCGCAGAGGGGGAATTTTTCGTAATACATATTGTCGTAATAGAATCGGCCGGGGTAGATGACTTTCCCCTTGATGACGGCCCGCCAGAACTCGCCGTCCCAAATGTAGGATTCGGGGTGCGTGGGTGCGAAATCTTGTACGAATACGTCTAAGGTGTCTTTTGTGAGCGTGTCTTTCGGAGTGATATGGAAGATGTAGCTGTTGCTGATGCCCCCGCCTTTCCCGACGCCGTGCATGTGTACGCGCCCCTTGTGGAACCGGATGGCGTCGCTGCCTGTGATGAGGAAAGGCAGCTTCTCCGTGACGATGGCGTTTCGCTCGGCGTCGATGACCTCCACCTCCCAGAGGGTCGGGTCAGAGGGCCTGTCTTTCTGCACTTTGGTGAGTAGCATGTAGAACCCTTTGTCGGGTGTCTCGATGACCATGTGGCCGGGGTTTTCCTCTATGTTGCAGGGTGTCGGGCCGGGTGTGCTGTCCTTGACGGAGGAGAGGTTGTACAGGTCGGCTTCGGGTGCGTTCAGGTCAAGCACGGGTATCGATTCCACCTGTCTCATCGGGTGTTGTCCAGAGGTGAACGTGACCGCGATTGGCAGCATCCATCGCTTGTTGTTCTCGTCCCAATCCAGGTTGCTGTCGTGGGGTTCGATGTCGCGGCAGACGAGTTTGCCGAGGGCGACGTCGTAGATGAAGGCTTTCGCCTGGTCGTTGGTGGTGAAGAAGAGGATGTGGCGGTCCTCGTCCCAGTTGAGCAGGTCGCCGGTCCGGACGGGGTTGTCGGGGGTGAGCCACAGGTTGTCGGGGAGTTGGAAGAAGACGTAGCCGCCGTCGCGCATCATCACCTCGATGGAGAGGCGTATGGAACCGTCATCGGCATCGGGCAGCCGAAACAGCCGGACAGCGTAGCTTTTGTCGTATGAGAGGCGGTATCCTTCGGTGAAATCCTTGTCCATAGTGGTTGAATTAAAATCACGCGGCAAAGATAGTGAAATTCCTCCGATATCTTGGCACAAAAATAAGGACGGCCTCGCGACCGCCCTTATATATAATATTGTAAACCGTCATTTGTAGAGACGCACGGCCGTGCGTCTCTACGGACAATTACAACGTGTGGTACGGAGTCAACAGACCCTTGCCGATCTCCACAGCCTCCTCGTTCTTGGGAATGAGGTGGTGGTGGCGCTCAGGCAGGGACTTCTCCAGACCTTTGTGCAACATCTCGGGCGTGACAAGGGGTTTCACCTTCAGGAAACCGCCCAGCACGATCATGTTGAACAGCTTGGAGATACCGAGTTCGCTGGCCTTGTCGGCGGCGGCGACTTGGTAGATGTTGATGTCCTTGCGGGTCGGATGATGCGTGATGCCGTTCGGGTCGTAAATCAGAAGACCTCCGGGTTTCACGGCTGATTCGAACTTGTCCATCGACTGTTGGTTCAGGATGATGGCCGTGTCGAACTGGTTGAGGTAGGGGGAGCAGATGCGCTCGTCGCTGAGGATGACGGTGACGTTGGAAGTACCACCGCGCATTTCAGGACCGTAGGAGGGCAACCAGCTCACTTCTTTATCTTGCATGATGCCGGCGTAAGCCAAGATCTTGCCCATTGAGAGCACACCCTGTCCGCCGAAGCCTGCTATAATGATTTCTTCAGTCATGTCTTTGGGATTTTAATGATTATTTTTTTCTCAGTGAAAAGATGGTTTCGTTGGGCTGGTCGAAGGTGCCGACGCGCTCGATGAACTTGGG
>JAFPVR010000067.1 GCA_017395245.1 Bacteroidales bacterium | reverse complement strand
GTCTTCGGGAAGGAACACCTTCGCCAACGACCTGTATATATCTTCTGTCTGTTTTGCCATGCGGCAAAAGTACACAAAAAACACTTACCGGATAGCTACGATACGGTTAGCCCTTCCCACGGACATTTTCCGCTGCCCCGTTTTTTTCCCTAAAAAATTATATCTTTGCCGAAATTTTGATTTTAGTATAAATGGCGGCAAACCTCAAAAAAATATTATGCCTTTTAGCGGTCATCGTGATTTCAGTCGGCGCTATGGCGCAGGAGGAGACTGTGAACGAGCGTTCCTTGACCAACACCCTCAAAGAGTTGAACTTGGAATTGAAGACGCAATATGATCAAAGGCCTGAAACACAACAGTTTTTCAACAAAGAGTACAAGCGTCAGCACCAACGGATGATCGATGTCATCACGCATACAAACGAATTCTCCATACTGCTCTATTCGCGGGAGCAGAACAGGACGTTTGACATGGCATACGCCCTGAAGAAGGTGACGACCAGCTATGATAATTTCAGCAAAGGTATGCGGCCGTATGACCAAATCATCAACGAGTTAAGTTTCGAGATAGAGCGTTATGCGCGCCTTATCGAATCTCTCCGCCGTCTTCCGCCGGAGATGAAGGAGATTGAGGTTGAGATAGAAGTTGAGAAGGTGCTGGATAGCCTGATAAACTTCAACGTCAATGATTCGTTGGACACCACGCTGTCGACTATCACTTCCTACTTGGAGAAGGAAATCATCCAGATCGCCATCAAGGATAGTACCTCGGCTCCCTTTGTGCTGGACAAGGCAGGGGAAGAGTACCGCGATTCCTGCATCTTCTACGCCTCCGAACTGCTGAAGATGTTCGCCAAGAACCGCAATGCGGTCGTGGCAGACAGCACACACTACAAGAGCGCTTTCTTACGCACTGAAGAGGCGTACAATTATGCCGAAGCGCTCTACGCCGAACTGGACAAATACGTTTTTAAGACCGGACAAAAGCCCTATTCGGAAATTCTCTCCGACTTCGACACCTATTGGAAAACGATGAAGAAGGAGATGCGCAACGAGTACGATTTTGACGCCTTGAAAAAGGCGAAAGCAGAAGACAAAGAGTTTTACAACAAGTTGTCCGGACGGGCGGAAAAAGCCTATTCGGCATCAGCCTGTTCCATTCAATTAGGCACACTTTTTGTTGTGTGGCTTTTTGTGTTTGGAATCCTTTGGCTGCTCAGACGTTACACCAAATTCAAAAACGTTATCCAACAGAAATCCTTGTTTCTGTTTTCCGTATTGGTGGGCACCATCCTGTATTTCCTGATGTTCGGCTACTTCTGGCAGGGAAGCGAATACGTACACTACGGCGTGAAAAACATCAACACCTTCCTTTGGCTGCTGGCGGCCATTGCCGGCTCCTTGCTCCTTCGTGTCAAGCCAAACCAACTTCGTCACGGATTCTGCCTCTACCTCCCCACCATTCTGCTCTCTTTGTTCATCATCATCTGCCGAAACACTTTTATCCCGGACATCCTGTTGAACATCGTGTTCACACCGGTCTTGCTCGTTGCCGTGTTAGGACAGCTCGTCGTTTGTCTGATAGAGCGAGGGAAAGCTCCGCGAACAGACAGCATTCTCGGCTGGATCTCGTTAGGTATCTATAGTGTCGCATTGATTGTTTCGTTCTTCGGTTTCATCTTTTTCGCCTTGATCGGCTTGGTTTTCTGGTATTTCATGTTGGTGTCTTTGTCAACGATTTTCTGCATCTCGGATTTGATGGACCGCTACAAGGAAAAACGGTTGGACGAGCGTATCGAGGCCAATCGGAAACACAACGCATACGTATATGGGGAAGACAGTGACATCCTGAACTTCCGTGTCACGTGGTTCCACGACTTCATCAAGCAGGTCGTGGTTCCTGCCCTCCTGTTGTACTCCCTACCGTTGTGCGTCCGGCTCTCTTTGGACGTGTTTGATTTTACGGATCTCTTCTCGCGATACTACTTCGAGCCTTTCTTCCAGCTGACGGACGAGGCCACGGGGATCTCATCGCTACGGGTGTCCATCATCAGCATTGTCTATCTGATGTTCCTGTTCTGTTTGCTCCGTTACATCAACCGCGTCATCCATGTCATTTGGCACCACATCCGATATTCGGCATTCATGCGCAAGCACAAACGCGACTACGTGCGCGCCAACGAAATCAACCTGTCGATTGGAAACAGCATCATCAGTTCGATTATCTGGATGATCTATGTCATTGCGGTGGTGGAGGAGTTGAAGGTACCCACCCGCTCCTTGGGATTGATTGCCGGTGGTTTGTCGGCCGGTATCGGTATTGCCCTCAAGGATATCATCAACAACTTCATCTACGGTATCCAGTTGATGGGCGGACGACTGCGGGTCGGCGACTGGATTGAGTGCGAAGGAGTGCGGGGAAGGGTTACTGCCATCAACTACCAATGCGTGCTGGTGGAGACCATTAACGGCACCGAGATGTCTTTCATGAACGCGTCCCTCTTTGGCCAGAGTTTCAACAATCTGACCCGGAACAACTCGTATGAGTTCACCAAGATTATCGTCGGTGTGGAATACGGCACCGATGTGGAAAAGGTGCGCGAAGTCCTGGAAGAGGCGATGAAGCAAATGGACACCAAAGACAGCTACGGACGCAATATCGTGGATCCGAAGAAGGGTATTTATATAGTATTGGATAACATGAGCGAAAGCGCTGTGGATATCGCCGTGAAACAGTATGTGCTGGTTCCCGAACGGATTGCATACGTGGATCGTTCCAAGGAAGTTATCTACAAGGCTCTGAACGACGCGGGTATCACAATTGCATTCCCGCAGTGCGATATACACGTTAAAGACATTGTAAGGAATGATAAATAAGATATTATGGATGTAAGATTCAAACAAAAAGGCAAAATCATTGACATAGCCATCGTATGTGTGGGTGTGTTTGTCTCCGTCGGCACGATGCTTTACGGGATATTCCATTACGGGCTGAAGGAAACCTGGCCCGAACTGATTCTCAACCTGTTCTACATCGCCTGTTTAGTGATGATTGTGATGTATTTTTTACAAAAAGGCATCACCACAAATCAGTTCAACTACTGGTGCTCCCTCTGTGTGGGCATGACGGTCCTGTTGCGCGACATTCTCTTCCCTCCCCCACTCACCAGCTACCCCCTCCACCTGGCTTGTCTCACGCTCGCAGTGATGCTGCTCCTCATGCTCACCTATTTCTATGCCCGCAAGGAATGGAAAACCTACTCCAAACTCAACCTGTGGATGATTTGTATCATCGATATGGTCCTTGCCGGCATTTACACTTACATCACCCTAAAGGAGCCTGCCGACGAGTACACCACCTACTCGCTCACCGAAATCTGGATTCGCCCCACCATCACCTACGGACTGGTGGCCTGCTTCGTCAAAACAACAGAAGAGGAACCTGAATCTTGAATCCTGAATCTTGAATCCTGAATCTTGAATCCTGAATCTTGAAACCGAACAAATTGTATTAATCATTATAAAAAAGGAGAAACATTATGATTCTTAAAAACCTTACCCCCAATCACCCTGACATTCCCGCGTTGAAGAAACTGTTCGAGGAAGCATTCCCTGAAAATGAGCGTCCCATTGGCATAGACGGTATTCTGGCATTCTTGGATCAGATGCCGTGCGATCTTTTGGGCGTCTATCCCGATGAGGCTCCGGATGAGTTTTCCGCATTTTTCTTTGGAGTCAGAGGAGAGTCCAGTGTCTATGGTGTTTATTTCGCGACCCGTCCGGATCTGCGTTCAACCGGCATCGGCAGCAAGGCATTCAAAGCTATCTTGGAGTACTATGAAGACATCCCGTTCTGGTTTTCCTACGAGAGTCCCTTTGAAGAGAGCGACAATGCCGAACAGCGGGAGCGCAGACGCAGATTCTATCTGAAGAACGGCTTCTATGAGACTGGTTGGTTCGCTAAACTGAATGGCACCGAATTCATCATTGCCAGCTCCAAGAAAGAATTCGACAAGGAGGCTTTCGAGAAATTCATGGGTGCTATGTTCGCTAGCACCTCAGGCGCGGCTCTCCCGGAATTATACAGACGCGATTAAGTTTCAAGTAGAGCTGTCATAATATGGCAGCTCTACAACCTGAATCTTGAATCTTGAATCTTGAATCCCAATATAATAAAAAACGGACAGCAGATATAGTTGAACAAAAAAAAGGAAAAACATAGTATGAAACAAACAATAATTCTCGGCAACATCATCACGATGGATGAAAAGAGGCCCTTTGCCAAGGCCGCATTAGTCAAGGACGGCGTGTTTGCCTATATCGGCAGCGCAGAAGAAGCGAAAAAGTTGGCCGGCGCCGACGCACAAGTGCTGGATTATGGTAATAACTTCATCTATCCCGGCTTCATGGAATCCCACTGTCACGGCAGCTTTGCCGGAGAACGTGCTATCGGACAGGCGAACCTGATGGAGGGAGGACTGACCACCGACTATGCAAGGTATCGTAACATCATCAAGGCATTCATTGAGAAGAACCCGCAGCGCGATTTCTATGTAGCCGCAGGGTGGGTGGAAAATGAAGAATATGTCACCAAGGCCTATCTCGACGAGATCTGTGCGGATAAGCCGCTGCTCATGCAAACGGGTGGCGGACACTCCATGCTGCTCAATACCAAGGCGATGGAATGGGCAGGCATTGATGCTGCCTACGCTAAGAAATGGGGCTATGACCTAGTACATGTTGATAAGAATGGTGAACCCGACGGCTACGTCTGTGAAGGTCCTGTGTTCGAGATTGCTCCAAAGCTTCCCAAGACCGTAGAGGATATCAAGGACTATCTGCTCGCCTGGCAGGAGATGGCCCTCAGCAGCGGTTTCACTGCTGTTGGTGATGCCGGTGCAAATGTGCTCCACAAGGATGCTCCCCAGGCGTACTATGAGCTTGAGAAAGAAGGCAAGCTGAAGCTGCGCACATACGCATGGATGTATGTGACTGATAATGCCGACGCAAAGACAGAGATAGCCCGCATCGCTGCTCAGCGTGCGGAGATGAGCGGTGAATATTTCCATAT
The DNA here is from genome assembly GCA_017395245.1 of Bacteroidales bacterium. Classification (GTDB taxonomy): domain Bacteria; phylum Bacteroidota; class Bacteroidia; order Bacteroidales; family WCHB1-69; genus F23-D06. The sequence continues at coordinate 46,239 of JAFPVR010000067.1, read as the reverse complement.
CATCGGTCCCAAGGCGTTCCTCGACGGTGTGACCGAGGCTCATACGGGCTGGCAGAACCAGGACTATCTGGATCAGCCAGGCTACCACGGCAATGAGCGCTACAACGACCACGACAAGATGGTGCAGCTAATTGTGGAGGCCGACAAGGAGGGTATGTCTGTTCACGTCCATTCCGAGGGCGGCGGTGCTACCCACTACATGCTGGGCTGTATTGAGGACGCGGAGAAGATTACCGGCAACCTTGACCAACGCAACGTGCTGGCCCATCTGCACTTCGTGACCGATGAGGATATCCGCCGCATGGCAGCAACAGGTTCTGTTCCTGCGGTTCCGCCATTGTGGACATGCAAGGCTTCTCCTATTTATGAACAGGAAGTCGCTTATATGGGTCAGGAACTGGCAGATCAGGCCTACCCCATCAAGTCGTTCTATGACGCAGGCGCCAACGTAGTGTTCCACTCCGACTATCCCGTTTCACCGATGATGGATATCAAACTCAGCATTTATACGGCTGAAAAGCGCGACTATCCGAAGGAGTTAACTGGCGGCGCCACAGCCCCGCGCAATCTCAAGGAAGCCATCACCCGCGAGCAATCGCTGCGCGCCATGACCATCAACGTGGCCCGTCAGTTCCACCAAGAGCATCGCTTGGGCTCTATCGAGTTCGGCAAGATTGCCAACATGACCGTGTACGACTGCGACTTCCTGCACGACGACATCGAAAAGGTCGCCCAGGCCAATCTCATCGCCACCATCGTCGATGGAGAAGAGGTCTATAAAGCCTAATTAATTAAAAGAACAATGAAAAGAATGAAATTATGGGTGCTTGTCGCTACCATCATCATAAGCGCCGCAACCCTCACTAGCTGTAATAAGGACAATTCAACTAACAACCAGTGGGGCGCAGAGACGCTCACCTTCAAGGTGAAAAATTCCTCTGTTGAGTTTATTATGAACAAAGTGGAAGGTGGGGATTACTCGATGGATTATATGTACGAAGACCAAGAGACGACCGTCACAGGAACGCTCTCCGACTTTTACATATGTCCCGTCGAGGTGACCAACAAGCTTTGGGACGCTGTTATGGGATGGAGACCCGAAGGGCAGTTAAACAATGGCGACGCATACCCCGTCAGCAATGTGAACTACTACGACATCGTCAAGGAAGGTGGCTTCATCGACATGCTGAACACGTTATGCGCCGACCAGCTGCCAGCTGGCAAGCGTTTCGCGCTGCCCAGCGAAGCTCAATGGGAATATGCAGCCCGCGGCGGACAAAAGTCGATGGGTTACATTTATTCCGGATCCAACACATTAGACGAAGTGGCCTGGTACGCCGACAACTCGGACGGCACAACCCACCCCGTCGGCCTGAAACAACCAAACGAACTTGGCCTTTACGACATGACCGGCAACGTTTGGGAATGGACCCGCGACAACTTCGTTTACTTCGACAAACTCACGCTCAACCAAGGTTTCAACTACGTTTGCAAGGCCAACAACAACTACCGCGTCACCCGCGGCGGCAGCTACGGCACCAAGCAAACGGGTCTCGAAACCGCCTACCACACCTGGTTGGGAATGCACCAATCCTATCCAAACCGCGGCCTAAGACTCGTCCTCGTGGATGACTTCAACGAAGAAAAGCTCGTGGAACCTACCCGGCCCGACAACGTTCTTACTTTCGCTGTGAGCAACGGTACAGTCGGCTACTACCTTCCGATGGTTGAAGTGAAGGGCGGCAACTACGAGCTCGTTTACGAGCGCGACGGCGAACAGAAAACCGTCAGAGGGACGCTTTCCGATTTCTACATGTGCCAAACCGAAACGATGAACTACATCTGGGAAACCGTCATGGGTTCGAAACCACAAGGCCAAACCGAGAGCGAAGGTCTCTACCCCGTCACAATGATTAACTATGAGGACATCACCAAGAGCGGCGGCTTCCTCGACAAGTTGAACACGATGTGCGCCGATCAGTTGCCCGCCGGGATGCGGTTTGCCCTCGCTACTGAGGCCGAATGGCACTATGCTGCCAACGGCGGACGTAAGTCGCATGGCTACATCTACGCTGGTTCAAACACAATAGGCGATGTGGCCTGGTATTCCAACAACGGCGAACACGCCTCCCACTTCGTGGCCTCCAAGCAGCCCAACGAGCTTGGTCTCTACGACCTAAGCGGTAACGTTTGGGAATACTGCCACGACTGGTATGCCGATCTGGCCGACATTCCTGCAGAGCAGGGCACCGACTATGCCGGTCCAGTGTCAGGCAATCGTATTGCGGGCTGCGGCGGTTGCTACGACAGCGAGCCTTACACTTGCACAAATGCCTACCACGGCCGCGAAATTGAACACAACGGCCGCAACGCCACTTTAGGCTTCCGCATCGTTTTGAGACGCACAAACTAAGGTAATAAACAATTAATTATAAGAACAAAACAGAATCAAAATGAAAGTAGACAAAATCATCAAAAACGCAAAAATCTTCACATCGGACAAAAACAATCTGATAGCCACTTCACTTGTGGTGAAAGACGGTAGATTCGTTTATGTGGGCGACGAAGCCGGCCTCGCAAACTATGAAGGTGAGGTCACGGACCTCGGCGGCAAGTTCATTATGCCCGGCATCATCGACAGCCATGTGCATATAACCATTCCCGTTGGTTTTGAGTACGCACCCATGGGAGAGCGGATTGAGCCCAACGGCAAGCAGGAAGCTCTGGATGTGATGGCGGACTATATCAAAAAGAATCCCGGTGAGAAGCGTTACAGATTCCTGATGGAGAAAAGATTCCTTAAAGGTGAGGATATCGTAAAGGAGGAACTTGACGCCATCTGTCCGGATGCCGAGCTGCAGATTCAGGAAGGCGAAGGACACAGCATCTGGGTGAATTCCAAGATTCTTCAAAGGCACGGCATTACAGACGACACGCCGGATCCTATTCCGGGACTGGCATATTACGTGCGTAAGGACGGACATGTGACGGGAAATATGTATGAAGGCGCAACGGAAGTCCGTATCATTCTGGACGGCGGAATGGAACTGACCGATGAACAGATTGACACGGCGCTTCAGCGTTGGATCGACTTTTGCGTCGAATATGGCGTTTCTGCGGTATTTGATGCCGGGCTTCCGGGCGATATGAAGTTCCATGAGAAGGTCTATAAGCGTCTGGTCGAACTGGACAAACAGGGAAAACTGCCTGTTTATGTAGACGGCTGCCTGGTGATAGACTCTGAGCGGGTTGCAGAAGAGGGCCTGAAAGAACTCAAGCGCATGCAGCGTGAGTATAACACGGAGCACCTGAAGGTCCATACCATGAAGGTTTTCATGGACGGTACTCAGAAGATCCATACCGCTGCTATGGTCACGCCATACGTGGATGTCCATACGACGGGTTCTACCGCTTTCTCCGCGGAGGGGATCGCAAAGGTTTTGAAGGAACTCAACGATGCCAATCTGGATCTTCACCTTCACACCGTGGGCGAGCGCGCGTCCCGCACGGTATTGGATGGCGTTGAGATGGCCAAAAAGGAGATGGGTGACAACCTCCACGTAAGAGTCACCTGCGCCCATCTTGAAATTGAGTGCGACGACGATCTGGATCGTTTCGCCAAACTCGGCGTGTTCGCCAACTTTACGCCGCACTGGCACTCCGGAGACCCCGCCATTGCGGCTACCTGGCTGGGCATAGAACGAGCCTGCAAGCAGTTCCGCTGCAAATCGGTTTGGGACAGCGGCGCCACAGTGGCCTGGTCCAGCGACAATATCGTCTTTATGGATTTCACCACCTGGAACCCCTACCTGGGCATGGAGGTGGGTATGACCCGCTGGATTACCAAAAAGACCAAGCACTATCCGTTCGCCGTAGCGGCCAAAGTATTCCCGCCCGAGAATGAGAGAATGAACATTGAGGAGATGCTCATCGGCTTTACCATCAACGGCGCCAAACAGCTGGGCATTGAGGCGAAAAAAGGCTCCATCGAAGTCGGCAAGGATGCGGACTTCCTGGTGTTCGACAAAGACCTCCTGACAGCGGAGAAGGAAGGTTTCAGCTACAACAAGCCATCTCAGGTGTATTTTGGCGGAAAGGAAATGAACAAATCTACAATCTAAAATCAAAATGAATATCAACAATACTTCACCTTTGGATTATTCCAATAAAGCCAACTGGTATCAGATTCCTGAAATCACCAAGGAATTCGACACCTTCTATGTATATGCAACCGAGTATATACTGGGCAGCATGGCGGAGGGTGCTCCCGCTTATGCCGACATGGACAATACCGAAATGCTGGAGGGCGCCACGGGCGAATATGCGCTGCATGCCTCTGCATACGCCGATTCTACCAATGTGTTTATGCCATTCTACCGTCAGGTGGGTCTGCATTATGCCGGGGTAATCTGGAAGAGAGACGGAATCTTCGACGCAGCCCTTACCGAAGGACCTTATGGCGACATCGTCGCAGCGTTGGACTATTACTTCGAGCACTACAACAACGGTCGCCCCTTCATCATCGCCGGCCATAGCCAGGGATCTGCCATCGTCAAGATGGTGCTTAAACAATACTTTGTCGAGCATCCGGACTACTACAAACGTATGATTGCCGCCTACCCTATCGGCTACGCTTTCACAAAGGACGAATTCAAGGCCTACCCGCACATGAAGTTTGCGACGGGCGAGTGCGACACAGGCGTTATTATCACCTGGAACACGGAAGGTCCCAAAAACAGGGAGATGAACGCCGATACTTGCGTGTTGCAGCCGGGCTCTATGAGCATCAACCCGCTGAATTGGAAGCTGGACAACACCTATGCCCCGGCCAGCCTGAACCTGGGTTCGCTCTGGCTGAACGAGAAAACCGGCGAACTGGAGATTCAGGACTTGGGTGCGGACGCGCAGGTGTTCCCCGACCGCGGCGTGGTGGTGACCCATGCCAAGGGCGAGAAAATGGACGAAGAAACCGCCAAGGTGGCCGAGTATTTCTTCGGCCCGGACGGCCGTCACGGCGAAGATTATGCGTTCTTCTACAACAACATCAAGGACAACGTGGCCAAGCGCGTCGCAGCATATAAGGCAAATCGGAAATAACTATGGGAGAAGACATAATCATTAAAAATGCCAACATTTTTACGGCCGACAAAAACCACCCCAAGGCTTCTGCCCTGGTGGTAAGGGATGGCAAGTTCATCTATGTGGGCGACGAGGCCGGCCTGGCCGATTATAAGGGCGAGATCACCGACCTCGGCGGCAAATTTATCATGCCCAGCCTCATCGATAGCCATGTCCACGTGACTACCGGCGTTGGATTTGAATACCTGGATTTGGGTGTACCTGTCATGTGTTCCACAAAAAAAGAATGTCTGGCCTTTATGGCGGATTGGATTCAGAAAAATCCCGGCCTGAAGCGTTACAGATTCATGATGGAACGGACATGTTTGGCCGGGGAGGATCTCACGAAGGAAGAACTGGACGCGATATGCCCGGACGCAGAGATGCTGGTGTTGGAGGGCGAAGTGCACAGCAACTGGGTAAACTCCAGAATCCTGGCAGCACACGGAATTACTGACGCCACGCCTGACCCTGTTCCAGGGTTGGCCTATTTCGTACGCAAGGATGGCCACCTGACCGGAAACTCGTTTGAGACCGCCAGTTGGCCCATGCTCTTTGACGGCATAAACGACCTGACGGATGAGCAGATCAGCACGGCGGTCCTGCGCTGGTTAGAAAGCTCCATCAAGTATGGTGTGAGCGGTGTATTCGATGCCGGTTTCCCAGAGCACAACGGAATGAATGAGCGCATTTACGATTATCTGAAGGATTTGGACAAGCAAGGGAAACTGCCGGTCTATGTGGACGGATGCTATGTGCTCACCCAGCCCGCAAAAATAAAGGAGGCTATGGAGGGAGTGAAGCGCTTCCGGGAGAAATTCAACACGGAGCACATGAAGGTGCACACGTTGAAAATCTTTATGGACGGCACCTTGAAGATTGAGACCGCGGCTATGGTGACGCCCTACGTGGACACCGGTGTGACGGGAGCCACAGCCTTCAATGCTCAGCAAATGGCCGAGATTCTGAAAGAGCTCAATGAAGAAGGATTGGACCTTCACGTGCACACTGTGGGCGAAGCCTCGTCAAGAGTTGTTCTTGACGGCGTGGAGCTGGCCAGAAAGGAGTTAGGAGACAAGTACCGCGTGAAGGTTACCTGCGCCCATCTTTGGGTCCAGGATGACGCGGATCTGGACCGTTTTGCAAAGCTGGGTGTAACGGCCAACTTTACACCGTGGTGGCACAGCGGCAACGTAGGCGGCAATCCTATCGAGTACTGGCCCACTTTCATTGGAGAGAAACGCGCCCATTCCATGTTCCGCTGCAAGACGATGTGGGACAGCGGAGCCCTTGTGACCTGGTCCAGCGATGAGGTGTTTTATGGCGATTTCAGGAACTGGAGTCCCTATCTTGCGATGGAAATCGGCATGACCCGCTGGATTAATGAGAAGACCCGGTTCGACGAATACAGCAGAACCGTTGCACCATTCCCGCCTGAGAGCGAGAGAATGAACATCGAAGAGATGATCCAAGGTTATACCATCAATGGCGCCAAGCAGCTGGGCATCGAATCCTCAAAGGGTTCCATCGAAGCCGGCAAGGATGCGGACTTCCTGGTGTTCGACAAAGACCTCCTGACAGCGGAGAAGGAAGGTTTCAGCTACAACAAGCCGAAAGAAGTGTATTTCGGTGGAAAGAAAATAAACTAATAAAAATAAAACAGGAAAAAGACATGAATAGCGAAATCAAAAAGGCCGTTAAATGCAACAACGGTACCTTCGTCGGCAAGGAGACTGACGAGCTGATTATCTGGAAGGGCATCCCCTACGCAACTCAGCCGGTGGGGAAACTTCGTTGGAAGAAGGCACTTCCTGCCGCAGACGATGACGGCGTGTACGACGCTACAAAGCCCGGCCACGTTCCCATTGGACCCGCGAACGACTCGGAGGGGACGGCGGAGTTTGGCGAGGACTGCCTCGTACTGAACATCTATTGCAATACCAGATGCACCGACAGCAAGAAGCCGGTCATGGTGTGGATTCACGGCGGCGGGTTCTGCGCCGAATCCCAGGCGTCGCCCCTATACAACCTTACCAACATCTCCAGACAGTATCCCGACATCCTGTTCGTGTCCATCGACTACCGGCTCGGCTTCTTGGGATTCATGAACTTCGAGCGGGTCCCTGGCGGAGAGAACTTCAAGGAGGCAGGCAACCTCGGCCTGCTTGACCAGCTCGAGGCCCTCAGGTGGGTACAGAAAAACATCGCCGGCTTCGGCGGCGATCCGGACAACGTGACCATTTTCGGCGAGTCGGCAGGCTCGGCAAGCGTCACCTTCCTCCCGCTCATCGACGGAAGCGAGGGGCTCTTCAAGAGATGCATCGCGCAGAGCGCCAACATTGCCTACTGCGACACGATGGAGCACGGCATACACGTCACGCAGAACTTCCTGACCGCTACGGGCTGCCAGACCATGGACGAGCTAATGGCGCTCACCACCGAGCAGTTGGTAGAAGCCTATCAAGTGGCATTCGCCATTGACAAGAACAGCCTTCTCGGAGGCGCCAACTTCCCGCTTCTCGACGGCGTTACACTGCCCGAGGACCGTGCAGTCATGTACGGGATGTGGGGAGACGAGAAGAGAGCCAAGATTGATTTGGTGATTGGGTCCAACCAGGACGAAATCAGGTACTTCGTTCCGTTCGAGGGCGGTGAAGAAGGCTTCTTAAATACGCTGAGGTGGATTGCGAAGCGGGATCGCCCGCAGCTCAATGACCAAGAGAAGGCTATGTACGACGAGTTTATGGCCACGCTCGCAAACGAAAGCGAGGGGAGCAGGTTGGAACAATACTGCAACGATATCAACTTCCGCGCCGGTAACACCAACATGGCCATTAGGCACGCTGCCGCCGGTGGCAACACCTACATGTACTTCGTTAAGAAGCCGGTGACAACCCCCGAGATTGGCGCGATGCACGCGTGTGAGCTTCCTTACCTGTTTGACAATAGCGTACCGGACCCGATGGGAAGCGGAAAGATTGTTTCAAACGAAGAGTGCGAGTTCCGCCACGTCGTAAAGGAGATGTGGGCCAATTTCGCCCGGACGGGCAACCCCTCCACCGACAAATACGAGTGGAAAAAGTTCTCCGGTGACGACCGCCAGACGATGGTCTTCGATGATGTCATCGGCATGCAGAAGGATATATTCGGAAGGCGTGAGGACCTGATGATGTCTTGGGCAGAGCGCCTTGGGAACGGATCTTCCAAGAGGGTGTGTTAAATAATACAAAAAAATGCAAATATGAAAAGAGAATTCAAAGATATGGCCATTTACGAGCCGTACGAGTGTTTGAACAGCGAAATCACGGGAGACTATGACAAGGCCCATGCCGTGAAGTGCGTGAACGGCACCTTCGTCGGAACCGAGGAGAACGGGGTCGCGTCGTGGCTGGGTATCCCATACGCGAAGGCACCCGTTGGCGAGCGCCGCTTCAAGGCACCGGAGTACGTGGACACGAGCGACCGGGTCTTCGAAGCCAGGTATTATGGAAAGGGTGCTTACGGCTCACTAGGCTACCCGGATTGCATACAGAAGCAGGTCTCCGAGGACTGCCTCTACCTGAACATCTGGGTCAACGCCGACGACAAGACCGATAAGAAGCCGGTGATGGTCTGGATCCATGGCGGGGCGTATGTCGTCGGCTCGGGCTCGCAAATCTCCTACAGCGGAGCCAACCTCGTCCAAGCGCAAAGTGACATCATCATGGTGAACATCAACTACCGCTTGAATATGTACGGCTTCATGGATTTCTCGTCGGTGCCCGGCGGCGAAAACTTCAAGACGGCGCCATGCAACGGCCTGCTGGACCAGGCTATGGCGCTCAGGTGGGTGCACGAGAACATCGCCGCTTTCGGCGGCGACCCCGACAACGTGACCATCTTCGGGCAAAGCGCCGGCGGCGGCTCGGTCTCCATTCTGCCGGTCATGAAGGAGGCGAACCAGTATTTCCAGAAGGTCATCGCCCAAAGCGGCTCGACCACCTTGGCCTTCCCGGTCGGCTGCGAAGCCGCGCAAGGCAAGACCAAGGCGCTACTTGAGTACACCGGTTGCAAGACCATGGACGACATCATGGCGCTGTCCGAAGAGAAGCTCCAGGAGGCGTATGTCAAGGCTGTCGGCAAGTTCACGTCCTGCCCCTACTACGGAACGGAGGTGCTTCCCGAGGCACCCATCGAGCTATACAAGAAAGGCTACGCAAAGCACATCTCCATTATGGCAGGCAGCACCGCCGACGAGGCAAGGCTGTTCATGGGCGAGGGCGCGATGCTGAGCATGGAAGAGCAAAAGACATTCGCCCAACGCGCCGTGGGTGACGCAGCCCAGTGCCTAAAGGAAGAGGACAAGAAATATTACGAAGAATTCTGGCGGGTCTGCAGGTCCCAAGAACCGGGACTTATCGAGACGGAATTCATAAATGAGCTCATGTTCAGGGTCCCTATGCTCCAGCAGCTCGACACGCAGAGTGCGTTCAACAAGACGTTCTGCTACTACTGGTCGTACCCGGGCAGCAATCCGGAGATTGGCGCAGCACACTCCGTGGAGCTCATCTTTGTGTTCGACATTCGCTGCCTCGGGACGAGCAGCCCCTTCAACGGCACGAACATCTCCGAGGAGATCTACGCGGCCGTTCAGCAGATGTGGACTAATTTCGCACGCTGCGGAAACCCGTCGACAGACCAGATTGAATGGAAGGCATACTCAGCTGACGACCAGAACGTCCTGGACATCGCCGGGCCGGGTGACATACGTGTCAAAAAGGGCCTTCTGGCCGACCAGTACAAGGCCGTGCTCCCCTTGCTCGACTACTACCAGTTCATGGACAAGTACTTTACCCCTCATTACCTTTTAGATATCATCGCCGCGCGCCAGTAAGAAAGGGGCTGCTAATAAGAACACGAAAGAAAATAAACTGATATGTTTGGAAGAACAAAGAGTAAACGGGAAGAGTTTTATAATAAAAAGTCCCATCTGGATAGCCGGCTGAAGAAGGATATAATAAGAAACGGGATAGCCTACCTGCCATGCAAAGTGAGTGGAATTGACGATATTCTCAGTAAATTCAGCACCGAGGTCATCGCTGCCGTGGACGCGGAATTCTCAGATACACTATTGAATACAGTAGATTGCATTCCGCAGGAGTATCCTCTGGTACTGGAAATACACGGGCCAAAGTTTAGCCAAGAAGAGAAGGAATTGATTACGGAGACCATTATATCAGATGCCGATTATATGCTGGGGAAAACGGAGGCGGAATACAGACATCACAGAAAAGTGTTTTGGGGAATGGTCACTGGAACCGTAGGATCGGGAATCTTGCTTGGCACTCTCAAACATTTTGTTGATGAAGTACCCCTTGAGTTTTTCTATGTATTGTTCTGGCTCTTTGCCGATGCCCTGGTCCGGTATCTTTTCATAGAGCATGGAGATTACAAAAACGAGAAGATCCGGGCCGGCAGGATTGCCAGCATGAAAGTGGAATTTGTGGAAGGAGAATAGGGAGTGATGAAAGAATCGGCATACAGACTACCGGAGAGTTATTCCTTCAAATCCATTTGGAGGATAACTTTCCCTATTCTGGTAGCCTTGGTGATGGAAGAGTTGCTGGGGATGACCGATACGGCCTTCCTTGGCCGCGTAGGAGAGATTGAACTGGGAGCCTCAGCCATCGCAGGCGTATATTTCACCATTTTGTACATGCTTGGGTTTGGCTTCTCCATCGGGGTCCAAATCATCATCGGCCGACGCAACGGGGAGGCTTGCGAGAGCGGAACTGGCTTCGGCGCCATCGGACGTGTCTTCTGGCAGGGTGTCTGGTTTCTCGCGGTCCTGGCACTTCTGACCATGGTCTTCTCGTATTTACTGACCCCGTCTATTCTTCGGGGAATCTTGCGGTCGGAGAACATTTACAAGGCTGCCATCGTCTATGTGAACTGGAGGATTCCGGGACTGCTCTTTGCCTTTATGACCGCATTGTTCCGTGCCTTCTACGTAGGGACACGTGAAACGAAGAGTCTCACATGGAATTCCATTGTGCTGGTAAGCAGTAATATCTTTTTGGACTGGGTGCTCATCTTCGGCCACCTGGGTGCGCCGGCGATGGGCATCAAGGGAGCCGCGTTGGCATCGACCATATCAGAAGGTATATCTTTACTCTTCTTTGTCGTATGGACCATCTTTACAGCCGACAAGAAATACGGCCTGCAAAAGATGGTCAAACCCGCATGGACGGAACTCAGGCATACGTTTTCCACCGCCTCCTGGGTAATGTTGGAGTATGTCCTGAATATCTCCGTGTGGCTGCTTTTCTTCCTCTTTATCGAACATTTGGGCGAGGAACAACTGGCTATCGCCAACATCGTGCGGAGTATTTCCGAGGTACCGTTCGTTTTTTCGGCAGCCTTTGCTTCCACAGCGGCAACGCTGGTGAGCAACATCATAGGCGAAGGCCATCCAGAAGGCGTGTTCCCCGTTATCCGGCGCGTACTTATACTCTGCACCGTGACGATGTTGCCGCTACTGGTATTCTTTTTCCTGTGTCCGCACCAGATTATCAGCCTGTTTACCGATATTCCCTCCCTGGTTGAGGCTTCCGTTCCTACTCTGAAGGTGATGTGTGCCATCACGGTTGCCACCCTACCGTGGAATGTGTATCTCCAGTCAGTTGCGGGAACGGGAAACACTCGTGTCTGCCTCCGAATCGACGCGGTGGCCCTTTGCATCTACGCCGCGTACTGCACCATCATTATCGGCATCCTTCATTCGGACATAGCCTTATGCTGGACGGCCGATGGCGTCTATTCGCTTTGTGTCTGGATCCAGTGCGCCGTGTACATTCACAGGAGAAAGTGGCGCAACAAGACTATTTAACCATAATTAATTGAACAGTTCGCTATATATGCAACGTAACCACCATCACCAATGGTGAGGAAGTCTATAAAGCTTAAAAATAACAAAAAAAACGCAAACTATGGATATTCAAGAGATTAGAGACGCGCTGCACGGCATGTACGGCGGTGTGAACAAGCCGATTACCGACGGTCATTACGACGCATCGCTGGCCGTCAAGTGCATCAACGGCACTTTTGTCGGCAGAAAGACGGAAAATATTACTGTATTCAGGGGCATCCCATATGTCGGCAAGCAACCTGTGGGCAACCTGCGCTGGAAAGCACCGGTGGATGCCACCCCCGACGACGGTGTCTTTGAGGCCTATTACAATGCGAAAAGCGCCTACGGTAACGGACAGTTGGAAACGGGCTCCCTTTACTATATGGATGAAGACTGCCTGTATCTGAATATATGGAAGTCGGATGACGCGCCTGGCCGGAAAAAGCCGGTCATGGTATGGATTCACGGCGGTGCTTTCGAAGCAGGCGGCACTATCGACCCCGTGTTTGACGGCTTCAATCTCGTGAAGGAAAATCCCGATGTCATCGTTGTTACCATCGCTTACAGACTCGGCGTGATGGGCTTCCTGCATCTGTCGCACCTTCCGGACGGCAAGGACTACCCAGACGCACAGAACTTGGGACTCTTGGATCAGCTCAAGGCGCTGAAGTGGGTGCACGAGAATATCGCAGGTTTCGGCGGCGACCCCGACAACGTGACCCTCTTCGGGGAATCCGCAGGTGCTGCCAGCTGCACCTTGCAACCGCTGCTTCCGGGTTCCCATCAGTATTTCAAGCGACTTATTGCGGAAAGCGGTTCCGTCAACCAGACGAGATCCCCGGAAGAAGGTATCGCCTGCACCAACAAGCTGATGGACGTGCTCGGCTGCAAGACCGTTGCCGACCTCCTGAAAGTCGATGGCGACAAGCTCTTGGAAGCCTCAGCCGTACTCTTTGTACACCAAATACCTGAAAGAGACGGAAAGATTCTGCCCACAGACACCTTTGCGGCATACGCCAACGGTGCAGCGAAAGATTTGGAGATTCTGGTGGGTTGCAACAAGGATGAAATGGACTTCTTCGTGTCCAGTTTCGGAAAGGAAGGCTGGGACAACTTTATTGTTGCACGCAAGCAGGAGAAGTTTGCCCAGTTGCCAGCGGATGAAAAAGCGCTGGTCGAGAGCTTCATGAAGGATGTGAAGGGCGACTACTACCAGCCTGACAGCTGCTTGTACAGCCAAAGTTGGTTTAATGCGCCCATCATCAGATTGTCAGAGGAGCAGACCAAGGGCGGCGGCAAATGCTACACCTATTACTTTACGCCGGAATCGCCCGATCCGATCATGAAATGCGGACATGCCATCGAGCTTTCGGTCGTATTCAATCATCCGGAATTTACCGCAGACACGGGACGCGCATTTGACGAGACCTTCTGCAAAACCATGCGCAAGATGTGGGTGCAGTTCGCCAAGACCGGCAACCCGTCGCTCGGCGCGGAAATCGCCCCCGACGGCAAGATCAAGGAATGGCCGCTCTACGACCTGAAGGACAAACGGGTGATGGTTCTCGACGAGTTCAACATCCATCCCGCAAAGGAATCCGAGGTGAAAATCGTGGATTGGGAAAGAACCTATTTCCTGACCAAGTATTATATGCTTTAGTATGTTTTTATGAATAACAAAAAATATAAAACAATGAATACCAGCGAAGTAGAAAAACAACTGATGCCTCAGTATGGGGAGAATCAGAAGATTATAGATAGCGATTACGACCAGTCGTTGGCTGTCAAGTGTATAAACGGCACCTTCGTCGGCAAGAAAAAGGAGAACATCATTTCCTACAAAGGCATTCCTTTTGTGGGTCAGCAACCCGTTGGCGATTTGCGCTGGAAGGCTCCCGTGGACATCATTCCGAACGACGGCGTATACGAGGCCTATTTCTATGGAAAGTCTCCCGTCCAATCACCGGGCGACCCCGCTGCCCTTTATCCTATGGGGGAAGACTGCCTGTACCTGAACATTTGGAAAACGGACGAGGCAACGGCTGAGAAAAAGCCGGTCATCGTGTGGATTTACGGTGGCGGCTTCGAGGTAGGTGGAGTGACGGACCCGCAATATGATTGCCACAAGTTCATCCAGGAGAACCCTGACGTCATTGTCGTGACCATCGCTTACAGGGTCAGCTTCTTCGGTTTCCTGCATCTGTCTCACCTGTCGGACGGCAAGGAGTACCAAGACGCATCCAACCTGGGGCTTATGGACCAGATCATGGCCTTGAAGTGGGTTCACGAGAATATTGCCGCCTTTGGCGGAGACCCCGACAACGTGACCATCTGGGGCGAATCTGCCGGCGGTGCAAGCTGTACCCTGCTTCCGCTGATCAAAGGCTCCCATCAGTATTTCAAGCGTGTCATCTCTCAGAGCGGTGCTCCCGCCCAAATGAGAAGTGAGGAACAGGCCATCGCATGTACGGACAAGTTGATGGAGGCACTCGGCTGCAAAACCGTCGCCGACCTGCAGAAGCTCAGTGCCGAGGAAATCGCCGACACGTGGACACGCCTGTATGGGTTTTATCAAGTGCTCGGCATACGCACCTTCCCAGAAAGAGACGGCCTTTACTTGCCGCTGGATCCGTGGGAGGCTTACGCGAACGGGGCTGCGAAGGACATCGAGTTCCTTCAGGGCTGCGACAAAGATGAGATGAACACCTTCCTGGGAGCCATCGGCGTGGACGCCTGGAATGCGTGGTCCGATGGGCGCAAGGCGGAAAAACTCGCCCAACTGACGGACAAGGAAAAAGAGCTGGTGGAAAGTTGGTGCAACGATATCCAGGGGGAAAGCTACGAACCTACCGTCCAACTCTTCAGCCAGATCATGTTTATAGCGCCGCAAATCCGGCTGTCGGAGGAACAAACCAAGGCCGGCGGCAAATCCTATACCTACTACTACAGGGTTGAATCCTCCCTGCCTTTGATTAAAGCCGGACATGCATCAGAACTGTCAGTGGTATTTGCCCATCCTGAGCTCGATGACTTCACTGGAAGAGCATACGACGAAACCTTCTGCAAAACCGTGCGCAAGATGTGGGTGCAGTTCGCCAAGACCGGCAACCCGTCGCTCAGCGCGGAAATCTCGCCTGACGGCAAGGCCAAGGAATGGCCGCTCTACGACCTGAAGGACAGACAAGTAATGGTGCTCGACGAGTTCGACATCCATACGGCTAAGGAGTCTGAATTAAGGATTGTGGATTGGGAGAGAACCTATTTCCTGACCAACTATTATATGCCTTGATATAATCCACCATCAACGAAACTTTTTCAAAAACTCTACGTAAAATGTGGGGGCAAATTCGCCAAGAATTGCATCTGATTTATTAGTATGAAAAAAACCAAATTTTTAAGACGAGTTGTGGCATTGTTAGCCATAGCAATGGTATCCATGTCTGTGTTTACGGGGCATGATCTGGATGTGACGCTGTCCAACTTGCGGCGGGAACTGTATCACGATTATAAGCAGATAAACAAGACACGTCAGCAGCTGAATAGCAAGTATGAAGATCAACACCAAAAGATGGTGTCGATTATGAAAAAATGCAACGACATGTCCCTGATGCTGTATTCCCAGAAGCAGGACTATACTTTCGATATCAGTTATGCACTGGAGAGGGTAACGCAAGAATTCCACGAATTCGACAAAAACCGCACGCCATACGAGCGAATTGTCGCCAACCTGGATATTGAGATCGCCCGTTATGCCCGATTGATTGAGTCTTTGCGCCGCCTTCCGCCGGAACTTGTGGACGTAGAGGTGTTGCCGGACAGTCTGGCCTATCGCAACGACACGCTGGATGAATACCTGTCACAAACCGAAAGCCTCCTGAAACAGGAACTGCAAGAACAGGTGGACTCCGTTTTGGACCAGAATGCTATAGTGGATACGGTAATCCCAGAAATTGCATCTGCGTTTGTCCTTAGCGAAAACGGCCAGATTGACCGTGATTCCTGTCTTTTCTATGCCTCCGAATTGCTTAAAATGTATGCCGAGGCACGAGAGCTGGTGATGGCCGACAGCATCTACTATCAGGAAGCGCGGATACGCATGGAAGAGTCCTACCAGTATGCCCGGGATTATTATGGCATCCTCGAAAACAAAGTGTTTGTAGAGGGGCAGATTCCCTGGTGGACCATCCTGGCCCATCCTAAAAAATATTGGAAAGAGGCTTGGGATGCCATGGGTGAAAAATACAGCCTCGCTTTTGTGAAAGTGTTTCGTGATAAGCAATTCGACGAGAATTCGGAAGAAATCACGAACGATGATCAGATGGCCAACTCTTTGAAGTTTTATTGGCTGCTGATGTATACTTTGGGCTTCTTCGTCATTTGGGGACTGTCGGCTCTCCTGCTATTTCTGGTGTTTCGTTATATTAAGCCCATTGGGAAACGGGTGGACAAGGAGCAGCGGCGGTATTTGGCGCTTCTACTGGGTTGCATCCTGTTCATCATTTTCTCATACGAGGCCACTGATGACGCTCTCATACGCAAGGGCGTCACAGTTACTCACACTTTCATGTGGCTGCTCGTAGCCATCACCACCGCTCAGCTAATTCGGCTGGAACCCGCCAAGCTTAAAAGCAGTTTCCGGATTTACCTGCCCACCATTTTCATGGCTTTGTTCGTGATTATATTCAGGATGTTGTTCGTGCCTAATGCATTCTTGAATTTCTTCTTCCCGCTACTGCTCTTTATCGTTGTGCTGTGGCAGCTAATCTCCAATTTGCGGCTCAGCTCAAAAGTTGACAAGATCGACACGGTGATTGGCTGGGTCTCCTTTGGCGTTACGGCTGTCGCCACGCTTATCTGCTGGTGTGGTTTCATTTTCCTCTCATTGATCATCCTGGTGTGGTGGTACTCCCAGTTGGCGATTATCCTCGCGGTTGTCTCTGTCTTGAGCCTGATGCAGCTGTACAAGAAGATGCGCTTAGATAAGCGGATAGAGGCTTATAAAGAAAAAATTACCTATGTGACAGATTCGGAAAAGGATAAGCTGCTTTTCGGTGCCACCTGGTTTTATGACCTCATTCGTGAGGTCCTGATTCCGCTGGCAGTGCTGTATACTATTCCCACTTGTGCATATTGGGCACTGGACATCTTCGAATTCAAAGACTTGTATCTCACGATTTTCGAAAAGCCCTTCTTCACTCAGGGTGAATTCCAGGTGTCCATCCATAACCTCCTGCTCCTGGCAGGGGCGTTCGCCATATTCCGTTATGTAAACAAAGGAGCCCACACCTTATGGAAGATCTCAGCTTACCGGCATTATCTCCGCAAGCACGAACAACAGACGGTACGTGACAATGAAGTCAATCTCTCATTGGGCGATAGCCTTATCAGCGTATTTATCTGGTTTATTTATGCGGACTTGTTTGTTGTGACGCTGCATATCCCCACTGGGTCATTGGGACTCATCGCCGGCGGTCTGTCAGCTGGTGTCGGTCTCGCCTTGAAAGACACTATCAACAACTTCATATACGGTATCCAACTCATGGGTGGGCGCCTGCGCGTGGGCGACATGATTGAATGTGACGGCAACTTGGGCAAAGTGACGGCCATCAACTACCAAACCACCCATGTTCAGGAGCTGGGCGGTCCCATTATCGCCTTTACCAACTCCACGCTCTTCAACAAAAGCTTCAAAAACCTGACGCGTGGCAGCGAATACGTGTACACGAAGGTGAATGTGCGTGTCAGCTACGGCACCGATGTGGATAAGGTGCGGGAAGTGCTGCTCGAGGCAAGCAAAGAACTGCTAACCAAGGACGATTATGGACGCGATGTCGTTGACCCAAAATGGGGCATCAAAGTGGGCGTCTCCGAACTCGGTGACGACAGCTTGGTTATCGCGATGAAGCAGTCTGTGCTGGTAGAGAAAAGATTCGGTTTTATGAGCAAAGCCAAAGAAGTGATATACAAGGCGTTGAAAGAAAATGGCATCGCCATCCCGTTCAACCAAGTCGATGTACACATCGTTAATGACGACAAATAACACCTGACCAAATCATGTACTGCAAAATAAAAGTGAATAAGTCGTGAGCAAGAAGAGTCTAATCTGGAAAATACCCTGCATCGTTTTAGGGAGTATCTTTGGGATAATCCTGATACTATTGATTGTCCTAATGATCATTCTGGTGACGCCTAAAGCACGAAACGCCGTCCTTCAAAGATGCGTGGTGGAAATTAATGAGCGGACCGACCTTGATGTAGATCTGGGACGGCTCTATCTTTCCCCTTTCCATCATTCTCCGATGATTCTTTACCGTGCCTACAAGGGCACCGAAGACCTGCCTGTGCACATAGAAATCGACAGTCTCTTTATCGGTCATCGCGGCCAGGACACACTGCTTTACGTGCACGGCTTGCGTCTGCAAGGCAGTATGAATAAGCCTGGGGAGGGAGAGGCGAAAGACGACTTTCTGGCCCGAACCATCCTGGTGGACCAACTGCTGTTAGACCAAGCCACGGTCCACTCCGACACGCTGATCGGCGCGGTGGGAATTGACGCAATCGTGGGACATCTGGATGTAAAGAGTCCGGGGCTCAACATCGCGAAAGGACAGTACCCGCTGCACGGCTTGATGTTGGCGGATGCGTTTGTGGGCATTGAGTTGCGCGACACCGAGGAGGAAGTGGACGAGGACACCACCTCCACTCCGATGGCCTTCGACATACCGGACGGTGAGCTGCGCAATGTGCGCTTCCTGCTCAATCCGATGGGGCTGGATATACGCGCCGGCTCCCTGTCCACGAACGTGTTGGCGGACGTAGGAGGGAACCTCTACGACGCCCGTCGTCTGAACATCGGGAATGCTTCGCTCACGCTCGGAACACTGAACCTGCCGTTTGACACCATCCATGGCGATGCTCGGGTGGATCTGAACACCAATCTGATTACTTCGAACCGATTGTACGCCCGCTCCGACGAATTCGGGGCCAAAGCGGACCTGACGGGCACGAATCTGAATCTTGAGACAATGCGGGTGGATTTGGCCGGCAATGCCGATTATAAAGGTAATAAGGCAAACCTGAAGGGATTCTATGACATTGATGATGAGATGTATGACATGCTGGTGAATGTGGAGCAAGTGGATGCAAGCGCATTCCTAGATGAGAGTCACCACGTGGAACTGACTGGCGTAATTCATGCGCAGGGCAAAGGAATAGATCCTAAGTCCCCCGCAATGAAGTGCAAAGTGGCCATGAACCTGACCGATTGCATCTATAACAACATCAACGTTTCCGGCTTGGTGCTTGATGCCGAGCTGGCCAATAAAACCGTGGCCGGAAACCTGCATTTGCCGGTCACGATGCTGGACAAAGACCTGCAAGTGAAGGCGGAGACGGAGCACCAGTTCCGGGTATCGAACTTCTTGACGCCGAAAAAGATGAACGTGGACTATCATACACAGATGGAGCATGTGTTGGCACACGTGGCGGGCGAGGATTTTGATGTCGACTATCTGAACCTTGACTTCTCTACGGATACCGCCACATCGCTGTATTTGGTCACCCAGGGGCTCACCATCGATGCCCAAAGCCCGATGCATGTGCTCCGCTTAGTGGACGATGTGCAACCGGTGCTTGGGGTGGTCACAGACACGACGTTTGTGCAGTCCATCGTCTCGTTACAAGACCTGACGATGTTAGACACGCTCCGACAGCTTTTACCAAACTTACAGGCGGAAATCCAGCTGGCGAAAGGCAGCCCTGTCCAGGCTATCATCGAGCGGATGGGGTTGGATATCGAGGAGGTGACGCTGTCGCTGAAGTCCGATTCCCTCCAATCCGACCTGGCCTTGGATGCTTCCATCCCGTACATCGACAACACGGCCAAAGACAGTACAGGACTGCGTCTGCCTCCGGCCACGGCGGCAATACGGGTGAACATGACGGAAGGCAAGACCACCGCCTCGCTCACAGCCAACACCAGCATTACCGACGGCGTGATGAGTGTGGACAACCTCTGCACCGATGCCGCGCTGCAGCTCAATCTGGAGCGGAACGGGCGCGAGCTGAGCGGAACGGGACACCTTGCGTTGGACAGCCTCCAATACGACGGAATGGATCTCGACAACCGCACGGCGGATATCAAGATTACGCCATCGGAGCAGTTCGACAATGCCATCCGGGCAGATTTGCGGTTGGACGACATCCCGCTCGAGCTGGTGAACAATATCCTTGATATGGAAGACATCGACGTGGACGGTATCGTTCAGGTCAAGGCTTCCGCAGACGGTTTGCCTGCCCAATTGGACCTCTCCGCAGAAGTGCGGCCGTTGGACGTATATGCCTACTACGAGCCCTACGATGTGCTGTTCAGTCTGGGCGAAACGCCTATCGTAATGGAGCATAACAATGTAAAGCTCAACGATGTGCGCATCTATAGCATCAACGGCTCCTATTTAGCGCTGAACGGTGGATTGGACCTCAACACGATGCTTATCGACGTAGACCTATCTGCCGACAACTTCTCGCCGGTGAATTTAGAGCAGAATGGATATTTCCCCGTCTATGGCAACCTGGCCACCGACATCCGCGGACAGGTGACCGGACCGTTGGACAGCATCCTTGCCGACGTGAATGTCACCATCCTGCCCACCACCGATTTAACCTATCCAATAGATGAGAAGAACTTAGCGCAAGTTAAGCCCTACGGCACGGTCAATGCCAAGTACAACACCGCTGACGGGGACCTTAACTTAGGCGGAAGAATCAATGTGGATGAAGGTTTGGTTCGCTATTCGCCCAAGATGTATCCCATGATTCCCTTCCAGGTGGATTCGGGAAGCCATGTCACCCTCAACGGTCCCATCGGCCAGACCATCCTGGACCTCTCCGCTTCACAACAGGTAAAATCCGATGTGCAATCGGAGGGCGAAGAGACGCGCCGCGTGACCTTCAACACAGGCGTGCGCGTGAAGGGCGTGCTCGATTCGATAGGTCTAAGCACCATCGGATTCTTCCTCGAAGCGCCGGATGACGAAACCATCGAGCGCGAACTCGCCTCTATGGATGAAGAAACCCGCGACGGTATAGCGGCCGTATTGTTAGCTACCGGAATGTATATGGGCGAAAGCAATGTGGCGGCACAAAGGGATGGATACGCCATGTCCAGCATCATCAACAGCCGTATCAACGCCGCAATGGCGAATTCCAAATTAGGGAACATCGTGGATGTGGATATCAGCAGTGGACAAACCACACATGCGTCCGGCAAGACCAACGACATGAACATCGCCATCAGCAAATCGCTGCTCAACGACAGACTGCGCATCACGGTCGGCTCCACCATCACCGACAACCCCGAGGTCAACAAAGCCAACGGCTTGCTCAGCCTCATCTCTGCGGAGTACAAACTGACCAAATCCGGAAATGTTTTCTTACGTGCGTTCTCACAGCGCGATTATGAGAATATTTTGGAAGGCGAACTCACCAAGTCCGGTATCGGCGTGGGAGCGACCAAGACCTGGAAACGGAACCGGTACATGCGTTCCTTGGGCGATTCCATCACCCGTACATACAACTTCCTGGCCGATGCAGACATCGCCTATCGTTCCAACAGCAGTATCGGCCCGAACCTCACCCTCGCGCATTCGACCAAGAACCTCTTGGGACGCGGGGAAACCTTCTCGGTCAAGGGCTATGGGGCATACTACTGGGCGCTGCGCAACCGACAGCCGGGAGACCCGAAAAACTCCGACACCTACAAGTTCGGTGTTGATGCCGCTCTCATCTTCCCGTACCTTCACTGGGCGGGAGACAACAACCCCGACGGCGACACCCGCTACCGGATAGGATACAAGTACGAAAACATTGCCGGCGGATACGGTGTACACAAGTTCTCCGGAGCCTTCTCGTATTTCATCCGCACGTCGCAATATATCACACATGTCTTCACACCTGCCTCGCTCTCATTGATCAAGGTGAAGGCCGAAACGGAAGAGTTGGCCCAAGAGGTAGCAGAGCATCCGGAGCTCCTCAAAGTGCTTGCCGGAAATGAGTTTGTTCCCTCGGTCGGCTATGGAATCACCTACAGTGACTACCGCACCAAACGGCCGGTCAACACCATGATCGACCTTGAAATCAAAGAAGCGGGTACCCTGACGAATGCTGTCTATTGCCTCTTCGGGCACAAGTGGGATGAATTGGACAAGCCGATTGCCCACATCCCCTTCAACCAGTTTGTCCGGTTGTCGGCCGAACTTTGGAACAAGTTCAACTTTACGGATCGGATATGCATTGCAACGCGTATATTTGCAGGCGCCAACATTCCGATGGGCAACTCCGAATATGCACCGCTTTCCGAATCCTTCTATGCCGGCGGCCCCAACAGCCTGCGGGCGGCAGAAGCCTACGCCTACGGACCCGGAAATTTCCATAGTATCAAATTTAACCAGAACTTCTTCCATGCCGGCGATGTCAAACTCGAAGCGAACTTCGAGTTGCGCTTCCCCATCGTTTGGAAAATCAATGGTGCCGTTTTCCTTGATGCCGGTAACGTATGGAACTGGCGTAATACTTCTGATCTCCTCAGCAGCGAAGATTATGCGGCACTTTGCGAGATGATGGGGTTCACGGAGGAGATACAGGACGGAATTATCGGAAACAAGAATATCGCGAAGCAGATTGCCTTGGGTACCGGTGCCGGCCTCCGCCTTGACATCGACGGCCTTGTTGTCCGCTTGGACTTGGGTATCGGTATCCACGCACCTTACCAGACCTACAAATATGACAAAGACCTCAATCCTGATCTCTCACGACCGATCAACACCTATTACAATATGCCTTCCTTCCTTGACGGTCTGCGCCTCAACTTCAGCATAGGATATCCGTTCTGATGAACAGCTGATTTACGTTATCCTTATTTCTTGTTACCCCATAACCCATGAATCATCATTTTTGGGTATGCGGGCATCGGGATGGCTTTTACACTTTTGCAGCATAAAAATATATGCTATGTGTAAAAGGATACCACTTGCCTTATTGGTTATTTTAGTATTTGGCTTACAGACAGTTATTGCACAAGAATCTGACACCATAAGAATCAAGGAATCGGCGGCTCCGAAGGGGAAATCGCTCGGCACGCTCACCGTCGGCGGCTACGGAGAAGCCGTCTATAAATACAACTTCTTTAGTGACAACGTGTTCCGCTATTCCCATGCGGCCAACTACGCCAATTCCAAGGGGCACGGTCGTGTCGACCTGCCGCATGCCGTCATCATGTTAGGCTATGATTTCGGGCACGGCTGGAGCTTCAACACGGAGATTGAGTTCGAGCACGGCGGTGTCGAGGCAGCCGTAGAGGTTGAAGAGGAGGAAACCGGCGAGTTCGAGAAGGAAATCGAGCGCGGCGGCGAGGTTGCCTTGGAGCAATTTTGGCTGCAGAAAGCCTTCTGGGGCGGTAAAATGAACATCCGCGCCGGCCATATCGTAGTGCCCGTGGGCGGCACCAACTTCGCCCACCTGCCTACCCAGTTCTTCGGGGTCTATCGTCCCGAAGGCGAGAACACCATCATCCCCTGCACGTGGCATGAAACCGGCATCGAAGTCTGGGGCCGCATCCAAGACTGGCGTTACGAGGTGATGCTCATCCCGTCGCTCAACTCCAGCATGTTCAGCGTCTCCGGCTGGGCGCACGACGGCTCGGCCTCGCCCTACGAGTTCCGCGTTGCCAACAAGTTAGCCGTTGCCGCCCGCATCGACAACTACAGCATCAAGGGACTGCACATCGGCATCAGCGGCTTCGTGGGCAACACCTTCCGCAACGACATCATCACCGACGAGGGTTCCTCGCGCTATGCCGACGTGCGCGGCACGGCGGCCATCGGTGCGTTGGACTTCAGCTACAAGGTTGACGGTCTCGTGTTGCGCGGCAGCGGTCTCTACGGCTACCTCAGCGACTGCGAGCTGATTTCCGTCTACAACTCCACCCTACCTCACAGCTCGCAGGCCCCCTACCCGCAGACCCTCGTGGGACAGGCGGCGTGGAGCGCGGGCGGCGAGCTCGGCTACGACATCTTCCACCACCACAAGAACCCCAAGCTAGACCGCCACAAGCTCTACCTCTTCGCCCGCTACGAATACTATGACTCCTACATCCCCGGCCACAACATGACCGACTACGACTGGACCAACCGCCACTGCGTCAGCGGCGGCCTCAACTACAGCCCCATCAAGCAGATTGTCATCAAGGCCGAAGGCGGCGTCCGCCTCCTCAAAGAACAATACAATCCCGAACCCTGGTGCGCCCTCGGCATCACCTGGGCCGGCATGTTCGCGCACGAGTTCCACAAAAAAGCTTAGGAATGCTTCCAAGAGGGCTGCAAGCCCGAAGTATGCTAACCCAGGGTGAACGCAGTGAGCCCTGGGACACAAGAAACAAACTAAAACCTACCAATATGAAAAAAACACTCATCGCCACAATAGTGGCAATCGCGCTGGTAGCAACCAGCTGTAATCACGGCGAAGGAAACTTAGTCAACGAAAAGCAGGTGCAAGTCATCGAGCAGTACGTGGACCACACCATCGCCCCGACCTACACCAACCTGGCCAACCACACCGAAACGCTGGTCAATGAGCTGACGGCCTTCAAAGCCAGCGGCTCGCAAAGCGACCTGAACAAGGTCTGCGAAACCTTCCTGACCGCCCGTGCGTGGTGGGAGAAGAGCGAAGCCTTCCTCTTCGGCGCGGCCTCCGACTTCGGCATCGACCCGCACATCGACTCCTGGCCGTTGGACGTGGACGCCTTCAACAACCTAATGAACAGTCCGAGCATGCTGGCGGCCTTGGCCGGTGAAGACGGCGATGTGGTAGCTGGCGAGCAGCTCGGCAACGCCTTGCTCGGCTTCCACGGCGTTGAGTACATCCTCTTCAGCAACGGACAGCCGAGAAATGCGAATGAGATCACCGTCTCGCAGTTAGACTATGCCATCGCGGTGGCCGGAGACCTGCGCAACCGCTGCTTCCAGTTGGAAGTGAGCTGGATCGGCGACGCCGCCCCGAAGTCGCACCGCGACAAAGTGGAGGAGCTGGAACTCAACAGCACCGTCAACGGCGGCAGCTACAGCTACGGCGACAACCTCAAGAAGTCCGGCACCCCGGGCAGCACCTACGCCAGCAGTGTCAGCGGCCTCATGGCCATCGTGGACGGCTGCAAGACCATCGCCGACGAGGTAGGCACCTCCAAAATCGGCAAGCCCTACAACGGCGAAGACCCCAACTACATCGAATCACCCTACAGCCAGAAATCCATCGAAGACTTCTACAACAACATCCTCAGCATCCAGAACGCCTACTACGGCGGCATCGAAGGACAGCGCACCGACAAACTCTCCCTGCACGCCTACGTCAAGAAGATGGACAGCAAACTCGACAGCGAAGTGGAAGACGCCATCAACACCGCCCTCGCCAAGATTGACGCCATGCCGCGCCCGTTCGTCAACCACTACACCGACCCCAAGAACGCCGAAGCCATCGAAGCCTGCCAAGCCCTCGACGAGGTGCTGTCGAAGGTAAATGAGGCGTTGAGAACGTACGAAGATTAATTATGAATTATGAATAAAATAACGACAACCATTATTATTGTTTTGGGATTATTTTTGTTGGCGGGATGCCACAAGCCCGAGAACAACGAGATGTCGTGGATCGAGGAAGAAACCTACGCCGGAGGCAAGTTGGGCACGACCTTCAACAGTTCCTCGTCCGCGTATGAGGATCCCACCCCGGCGGTCACCGACATCGCCGCGTTCAAGTACGGCGAGTACCTGTTCGAGCGCGACTTCAACATCAACACGCCGCCCTTCAACGGCTTGGGTCCTCTCTACATCCGCAGTTCCTGCATCGCCTGCCATCCAGGCTACGGTCACGGCAAGCGCATGGACCGCTACGCCGCCAGCGACTGGGGCAACGGCTACCTATTAGTGGTTACTGACCAGAACGGCAACTACGTCTCTTCGCTCACGGGCATGCCGCAGACCAAGGCGGTGCCGCCCTTCAAGGCCCCCATCGACGAGAGCCAGATCCAAATCAGCTGGCTCGATTACACCGACGAGTGGGGCAACCGCTTTCCCGACGGCGAGACCTACAGCCTGATTTACCCGGAGGTCTATATCCCCGCCTCCGCCTACTATGTACCGTTGGAGGTTGGCGGACAACCGCTGGCTTACGGCAGCGAAGTGGTGCGGTTGGAATCCACCATCGGCATCTACGGCACCGGGCTTTTAGACGCCATTCCCGACGACTCGCTGAAGGCACAGTACTTGAAAGAATCGATGGCCGGCGCGAACCTTAACCCGGCCATGTGGGCCGGCACCGACTGGGCCACGACCGGCCTCTACGGCAAGACCAACCACCCGAAGCGTTTCACCTACGCTTGCTCGCGCGGTCCGCTGCAGGACGGTCCCGGTGCCAACGCCATCTGGAACATCACCAACGTGACGCGCGGCGACCGTCGTTACCACTACATGACCGAAACCTACGCCCGCATCGCCTCCCAAGATCCCGATGTGCAGGCTGCCTTCTACACCTACTTCCCGGATTACAACAAAACCGGAAATCCCGAGACAGACATCTACAACTACCTGATGAGCAAAGACCTGCCCGCCGAGATGAGCAACGACGACTATGTCAACCTGATGGTCTGGCACAGAGGTCTGGCCGTGCCCGCCGCCCGTAACCTCGACGATGCCGAGGTGCAGAAGGGTCGCAAGCTCTTCCGCGAGATCGGGTGCGCAAGCTGCCACCGTCCCAGCTGGACCACTGGCCCCGACCGTTTCACCGACCCCAACGGTTTCTTCACCACCGGCGACCAGCGTCTGCCACGTTACCCAAACCAGAAGATATGGCCCTACACCGACATGGTTCAGCATCGTCTCTGTATGAAGAACGATATCCGCACCGGCTGGTGCCGCACCACTCCGCTGTGGGGACGCGGTCTCTCCGCCGTCTGCACCGGCTCCAGCGACCGTCTGCACGACTGCCGCGCCCGCAACGTCATCGAGGCCATCATGTGGCACGGCAGCGCCCAAAGCGACGCCCGCTGGACCGTCGAGAAATTCCGCAACCTGAGCAAGGAGGAGCGCGACGCCGTCGTGAAGTTCATTAATGCGATTTAATGGTTATGGTTTATTGGTTATTGGTTATTGAAAACGACCGTATGTCTTCGTAGAGACGGGGCATGCCCCGTCTCTACAATTTTGATATTTTTGCAACTTGAATCTTGAATCTTGAAACCTGAATCTTGAAACCAGAATCCTGAAACTTGAAACTGCAAATGAAGAACACAAGACACATCCTCCCCGCCCTGCTAATCGCCCTGGTCGTCGCCATGGCTGCGGGCACCGTCGTGGAGATGCGCCACGGCAACGACTACGCGTTGGGTCACGTCTATGGCTCGTGGTGGTTCGTCGGACTGTGGGCGCTGCTGGCCCTCGGCATCATCGTCATGATGTTCGTGCGGAAATCGTGGAAAAGGCCCGTTGTGTGCGCCCTCCACGCTTCCATCCTGGTGATCCTGCTCGGCGCGCTGCTGACCATGACCACCGGACAGCACGGCGAGATGACGCTGAAACCCAATATCGCCACCAACAAGTTCACCGTTGAGAAACACGGGAACAGCCGCACGGAGACCCTGCCGTTCTTCCTGACCCTCGACCGTTTCGAGGTGGAGAACTACCCGGGCACCCACACGCCGATGGACTTTGTGAGCTACCTCCAGATTCTCGACGGAGGCACGACCACTGACGCCAAAATCTCGATGAACAACATCCTGAAATACCGCCACTACCGCTTCTACCAGAGCGACTATGACGAGGAGGGCAACTCGGTGCTTTCCGTAGCACACGACCCCTGGGGCGTCGGAGTGACCTACACGGGCTATATCCTGCTGTTCATCGCCTTAGTGGGGATGTTTTTCGAGAAAAACGGACAGTTCCGGACGTTGCTGAGGAAAGCGTCGGCTCCAGCGGCTACACTGCTCGTCCTCATCCTGACGGTTGGTGCCGCCCTGCCCGCACAAGCTAACGAAAAGCCCCGCACGCTCCCGAAGGAGAGTGCCGACAAAATGGGGCAGATGTACGTGATGTACAAGGGCCGCGTCTGTCCACTGCAGACCCTCGCCAAGGATTTCACTACCAAGCTGTACGGCAAGGCCCATTATCGCGGCTACACCCCCGAGCAGGTCTTCAGCGGCTGGCTTTTTTATACCAGCGACTGGCAGAGCGAGCCGATTCCCAGAATTGAACGTGACCTAAAACGGGGCAAACAACGTGAGGCAGAAGAGAAGAAACAGATTGTCAACATGTTGCTGAACAGTCAACTGCTGAAGATTTACCCTCATGCCGACAGTGCGCAGCAGGTGACATGGTATTCGCAAAACGACCAACTTCCCTTGGAAATCCCTGATGACGAATATCTCTTCATCCGAAAACAGATGAGTTTGTGCAAAGAATACGTGGTGTTAGGGGATTTTGCCGCGCTGGACGAACTCTTCGAAAAGACAAAGACCTATCAGGAAAAATACTCCCTTGGACAGGCGCAGCCCCAAGCACAATACCGCGCCGAGCGGCTCTACAACCGGCTTTCGGTAGGCCGTTGGTTAGCCCTGGTGACCATCACGTTGGGACTAATATGCTTCGCAGCGGCTCTGATCTGCCTCGGGAAGGGCCGCAAGCTCTACCAGCCTGTCAGAGTGGTAGCCCTAGTGTGGATGTCGCTGCTGTGTGTGTTCTTGGCGCTGGTCTTCATCCTGCGCTGGATCGCCGGCGGCCACGTGCCGATGGCGGGCAGCTTCGATTCGATGAATTTGTTGGCGTTGAGCATTTGCATTATCACCCTGATTATCACGAAGGTAGAGACGCGCTGCAGCACGTCTCTACAAGAACGACAGACAACCGTAGAGACGTTGCGCGCAACGTCTCTACAAAACACCGGCAATAAATACGAAATTGCCCTCCCCGCCGGTCTGTTGATGACCGGTATCGTACTGCTGGTGCAAATGATGGGCGGCTCCAATCCCCCGATCACCCATCTGATGCCGGTGCTCTCGTCGCCGCTGCTAAGCCTGCACGTCACCGTCATCATGATTGCTTACGCGCTGCTGTTCTTCATCATGCTGAACGGCATCAGCGCGGTGATTGTACGCCTCACGCAGCCGTCGAACACGCAATATCTGGAACGTCTCCGCAATATCAGCCTGATTATGCTCTACCCTGCCGTCGCACTGCTCGCCGCGGGCATCTTCATCGGCGCGGTGTGGGCCAACATCTCGTGGGGAAACTACTGGTCGTGGGACCCGAAGGAGGTCTGGGCTCTCGTCACCCTGCTGGTTTACATCGCCCCGCTGCACAGCACCCTCTGGAAATCGTTCCGGAAACCGATGTTCTTCCACATCTACGGCATCTTAGCGTTTCTCAGCGTGCTGATCACCTACTTCGGGGTGAACCTCATCTTAGGCGGGATGCACAGCTACGCTTCGTAGAGACGCACGGCCGTGCGTCTCTACATCCGGCCGCAAGAATGCGGCCGACACCTATTCCCTAAAAAATCATACCTTTGCCGCCGATATTCCGTATGGGGTATCGGCGGCAATTGGATTATGGAACTTCTCGTTTTCAACCCCGAACACGATTACGCGCTGGCGGACAACCAGCCGCAGTATGTCACGCTGCGGTCGGCAGCGCAGTTCGCCTACGACTGCGCTCCGTTCATGTGGTATCTCACAGAAGATGAAGCGGTTGTACTGGATGCCTATCGTCCTTTCGGGAAGGAGTTCCAGAAGAATTTCGACACAATGGAGGTTGCGGACCAAATCACGAAAGTGACCCCGTGGGGCTGGGATACGGCGGTGGTCTATCAGCTGCGACGCATCGGGATTCCAGACACACTGCTGCCGACGGATGCGCAGCTTTCGAAACTTCGCGACATAGCGCACCGCAAAACCGCCATCACCGCGATGGAGTTTCTTCACGACAAGCACCCTCATCCGGAACGTCTACCCTCGCCTCCGTCATACTTGACAGAGCTCCAACAGGTTGAGGATTTCGTGAAACGGATTCCCGACGCCATTTTCAAATCCCCCTACTCAGGCAACGGCCGCGGGCACCTCTACGCACATGGCATCTGCTCCCCCACCCTCCTACGACAGTGCGCGGGCGTGCTGCGACGGCAAGGCGGACTCATCGCGGAACGAATGTACGCGGTGGTCCAAGACTTTGCGATGGAGTTCCGCTGCCACAACGGGCAGGTGGACTTCCTCGGCTATTCGCTTTTTAAAACGGAACATTACGGCTACGGCGGCAACCTGCTGCTCCCCGACGACGCGATTCTGTCAACCTTATCGCAATACCTTAACATCCAAGAGATTCTACAAACCCAAAACCTCGTCCAGGATTTCCTGCGCCAGCACATCGCCCCCCATTACGACGGCGTGGCGGGGGTGGACATGTTTGTCTATCAAGAGGACGGCGCCTACAAACTGCACCCCTTCGTGGAGGTGAACCTCCGCATGACGATGGGATTAGCTGCGCATGACATTTACAAACGGCATTGCCACCCCGAGGCGCGGGGGACGTTCCGGATTGTGCGGGGGGATATGAAAATAAACGGTAACGTGGGGATGCACGGCAATGTAGAGACGCAAAATTTTGCGTCTCTACAACAGGTTGAAACACACCATAACCATGTAGAGACGTTGCGCGCAACGTCTCTACAAACAGAAATGCAATTTCGTGATGGCTTGTGGTGGTCCGGTACGGCGGTGCTTAACCCCGTTACACCCGACACGCAATACGCGGTGGTGGTGGAATTGGGGACGACAATTATGCCTGGCAGGGCGTGATATCGTACTCGAACACGCTGTCCGGGGCGACCTCCACAGGCTCCTGGCCGTGGCGCAGCACGATCATGTTGCGGGTGCCGCGCAGGGTGATGCGCTCGTGATCCACCCACAACGCCGTTCCCTCGCGCAGACCCACGACAGTCTTCTCCTGATTCACCGCAAGGTACTCGTTGATACGCACCTGACGGGTTTCGCCGCCGTGACGGATGCGGTCGTTGATCTCCTCTGGATAGGGATCGATGTAGTGCGGATTGATCTGGAACGGGACCAAGTCGAGGCACTTGAAACTCTCGGGCATCACGATGGGCATATCGTTGGTGGTGCAGAGCGTCGGGCAGGCCACGTTGGAGCCCGCACTCCAGCCCATGTAGGGCGTGCCCTCCATCACCTTGCGGCGGATGGGCTCGATGAGCTTGTTGCGGTGCAGCTCGGCCACCAAGTGGAAGGTGTTGCCGCCGCCCACCATGATGAACTTCGCATTGTTGACCGCCGCCACGGGGTCGCTGACCTCATGCACGGAGACCACCTTCTTGCCAAATTTCTCGAACACGCCGCGCACGCGGGCCGTGTAGCTGTCGTAGCTTTCGGGATAGACCTTGCCGCCCACGTCCACGCCGGCGTAGGGCACAAACAAAATTTCGTCAGCCGTGCCCTGCAGAAACTCCGCGATCAACGGCTGGCACCAGCCCAGATAGGGCTCTTTGTAGTTGGTTGAATTGCTTATCAGTAACAGTTTCATTGTTTCGTTTTTTGTTAGAACGTCCCCACACTGCGCTTCGCTTGTATGGGGTTAATTGCACTTCGTGCGTTTTGTCCCTTCGGGACTGCTTAATGAATTATTTTTTTGAATAAGAATTGATTACAGCCTCAACAACCTATAACCTATAACCAATAACCAATAACCATTAAATCATCGGTCCAAACGGAATCAGCGCCTTGCCCTGCTCGGTATCGCTGAAGTTGGCGAAATTCTTGATAAAGGCGGCAGCCAACTCGTCGGCGTTCTTCTTGAAGGCGGCCTTGTCTGCCCAGCTGTTCTCGGGATTCAGGATGTTGTCATCCACGCCGGTGACGTGTTTCGGGATCACCAAGTTGAAGGGTTTCACAATCTCGGTTTCGCAGCTCTTGAGCTCGTCGTTGAGGATGGCCGTGATAATGGCGCGGGTGGCCTTCAGCGAGATGCGCTCACCAACACCGTAACCGCCACCGGCCCAGCCGGTGTTCACTAAGTAAGCCGTAGCGTTGTGCTCTTCGAGCTTCTTGGCAAGTTCCTCAGCATATTTCGTCGGATGCAGCAACAGGAAGGCTGCGCCGAAGCAGGAAGAGAAGGTCGGCTGCGGGGTCACGATGCCGCGCTCGGTGCCGGCCAACTTTGCCGTGTAACCGCTTAAGTAATAGTACATCGTCTGCTCCTTGTTGAGGATAGAGACCGGCGGCAGCACGCCGAAAGCATCGGCGGAGAGGAAGATGATCTTGCTCGGATGGGTGCCGCGGGAAACTGGACGCACGATGTTGTCGATGTGGTAAATCGGATAGGAGACACGGGTGTTCTCGGTCTTCTCGGCGGAGTTGAAGTCGATATTGCCTTCCGCATCCACCACGAGGTTCTCCAACAGCGCATCGCGACGGATGGCGTGGAAGATGTCGGGTTCTTTCTCCTCGCTGAGGTTGATGCATTTGGCATAGCAGCCGCCCTCGAAGTTGAAGACGCCGTTGTCGTCCCAGCCGTGCTCGTCGTCGCCGATGAGGGCGCGGTTCGGGTCGGTGGAGAGCGTCGTCTTACCCGTGCCGGAGAGGCCGAAGAAGATGGCGGTGTCGCCGTTCTTGCCCTCGTTGGCCGAACAGTGCATGGCAGCCATACCGCGCAACGGCAGGAAGTAGTTCATCACGGAGAAGATACCCTTCTTCATCTCGCCGCCGTACCAAGTGCCGCCGATGAGGGCCATGCGCTCCGTCAGGTTGAAGGCCACGAAGACCTCGCTGTTCAGCCCCATCTCCTTCCAGTCAGGATTGGTGGTCTTGCCGGCGTTCAGCACCACGAAATCGGGCTCAAAGTCGGCTAATTCCTCCTCGGAGGGACGAATGAACATGTTCTTCACGAAGTGGGCCTGCCAGGCCACCTCCGACACGAAGCGGACCTTCATGCGGGAGTTCTCGTTGGCGCCGCAGTAGCCGTCCATCACATACACCTTCTTGCCGGAAAGCTGCTTCTGGCAGAGCATCCGGAAGTGCTCCCACGTCTTGTGGTCGATGGGCTTGTTGTCGGAACCCTTCTTGTTGGGGTCGAACCACCACACATTGTCCTTCGTGTTCTCGTCCATGACGATGTATTTGTCTTTGGGCGAACGGCCGGTGAAGATGCCGGTATCGACCGAAAGGGCACCCGACTTGGTCTGGTAGGCCTTCTCGTAGCCCGTCAGCTCGGGGTTGGTCTCGTGTTTGTACAGTTCGTCGTATGACAAATTGTGGTAAATCTCAACCGGGTTCTCAACACCCAGGGCTTGCAATTCTGCTCTTAAATCTTTCATATTTATGGGATTTGATGATTTTTATTTCGAGGGGGCAAAGATACGTTTTTTTTGGGTTCAAAGTAGAGACGCCATAATATGACGTTTGAGACGCCATAATATGACGTCTCTACAGCACCACCCCGAGACTCCCCGGCACCACCCTGACATCCAGCACCGCCTCCATCATCACCGGGTCGCCGTCGAGGTTCACCACCCCGCCTGCGGAACGCTCCAGCGTGAAATGCGACGACTGCCGGATGGTGAGATAGCGCGATTTGTCCAACCGGCTATGCATTAGCTTGGAAAGGATGTCCGGGATGGCTGGCAGGGGTGGACGTTGGAGCATGCATACGTCAATCAGCCCGTCCTGGAGGGAGGCGTGCGGCGCGATGACCGCGTTGTAACCGTACTGGTTCGAATTCGCGAACGTGATGAGCAGCGGGCTGCACACCATGGGTTCCTCCCCGTCGAAGGTGATACTGACGGTCTCTGGCTTGTAATGGAAGTAGTTGGTGGTCACATAATGGGCGTATGTCATGAACCCGCGGCGGGGGTCCTGGGCGAAATCGAAGGCGGTCTGCGCGTCAAGCCCGATGCCGGCCACACTCAGGAAGAAGCGCCCGTTGACCGTGGCCGTGTCGATACGCCGCACACAACCGTCCCGCAACAGGCGCAACGCCCTGCCGGTGTCGGTCGGGATGTGCAGACTGCGGGCCAGACCGTTGCCCGAGCCGCAGGGGATCACGGCCAAAGCCGTGTCGGTCCCGACAAGGCTGCGCGCCACCTCGTTGAGGGTGCCGTCGCCGCCCACCGCCGCCACCACATCGTACACTCCGATCGCCTCAGCCGACAGCTCAGCAGCATGACCCGCACGTTCCGTGAAGACCACCTCGCAGGAAAAATCCCCGCCGCCGAACTCGCGTGCTACCTGCTCCCGGAACCGCCTTTTGTCGTGATGCCCGGATATAGGGTTGACAATGAATAATATCCGCCTGTTAGCCATAAAATGCACTGAAAGTTTTTTAATGCGCAAAAATACAAAAAAATTATATTTTTGCCCACTTTTTGGTTTCAAGTTTCAATTTTCAAGTTTCAAGTCTAAAGTCTAAAGTCTAAAGTCTCAAGTCTCAAGTCTCAAGTCTATGGTTATAAAAAAGATTCTGAAAAACGATCTGACCATGTTGCTGTTGCGACTGTTGCCGCTCTACGGCTGCATTCTGATAACGCAGGTTGCCTTTTACTTTTATAACCGGATGCTGCTCGGCTCGTTGAGTTGGCCGGAAATTCCCATGCTTCTCACAGGATCGCTGAAGTTCGCCACCACGTCCATCTTCTACCTGAACGCGCCCTTCATCGCGCTATCGCTGATTCCCTTCCGCTTCCGCCGGAAAGAAGGCTACCAGAAAGCTCTATTCTGGATATACTGCATATCCAACATATTGGGAATCATCGTATTGAATCTCTCCGACGTAGTCTACTTCCGCTACGCCTTCAAACGCATCACGTGGGAGGAGATGCACTTCTTCCACAACAACGACAGCACATTCGGCGTCCTCCTCAAGGCGATGGGCGAGAACTGGTATCTGGTGCTGCTGGCCGCCGCGCTGATATTCTTGCTGGTTTTCACCTATAAGAAAATAAAGTACCACCCTACGGAAATCAAGAACAACGGGCTCTACTATGGCGTTGGCACGTTGGGACTGGCGTTGGCGGTCGTCGTGTGGGTGTTCGGCATCCGAGGCTCCACCGACCTGAAAGCGCGCCCCATCGCGATAGGAAACGTGACCTACTATACACAGTCGCCGCAGAAAGGCGCCCTCGCCCTGAGCAACCCGTTCTGCCTGCTCCGCACGGCAGGGCTGCGGCAGCTGGACGACCTCTCCTACTTCGACGAGACCGAGCTAAACGCACTCTTCACCCCCTGTCACTACCCGAATCCGACTTGCCCGCCCGTGGCCAAAGGCAAGAACGTGGTGATTTTCGTGATGGAGAGCTTCAGCCGGGAACACTCGCAGTACCTCGCCCCGCACCTGAACCCGGACGGCGGTTTCACCCCGTTCCTCGACTCGCTCATGCGCGAGGGGCTGGTCTTCACGAACGCCTTCGCCAACGGCATGAAATCCATCGAGGCGTTGCCATCCGTCTTCGCCTCCATCCCCTCCTACCGCACGCCCTTCGCCCTGCTGCCCCAGTCGCTGACCGACCTGGACGCCCTGCCCCGGATCCTTTCCCGGCAAGGCTACGCCACACACTTCTACTGCGGCGCCACCAAAAACCAGATGGGCTTCGAGGCCTTCGGCAACCTCTGCGGCATCGAGCATTTCCACAACCGGGAGGATTTCGAGAAGGTGCACCCCGGAAAAGGAAACGCCAACGTCTGGGGCATCTGGGACATGCCGTTCCTGCAGTTCGTGGCCGAGGAAATCAGCCGGCAGGAGACCCCGTTCTTCACGGCGGTGTTCACCCTGAGCTCCCACCACCCCTACGACCTGCCCGAAGAGTATGCCGGCAAGATGCCCGAAGGCGGCTCGCTGGTGCAGCCCTGCGTGGCCTACACGGACCTCTCGCTGCGCAAATTCTTCGAAACGGCCTCCAAAATGCCGTGGTACGAGAACACGCTCTTCATCTTCGTCGCCGACCACGTGTCGCCGCAGATGGCCCACGAGGAGACCCGCACCGCCAAGGGGAACACGGAAATCATCTACTTCATGTTCACCCCCGACCATTCCGTCACCGGACGTTATGAGCACGTGACCCAGCAGGTCGACATCATGCCCACCACTCTGGGACTGATGGGGTACGACAAACCCTACTTCGCCTTTGGCCGCGATGTGTTCAACGAGCCGAATCGCAAACCGCTCGTGGTCAACTGCGTGCAGCAGACCTTCCAAGCCCTGACCGACTCCCTGAGCCTCTATTTCGACGGGGAGCGCCGCCTGTATGTCTATTCCGCCCACGACACCCTGCAGAAAAACAACATCCTCAACATGGACAGCCCAGCGCAAATGTCGCTCGAACGGGATCTGAAGGCGGTACTGCAGTCCTACTACGACCACGTGGGGAACGGCAACTTGCGGATTCCAGTAAATAAATAAAGTTCACGATAGCTTGTTTTATTCGAGAAAAGTTGTACTTTTGCAGCGTCTTTTGAATAAAACGATATGACCTATTTGGAATTCAGAGAGCAGTGGCATACGGTGGGGTGTTTCAACATCTACCAAATTCGTGCCTGGAAGCCTGATTTTGACAGAAGCAACCTTTTCCGTTGGGTGAAAAAGGGCTATTTGTCCAAATTGAGGCAAGATTGGTATGCTTTCAGCGACCTCAAGGGCAATTCTGAAACCGCAAGATATGTGGCGCAGCGGATCCACACCCCGTCGTATATCAGCCTACACACCGCATTGTCTTTCTATGGCATTATTCCCGAAGCGGTGACATCCATCACGAGTGTCACTTCCAACCGTCCTGCCACGTACAGCAACGATTTCGGCGAGTTTAGCTATCAAACGGTGAAGCCAGCCCTGTTCTTCGGCTACAAGCCCATGATCCTGTCGCCGCACGGCAGCTACCTGCTCGCTTTTCCCGAAAAGGCAATCCTCGACCTGCTGTATCTTTACCCACAATACAACACGAAGGAAACGTTACAGGAGCTTCGTTTGGATGAATGGTGGATGCAGGAGGAGTTGAACCGCGACCGGTTGTTGGCATTTTCTGAACAAAGCGGTGTCAAAGCGTTGCAAACCAGAGTGAAGTTGTTGTTAAAAACATATTGTAATGATTGACTTATCGGCACTATTATCATTCTACCCTCCACAAATAGCGGCGAATGCTGCATTTCACAAGCATGTTCTCAAAGAATATGTAGAGCTTTTGGCATTGGAGCATCTGATGCAGTCCCCTTTTGTGCCAAAATTGGTGTTTATCGGGGGGACGAATCTCCGTCTTGTATATGGAATTGATCGCTTTTCGGAGGATTTGGACTTCGACTGCAAAGGTTTGACCTCTGAGGAGTTCATCAGTATGACAGATTCTTTGGTGGAATACCTTCGTCTTCAGGGACTTAAAGTCGAGCTTCGTGACAAGGAAAATCCCAAATTGACGGCGTATCGTCGGAATATCTATTTTCCTGAGTTACTGTTCGAAATGAATCTCACAGGCCATCGCGAGGAACGGTTTCTGATGAAGATAGAGGCGCAAGATCAAGGTGTGGACTATATTCCTCAAACGGCTATGGTTAATCGTTGCGGATTCCTTTTTCCTGTTACGGTGCCATCGAAGGAAACCTTGTTGGCCATGAAGCTTTCAGCCTTGTTGGCAAGAGCCAAAGGCCGTGATTTTTACGACACGATCTTTTTGTGGCAGCAGACCAATCCCGATTTTGATTTTCTGAAGAAAAGAAATGGTATTGAGAATGCAGCAGACCTCAGGAAAGCATTGATGGAAAAGCTGGAAAGCACAAATTTGACGCAAAAACAGAAGGATTTTGAACATCTGCTGTTCAATCCAGCCCGAAGTGCGCAGATTTTGCATTTTCGGAAGTTTGTGGAGGGAAAGATTGGTGTTCAGGAATGATAAGAGGATACTATTTGTTTTCCAAATAAAACATTATGAAAGAGAACGATACACCGACGAAAAGATATTTATTCAACGTTTTTCCATTAGCATTGCTGCTGTTGGCTTCCGCAGTGACGATATGGTCGGTTATCAACGTGCAAGACACCTACTTGACGTGGGTGCTTGAAGCGGCACCGGCTGTCGCTTGGATATTGGTCTTAATTCTGACTTACAGGCATTTCCGTTTCCCCAATTGGATGTATGCCGTGATGTTTTTGCACATTATCGTGCTGTTGGTGGGGGCGCATTACTCGTATGCAGAAGTTCCGTTGGGAGAGTGGATGAAACAGTGGTTTGGATTCACTCGGAACAACTACGACAAAATCGGGCATTTTATGCAAGGCTTTACTCCGACGTTGATGGCGGTGGAGATTCTCCGCAGAAAAACTGATCTGAAATCTTTCGGGTGGATCGGATTCCTCTCATTCTGTGTGGCGATGATGATCACCTCCGTTTACGAAATCATTGAATGGCTGGCCTCGCTTTCCAATCCCACTGACACAGAGGCCTTCTTAGGTACCCAAGGCTACATCTGGGACACCCAATCGGATATGTTCTGCTGCTTGCTTGGGTCGGTTTGCGCTTTGGTGGTGATGCTTGTCGTTTTAAAAAGGGGAAGATAATAGGCGATTTTAGTGTGAAGAATAGATAACAGGTTATGAATGATACTCCAATTTCCACAGTCATTGTCTTTTCCCTCGTAATCATCAACCTCTTCACCTTCCTTCTCTACGGCATCGACAAGTGGAAGGCGAAGCGGGCGCGGTGGAGGATTCCCGAGAGTGTGCTGCTCGGAATGGCGATGATCGGCGGCAGCGTCGGCGCGTGGTTAGGAATGCGCGTGTGGCACCACAAGACCCAGCACAAGAAGTTCCGCTATGGCGTGCCGGCGATTCTGGTGGTGCAGGTGATATTGTTGGTGTGGATTTTTTGGCCGACATAATCAAAAAAAGTGTACCTTTGCAGCTGATAATATTTTAGTTGTTTTTGTGCTATGTATAAGGAAATGGACAATATGTTATCAGTTCTTGAGAGCTATTTGCTGGAAGATGCCGACCATGTGGGCAGGCAGATTGCCAATGATTTTCGCCATCGCAGGGTGGAGAAGGGGCTGACGCGCGAGGAGGTGTCCGAACGTGCGGGAGTCGCCGTGAGCAACGTGGTGCGCTTCGAGCAAAAGGGTCTTATTTCGCTGAAAAACCTGATAGGATTGGCAACGGCGTTGGGATATGCCTCTGAAATCAAAGGGCTGTTTGCCACACCCAAATACGCAACCATGGAGGAACTGACCCGAATACGCAAAAATTCTGGTAAAACAAAAGCTTATAAGAAATGAAAACGGATATATTAACTGTGAAATATCACGACAGAATAGTCGGAACGCTATCGCTCACCCCCGACGACCGTCTGTGCGCTTTTGAGTATGACAGCGCGTGGTTGTCTGACGGATTCAGCATATCACCCCTGGAACTCCCTTTGAAAACAGGCTTGTTTATTGCCAAGCATCAGCCTTTTCATGGCAATTTCGGCATTTTTGAAGACAGCCTTCCCGATGGTTACGGTCGCTATCTGCTTCACAAGACGTTGTTGCACGAAGGCATCAATGACACAGACCTTTCTGCACTCGACAGATTGAGTATCGTTGGCAATGGCGGTATGGGTGCGTTGACCTATCATCCTGAAAAAAAGATAATTAAAGAAGTTGATACACTTGATTTTGACTTGCTTCAAGAGAAAGCATTGCAGGTGTTGAAGGAACAACAAGATACTGATGCAGGTTTGCTTCTTTACAGAAGCGGAAACAGCGGCGGTGCCCGTCCAAAGGTCATCTTTAGCGATACTGAAGGCCATTGGCTCATAAAATTCCGTCACTACTACGACCCCGTTGACATCGGTCAGCAGGAACTCCACTATAATGAGGTGGCCAAGCTATGCGGCATCAATGTCCCTGACTGTAAGCTGATTAACAATCGCTATTTCACCACACGCCGTTTCGATATTACCCCGACAGGCGAGCGTGTCCATATTGCGACGGCTGGCGGATTGCTGTGCCTGTCGTTGACCATGCCGTATCTCGATTACACAAACTTGCTTGCGCTGACAGGTTTTCTTACCCAAAGTGCCAAAGAGGTGGAGGAATTGTTCCGCCGAATGGTCTTTAACTATTTGACAGATAACAAGGACGACCACTGCAAGAACTTCAGTTTTATGGTCTCAGAGAATGGAAATGGACATTATTCCTGGCATCTTGCGCCTGCATACGATTTGACGCGGTGTACGGAGGGGTATAACGGAGAGCACGCCACATCTGTCAATGGAACGGGCGATCCCACGTTGAAGGATATGATAGCGGTGGGTACGAAAAACAAAATGAGTGAACAGCGTTGCAGAGAAATTTTCGAAGAGGTTAAAACCAACTGTGGCGATTTGCTTTTGTGCAGAATCAAGGAATCATAGTCCACAACAGGAGAGAAGAGCCCAAAAATGCACAGAATGGCACCGTTTTGGAAAAAAATCTTCCGAACGTGCTCCGTATGCAAAAAAATTATACCTTTGCACCCGCAAAAAAAGATGAAACTCTAATTCATTTATAATCCTCAAAAAAATTAAAGATTTATGAGAAAAAAAGTTAGAAATGTGATCATCATCGGTGCTGCTGGAAGAGACTTCCACAATTTCAACACCTTTTTCCGTCACAACAAGAACTACAACGTGGTGGCTTTCACCGCCGAGCAAATCCCCGGCATTGACGACCGCACGTATCCGAAGGAACTCGCCGGCGAGGATCTCTACCCGCAAGGTATTCCGATCCGTCCCGAGGCTGAGCTCTCCGAACTGATCAAGAAATACGACGTCGACGACTGCGTGTTCGCTTACAGCGACAAGCCGTACGCCTACGTGATGAAGATCAGCGCCATCGTGAACGCCGCCGGCGCCAACTTCTGGCTCATGGGTCCGAAGGACACCATGGTGAAATCCAAAAAGCCCGTCATCGCTGTCGGTGCTACCCGTACTGGTTGCGGTAAGTCCCAGACTTCCCGTAAGATCATCGAATACCTCGTCGGAATGGGCTTCAGAGTGGTCGCCGTGCGTCACCCCATGCCTTACGATCCCGATTTGAACAAGCAGATCATCCAACGCTTCGCTTGCGTCGACGACCTCAAATACCAAAACTGCACCATCGAGGAGATGGAAGAGTACGAACCCCACGTGGTCACCAAACGCAATGTGATCTACGCCGGTGTCGACTACGAAGCTATCCTCAAAGGTGGCAAGACCAAAGATCCTCAAACCGGCAAGTGGGTTGAGATGGCTGGTGCCGAGAACGATCCCGACGGCTGCGACATCGTGCTGTGGGACGGCGGTAACAACGACTTCCCGTTCTATGTTCCGGATTTGACCATCGGCGTTGCTGACCCGTTGCGTCCCGGTGCCGAGGTGAGCTACTATCCCGGTGAAGTTGTCGCCCGCATGGCTGACATCATCGTCATCAACAAGATCGACTCCGCTTCTTTGGAGAACATCAACACCGTCCGCGCCAACCTGCGCGCCATCAACCCCAACGCCAAGCAAATCGACGCCGCTTCCACCCTCACGGTTGACAAACCCGAGCTGCTGAAGGGCAAGAAAGTGCTCGTCGTTGAAGACGGCCCCACATTGACCCACGGTGAGATGAAGATCGGTGCCGGTACGGTTGCCGCTCTGAAACACGGTGCTGAACTCGTTGACCCGCGCCCGTACGTCGTTGGCAAACTCGCCGAGACGTTCCAGATCTATCCCAACATCGGCACTCTGCTGCCGGCTATGGGCTATGGCGAGCAACAGATGAAGGACCTCGAGAAGACCATCGCCAACACCCCGTGCGATGCCGTCGTCATCGGTACCCCCATCGACCTGCCGCGCTTCATCAAGATCAAACAACCCGTCGTGAAGGTTGGTTACGAACTCCAGGAGATCGGCACCCCGACCCTCAAGGAAGTGTTGGACGAATTCGTCGCCAAACACAACCTCAAACCCAAAAGACGCAAAAAATAATTAGGAGCCGCGGCATTCCTGCCGCTTATAACAAACATTGTGGCATTCCTGCCGCTTATAACAAACATTGTGGCATTCCTGCCGCATATTATAACCATTGCGGCATTCCTGCCGCATAAAACCACCGCCAGGAATGGCGGTGCTCCTACAACAACTGCGAAGGCGCATCGGCAACGGTGCGCCTTCTTTCGTTGTACCCCTTCGTAGAGATGCAACTTTTGTGTCTCAAAAGAATGGACAAGGTACCCCCTTTTGCAGAAAAAAAGCAGTTTTTTGCAGAAAACAAACAGTTAATTGCATAAAACATATTTTGAAAAAATATTTTAAACAGATATGGTTTCATTTTGAAAAAAATGTATTTTTGCCGCGTTAATAAAGTCTTACAAAAAAAAAAGAACTATGAACACACAAACCACCATGTCGAACATCCAGTTTCCCGACTTCGGGGCGTTTCTGGAGTCAATCAAGGAGAACAACCGCAAAATGGACGAAAAGGCGGAGCAATACTACAAAGAACAAAAAGAACGCGATGCCAAATGGGAAGCCGAACGCAGGGAACAAGACGCCAAATGGGAAGCCGAGCGCAGAGAGCGCGAAGCTAAATGGGAAGCCGAGCGTAAGGAACGCGAAGCCAAATGGAAAGAACGCGAAGCCAAATGGGATGCAGAGCGCAAGGAGGCCAATGAACAAATAAACAAAACCCTGGCGGAAATAAAGCGCCTACGGGAGGACAATTCCTCGAAATGGGGACGAATGATTGAAGCCCTGTGCACACCGACTGCACTGAAATTGTTCAAGGAAAGGAACATCGGGATAGAACGCATAAGCCAGGAATG
Source organism: Bacteroidales bacterium (assembly GCA_017395245.1). GTDB lineage: Bacteria > Bacteroidota > Bacteroidia > Bacteroidales > WCHB1-69 > F23-D06. Next base: position 3,351 of record JAFPVR010000067.1, on the reverse strand, counting down.
CCGCACCGCGAACCTGTGGGGCGAGGACAAGATGGAAGTGGACGTGATGTACGAGAACGGACACGTATTGGTGGCAACAGAAGTGAAGATGACCTGCTCGGCAGAAGACGTGCGCTACTTTCTGAGCCAGATGGAACGGTTCAAGGAGTATTTCCCGGGGCTCGCTGACCGCACGGTATACGGAGCCGTCGCAGCCATCAAGTTCAACGACGGAGCAGACACATTCGCCCGCAGAAAGGGACTCTTCGTGATTCCTTTCACAGGAGAGGACACCTTCACCTTACTCGACCCGACCATCCCGCCGAAAGCTTTCTGACAAGCATCTCACGAACTTCTTCCCACCGACTCTTTTTTTTAACAAAACACCCCTCGCTCTCGAAGGGTGTTTCTTTTTTTCTTTGTTATACTAAACAAAGAAAAAAAATATATATTTGCCTATAATGATGTTTTTATATAGTTTTGAGAAATACACTTTCTAACATATTAAGAACCAGACAATTACCCCCCCCGGTTACTATAACCCTGGAGGGCGGATTTGCTGCGTTTTAGCACCGATTTTCTTTGTTTTCAGAAATTCACGGAGGGTTTTTCTTTCGGGAAAATACCCGCTGGATTCCTTTTGTCTTTACCCTTCAAGAATATCTCAATCCAGAATAATAAATAAGTAGTAATAAAATATCAAAACAATGAAACGTTTAAGCATTTGTTCCATCCTCCTGCTGCTGGTCTTTGCGGCAGGGGCACAAGCGCCGAAAACCGTCAACGGCTTCGCGGTGGGCGGCGGCATCGACGCCACCACCGGCTCCGAGGTCATCATCGGGCAACCGTTCTCGCAGTTCGCGCAGACGGCCGACTACAACGCGACCCTCGGCATCGGCCAGTCGCAGCTGGCGCTCACAAAAATCAACGCCGTCGTCAACGAGGGCGAAGGGTACTCCGACAACGACTTCTCCTACGACGCATCCACAGCGGCCGGCACCTACAACGACACCAACTACAGCAAGTTGGGTAGCCAGTTTAACTACGACTCCATGACCACCCTCCGGTTAGTGGTGCTTGGAACGTTTGCCTGTGGCGACCTGGTTTACGACGTTGACCTCAACGAGTACCAGACCGTGCAAGTGGCGGGCTACTGCTGGACCAAGGAGAACCTCAAGGCCACGCACTATGCCGACGGCACCACCGCCATCACCGGCATCCGGATTTACAACGACGACAACGCGAACCTGCCCCTCTACGGCCGGCTCTACACCTGGTACGGTGCCGTGAACCTCGCTGAGGGCAGCTCCGACGCCCCCGCCACTGTGGACGGCTTTGTGCAAGGCGCCTGTCCCGACGGCTGGCACATCCCCACCACCGTGGAGATGACCGCCTTAGGCACCGTCAGCACACCCGCCCTGAACGCCACCACCCTGTGGATGGGTCCTCATGCGGGTGACAACACCAACGCCTCCGGCTTCACGGCAGTTCCTGCCGGTAAATACAACGCCAGCATACCTCGTTACGAAGGACTTGGCACCGAGGCCAACTTCTGGAGCGACAGCGGCACCTACGATCCCGCAACCCTCACCACCCACGCGCACATCTACACCTGCGCCTACTATTGCGACGGCCTGCTCACCAACACCCTCAGCGCCTACGACGGCGCGAGCATCCGCTGCGTCCGCAACCACTAAAACAATCCTTGATGTCCAGACCTTAATGTCCTGAAGGGACAAAAGCTCGGTAGACATCAAAACATTCCTTTCAAAAAAGAAAAAAGTAATAATAATAAAAAAAATAAAAGCAATGAAAAAATTATTTACCCTTTTCGCAATGATGTTCCTCTTGGTTGGAGGACTTTTCGCGCAGAAACTGAGCTACCAGGCGGTGGTTCGCGACAACGACAACAAATTAGTGGTGAACACCGCGCTGACGGTGGAGGTGAGCATCCTGAACGCCAACAACGGGGTGCAGTATGCGGAAACGCACAACGCCACGAGCAACCAGAACGGTTTGATTGTGCTGACCATCGGTGAAGGCACCGTGACCTCCGGCACCAACCTCTCGGCCGTGAACTGGGAGGGCGCGACCATTGAGAGCGTCATCAAGAACGGCAGCGCTACCGTGGCCACCATCAGCAGCCCGGTGAACGCCGTGCCTTACGCCTTGCAGGCTGCCAATGCCTCCGGCTCCTTCTCCCAAGTGCAAGCCGACTGGAATGAGACGAACACTGCATCCAAGGCTTATATCGTGAACAAGCCAGACTTGAGCGTCTTCATCACCACCGAAACCGACCCGACCGTCCCGGCATGGGCCAAGGAAACCACCAAGCCCGTTTACCAATACTCCGAAATTCAGAACACTCCGACTATTCCAACCACCGTGGCCAGCCTCACCGATGCCGCCGACTATGCGAAGGTTGCTGACATGAACACCGCACTCGGCGCCAAAGCCGATACGGCCGCAGTGAAGGCCGCTCTCAACGGCAAGGCCGATGCCAACAATGTCTACACCAAGGCCGAAACCGACAACCTGCTCAATGACAAAGCGGATGCCGCTGACCTCGCAGCCAAGGCCGATGCCAACAATGTTTACACCAAGGCTGAAACCGACAACCTGCTCAATGACAAAGCAGATGCCGCTGACCTCGCAGCCAAGGCCGATGCCAACAATGTCTACACCAAGGCCGAAACCGACAACCTGCTCGGTGACAAAGCGGATGCCGCTGACCTCGCAGCCAAGGCCAACACCTCCGACATTCACAACAGCACCATCACGATTAATCAGAACGGTGCTCTTGTGGGCAGCTTTACCTTGAACCAAGCGGGCGATCAGACCATCAATCTCGCCGGTGGTGGTAGCGGTGGTACGGGTGTCGCCCAGACCCTCAACCTCAACGGCAACACCCTCTCGCTGACTCCTAATGGCGGTTCCGTCACCCTGCCGGCCGAAACCGACCCGACTGTTCCCGCATGGGCGAAAACTGCCAACAAACCCGTTTACAACTATTCCGAGATTCAAAACAAACCCGATTTGGAAGGATATGCCACTACCACAGCAATGAATGAAGCCTTAGCACTGAAGGCCAATGCTGCCGACGTTTACACTAAAACCGAAGTGAACGACGCTCTTGCCCTCAAGGCCAATGCCGCTGATATGGCTACCGCTCTCGACGCTAAGGCTGACAAGACTGCAATGAACGACGCTCTTGCCCTTAAGGCCAACGCTGCCGACGTTTACACTAAAACCGAAGTGAACGACGCTCTCGCCCTCAAGGCCAATGCCGCTGATATGGCTACCGCTCTCGACGCTAAGGCTGACAAGACTGCAATGAACGACGCTCTTGCCCTTAAGGCCAACGCCGCCGAC
>JAFPVR010000066.1 GCA_017395245.1 Bacteroidales bacterium | reverse complement strand
CCAAAAAGGGCTGAAAGCCCGACGTATGCTAACCCAGGGTGAACGCAGTGAGCCCTGGGGCACCAAAAAGGGCTGAAAGCCCGACGTATGCTAACCCAGGGTGAACGCAGTGAGCCCTGGGGCACCAAAAAGGGCTGAAAGCCCGACGTATGCTAACCCAGGGTGAACGCAGTGAGCCCTGGGAGATTAAAACAACTTCCTTAAGCAGCCCCGAAGGGGCAAAAGCTCGGTAGCCAGGGGTAAGCGAAGCGCAACCCCTGGAATGAGGGGTAAGCGAAGCGCAGCCCCTGGAATGAGGGGTAAGCGAAGCGCAGCCCCTGGAGGTCAACAGTCAACGGTCAACAGTCAAAGTATGAAATATATAGGTCCTCACGTCAGCGCCTCCGGCGGCGTGGAAAACGCCCCGCTGAACGCCATGCAGGTCGGCGCCACCGCCTTCGCCCTGTTCACCAAAAACCAGCGGCAGTGGTTCTCCGCCCCGCTGAGCGACAAATCCATCGCCGCATTCAAGGAAAACCTCGCGAAGTCCGGCATCTCCACCGACTACGTGCTTCCCCACGACAGCTACCTCATCAACCTCGGCAGTCCCGACGCGGAAGGGCTGGAAAAGTCGCGCAACTCCTTCATCGAGGAGATGCACCGCTGCGAGCAATTGGGGTTAAAAATGCTTAATTTCCACCCGGGCAGCCATCTCAAACAGATTCCGTTGGAAGAGTGCCTCACCCGCGTGGCCGAAAGCATCAACCTGGCGTTGGAGAAAACGAGCGGCGTGACGGCCGTCATCGAGAACACCGCCGGTCAGGGCACCAACGTCGGTTTCAGCTTCCACCATCTGGCCCACATCATCGACAAGGTGGAGGACAAGAGCCGCGTGGGTGTCTGCCTCGACACCTGCCACACCTACTCCGCCGGTTACGACCTCAAGACCGAAGCGGGCTACAAGGCCACCTTCGAAGAGTTTGAAAACGTTGTGGGGTTCAGCTATTTACGTGCCATCCACCTCAACGACACGAAAAAGGAGTTCGGCAGTCGCGTCGACCGCCACGACAGCATCGGCAAGGGCCTCCTCGGCATGGAATTCTTCGAACGGCTCATGAACGATCCGCGTTTCGACAACATGCCGCTGATCCTCGAAACGCCGGACGAGACGTTGTGGGCGGAGGAAATCAAATTGTTACAAGGGTTGGTGAAACCGTTGTAGAGACGCGGTGCACCACGTCTCTACAGACACAGACGCCTCCCCAATAAAAATTTTGCTCCGGTTGGCCGGCGTATCAAAAAAAAGTGTATTTTTGCCGCCGATTTCAACTGCCGCGTTCTTCTAACGGTTAGGAATCAAGATTCTCAATCTTGCAATATGAGTTCGATTCTCATACGCGGTACAAAACAAGGCCATCTGTCGCAAACAGATGGTTTTTTGTTTTTACGTATCAGAAAAAAGTGTACCTTTGCCGCCGAATTACGGCCCCGTAGTTTAGCTGAATAGAACGTCAGATTCCGGTTCTGAAGGTCGTGGGTTTGAATCCCGCCGGGGTCACTAAAACCGTCCGTATGAACATCGAAAAGTACGATGAGATCCGGGCCTCCCTGCCCGCCGGCACGCGCCTGGTCGCCGTTTCCAAATTCAAACCGGCGGAGGACATCAGCGCGCTGTACCAACACGGTCAGCGCGTTTTCGGTGAGAACCACGCCCAAGAAATGCGCGAAAAACACGCGCAACTTCCCCAAGACATCGAATGGCACTTTATCGGGCACCTGCAGACCAACAAAATCAAGTACATCGCCCCGTATGTGTCGCTGATTCACAGCATCGACAGCTTCGACCTGCTGAAAGAGGTGAACAAACACGCCGTCAAGAACGGGCGCGTGATTCCCTGTCTGCTGCAGTTCCACATCGCCGACGAGGAAACCAAGTTCGGGTTTTCGCTCGAAGAGTGCGAGGAGATGCTTCAAAACCCCGAATTTCAGGAACTTAAGAACGTGGCCATCCATGGGGTGATGGGCATGGCGACCTTCACCGACGACCAAGGGCAGGTGCGTGGCGAATTTCACCACCTCCGACAGATTTTCGACAAACTCAAGACCGACTATTTCCCGCAAAATCCTGATTTCAAGGAGCTTTCGATGGGCATGAGCGAGGACTACCCTATCGCTGTGGAAGAAGGCAGCACGCTCGTCCGCATCGGCAGCGCCATATTCGGACCGAGAAACTATAACATTTAATTTACGTTACAGAGACGCAACGTTTTGCGTCTCTACACAACCCATAAATCCAACATATTATGATAAAAAGAACTACACTTTTCTTGTTTTTCACACTCGTTATCGGAAATTTTTGCGCGTATGCAACTGACGGCGACACAACTGCCGTTCTGCGGGACAAGAAACCGAAGAAACCCAAAAAAGAGAAAAGCGAGATACGCACCGGATGGACGTTCGGCATCCTGCCGAGCGTGGCGTATGATGCCGACAAAGGCTTCCAATACGGCGTGCTGGCCAATGTGTACGATTTCGGCGACGGCTCCGCCTATCCCGACTACTTCCACTCCCTCTACTTCGAGGCGGCCTATACCACCAAACGCTCAGGCTTGTTCCGCTTCGCCTACGACTCCAAACACCTGCTCCCGGGTCACCATTTGAAACTCGATGTCTCCTATCTGCCTGACGCACTGTGCGATTTCTACGGCTACAACGGCTACCAGACGGTCTATAACGGCGGCTGGGCCAAGAAAAAAAGCGATGATTACATCTCCCGCGCCTTCTACAAATCGCAACGCGACCTGCTCCGCATTGCGGGAGACATTGACGGCAACATCGGAGGCAACTGGTACTGGAACGCCGGTTTAGGAGTGCTGTGGTATAAAATCGCGCCAGTGAACATCGACATGATCAACAAGGGCAAAAAACCGGAGAACATGCTGCCTTATGTGGATGGGCTGTACGATAAATACGTGAAATGGGGGATTCTGACGCCGGCAGAGGCCAACGGCGGCTGGCATCCCTACGTGCGCGGCGGTATCTCCTTCGACAACCGCGACCGCCTGCAAAACACGAAAAAGGGCATGAATGCAGACATGTTCCTGACCTATTACGCCGGATTCGGGGAGGACAAAGGGGCCAACAGCTTGATTTTCAACGCCAGCTTCCGCCATTTCGTGCCAGTCTATAAAGATGTCATCACGTTTGCCTACCGGTTGGCCGCCCAATTGGATGTGGCCGGCGATGCCCCGTTTTACCTGAACAATTACTACAACAACTTGTTCATACAGCGCGTGTTATACGAAGGTCTCGGCGGCGGAAACACCTGCCGTGGCATTCTTCGCCACCGCATTTCCGCCAAGAGCTACGCCTTCGCGAACGTCGAGTTCCGCTTCCAAATCTGCAAGTTCGACATCGGGAAGGAACACTTCTTCATCGGTCTGAACCCGTTCGTGGATATGGGCCTGATTCTGCAGCCCTACCGTCTTGACCAACAGGTGATTGTGGACAATATCGTAAAAAACGACCCCGAATTTAACCTCGACGACCTTGACGACTACATTGTCTTTGACGATACCAAAAACGTCTATCGTCCGCACTTCTCCGGCGGTCTCGGTCTCAAACTGATGATGAACGACAACTTTGTGCTTTCCGTCGATTGGGCGGTGCCCTTTGACAAGCGCGACAACGACGGCATGGCCAACATCTACGTCAAGATGGGTTATATGTTCTAAGATATGAAACTGTTTGACAATCAAAATCTTAAAGAATACAACACCTTTGGGATGGAGGTGTATGCGCGGCAATTTCTCGCCATGGACGCTGCCGACGAAACGTCTGACGTGATTGCCCGTTTCCTTCATGAGAACCCGTATTATATCCTCGGCGGCGGCAGCAACACACTGTTTACCAAGAACTTTGACGGTACGATTGTACACCCCGCGTTCGGCGGCATCGAAAGGATGGAAAAAAAGGATGGAAAAGTGCTGCTGCGTGTGGCTGCCGGCGAACCGTGGGAAAATCTGATACAATATTGTATTAGGCGCCAACTCTATGGAATCGAGAATCTTACGGCTATTCCCGGACTGGTTGGCAGCGCCCCCGTGCAAAACATCGGCGCCTACGGCGTGGAGGTGAAAGACACCGTCTGGAAAGTGGAAGGATTCGTTATCTCCACCGGCCTGCCTTTTTCGTTGAGCAATGCCGAATGCCGCTTCGGCTACCGCAACTCCATCTTCAAACAGACGCTGAAAAACGACTGCCTAATCACTTACGTTTGGTTCCAACTATCTGAAAATCCACACTTTACGTTGTCCTATCAGGGATTGACGAAAGCGTTGCAAGAGCGTGAGCTGCCTTTGACCCTGCGCAACGTTTCCGACTGTGTGCGCAAAATCCGCGACGCCAAGCTGCCCGACCCGAAAATCGTCGGCAACGGCGGCAGTTTCTTCCAAAACCCGATTGTTCCGGCTGAAAAACACAACGAACTGACTAAAACATACCCCGATTTGGTAGCCTACGACGCGCCGGACGGGCAAAAGAAACTCTCCGCCGGCCAGTTGATTGAAAAGGCGGGTTGGAAAGGCAAGCAGGTCGGCAACGCCGGCACATGGAAAAACCAGGCGTTGGTGCTGGTAAACTACGGCGGCGCCACCCCGCAGGAGGTGTTAGATGTGGCGGAAACTATCATAAAAGATGTTAAAATGATGTTTGATGTGACATTGGAAATGGAAATTAACCGGATTTAAACAGAGGAAGAGAAACCTTGTCATTGTAGAGACGTTGCGCGCAACGTCTCTACAAAACGAGAATATTGCGCGTCTCTACAAAACGGGAATATGCCCGTATTTACAAAACGGTAAATCGAAAAAATAATGAAAGAATCGCCCTATATTATCCCAAAGACAAGAAACAATCTGATTTTCGGATTGTTTTTCTGCTGTCTCGTGCTGTTGATGGCCGGCTGCGACCTCTTCAGCCACAGCGAAAAGTTCGACAAGACGCTGCTTTCCGGCAAATGGGTGTCGGGGACGCTGTACGAATACTATAACCCCGCCGGCACCGGCTACACCTGGGACATCCTCGACGATGTCACCGAGGAGGAGGCGCAACCTTTCACCTGGACGCTCGAAAACGCCACCCTGACCCAAATCCATCAGATGGAAATGGGCGGTAATGTGCCGAAAACCTATACGGTTACGAAGCTGACCGCCACCACGTTGGAGTACCACGACGATTACGGCAAATACTACACCTTCATGCGAGAAGAAGAATGAAGAAGGCGCTGAAAATAGGGCTGATTTCGTTAGGATCGCTGCTTGCTGTGGTCATCCTCGCCGCAGCCATCCTGCTTTTTCACATTTTTTCACCTTCCAAGCTGGCCAAGATGGTCAACAACCAGGCTGACCGGTTCATCACCTGCGACTTCCATATTGACAAAGCGGGGCTCACGTTCTTCAAAACCTTCCCGAAGGTCGGTTTGGAGTTGGAGAATGTGGTGTTAAAAAATCCAAAGAATCCCCAAGTTTCCGACACGCTGCTGTATGCCAAGGAGTGCGTAGCGGCGCTCAATATCCGCGAGCTCATCCAGAACAACCGCCTTGAGCTGTACGACTTTTCCTTGAATCAAGGACTTGTGAATATGTACATCGACGAAAACGGCAACGGCAACTACAAGGTCTTCCGCACCGACCCCAACGACACCTCTTCTTTTAACTACAGTATTGATTTACAAAAAGTTAAAGCAAAAGAGGTGGATGTTCGCTATCTGAATCTCCAATCGAGGCAGAAAGCTGAATTACAGGATGCGGATCTAAGCGTCAAAGGGACATTCAAAGACAACGAGATAGACGGGCAGGCAGAATTGGAGGCAAAATCCTTAGCCTTTGTCATGGCGGACAGCACACGGCTGCATTTCTCCGGCGATGATGTCAAAGCCTCCTACGACGGCTCTTTCACAGATTTTAACTTGCTTGACGGCAAAGTGGAAGCCGACATTGAAAATGCCGTTCTTTGCCTCGACACCACCCACTACCTCAACGGAATGGATCTCAACGTGGCATCCGAGGTGAAAGCCGACCTCAAAGCGTTGCAATTCGATCTTCAAAAAACGACATTACAACTTGACAAACAGGAACTTACCATAAACGGTCATGTCGATATGGACACCGTATCCCGTGACATCCACACCGACCTGCATTACCGGACCGGCGACTGGAAGATTGACGAAATACTGCCGCTGATTCCCGATGCGCTCATCGGCAACAAGTTAGATGACATCCAGATAAGCGGCGATATTGCGTTGGAAGGCGACGTGAAAGGAACCTTCAGCGACACCCAAAAACCGCTGATCACCAGCGATGTGGCCTGGCACCACGGTCGTTTCGCCATGAAGGACCTACCGCTCGATTTCGAAAAAGCGGACGGTCTTTTCGACTTTCGCCTGGACCTCAACAACCAATCGGACCTGATTGTGAAATCCCTGTCGGCCACCACTCGGAAGCGCAACAAAATCACGGCTACGGGAACGGTCAAAAACCTGTTGGGCAAGATGTTATGCAACATTCTCGCTACGGGAAAGCTGCACATCGACGACTTCAAAGACCTCCTGCCCGAAGATTTCACCCAATACAAAGGCCAAGCGGATCTGCAAGTGAAAACGCAGCTTGCTTACGATCCTCAAAAAGATTTTTCCATCGACAATATTACCAAAGCCGTTATCAACGGACAGTTTACGGATTTGGAGCTGTTATACCACGACACGACTACAATACGTATGCCGGATTTGCACGCCGAAATTGAATTTCCCGTCACGAACCGTCCATACCGAATCGACGAATGGCTCAACGCCAAACTGAAAACGTCCTCTCTTCTTGTTTTCAACCATCCTGAAAAAATCACGATCACAGCGGATGATCTTCAGCTTGATGCCTATACGAACAACCTGTTGGATGATGCAATAGATTTGAAATTTGCCACCACTTATTTGTTTGATCTTCTTACCGTTAATTATGAAGACACCATAACAGCTTATCTCCACGATTCAAAAGGCAAGTTCATACTCAACAACACCAACCAAATGCAGTTGGACTATAACGGGAATAAAATAAGTGGGATGATAGGTTCTATCGCCAACACTTATTTTGCTGAAACACTGAACTTGCAAGTGAAAACCGATTATAAAGAAAAAGAGGAAAATCCGTTGCTGAGATGGTCGCCGGTGGTGAAACTGCAATTGTCCAAGGCTCAGTTTGACGCCCAAGAATTGACGCATCTGATAACGGTCCCCGCCCTTGACATCGACTTCAACCCGCAGAAATGTGTGTTAAAAAAAGCAAATATCGGCTATGGGGAGTCCAAAGCCTCCGTGACGGGCACCATTACGGGTATCGCCGATTACCTGCAAGACAAGGGGTTGCTCAAGGGCGACTTGGAGTTGGTGGCCAACTACCTGAACCTCAACGAACTGATGGCCATGGTAAACGGCATCAACGCGCCGGATTCCCTGACGGCGCAGGCGGAGGAGGTGGCCAAGGAAAGTGGCGACTCGCCCTTCATCGTGCCGTTCGGGGTGGATGTCAACATGAACACCACCATCCAGAAGGCGTTGTATGAGGAGACGGAGTTCAACAACATTGCCGGCCGCGTGTATGTGAAGGACGGCGTGCTGGTGTTGGAGGAGGTGGGTCTCACCAACGAAGCCGCGCGGATGCAACTCACGGCCATGTACCGCACCCCGCGCATGAACCACCTTTTCCTCGGTTTCGACTTCCATCTACTTGACATCAAGATAGATAAGCTCATCGCCATGATTCCGGAGGTGGACACCATCCTGCCCATGCTGAAGGCCTTCAGCGGCAATGCCGAGTTCCACTTCGCCGCCGAAACCTACCTCAAGTCCAACTACGACATCAAGTTCTCCACCCTCAGAGGCGCCGCCGCCATCAACGGTCACGATCTGGTGGTGCTCGACAACGAAACCTACAAAACCATTGCCAAAAAGCTGATGTTCAGCAAGAAAACGCAAAACAAAATCGACAGTCTCTCCACGGAAATCACCATTTTCCGGAACGAGGTGGATGTCTATCCGTTCCTGCTCAGCATCGACAAATACAGCGCGATTATCTCCGGCCGGCACAACCTCGACCTGACCTACGACTACAACATTTCGTTAGTGAAGCCCATCCGAATCGGGTTGGACATCATCGGGTTGGATGACCGGCTGAAATTCAAGGTAGGCAAGGCGAAATACGCCACGCTGTTCGTTCCCGAAAAGCGCAAGGTGGTGGAATCCAACGTCTTGGAGCTGAAAACGCTCATCAACAAGACGTTGCAGGCAAATGTGCGGCCGTAGAGACGCACGGTCGTGGGTGGAAACGCAAAATTTTTCTTTCTTTTTTATTGCACAAGTTTATATGCCATCGGTTTTCGGTGCTTTGTCGATATTAATTCAATCATGAAGCCCATCTTTTTTTCATCATAAGTGACTGATTCACTGGGTGTGGGCTGCATGATGGGTTCGTGATACTCATCAGCAAACCCTGCACCTTTCCCAGTGTTGTATCTTTGCCGTCGAAATCAGTTCGCGAACTGTTTCAGACGTTCTTTGACATATTGTTTATTAGTTAGTAGTTAGCAGTTGGGCGAGAACCGCTATCGCCGGCCCCGGCAGGGGCCAAAGTCCGGTGGCCCCGAGCGGTTGCGTGCGCAGGCGTGGATTTCCGCGTATCACACGTATCTACACGTATAATGTCTGCGGGGATCTGCGAAATCTGCGGGCGATGTGGTCGATAGCGGTTCTTTGGTCTTCTTGAATATTATTGATGCTTCCTTGTTTTATTAAGCATTTTCCGTCAAATCGACATCAACTAAATGCAAAAGCTCTTGTCATCTTTCGTCCATAAGATGAACTGTATCATAGGTGACAAATGGGGTGGAAAAAAATAAATAATCGTAGTTGTTTTTATGACAAAAACGACTTGACAACAACTTTAATGACGTGTAATATTTTTTGTGCAAATCTGCGTAGTAAGGACATATATTGTGAACTACAAGGGTGTCTTTCTGATAATCATACGTCATTCCAACATGAACCAAAGACAACCCATTTTTCTCAACTATATGTCGGCCTGATAACTTATTGATAGACTGTCTATAAATATTCCACAATTTATGCTTGAATAACTTATCCAATTTATTTGCCTTGTTGTCTTTTTGTATAACATTGTCTTTAACAAATCCAACAAAAGAACCTGTTTCGCTGAATTCGCCACACGAGCATGCTATCGAAAAAGAGCAAAACACAGAATCTGCATAAAGAATGACTAATTCGTTTTGGGTAGAATACAATGTGAATAAAGACCTGTTAACCACTAAAACATCTTTGACGTCTTGCGAAAACGTTTTTGTGGTTTTGAAATCTAATATGTTCTTGAACATGAAATCGAACAGGTTATCAATAGTTGACGGATATTTAAAATGGGAGTACCAGTATTCGTATGAGGATTGATACAGACAATTTGTAATCTCAAAATTCAAAGAGGCATCCTTTTCTGACAACTCTCCAAAACACAACTTCTTTTGTTGGGAGAAACAATTATATGTCAGCAACAATAGAAGTAACAGAATAGGTGTTTTTTTCATGACAATAGAGGACCTCTCTTTTCCCATTATCACGCCACACCTCCAGACCCTGCGAGGCCCGTTAAACAGAGCCCGAAGATATGACGCCGCAAAATTACATTTTATTTGTGATTGGTGCTCGGGGCACCGTAGAGACGCATAGCCGTGCGTCTCCACAATTCCCGCAAACCGTTACCTTTTTTCTTTCTTTTTACACATCGTAACTTGCTGATAGACTGATCTGAAAGAAGAAAGAAAGAATTTTTCAACATTCTTTCTTGGTTTCAGGGTGCCCAGTGTTGTATCTTTGCCGTCGAAATCAGTTCGCGAACTGTTTCAGACGTTCTTTGACATATTGTTTAGTTAGTTAGCAATTAGCAGTTAGTAGTTAGCAGTTTGGGGGGGGAACCGCTATCGTCGGCCCCGACAGGGGCCATAGCTCGGTAGGTTAGCGGTACCCCGCGACCACCGGCCCCGGCAGGGGCCAAAGCTCGGTAGGTTAGCGGCACCCCGCTATCGCCGGCCCCGACAGGGACCATAGCCCGGTAGGTCAGCGGCACCCCGCGACCGCCGGCCCCGGCAGGGGCCATAGCCCGGTAGGTCAGCGGCACCCCGCGACCGCCGGCCCCGGTAGGGGCCATAGCTCGGTGGCCCCGGGTGGTTGCGCACGCGGGCATGGATCTCCGCGTATCACACGTATCTTCACGTATAAGGTCTGCGAGGATTTGCAGGTGGTATAGTCGGTAATGGTTCGTTATTTCTCAAACGGGAGCGCAAAAGTACGAATATTTTCGGTAAGTTCGCCAAGTTTGCCGTATTTAAAAGTTTGCCAGCCAGGGGCGCACGAAGGAATCTCCGCGTATCGCGCGTATCTGCGCGTAATCTTGTCCTGGTCAACTATAGCCGTTTTCATCCTTTTGCTATCTTTGGCGTTTGATTACCGTTTGAACCACCTCTTTGCCATTAATGTAGAGGGTGCCTGCTGGTGCTACTCTTTGCCATAAACCTTAAGTTTTGGTGATGGTGGCCTAAACGTCCGTCACGGACAGGGACGGTTATGAGCACGAAGTGTGAAATTCGAGTGGATAGCGTGCCAAGTCGCCCTTGAAAAAGATTGAAATAAAACTATTTCTTATCAAGGGGAATTTTTGGTTTGAAATAATATTTAATGTGCGTAGGGCTTTTTTAACAAGTCGTCATACCCTTTTTCTTTAAGCTTGGAAATTTTACAGTTTCGGACTCTGTTTCTCAAGAGTTGGTAATCATTCCATTTAACAACAACTATATCGCCACTTACGGTTACATTTGGCCAATCATGGTCGTCATAGTCGCCCAATTTTTTTCTAAAAGAGATTGAGTCTGTAAGATATATTTCATAAGCATCTCCATCATAAACACCTCCACGATAAGTCTGATATGTTTCAACAAATAAGTTATCACCAATTATTCTGGAATTTGAATAAACAATATCTTTATCACCTGAACTATGGGTGTACAATATGAATATAAATAGTATCCCAAATAATAAAATCCAAATAATTAACAATACTAAAGCAAAATATAAAAAGAAATTTCTCATCATTATTGAATTGTTCTTTTTGCCGCATTCATTCCCTTTGTGTTGAATCTGAAATCTCGCCATCTGTCACCAGATTTTATGTTAAGCGGACTTATGAAACCGTTTAATCTCCATAATCCTTCTGCTATATGTCCATTGTCGAACGCTTTGTATGTTTCTGCTCCACCAGCTCCTTTCCATAACATATATTTAGAAAAACCTGCAATTTCACCCATGTATCCAGCATGAAAATTACCAACATCCGCGGCTGTAGCTCCCGAAAAATAATCACATGAAAATGTGGTATGTGTTCCATCTTTTTTCTTGTCGTCATATTGCCAAGCAACACCCCATATTGTCTTTGTGTTACTTTTCAAATCCCAATCTCCTGTTGGCTTTACTTTTTTGAAATAAGAAATATAACGGTCAACTATTCCCATTTCTTTCATTTTACGAGCATATTGGGCACTCATCTCTAATTTATTGCCAAAAAAAGAGGATTGATCTATATTACCACCTAATTCTCCAACTTTGATGCCGTTTCCGCCTGTGTTATTCAGCCGCTTTTGTTGTGCCTCTATTTCCGCTTTTGTAGTTCCATCTTTATGCAAATACACGCTATTATCGTTGTCGTCAAAACTAGCAATTATATTTCCATATTTGTCAATGTGTTCAGAGACTTCCTCCCCATTCGGATCCACCAACCTCACCGGGTTATTCGCGCAATACACATACGGACTCAACGACGGATATTTCCCCGCCATCGGGTCCACGCTCAGCCAAATGCTCAAATCGCTGCTGTAATAGCGTGAGCCAAAGTAAGATAAACCCGTTTCGGAGTCGCGTTCTTTTGCGGAGAACGTGTAATTCCAACAATGTGCAATGTACAATGAGCAATGTACAATGGTGGCGGGACACCCTTCCCCGGGAGGGGATGCATATCTGTAGCCCGGGACGGTTGCGCACGCGGGCCAAATCCCCGTGAGGGGATTCATGGATCTCCGCGGATCACACGTATCTGCACGTGTAATGTCTGCGGAATTCTGCGGGATCTGCGGGCGATATGTTCGGCGGCGGGCCATCGGTGGTTATTTGACGGGGCGAAAGTACGAAAAATATGAGATTGCTTATTCTGCAAAAGGGACCACTGAATGATTATATTTTTTCAAAGCTTGATAAACCTCCAGTATATTTTCTCTTTTCCACCCACAAGTGTCTTTTAGGTAAACAGGGACTCGATCTTCTGTTGAATAACTTAACATCAAAAGAGTACTGCAATAAGGTAAAAATAGTTTTGTGAAAATATGGACTTCGCAGGTTGACATCTCACAACAAAAGTTTGGATTGTCCATCTGATACGTCCTTGTTTTATTCCAAAAGAAGAAGGGCCGATAATCGATTTGCAATACTTTTTCTTTTTCGTCAATCGTTATCTTTTCAACCATACTGAAGCACTGATAAAAATATACGGCCGGTGCCAATACTGGCATAAAACCAATACAGCAAAAAATGGGCGTGTCTCTAATCCAAGACAACACGTGCTGGATAAAAGTCCATTCATCTCCTTTACAGCAACGTATTATGTAAAAGATAAAAATACTTGTTACCGTCCATATCAGCTGGAGCTTAATCGAGTATAGGATAAAGAACAGAATACTTGGACGTTTTTTCTCCTTTTCAAACACCATGATGATTACGTTTTAGTGAACGACAGCCCCCGCGGGTAAGGCCTTGTTGTATGTAGGATGGGTTGTCGCCTTTCGAACCAAACGAGCCCAAGTTGCAGAAACAATAAATGACCCGATGGACCTTCCAATAGATTTAACGACATTTCGTAGTTTGGAATTTTTTGAAGTTGACAAAAACGAAGCAATACTATTTCCTGCAGATTTGCAAATGTCCCGTACCATATCCTGCTGCTCATACATGTCCACCCCTCTTCCTGCAATAGCGTTTGAGATAGTCATCAATCCATCAACTGTTTGGTATGCACCTGCGCTGAAAACGATAGCCCCAACAGGAAAAGCGGCCCCATTTGTCACAACACTTCCTTCTGACATTATCATAACACCCGCCTTTGCTGTTTGATACCCCGAATACACATCCAAAGTACCATTAATTATCCCATCCCATTTTTTACTAATCACAGAGAAATCGAACAACTGTCCAATGGCACCATCATAATCGATAGTTCGATTTACCTTTTCCCCAGAAGAGGTGTTTACGGTTTCCACCACTGTCTGATGGTACTTCCCCCCAGCATCGCTCACCCAAGTCAACTTTTTTGTATCTTTATTATATTTCCACTTATCCAAATTATCATCAACCTCCTTCCCGTTCGGATCCACCAACCTCACCGGGTTATCCGCACAATACACATACGGACTCAACGACGGATACTTCCCCGCCATCGGGTCCACGCTCAACCAAATGCTCAAGTCGGAGGAGTAATAGCGTGAACCAAAGTAAGAGTATCCCGTTTCCGTATCCTTCTCCTTGGCGGAGAACGTGTATCGCACTCCATCAAAATCATTTAACCGCTGGTTCACGAAGTCCTCGCCCCACGGCAGGTAGTACAAATGCTGGATTGTTCTGCCGTAAATGTTGGTGATCCACGAGGCTGAGCCGAGGTGGTCGGGGTGGTAGAAATAGAGCGTGGAGACCGTATTCGGGTGGTTGGTCAGCGAGTGGAGGTAGCCGAGCATCGGCGTAGGGGTGGGAAAAGAGTCTGTGGGGAAGGCTCGTGCGGCATCCTGAAGCTTTATGGGAGCCAGCGAGTCTCCCGCCACGCAGGAATCTACTATGGTGAAGCGGTAT
>JAFPVR010000065.1 GCA_017395245.1 Bacteroidales bacterium | reverse complement strand
GGGGGGAATAATTTTGATGTAAAAGCTTCGTTTCTTCTTTCCGCTCTTTGTAATATTATAGAATATGAAATGACTTCCATATATAAACTGCCATCTTGCCTACCTGTTGGATCATTTTCATATACAACAGGAGTTGAGGGAAGATACATAAAATTAAACTTGGGATCATATTTAAAACGACCATCAGCTGCACGGACATCCCTTGGTTCTAAGGCTTGTCCTATAAGATACCCATAGAAAGTATCTATTAAAAAATTATCTGATGCGAAATTCCGAATCCAATACGCATATTTTTTTATTTGATCTAAATGGAGAGCCAAATTTGTTGTAGGTGTTTTTAATTCAACAATAATACATTTTCTTTCCGAAGGAAAAAGTAAAATATCCGGACGTTTTATTTTTCTATTTTCTCCTAGAGAAGTCAAGTATCTCTCTTCTTCTTCAGTTATTACTTCCTTAAACAATTTTGCTCCATCAATCTCTATTTGATTTAATGGAATGTCCGAAACGCCTTTGAAGTATAAATAATCTTCATTCAACATCCACAAATCACTATTTCCCACATCTTCTGAATGTTGAGCAAATAGTAAATTGTGCAGCAGTTTTTCATCTTCGTTACGAGTGTCCTCCTGATTTTGAATTTTGGTTTTTCTTCCAAGAATTTTGGCCATTAAATCAAGAACCAGCCGACGATGGGTAACATATCTTGACAAAGATTCCTTATCTTGCAAAGGAATGGCCCTTGACATTTCCTCGACTAAGTGTTGTAAATCTTCTTGATATGTTGGTGAACTGGTGTTTAATGTATTCAGTTCTTCTAATTTGGAATGATATGCGGCATCGCGCTCGGCAATCAGTTTAGCATCATATGAATATGCTTTTTTGAGGATGTCTTCAACACTATCGTTAATATCTGTTTCGGCCAAAGCCTCGTCTGACAGCAAATAAGTCTTTTTCAATAAGGCCAATTGATTATTATATAAATCCCTTTGGTCTCTGATTTCTGAATACATTTCCCCTGCTTTGTCGCTAACTCTTTTTTCCAAATCATCCAACACAATCTGAGGCTCTATCTTTCCATATTGTTTAGCGCGTTTCTTAAATTCTGTTTTGTTTAGAATCTCAAAACTATCCCTGTTATCACCAACATTGTCATCAAAATACTGACTTGATAACAAAAACAAGAAATATGAACTATCTATCCGCATTTCAGATGGCAAACAATCCAATTTAACTTTGACGGAATCAACCACCTCCCCTTTGCATGTAACTTTTACAGAATTCCTTTTTAATTGATGTTGAGCGAGTTTGTATGATTTAATTTTTACCTCAACTTTTTCGTTGGTGTTTTCAATCCTTTTCATATCCGAAGATATTCTACTAACTGGCACCGAAATGGTTTCATCTTCATGTGAAACTTCCGGAATGTCATTTGCTTTGATTGATGCAGTGGATATTAGGGCAGTATCATGATAATAATTTATGGTGATTTGAGGGAGAGAAGTTCTATTAACGCAGAAATAAAGAATATAATGATCCAAAAGAGCCTTTTTAATGTCGTGAACGTTTTGATTGCTAAAGAATTTATTATCACCTTTAACCCTTAATTCGTCAAGAATAAGAGTGGTTTTGACTTCTTCATTTGAATTGGCAAAATTTTCTTCTTCAAGAAGTAATATAGAGTTCTCTTGCAAAAAACGCTCGGACTTTGATAATACGAATTGTCGGTATTTTAACGCTCCGTCTTGTTTATACACACTTCTATAACTTGCAGTAATGAACGACTGAACAAGTTGAATTCTACCAGAACCTCTGTTGTTATATCCTTTGGTATCATCTTTAAAGACCTTTAGACGATTAAAATTGTCATCGTCAAATCCAATTCCATTATCTGTAATGACAAGACGGGTGAGGTCATCGTTTTCACCCTCTAGTGTCTGATTGAAATAAAAGTCAACATGAATATAAGGGGAGAAAACTTCACCGCTTTTCCTCCGCATATCTATAGCTTCAAGACTATTTGTAAATGCCTCAAATAACGGCTGTATTGTGTTAGTTGCTTTTGCGAAGCCTTTCAAAAGGCCTCGCCAATTCAATCCCGGACTTGGTATGTATGAAGACATAATCTTGAATTATTATGAAATAATCTATTTCGTTATTCTTATCTAATACAATCATTATCCATTAAATTCTTCTCCAAAAACCCCTTCAACGCCTCCAAATACTCCGCATCCAAATTCCAGTGTTGGGCGTTCTCATAATTGCGTTTGGCATCTCCTATTAGTTCTTTCTGACTTCTTGACTCTCCCAACAAGGCTTCCAGATATCCGTAAATCTTGGTTTTCTTGGCTGGCGTGGTCAAGGGCGGGGGTGTCCTGCCTGGAATGTCCAATTTCACAAGCTCCTTTTCGTAGCTTTCCCAACAGTCAAAAATCGGCTTGTTGTTCGGGTTGATGATGTTCTCCAACAGGTCTTCCAATGCGCCCGCGTCCTTGTTGTTGGGAATCAGGAACAGAACAAATTCAACATCATTAGCCCGTTGCCATTTCTCAATCTCTTTTTGGCGGGCCTGAAAGTCCTTGTCCGCATCAACGATGACAAGGTTCACGCCGCCGTTTGCCGACATGGAACGCATACGCGCAGCAGAGGCCTCGGTCTTCAGATTGTCCCAACCTTTAAGAACAACAAGGCGCTCATCGGCTACGTCTTCACCGAACACATGCCGGATGTACTGCTTGAGAAACCGCGCGTCGGCAGGCCCTTCCACATAGATATTGAAATCTTTCCTCATATCACAATGCTCCTTAACTCTATGTCATTCTCACAAGCCTCGCGCAATCCGTTGTAAGTCAGTTTATACGCTTGATGCCCTTTCAGTTTGGTGTTCTCAATCGTATAGAGCCGCAGCGCATCCTGATATTCTGAATGCTCTTCCAGCATCTCATTCAGCCTGTAAAGTGTCTCTTTGCTGTGGGTGGTCACAAACACCTGTTTGTTGGTGTCTGTAGCCAAGGCAAAGATGGCCTCCCAAAGCTTCTTGTAGGCGGAATAATGCAGCCCGTTGTCAATCTCATCGATCAGGATGATGTTGTTCGTCGGATTGGCCGAGGCTGCCACGATGTTCAGGTAACGGCGCAATCCGTCGCCCATCATGTTGACCGCAAGCAGCTGGTCGATGCCATCCAAACTGACATACGCCACGTTGTTCAGAATCTCTACAGCATTGATGCGGGGGTCGAAATGCTTTAACCGCTCCACGACTATGTCTTTTTTCTTGCGTTTGGTCAATTCCACCAAGTCGTTGGCGGGATTGCCCGCTGCCAAGTCGGCAGGCAGAAAAGCCGCGCTATTTTTCTCCAAATACCCTTCTGCTATCTTCTTGCTGGAGACCAAACCTGCTTGATTTATAGAGATACTACTTTCGAAGATGTTCTTCTTTCCTTGATTTTCAATTTCAAATGCCAACTTTAGTGTGTTAAGGAATGTTTTAGTTTCAGAAGTGGGTATCTGACCGTTTTGCAGCTCTGTGGGCACTTTTTCATCGAAAACGTATGTCATTTCCAATGCCAAACGACGTTTTGTGTCGTCAAGCATATCGGAAGAAATCTCTGGCTTGATGCTTAGATGGTAATTAGGAAACATATATCCTAAATCCGCAAAATTGCTGAAGTTTCGCGCCCTGACAGCATTGACATTCATGGGCAAATCCGGATTGGACATGCCCATGATCAGCAACAGGCATTCCAATACGGAGCTCTTTCCCGAACTGTTTTGTCCGAGGAAGACATTCACGCGGGACAAATCATCAATCTTCAGATGTTCAATGCCTCTGAAGTTTTTGATTTCCAAATTTTTAAATCCGTCCATATCGCCAAGGTTACATTTAAATCAAGCCCGCAAAGATACGCATTTTTTCTTTTGTCTCAGCAACGTACTTTCCGTTCACGAAACCACTTTCGTCACCTCTTCCGCGCTTATCGAATACTTTCCCATCAACCTCTGCACCAACCATACGACCTCTTCCTTGTCGAGCTTGTAACCCAACACATCGTAGTAGGCGGTTGCCACATGGTTCCACCTGTAGGACATCACTGACCCAGGCTCCCGGCCGCTCACGAGAAAGTCGGAGAAGTCGGGCGTGTCATGCCATTTCGGGAGCGTGCCGTCAGCTTCGATAGCCAGTTCCAAGTAGTCGCCGAAACCCCTCTCGTACGGAGGGATCAAGGCATTGGGGACGTAGCCGTGGATCTGCCAAAGCGGCTTCATGTCTTTGTCGTACAAGGTGTAGGTGCCTTCGTCGCGCACTTTCGCCCAAATACGCAAGTAACCGTTGTCCTTGTTCCAGTCCTTCACCTTCTGCTCGTTCAAATCCACCCAAAACTCCAATAGTTTGGTGTCTTCGTCGTACATCGGGGGCACGAAAGATTCGTCACACTCTAATTCTGACATCACACCGTCGTCGAAGGAGACCATTGTGTATTTGTCGCGTTTGTCGTAAGGAATGGAAATCCGGAGGAAACGGGCTTCGTTTTCAAGTTTTTCTTTTAATGTTGTACTCATAGGTTTATGTTTTTGGTTTATAAATAGTGGTCTTTTGTTCTTTTGTCAATAGGAATCGCCTTATTGTTCTTTTGGCAGTCTCTGTGATCTCTCTTGCAGATGTTTCTCGTTTTCCGTCAACGTGACCATTTTCGTGACCTCACGAAAATGGTCATCAATATTGATACCCAATGTTTTACACGATTGCATAGCCCGTCCGATGGCGGTCGCGAAATTCTCCCATCGGGAGTACCCTAATACCTGCTGCAATTCCCGAGCATACCATACCTCTATCTCCTGCCCGTCGTCATCCGTTACGGTTTTGACAATTAAATCGAAATCTGATTTGTACTGTTGAATTTTTTGAGTGTTCATAATAGCTCTTGTTTTCGTTTAACTTGTTTAATGGTAATTTTTTTTCTTCTGTTTGTTTTCTATTGCTTAATTTCCAAGATATTACAATCGCAAACAAATGCTTGCGATTATTTTGCAAATATACATTTTTTTTAATATAGGAAAACAGAAAAGGTTTGAAAATTATGTTCTCATGTGTGTCATCCCCGAAACAATAATGATACAGCGTATATACCCGTTGGCTCATGCGTATATACTCATCGGCCCACGAGAATATACTCATCGGCCCACGAGAATATACTCATCGGCTTACGAGAATATACTCATCGGCTCACGAACATAGGTTCATTGCCAGAGGCTTTTAGACGCTTGTGGGATTTTGGTGTGGATGCTTTGCCTGCGAATTAAAGTGCTCCCGAGAGCCTTCCCTTTAGCCCTGCGCATTGTGGGTGTAGTCGATGCAATAGACGTTCTCACTCCCTGCCGAGCTTCTGCCAACCCGACAGCCGGACCAGATTGCCAGCAGCTTCGTAACTCATGGAGTCGATGTCTTGGTCCCCCTTTTCGCCAGCCACTTCCCGATCCGGTTCTTCCCGTTCAACTCCGCCACCAATATGATGCCGAAAGCGATGGCCACGGTGACCTTCAAGGCGGTGATGCCCGTGTGCAGGGCGGCGCTAAGTTGCTCGGAAACAACGTTGTAGGTGGTCCAGAAGATGCCTGCACCCGGCACCAACGGGAAGATGCCGCAGATCAGATAGACCGTGATCGGACACTTGCGCACGATGGCCAACGTCATCGCCGTGAAGGTGACTAACACGGTGGCGAAGAAGACCACGTTGGCGACGGACAAGTCCGTGTGGTTCACCAATATCAGGTAAAGCAGCCACCCCAACATCCCGCATAAACCGCTGTCCAAGTAGTACTTGCGCGGCACGCCGAAGAGAACCGCGAAAGCCACGGTGCCTACGTAGGCGGCTAACAGCTGCACGAACATCCCCGCCGTCTCAGGCGCGGCAGTCAAGGCCTCCAAATGTTCCATCGTGCCGCTGAAGGTTGCGTCCAGCATGAACGCCAAGGCCACTCCCACGGAGATGCAGAAGAAGGTGAGTAGCGCGTCCAGCAGTCGCGTTATACCGGCAATGTAGTCCTCATGCGCCATGTCCCGGATACCGTTGGTGAAAGGCACTCCGGGAATCAGCGGGATGATGGCCCCGATGATCATATTGCTGAGGTGCGTGCCCAGCCCCAACTTGTACATCACCCCGCAGAGCACGGTGGCCAGCAAACCACCCGTGATAGTGCCCGCGATGCGCGAGAGATGCCGATAGCCGACAAACAGCATGAAAACCCATAGCAACATTCCTGCCGCCAAAGCGGCTAAACAGTCGTCGAAACCGCCGCCGAAGATGATACAGAAGGCGGCGCTGCCCAATGCGGAGGCCAAAATCTGCTCCCACGCAGGTTTCGGACGCATGGCGCGGATGGCCTTCAGACGGCTCTCCAGCTCACCGAGGTCGCATTTTCCCTCGGAGACTTCGCGGGAGAGCTGGTTCACCGCCACCACCTTGTCCAAGCTCGTGCCTTTGATGGGGATGAATTTGGTGCGGGCGAACCCTTTCGCCGTGGCCATGATGCCGTTGCTGAGCACGAAGAAGCTCTCGTCATCGACACCGTAATGGCCAGCGATGCGCCGCATGGTCTCGTCCACGCGCGAAATCTCTGCCCCGTTTTCCAAAAGGATTGCCCCAGCCTCGTAGGCCAGGTCCATGATTTTGCTGTTGTCGTCCATATGTCTATAGGTTTATATCTCCGCGTTTTAGTCTATAGATAAACAGCTCCTCCGCAACAGTCCTCCTGGGCGCCCGTGACGCTGCGCAGACTGTTGTCTTCGCCATGTAGGCGCAACAAGCCCAAAAAGGCGAAGATCAAAGCCTCTTTGTAGTCTATGATGAGGCTGTCGGGCACGATGACGTTCAAGGTATCTCTTTGACGGCGAATCTGTTGGATGATGAAGGTATGGTGTGCGCCGCCGCCGGTGACAAGCATGGACTGTGCACCCATCGGCACATTGGCGGCAATTTGTACGGCGATGTGCTTCACTATGGTGCGGGCCACGTTGGCGAGTGGGTGCTTTTCCATAAAAGGTTCTAACACAGGATGAAACACGCTCTCATACCACTCTTTGCCCAACGATTTCGGGGCGGGCTGACGGTAATAGTCCAGCCCGTTCAATGCCGCTAACAGTTCGGGGATAAGGTGGCCGTTGCGCGAAAGCTGCCCGTCTTTGTCGTACGGGAGACCGGCCCGGTTGGCCAGTTCGTTCAGCGCCATATTGCAGGGCGAGATGTCGTAGGCAATCCTCAGGCCGTCAGCGCGATAGGAGATATTGGCGATGCCGCCGAGGTTCAGGCAGGCGTCAAATTCTCCGAACAGCAGCTCGTCACCAATGGGCACCAACGGAGCTCCCTGCCCGCCCAACGCCACATCGGTGGTGCGGAAGTCGCAAACGGTAGTGACCCCCGTTCGAGCCGCGATGACCGCTCCATTGCCGATCTGCGTGGTCAATCCGATGTCCGGCTGATGGAAAACCGTATGCCCGTGCGAAGCGATATAGTCTGGTCGAGGGCCGTCTCCCAACCATTCGTTGAGGCCTTCGGCCATGACCTCCGCCACATCGTTGTTGAGTTTAACATACTCCAACGCAGAGAGATACGGGGCATTGGCCAGCCGTTCCCGAAAGTCATTGGAATAGGGAACCGTGACCGCATGCTCGATGTTGTAACCCCATTTTCCGTCCTCCTCACGGGTGAAATGGCACCATGCCAAATCGATGCCGTCCAAAGAGGTGCCCGACATCACGCCTATGCCGTCCCATTCGTTTCTCATGCCTCTATGATTGCGGTTAACTTATTGAGATGCATGCTGTTGGATCCTTTAATCAGCACCATGGCATTCTCCAACGGATGTTTCGTGAAATAGGCGTTGGCCTCTTCAACGTCCGCGAAAACATTATGGTCGGCCACGCGGGCGAACTCCGAACCCACGAAGTAGGCTTCAATCCCAAGAGTTCCAATTAGTTGGAAGATTTCCGTATGCGCTTCCAAACTCAAATCGCCGAGCTCGCGCATATCGCCCAAAATGGCCACCTTGCGCGGATGTGCCAACTGCGACAGATTTTTCAGTGCGGCGGTCATGCTGGTCAGGTTGGCGTTGTAGTAGTCGGAAATGATGACATTGCTGCCAATCCGGTTCACTTGCGAGCGGTGGTTGGAGGGCACGTAATCGCCTAATGCCTTGGCGATTACGTTGTCGGCAATATGGAAGTAACGTCCAACGGCCGCTGCCGCCAAGAAGTTCCAGATATTGTAACTGCCCGTCAGGTGCGTCTCCACGGTCTCCTCCCCAATGCGGATGGTCAGGTACGGGTTCATCTCCACAATCTGTTCTTCAGCGTCTTTGCCATAGAATACGACCTTTTCGTGCGAAAGGCCGTTGCGGAGAATGGCATCGCTTTCATTGACGAACAGGGTGCCGTTTTTGGCGATAACGTGCCGATACAGCGCCTTTTTCGTCGTGATGATGTTCTCTTTGGAGCCGAAACCTTCGATGTGGGCCACGCCGATGTTGGTGATGAGGCCGTAGTCGGGGTCGGAAATGGCGCAGAGGTCGGCGATTTCGCCCGGATGGTTCGCACCCATCTCCACCACTGCCATCTCATGCTCGGGACGGATGGCGAGTAGCGTGAGCGGTACCCCGATGTGGTTGTTGAGGTTGCCCTGCGTGCATGCGGTTTTGTAAGTGGTTGATAATACAGCGCTTACAAGTTCTTTCGTGGTGGTTTTGCCGTTGGTGCCAGTGATACCGATGACGGGAATCTTGAGCTGATCGCGATGGTGGCGCGCTAACTGCTGCAGGGTTTTCAGCGCATCGTCCACGACAATGGCCTGCGGGTTGCCGGCCAGCTCGCGGTTCTCGGTGATGACGTATTTCGCGCCCTGTGCCAGCACATCGGCGGCGAACTTGTTGCCGTCAAAGTTGGCGCCTTTCAGGCACACGAAGAGGCAGCCGGGGGCGAGGTTGCGGCTGTCGGTGCAGATTTGCGTGCTTTGTTGGTACTTTTCGTATAAGGTTGTCATAGGAATGGTATTATCTTCTGTGATGTCCCAGGGCTCGCTATCGCTCACCCTGGGTTAGCATTCTTCAGGCCTTCGGCCCTTCTGGAAGCCAGGGCTCTGCTCCGCTTCACCCTGGGTTGACAATTGTAGGAGTGTCGCCATTCCTGGCGACCTATGTGCGGCAGGGATGTCGCACCTCCTAATACGCTGCTAACTGCTAACTTCCCGATACTTGATGCTCAGCAGGTCCTGCTCTTTCGCGATTTTGTCGATGACTTTCTTGAGGATGATGTCGAGCTCGCTGTTCTCGGTGTAGTCGGCGGGGCCGATGTAGTCGGCGCGCTTCTGTTTGATGATTTCGATGCATCGCTCGCGGGCGCTCACGGGGCGTTCGGGGGTGGCCACGGAGTTGGGGTTGTAAACGGCGATGGTGGTGCCGCCGTAGAGGTTGACCATCTTCATGGCGGGCACGTCGGTCTCCCCGTCGCCGATGTAGATGAAGTTGGAGAAGGGCACGGCACGTTCATCTTCGGGCATCGACTTGTTAATCAGTGTGTTATCGTAAGAGTTGTAGATGCCTTTGTTGATGCGGAACAGGAACTGCGTCTTGTTGGTGTAGTTTACACCGAGGGCCGGCCAGCAGGCAATGCCGTTCTCATCGTACTGAAAACCAGAAGCATAGATGGTCTTGAAATATTTGGCGATGCGAGTGCCTTTCACAATCTCGCGAAGCCCCGAGGAGATGATGAAATGCTCCAGATGGAGGTTCTGGGAAGCCGCGTATGCGTTGATACGGTCGAAATAGGTCTCCACGCCTTCAAAAAAGGAGATTTTCTCCCCATATTTCACAAAGGTGCCCTCCCGGATGTCAAGATTTTGCTCTTTGGCCTTGATCAGCATCAGGTGCATATAGGCGAGCACTTCGTCCATGTCGTGCCGTTTGGCCATCTCGTTGGCCTCCTGCCAAAACGCCCCTTTGTCCATGTTGAGGTCCGGGATGAAGTTGTACTCCTGCATGTTTCCCGGCGCGAGCGTACCGTCGAAATCGTAGGCGATGGCAATGTTTCTGTTTTCTGTAATCATATATCTTTCAGTATGTTATAGAATTCTTCGTTCTTGTTTTATACATTGGCAAAAATAGTGTTTTTTGGTGATTGGTGAATAGTGATTGGTGAATAGTGATTGGTGAATAGTGATTGGTGAATAGTGATTGGTGAATAGTGATTGGTGAATAGTGATTGGTGAATAGTGATTGGTGAATAGTGATTGGTGAATAGTGATTGG
>JAFPVR010000017.1 GCA_017395245.1 Bacteroidales bacterium | reverse complement strand
GCACGTCGTTGGCGCAACTGGCCAGACCGCTGCCCTCGTGGGTGGTGAAGGGGATGACGGTCTTGCCGTCGAGGTTGATGTCCTTGAACAGCGTGAACATCACCTGCGGGTAGGTGCCCCACCACACGGGACCGCCAATGAAGACGGTGTCGTAGCCGCTGAGGTCAGGAGCAGTGCCTTCGTAAGGCGGCAGTTCGCCCGCGGCGGCCTCCTTCTTGGCCAGCTCAATGAGCGGCGTGTAGGCCATGCCGTCGTATTTGTGGGTGACGATCTCGAACTGGTCGGCGCCCGTGATTTCACTGATGTAGTCGGCCACGATCTTGGTGTTGCCCGTGTCGATGTCACCGACGGAATAGTTGTCCCCCGCATGGGAGAAGAAAATGACGATGGATTTGCTCATATTTCCGGAATTTGATGTTTGTTCGTTCTGTAGAGACGTTTCCTGAAACGTCTCCACATTGTTTTTATTCTGTCCGTTGCAGCCCGTGGCGAAAACCACGACAAGGACTGCGACGAGGATGTTTTTGATGTTCATAATTCGTTTTTTTTTATTGCCAAAGTTTGAATTCGCCTGTACGGATGCTTGCGATCACACCGCCGTCGATGAGCAGGTCAGTGCCGGTGATGAACTTGGCGTGCTCGCCCAACAGGAAGGCAGCGGCTTCGGCTATTTCGTCGCTGGTGCCGGTGCGGCAGGCTGCCGAAGCGTCTATCATACGTTGGTAGCCCTCACCGTTGGCGTTGAATTCATCGTATGCCAACGGCGTGACGATGATGCCAGGCGAGATGGAGTTGATGCGTGCGCGGCGGTGGCGCCAGGTGGTGGCGGCTGCACGCTGTGCCTGCAGGTGGTTCATCCGTTTGGCGATCATGTAGGCCAGGCCGCTGTCTTTCATCGCCACTTCCTGGATGAACTTCACGTTCTTCAGCTCTTCCGTCGGGGTGTTCACCAACTGCAGCTCGATGTCGTTGGGGATGGCGTACATATAGGCGGCCTGACTGCTGATGAGGAGTCCGGCGCCGCCTTCGGCCATCACTTTGCCGAAGGCATCCACGGCGTAGCCTGTGCCCACCATGTCGAGGTTGACGATGTGCTCCGGACTGGCTTGGTTGGGCGATGCGCCGGCCGTGTCGATGAAGTACATCACCGGCCCCAGCTCAGCGGCCTTCTTCGCGAAAGCCTCCACACTCCCTTTCTGCAAGGCGTTCACCTGCATCGTCTCCACATCGTAACCACAACGCCGAAAGTCTTCGCCGACGCGTTTCAGCGTTTCCTCGCTGATGTCGCCTAACAGGATTTTCTTGCCCGCCCCAATACGGCGCACGATGGCGGTTCCCATGCTGCCGGCACCCAAAAGTGCCACTACTTGTTTCTTTTCGTTTCTGTCGAATATCATAATCTTTTCGTTTTAATTTGCGATATTGTAATACTAACCCGCGCAGTGACAGCCGACGCAAAGACAGCTGCGAGATAGTTTTTCATACTTTTCCACTGCTTTTGCCTTATTCAATATGTACTCGCCCTCGCCTCCACGAACTGCCATCTCCCGTCGCGCCTCACGAGACGGAAACAGAGCTGCAGGGGCCAGGTGTGGTGCCCGCCCCCGAACACCGCCGCCGTCACCCGGCTCCTCCCGGTCAGCGTGGCGCGGTCGCCCTCCACGGTGACATCCGTCTGCTCGTGCACCGCCGTGTAGTAGTTGAGCGTGCCGCCGGCGATGGCATCGAGGTACTCCCGCTTCGATTGCCGCATACCGGTCATGTGGACAAGCACAAAGTCGTCGGCGTGAATCCGGCTGAGGGTCGCCGTATCTTTGGCCACCATGGCATTGTACATTGTGGCGTAGAGTTCCCGGAACTGCTGTTGGTCGGTGTTTTGCGATTGGACGTTTGTTGCTGTCATAGCCAAAAACATTATCGTAACAAGTCGTTTCATCAGTGCGTCGCCTTGAGATACTGCAGGTCGCCGTACCAGTAGCTGGCCGTGCAGCCGCCGTCGATGAGGAAGTCGGCACCGCTGATAAAACGTCCACGGGAGGACATCAGGAACTCTGCCATATCACCCACTTCGTCGGGTGTTCCAGCACGTCGGGCGGGCATCCCCTCGATCATCTTCAGGTAGCCCTCCTTGCGCGGACCGTGCAGTTCGTCGTTGGCTAACGGGGTGATGATGATGCCCGGACTGATGCTGTTGACAGTGGCGCCGCGCTTCCCCCAGCGGGTGGCTTCGTACATCACCCGGAGCACGTTGCAGCGCTTCGAGTACTGATAGGCCTTCAGCGTGTCGTTGATTTCCTTGATGAACGGCAGTTCCAGCAACTCGTCCACCGGGGTCGTAGCTAACGCGTCGTTCTGTTCCTGCGGCAGGGCGGGCAGACGGTGGCCGCTCTGCGATGAGATGATGATGCCGCTTCCTCCCTCAGCGATGACCTTGCCGAATTCTTCCAAAAGAACGCTCGTGCCATAGAGGTCAACGCGCAAAACCTCCTCCACGGGAGCCTGTGAGGGTGACACGCCGGCGGCATTCACCACATTCGTCACCTCCCCTTTGCCGGTAGCAAACTCCACCAACTTGAGGATGTCCTCTTTCGAACCGAGATCGCACTGAATGGTTGAGCATTCGAAGCCCGCATCCTCCATTGTTTTGGCAGTCCGTTTGGCATTCTCTACGCTATAGTCTGCCAACACGACGTGCTTTCCTGCCGACACACGGCGGATGATGGCCTGTCCGATGCTTCCCGCACCCACTAATACGGATACCTGTTTCATTTGACTTCAATTTTATCCGTAATTCTCAATCAGATATTTTACAAACTGCGGGTCGCCGAAGTTGACGGTGCCCGTGTCGTGCTGGTTCAGCGTGGCAATCTTGGCCATATCGTCATCGCTCAGCGCGAAGTCGAAGATGTCGAAGTTCTGCGCCATGCGCTCCTTGTGGCTGCTTTTGGGGATGGCCACGATGCCGCGCTGGGTGAGCCAGCGGAGGGCCACCTGCGCCGCGCTTTTGCCGTACTTCGTGCCAATGGCTGCCAGCTCCTCGCTCTTCACGACCCCCTCGACGCCCTGACCGCCCAACGGTCCCCAGGCCATCATCTTTGTGCCGAAGTCGTTCATCAGCGGCTCGATGCCCGTCTGCTGGATCAGCGTGTTGCACTGCAGCTGGTTCACCATCGGCTTTACGTCCACATAGTGGGCGAAGTCGAAGAAACGGCCCGCCTGGAAGTTGCTCACGCCGATGGCGCGCACCTTGCCGTTGCGGTAGGCTTTCTCCATCGCCCGCCAGGAGCCGAACACGTCGCCGTAGGCCTGATGGATGAGTAGCAGGTCGATGTAATCCGTCTGCAACTTGCGCAGGCTCTCGTCGATGCTCTTGGCCGCCTTCTCCTCGCCAGCATTTGCAATCCACACTTTCGTGACGAGGAACAGTTCTTCGCGCTTGAGACCGCTCTTGCGCCAGGCGTTGCCCACGCCCTCTTCGTTGGCGTAGGCCTGCGCCGTGTCAATCAGCCGGTAGCCGACGCTCAGCGCATCGCTCACACAACGTTCACACTCTTCGGGGCTCACCAAAAACACGCCGTAGCCCAAAACCGGCATCTCCACTCCGTTCGATAATCTGATATATTCCATATTTTCAAATTTCTAATTGCTAATTACTAATTGCTAATTCCTAATTGACTTCAGCCATTTCTCCACTTTGGCCTTGCCGCCGCGCACCTCGTGACCGTAGATGCTGAACTCGCCCGTGACCTTGGCCTTCGGGAAGGCTTTGCGCACGTCGCTGGCACAACTGGCCAGACCGCTGCCCTCGTGGGTGGTGAAGGGGATGACGGTCTTGCCGTCGAGGTTGATGTCCTTGAACAGCGTGAACATCACCTGCGGGTAGGTGCCCCACCACACGGGACCGCCGATATAGACCGTGTCGTAGCCGCTGAGGTCCGGAGCGGTGCCTTCGTAGGGCGGCAGCTCGCCTTTGCGGGCTTCCTCCTTGGCCAGCTCGATGAGCGGTGTGTAGGCCATGCCGTCGTATTTGTGGGTGACGATCTCGAACTGGTCCGCACCCGTGATTTCACTGATGTAGTCGGCCACGATCTTGGTGTTGCCCGTGTCGATGACACCGACGGAATAGTTGTCTCCCGCGTGGGAGAAGAAAATGACGATGGATTTTTTCATGTTTCCGGAATTTGTTTTTTGTTCGTTACTGTTTTTGTTCTGCCCGTTGCAGCCGGTGGCCATAACTACGGCCAGGACCGCGATAATGATGTCCTTGAATTTCATAGTCTTGATCTATTTGTCAATGCTGATAAGTTTGTACTTGCGGGTGCCGAGGCCCAACTGCTCGGCATATTCCACCGTGTGGGTGCCGTGCTTTTTGTTGATTCGGTCAACCAACGGCTTCGCGTCGTCGCCGTTGCTGTTCGTGTGATTGAAGACTAAGTCAAGGCAGGCTTGGTCAAGGGCCACGGGGTCAGTGCTGGCAAGGATTCCGATGTCGCGCAAGCATGGTGCTGAAGGGTTTCCGTCACAGTCACAGTCCACCGACATGTTGTTCATTACGTTGATGTAGATGATGTTTTTGCCTGGTTGTTTGAAATAGTTGTGCACCGACTGTGCAGATGCGGCCATCGACTCTAAAAAGTCGTCCTGCTCCACAGAAGTCCAGTTCGACTGGCTCTTGCCGCCAGTGTGGATGTAAATCTTGCCAGAACTCGATGCCACACCGATGCTCTGGTTCTTCAGCACGCCGCCGAAACCGCCCATCGCATGCCCTTTGAAGTGGGCCAGGTTGATCATAAAATCGTAGTTGGCAAGATGCGAACCTACAATATTGTATTTCAGATGTTTAGTATCCGCGACAGGCAAGTGCATCGTGTCGTCCTCGTCCATGATGTCAACGGCGGCAATCTGGTTGAAGCCACGCTCCTCGATAGCTTTGCGGTGGTTGGCGGTTGTGGAACGGTTGCCACCATACGCCGTGTTGCACTCCACAATGGTACCATTCACCATCTGCACAAGATCCTTGATCAGCTCGGGGCGCAGATAGTTGCTTTTGGCCGACTCGCCGGTGGAGATTTTCACGGCCACGCGGCCTTCTGCCGGCACACCAAGCGCTTTATAGATATTGATCAATGCTTCGGGGGTGATTTCCTTGGTCATATAGACCACCGAACCCTGGGGTTGCTGTGCGAAGACTTCCTCTTTCGGTTGACAGCCGAGCAGCACGAGCACTGCAACGGCGAAAAATGCGATTCTTTTCATTGTATTTGTTTTTTGTTGTTCGTTTTACAATTGTTCTATACCAACCCACGCCAGCCCATGAACATCTTGGTCACCTCGCCATCGTGGTGGTCGAAGAAAAGACTCTTGCCTGTGTCAAGTGTCTGGATCTGAGCCATATCGTCGGCGGTGAGTTCGAAGTCGAAGATGTTGAGGTTTTCGGCCATCCGTTCCTTGTGCGTTGACTTCGGGATGATGATGACTCCGCGTTGTAGCAGCCAGCGCAAAGCCACCTGCGGAATGCTCTTCCCGTACTTCTTGCCAATCTTGCCAAGCAATTCGTTGGAGAAGAATCCATTGCGGCCCTCGGCCAAGGGTCCCCACGACATAATGCGGCAATCGAGTTCGTCCATGTATTTCTTGGCCTCCACCTGCTGGTCAAACACGTGCGTTTCCACTTGGTTGACCATCGGCTTCACTTCCACGTTCGAAGCTAAGTCGATGAGGTGGTCGGGATAGAAGTTGCTCACGCCGATGGCACGTAATTTGCCTTCGCGGTAGGCTTCCTCCAATGCGCGGTAAGCACCGTAGCGGTCGCAGAAGGGCTGGTGCAGCAGCATCAGGTCGATGTACTCCGTCTGCAGTTTGCGCAAGCTCTCGTCGATGCTGGCCTTGGTCTTCACGTAGCCGTAATTGGAAATCCAGACTTTTGACACGATGAAGACCTCGTCGCGGGCAACGCCGCTTTTCTTCACCGCACGTCCCACACCCTCCTCGTTGTGATAAGCCTGCGCCGTGTCAATCATCCGATAACCCACGCTCAGGGCATCGCTCACACAGCGTTCACACTCTTCAGGCGTTACCTGATAAACGCCATAGCCCAATTGAGGCATCTCAACCCCATTCGATAATTTAATGTACTCCATATTCTTAAATTCACAAATCACTAATCACCAATCACTAATCACCAATCACTATTCACTAATCACCAATCACTAATCACCAATCACTAATCACCAATCACTAATCACCAATCACTAATCACCAATCACTATTCACCAATCACTAATCACCAATCACTATTCACCAATCACTATTCACCAATCACTATTCACCAATCACTAATCACCAATCACTAATCACCAATCACTAATCACCAATCACTATTCACTATTCACCAATCACCCGAATCACCTTCGCCGGATTCCCTCCCACAATCGTGTTCGGGGCCACGTCCTTGGTCACCACGGCACCGGCGGCCACCACGGCGTTGTCGCCGACGGTCACGCCGGGCAGGATGGTGGCGCCAGCCCCGATCCAGGCGTTCTTGCCGATGTGGACGGGCTTGCAGGTGAGCAGCATCCGGTCGTGGAGGTCGTGGTTGTTGCTGATGAGCTGCGCGTTGGCGGCGACCATCGCGTGGTCGTCGATGGTGATGCCGCCGCGGGCCATCATCAGGCAGTTGTTCATGATTTTCACGCCGCGGCCTAACTTCACATGGTCGAAACAGACCCCTGTGAGTCCGGGCATTACGAAGCCGCCGTCGGCAAACACATCATGGCCGAACAGTTCTTTGGCGAGCGCGTTGTACTCCTCGGTGTAGGGCATCGTGTGGTTCAGTTTGAACAAGGTCTGCGCCTGACGCATTCCTTCCGCCAATTCTTCGGGCGTGCTTTGTCTCGGGTCAACGATAAATTCTTGCATAACGTATTGGTTTTCTTTGTTTTATAATATCTTTATTGTCACTACCAATTTAACGGGGCAAAAATACAATGTTTCAAGTTGTGAAAGTTTCACAAAAAACATCAAAACTTTCACAAATTGCAGAAAAAAAATTGTACTTTTGCGCCATGAAACCTGACTTCCTCTATTCCACCGATTTCCTCGCGATGAACGCCCCCGAGCTGGGCCACACCTGCATGCACCTGCTTTGCATGGCGGGGAAGGGCAGTTTCGTGTTCAACGACAGGTGCTACCATATCGTGAAGAACGACCTCGTGGTGATACCGACGCCCGCCCGCGTGAAGAGCCTGGCTGCTCATCCCGACTTGCAGGTGGAGTGGTTCGCCGCCGACTACAAGTTCCTGCAAAACCTCTTGCCATCCAATAACTACAGCATCGGGGGCAGCATCTCGCTGAACCACGACCCCGTCATCCATCTCACTGACGAGCAGGCCACCATCATCCTGGCCGACTTCCACCGTCTGCGCGACCGCATGGACGACCGCCACCTGACGTTCTACCGCGAGCTGATGGGGAGCCTCTGCCTGACAATGATGTACGACATCTTCGAACCGCACGCCCAGCGCGATGCCTCTGACACCCATACCGACCGCACGGCCTATATCGTCAAGCAACTAATGGATCTGCTCTCTACGGGCATCAGCCGCACCGAGCGCGAGGTGAGCTACTATGCCGACCGGCTGCACGTCTCGCCGAAGTATCTCTCCGCCACCGTGAAGCGCGTGACGGGCCACAGCGTCAGCAGCTACATCAACCGCGCCACCGTACCCATCATAAAGAAATATCTGGATGACGAACGCCTGTCGCTCTCCCAGATATCGGAGCTAATGAATTTCACCTCCCTGAGCTATTTCAGCCGCTACTGCTCGAAACACCTCGGCCAGTCGCCCAGCGAGTACCGGCAGAGTTTGCAGCCGAGGAGGGTGATGTAGTAAAAGAGACCGCCGCAAAGGTCACGTCTCCACTTGCCTCATTATAGTCCTACCCCATCACCTTCCTGAACACAAACATCTCGTCGTCCTCGCTCCAGTTGCCGACCTCTTCGTCGGGAATGGCGGGTCCGTGGTGGTGCTTGTTCCAGAACTCCACGATGTGAAAGCCGCAACGGTTGACGTAGAAATGGATGTTGCGTTTCTCGAAATAAGGGGTGATGGTCTCCCAGACCTTGATTTCGGGATGCATCACCTCTACGGCTTTCCATGCTGCCTGCCCGATTCCTTTACTGTGGGTTTCTGGGCAGACGAACAACAGTTCCAGTTCGCCTTCGGCTTTCTCCTTATCAATTCTCAGTACCACACCGCCGACTTTTTCGCCATCCAAAAGAATGCGGTAGGCTTCAGCGTCCTCTCCGTCAATGGAGTTTTCAATCGTAGTGCGCGAAATGACCTCTTCGCCTTCTTCAGTTCGAGTGTCGCGCAAGCCAAACTCTTGCTGTGCACCGTACTTGAACGCCCATTGGTTGTCGCGGATGAACTGCTCGCGATCGTCGGGCTGCAAGGGCGCAAGGGTGATATTGGGCTGATTGTTTTTCATTCTTTATCCTCCTTTCTTTCAATGGGCTTGAAATGTTCCTGTAATTTTTGGAACACCGTGAACAAGGCCGGTACAGTAACCAATAAACCTAAGGTTCCGAACAACATACCGCCCACTACGCAAACGCCAATGGTGCGGCTGCCGTTGGCACCGGCACCGGTGGCGAACATCAGGGGCAACATGCCGAAAATCATCGTCAACGAGGTCATCAGGATCGGTCGCAGACGCTCCTTTGCGCTCTGCAGGGCGGCATCGCGAATGGAAAGCCCTTTCGACCGGCTCTGCGAGGCATATTCCGTAATCAGAATGGCCGTCTTTGCCAGCAGGCCTACCAACATGATGAGACCGATCTGCATGTAGATGTTGTTCTCCACACCGAAGAGCTTGGCAAAGAGCAGACTGCCTGCTAACCCGAAGGGCACCGCCAGCATCACCGCTAACGGGATGAAGAGGCTTTCATAGAGCGCCACCATCACTAAATAGACGAAGAGTGCGCTAATGATGAAAATGATGACCACGCGGCCAGAGGTGCGACTCTCCTCGCGGGTAATGCCGCTGAATTCCACACTATAACCCACCGGCAGCTCTTTTGCTGCCACTTCTTGGATGGCCTTGATGGCACTGCCCGTACTGCCGCCCTGCGCCACATTGCCGCTCACATCGATGCAGCGGAACATGTTGAGACTGTTCAAGGTTTGCGGCATGTACTCTTTCGTAAGTGTGATGAACTGGCTGATAGGCAGCATGTCTCCATCTTCCGAACGGACGAAGAGCTGGTTGAGCGACTCAGGCCGGATGCGGTCAGACGGACGCAACTGTGTGGTAACCTGATAGACTTTGCCGTACTTGTTGAAGTTGGAGATATAGTCACCGCCAAGGTAGGCGCCCAGCTCATTGAGTACCGTGGCGGGCGACGCACCCGCCTTCTTGCAGCGCGAAACGTCCACATCTACACGGTATTGCGGGTAGTTGACATCGTAGTTGGAATAGATGTCGCCTATTTCGGGACGTTGGCTAAGCTTCTCCGTAAAACGGTCGGTAATCTCCTTCAAGGTGCGGACATCCATGCCGTTTCTGTCTTGCACTGAGAACTCGAAACCGCCACCACCACCGTAACCCTCAATCATGCCCGGCTCCATCGCAAAGGATTGTGCCTCACGCTCCATGGACAACAGTTCGTTAATCTGTTCCATCACTCCCGTGGAGGAGTTCTCATAGCCCCTGCGTTGCTTCCAGGGTTTCAGCTGCACAAAGACCTCCGCGCCGTTGCTTCCCGCACCGACACCCACCACGCCACCTACCGACTCTACAGCCGGCAACTGCTGAATCTGGTCACTGAAGCGGTTCATCACCTCGCGGGTTTTCTCCATCGTGTAGCCCGCCGGCGTGTTGATCTCTACGAAAATAGTGCCCATATCTTCATTGGGGACAAAGCCTGTGGGAACGATCTTGAACAGCACCAACATCAGCGCAATAGCGACGGTAACGCTGCCAGCCACCACCCATTTGCGATTAAGCAACCAATGGACCATGTCGGTGTAGTGTTTCAGAAGGGTGGAGAAGGTGGAGGTATAAACGGTAAGGATTCGCGATTGTAGAGACGGGGCGCGCCCCGTCTCTACGGGTGTTGGTTTCAAAATCAACGCGCACAACGCCGGTGCCAACGTCAACGCATTGAGGAACGAGATACCCACCGCCACCGCCATCGTCAGACCGAACTGCTTGAAGAAGATGCCCGTGGTGCCGCCCATGAACGACACAGGAATGAAGATGACCATAAACACCAAAGTCGTGGTGAACAACGTGACCGAAAGGCCGTTCATGGCATCCTCTGTGGCTTTGTGGGCCGAGGTTGTAAAGACGCAAAATTTTGCGTCTCTACCTTGCCGCGCTTTCACCGCCTCCACTACCACAATAGAGTCGTCTACCACCGTGCCGATAACCAGCACTAAAGCGAAGAGTGTCAATAGATTGACAGAAAATCCTGCTATCTTCATAAAGGCGAAGGTGCCGATGAGCGACACGATGATACTGATAGCGGGAATCAGCGTGGCGCGGAAGTCCTGTAGAAAGAAGAAGACCACCACTAACACCAACAAAATGGCGATGATGAGCGTCACCACCACCTCGTGGATGGAGGCGAAAAGGAAGTCGTTGGTGTTGTCGAAGGTGACAATTTTGATGTCCTTGGGTAAAGACTGCTCCACCTCGCGGATAAGTTTGTCGATTTCGAGGTTGATTTTGGTGGCGTTGGAACCCGCCACCTGATGCACCGCACCCATCACGCCAGGATGGCCGTTGATGCGGTTGGTGAAGGCATAATCCGACTGACCCAGTTCAATGTCGGCCACATCTCTCAGCCGCAGTTCCTCGCCGGTGGGAAGCGAGGCGATGACCAAGTTCTCGAACTCGGAGAGTTCCGTCTTACGACCCGTGTAGCGCAGCGAGTACTGGAACACATTGTCGGAGTTCTCACCCAATGCACCCACAGACACTTCGATGTTCTGCTCGGCCAACACCGCGCCAATGTCACTCGGCATCAGCGAGTGACGCGCCATTACATCGGGTTTGAGCCAGATGCGAAGGGCGTATTGCGCACCCCATACCTCCACCTTGCCCACACCGTTAATGCGCAGGATGGCAGGCCGCAGGTTGTTGTAGAAGTAGTTGTTCAGGAAGTTCTCGTCGTAAGTACCGTTGGGACTCTCCAAAGCGATGATGCGGAGTTGTCCAGGTTGCTGTTTTTCAGTAGAAACGCCGATTTGCAGCACCTCGGCGGGCAACTGTCCCTGCGCTTGGATGACGCGGTTTTGTACGTTCACTGCCGCCATATCGGCATTGGCACCCTGTTCGAAATATACCCTAACACTTGCTGAACCGTTGCTCGCCGACGATTTCATGTAGGTCATGCCTTCCACGCCGTTGATGGCCTCCTCCAAGGGCGTAACCACACTCTTCTGAACGGTTTCCGCACTCGCACCCGGATAGGAAGCCCACACATTGATGGTGGGAGGTGCAATATCTGGATATTTCTCCACCGGCAGCGAAAAGAGCGCAATCACCCCTAACGCCACAATAAACACGCTGATGACAATGGAAAGCAACGGTCTGTCTATAAATGTTTTGACGTTCATAAACTTTGTTCTTTATGAAAGAACAAAGATAGACATAAAGAACGTGTTAAAGGTGTATAAAAGCGAACCGATGTTGTAGGTTTTCGGAACTAACCAGTATCTTGGATTATCACTCCTTTTTGCAATTATTGTAGTCGCTAACAAACAAAAAAGAATAATTCGCCATCAAACAACCTCTATTAATTTGCCATGCAAATCTTTAGTAAGTAATTCTTTAAAATGATTTTTTGTGCCGTTACGAATATAGATTGCGGAGAGACTATCACAGAAATCAAAAACCGCATTGTCAATAGACGAAAGACT
>JAFPVR010000064.1 GCA_017395245.1 Bacteroidales bacterium | reverse complement strand
GTTCACACCGGCGCGAAGGTACTCCAAACCGTCGGCCAGCGTGTAAGCCAACTCGATGTCGTCGGTGGCACCGGCCTCCTGCATGTGGTAGCCGGAAATGGAGATGGAGTTGAACTTCGGCATGTTCTTGGCCGTGAACTCGAAGATGTCGGCGATGATCTTCATGGAGTGGGCAGGCGGATAGATGTAGGTGTTACGCACCATGAACTCCTTGAGGATATCGTTCTGGATGGTGCCCGACAGCTGGTCGAGCGTCGCGCCCTGCTCCTCGGCGGCGATGATGTAGAACGCAAGGATCGGCAGCACGGCACCGTTCATCGTCATGGAGACGGACATCTTGTCCAACGGAATCTGGTCGAACAGAATCTTCATGTCGAGGATGGAGTCGATGGCCACACCAGCCTTACCCACATCACCCACCACACGCGGGTGATCGGAGTCGTAGCCGCGGTGCGTGGCCAAGTCGAAGGCCACAGACAGACCTTTCTGACCGGCAGCCAAGTTGCGTCGGTAGAAGGCGTTGGACTCCTCGGCGGTGGAGAATCCGGCGTACTGGCGGATGGTCCACGGACGGAACACGTACATCATCGAGTAGGGTCCGCGCAGGTACGGCGGAATTCCCGAGGCGTAGTTGAGGTGCTCCATGCCGAGCAAATCGTCGGCACCATAGACCTGCTTCACCGGAATCTGCTCAGAGGTCATCCAATTGGAAATGATGTTGTTATCTTTCTCCCACTGACGGAAATCCGTCGGGTTTTGCGGGAGCTTCTTGAAGTCGACGTTACTGAAATCAGGACGCATATTAACTCTTTTTCTTTTTATATTAATGAGGCTGCAAAAGTACAAAAAATTTCGGGACTTCGGGAAAGGGAAAAAATTGTTTGGATTTTGTAGCGACCACATCAAAACATTGGCCATTATCTTTTGCGTTGTGAAAAATTCATGCAAGATCACATACTTATTCGAGAATATTGTGTATTTTTGCAACTTCATTTTTGACAAATATGCAAAAGCCCCTATACTCCATCATCGTTTCGGTTTACAACGAGGAATCGGTATTGCCACTTTTCCATCGGGAGATATCCGCTGTTATTGACACCCTGGCCGACACCGCCGACTTCGAGTTGCTGTTCGTCAACGACGGAAGTCGGGACAACAGCCGTCAGATACTGAAACAGTTGATGGAGAAAGACAAACGGGTGAGGGTCATCCATCTCTCCCGTAATTTCGGCCATGAAGCGGCCATGATTGCCGGACTTGACCATTGCCGTGGGGAAGCCGCCGTATGCATGGACAGCGACTTGCAGCATCCGCCCGCACTGCTGCCGCAGATGTTCTCGCTCTACCAGCAAGGCAAGGATGTGGTGACCATGATCCGGACCGACCGTGCCGACGGGAGCGCTGGCAAGCACTTGAGTTCCAGATTGTTCTACCGTATCATCAACAAGATGTCCGATGCCAAGCTTCAACCCGGCGCCTCTGACTTCTTCCTGCTGTCACAAAAGGTCATCGACGTGCTGCGGACTGACTACCGCGAGCGAACTCGCTTCCTGCGCGGCATCGTCCAGAACATCGGCTTCGAAAAAGATTCCATCTGCTACGAAGCTCCCTCACGCGCCGCCGGCCAAAGCAAATACTCTTACAGAAAACTGCTGAAATTCTCCTTCTCCGCCATCGCTTCTTTCTCCAAAGCCCCTCTGAAAATCGGCATCTACTCCGGACTTGTCTTTGTCTTGTTGAGCATCTTCCTCATCATCTACTCCATTGTGATGTGGATTATTGACACCCCCGTTTCCGGCTACACCACCATCGTGATTTTCCTGAGCGCTTTTGCCGGCATCCAGCTCTTTGTCACCGGTGCCATCGGCTATTACATCGGCTTTATTTTCGACGAAGTGAAACAACGCCCGCATTATGTCATCCAAGAAATCGAGGAGTCCTATGACTAAACAAGAAAAATTCATTTGGATTTTGGCATATTCGGTCACTGCCATCATCACTCTATTACCGTTTTTCCAAGTCGGTTTCACCAACTGTGATGATTTCCAATACTATAACGCGGCCCACTGCGGTTGGCGCTATTGGTTGACAGACGCCAACATCTATGCACAATGCGCCGGTAGATTTTATTTTCTCCTCACCAAGTATTTCTATTATATTCCATATCTCCTTGACAGTTTTGCATGGACAAAGGCCGTTCAATATCTTCCCTTGATAGGTTGTTATCTGTTTTTCTCATACATCATATATCGCATTTTCAAATCTCAGAGAATTGGGGCGCTCACTTTCTTATTGCTTATTTTCAGCCTGTCTGTCGGCCACGAAAGCTTTTCCCTCCCCACCGCGTTCCCGTTCTATTTTCCTTTCAGTTTTCT
This sequence comes from Bacteroidales bacterium, assembly GCA_017395245.1. Classification (GTDB taxonomy): domain Bacteria; phylum Bacteroidota; class Bacteroidia; order Bacteroidales; family WCHB1-69; genus F23-D06. The sequence goes on along the minus strand of JAFPVR010000064.1, from coordinate 90,073 downwards.
GATTTTCTTGAGCGGCATACTCCTTTTTATTAATTACACCGAAAATAACGGCTACTGGCGAATTCTTGTCAGCGCACTCCTCCTGTTCATTTCTTACCTGTTTTATGAAAACTATCTTGTTTTCACACTCCTTTTCTGCTGCTATATCCTCATTCGGAACTGGCGACAGTCAGGCTTCATCCAAACCCTGAAAAGCAGGTCGTTCTACAGGGAAATCGTGCCCTATATTGCCGTGATAGCACTGTATATGGTTTGTTATCTGGGTTATCGCCTTTACTTGACCCGGACAATAGACGACATCCATTTATATGACGGGGCCACCATCGCCCACCATTTCAGTCTGGCCAACTTCTTCACGATTCTGAGCAACTGCACCTTTTACACACTGCCCTGCAGAACATATTGGTTCGACGATGTAAGGGAGCTTCTGGCAGAAAACTCTCCATTGGTTTCCGGTCATTACAACAATATTTTTTATATCCTCACCCATGCTCCCGCACTTGCTTACATCAACGCATTGTTGCAATGCTGCCTTCTTTGGTTTATCCTCTACAAAGCCGATTTTAAAACACTATCTTGGAAAAAAATCGTCGTAGGTGTTGTTTCCGCCTTGCTTTTTGCTTTTTCCGCTCACATCCTGATCGCCATAGCAGAAAAATACAATTCGGAATATGCCACCTCGATGCGGACATACGTCACCTCTTTTTATTCCTATTTCGGAATAATGTTGGTTCTTGCCCTCATCATCACCGTATCCATCAAAATATGTTCCACAAAGCCTATCCAACGGGTCATTTGCGCAATTTGGTGTGTACTTTTCTTCATCGGTGCCGTTTTGTCTTACTATGTTAATGACCTTTTAGGCAAAGAATGGAAGAAAACACAAAACCGTATTGCGGTCACAGAACTTGTCGCACAAGATCATTTTTTCGACAAAATACCTGAAAACGCCCTTATCTATTCAACAGACGCCCCTATCAGCCAATACGAATATAAAACCCTGATCCGGACAAACGCCCATCGTTATTACCATTTTGCGTTTAATCAGGAAGAGCTTCTGCAGCAACACTCCGAATTCCCCGACAACACGCTTTACTTTATCCATACTAACGATAGCAAAAAACAAGGTGATCTGCTGATGGCCTTTTCGCATATCACACATCTGGACACCTGCACTATTCCCAGTGCCATAGCTGACGAGGCTGACATATATTATTACTCTCCCTCAAAAGATTTTGTCTTGTTTTACAATGTACATACAGGTACAGATTCAACCCAAACAAAAGCCGTCACAGTGCTTTCTATGGACAAGCATCATAAGATCTCTCATGTCAACATTCAGGAACCTGGTTTGGACCCTTTGGGATTCAGTATCAGCAATATGATGACTCCAACGAACGACACGATTTGGTTGCCTTGAGATTAAAACAGCAAATGGATTGCGAACTCCGCACCAGGTAATAAATATAAAAAAATTGTACTTTTGCCATTTCAAATCCGATAATATCAAAGCCTATGATTAACGTGATTACCCTGATTGGTTACTTCGTCTTCCCCATCCTTATCATCCTGATTTTCAACAAGTACAGATGGGCAAAAAGCATCGGCACCGTCATTATGGCGTATGCCGTGGGCATCATCGCGGCGTTGATCGGATTCCTGCCCACGGGCACGGAGCCCGGCGCGGAAGCCCTCGAGTCGATGCAGAAGACACTGATGAACGTCGCGGTGCCTTTGGCCATCCCGCTGATGCTCTTCAACTCGGATTTCAAACTGTGGACGAAGTCGCTGCCGAAGACCATGGCGGTGCTCATCGGCGGCCTGGTTTCCGTCCTGATTGCCGTGGTGTCGGGCTATTTCCTCTTCCGCAACGCCGGCATCCCGCAGTTCGACCGCGTGGCGGCCATGATGACCGGCATCTACACCGGCGGCACCATGAATTTCTCCGCCCTCGGCCACATGCTGGAGGTCGATCCCTCGCTTATCACCATGACGCTGACCTTCGAGGAAATCGCCACCCTCCCGTTCATCGTCTTCATCGTGGCCGGCGGCTACAAGGTGTTCCGCAAGCTGCTGCCCGCCAAGGAAGAGACTGAAGTTACGGAACCGGAAGAACAGATTGAAACGGAAAGTTTCGAGAACTATAAGGGGATGCTGCAGCCCAAGACGTTCGGGCGCATGATGCTCGGATTCCTGCTCTCGCTCGGCATGCTGGCCGTCGGCGCGGGACTCTCGCTGCTCATCACGGGCAAGCTCAATGAGTTGGTCGTCATCCTGACCATTACCACCCTCGCCATCATCGCCTCCTTCAGCCCGAAGGTGCGCGCCCTGCCCAAGACCTTCGAGCTGGGCATGTTCTTCATCTTGATTTTCAGCATTGTAGTGGCCTCCAAGTTCGACATCCACCACATCAAAGGTTCCCTGCAAATCCTCTGGTTCATCGTCTTCGTGATGCTCACCTCCATCGTGCTGCACCTCATCATCTGCAAGATTTTCAAGGTGGAGGGCGACCTTTTCACCGTAGGCCACATCAGCCTGCTCTGCTCGCCGCCGTTCGTGCCGCCTATCGTGGAGGCCTTGGGCAACCGCAAGGTGCTCCTCAGCGGCATCGTCATCGGCCTCGCCGGCTACGCCGCGGGCAACTATCTGGGGGTGCTGATCGCGTGGTTGCTGGGGGTGTTCTAATTATGAATGCTGAAAGCTGAATGCTGAATGCTGAATTATGAATGTAGAATAATTAACGACGAAAAACGACATTGCAAAACAGGGCTGTCAGATTGGTGACAGTCCTGTTTTTTTTGTGGACGGACACATGTAGAGACGCGGTGCACCACGTCTCTACAGATGGAAAATTCCTATTTCCCCTTTCGGATGGGTTCGCAGGTGAGCCCGACCCCCAGTTTCTTGAAAATCTTGTGGTCCACCTCGCTTACGAACATACGTTCATGGGCCAACGCATATATTCTCATAAGCCAACGCATATATTCTCATGGGCCAACGCCTATATTCTCATAGACCGATGAGAATATACTCTTGGGTCGGCGTGTCACTTTCCCTTTCGGATGGGTTCGCAGGTGAGCCCAACCCCCAGTTTCTTGAAAATCTTGTGGTCCACCTCGCTGAGCATGACGGTGGTATGTGCTTGACAACCGTCCAATTGCGGCAGGCAGGCTAAGGCTTTGCGGCAGTTCTCGTCGTTGAGGCTGAGCATGGAGAGGGCGACCAACACTTCATCCGTGTGTAGGCGCGGATTATGACCGTGCAGCAGGTTCACCTTGGTGCGCTGGATGGGCTCGATCATGGCCTGCGGAATCAGCCTGAGCTCGTGGTCGATGCCCGCCAGATGCTTCGTGGCGTTGAGCAGCAGCGCGGCGCTCGGTCCTAACAGTGGGCTGGTCTGGGCGGTGATAATGGTGCCGTCGGCGAGTTCGATGGCAGACGAGGCCACTCCACTCTCCTCCTTGCGCTTGCGAGCCGCGATAATCGATTTGCGGTCCTCCACCGTGATGTCCGCCCGCTTGATCAGCAACGATATCTTGTTGACCTCCTGCTCGGTGGATTTACCGTCCACGACATTGCACAGCGCGGTGAAATAGCGGCGGATAATCTCGTCTTTGGAAGCTTCGCAGCACACCGCATCGTCGGAGATGCAGTAGCCGGCCATGTTCACGCCCATATCCGTGGGCGACTTGTAAGGATTCTCGCCGTAGATGCCCTCGAAAATGGCGTTCAGCACCGGGAAAATCTCCACGTCGCGGTTGTAGTTGACGGCCATCTTGCCGTATGCTTCCAAGTGGAACGGGTCGATCATGTTTACGTCCTCTAAGTCGGCGGTGGCGGCCTCGTAGGCAATGTTGACGGGGTGTTTCAACGAAAGGTTCCAAATCGGGAAGGTCTCGAACTTGGCATAACCGGCCTTCACCCCTCGCTCGTTCTCCTGATAGAGCTGGCTTAAGCAGACCGCCATCTTGCCGCTGCCGGGACCTGGCGCCGTCACGACCACCAACGGGCGTGTCGTCTCCACATACTCGTTCCGACCGAAGCCGTCGGGTGAGTCGATAAGCCCCACATTGGTGGGATAGCCTTCAATGATATAATGGTAATAGACCTTGATGCCGAGGCGTTCCAACCGCTGGCGGTAGGCCATCGCGCTGGCCTGGCCGTTGTAGTGGGTGATCACCACCCCGCTGACCAAGAAGCCACGGGCGATGAAGATGTCGCGAAGACGCAGCACATCCTCGTCGTAGGTGATACCCAGGTCGCCGCGCACCTTGTTCTTCTCGATATCCACGGCACTGATAACGATTACAATCTCCGCATCGTCTTGCAACTGCGTGAGCATCCGCAACTTGCTGTCGGGCTGGAACCCCGGCAACACACGACTGGCGTGGAAGTCGTCATACAGCTTCCCGCCGAATTCCAAATAAAGTTTGTGTCCGAATTGCGCGATGCGCTCCTTGATGTGCTCTGACTGGATTTTCAGATACTTCCCGTTATCAAAACCGATTTTCATATCATTATTGGCTTAAAATACGGGAGGCAAAAATAGGATTTTTTTGGATATACGGGCGGGAGCGGTGAAAAAAAGACTTGAGACTTAAGACTTGAGACTTGGGACTTTTCAGACTTACTATAAAAAACTCTTCTTTGAGCAGCCTCGAAGAGGCAAGACGCACGTAGTGCAATTAACCCCACACAAGGCGAAGCCGCAGTGTGGGGTACGGCGCGCACGTGCGTCGGCGGCGTGCCAGAGACACGCTACCTCACACTATTCCCGTACTAACAGCTCCGGGTTCGCCACATAGAGACAGAAATAGGGATTTGTAGCATCGGTGCGGCGGAGCATCACGAAAAACGGTTTGTCGAAAATCATCTTCTTGGGTGTCGGTTTCGTTTCCTCTTCTTGCTCTATACTGAGCAGTACGACTTCAAACTCCGCTTCACTCTTCACCTCCGCACCTGCCTCGTCCAACTTGAAAGCTGTCCGCTGCCATGCCTTCAGAATCTTATACGTCTTCGTATTCGCCTCAAAAATATTGCCCACCAGTTTGTCAAAAGAGGCACTGATGTCGAAGTCTATATCAGGAACCATCACCACGTCATCACTCAGAAACTGATATTTCCACTTTTTGTTGGCCACTACCCGCTCTTTCTTCCCAAGCTGGATCAAACTGTCCGTCGCGGCCGTCATCTCCGCCATCGTCCCATACTTCTTTTCCGTTTTGAAAAGGACGATTTCGTGCTCTTCATCCGTGGGTTTTAACTTGACAATGAAGTTCTTGTCGTTTTTATAGTACAGAATTTCCACGATTTGTTTCATATCCTCATGGTCGTCGCCCTCCACCCCGAAAGCGGCCACCTTTTGCCCGTCAAACTTCAGCTTGTGCTCATATTTCTGAAGTTTGTAGTCAAACGGCAGCTTTTTCTCAAACGAGGCGCGAGTGAAGATGTAATCCCCTTTCACTTCGCCAACAGCCTCATATTCACCAGGTTTCAGCACATCTCGAAACGACGTGGAGGCATTGAGCAGCTTCAAATCGTGGTATTTGTCGGGAATGGTCAATGGCGTGCCGACGATTTTGCGAACTTCATCCCACGCGAACAGCAACGTGGCGCAATAGACCGCGTTGGTGTCCGAACAGATGGGAGACTCCAACGTCGGGACGAACTGCGTCCGCTGGAACTCCGAAAGGTTCTCTTCTTCAGCGGTCTGTTCTAACAGAGCCTCCTCAGAAACCGGTTCCTCCACGGTCGCCTTTTTAGATGAATGCCCGCAAGCGACAAACAGGAGTGCCATCAAAATGATACTAACGTATGTGTTTTTCATATTGTTTTTCTTTTTTGAGAAGTACAACGATGGCAGGGGTGGTTTTATTTTGCGAGAGCACAGAGGATTTACATTTTTTGTACTTTTGCCGATTGAAGCCTCATTTTTATGAAAAAGTTCATCATTGCAACCACACTGCTACTGCTGACCATGGGGACTACTTTCTCTCAGGAGTTGGAACACTTGCGACCGATTCCCGTAACGGAAATCTCTTTGGTTAAGCATGACACCTCGAGTTACAAAAGCCCCATTGCCAAACAACTGTGCTCCTATATCGACACAAGCATCACGTTTTATGAATGCCGTAATGACAAAGGTATTGTCGGTTTTTTGCTGAATTACCATGTGACCCAACCCTTTCGTGGTTACATGTCTATTTGGGAACATACATCGAACTCTTCAGAAGGCATTACCATTCATGCTGGACTGAAGGAGGTTCAGCGTGCTGAAATCTTGTTAGCCAAAGAACTGGATCTTAAAGCCGACTCTTCTCAAACTATTCGACGCGCCCTCACGGCTCCCTGGTTTTATCAATACGTCCGTCAATACATCTTTTATGTGGAAGAAGACGGCGACACTTGTGTGAGCATCAACTTCGCCATCCCTGGAGAATACGACTGTTTAAACAGCAGATATTTAATGGTTTGCGATGGCAGAGATGATTATTGGAATGCCGTACTCAATTTATCAAAAGGTCAAATTTTGCACTATTATGTCAACGGTCCAGAAATTATCACAGTAAAAGGACGCAGCACGGAGCCGCATGGATTAAGCCGTAAGTGCATTTTCAGAAATGGAACCCTGTATCGAGAAAAGGTCATAACATACAACCAATTACCCAAAAAAGTGCGGACAAAAGTGGAGAGACCTGACGACACCACGAATGTTTACATTGAGGTAAACTATAAAGGCAAGCTGTATTACATAGTTTTTAGCGACAGCATTCAAAAAGGGTATCGGCAAGATGGAACATGGCTGTTCACAGGAGCGGAGAACTTGTTCTGCGGTGATCTTCCAGAGAGACATTTGCAAAAAGTGCCGCATATCAACAAAATGCTTTCCTATATTCATGACGATATGTCACGTCGTGGACGCGATTTCAAAAAATACGGGAAGCTCATCTCCCTGGAGGTCGTGGACGAGCACTACGTCATCCGCATCTGGTATTATCCGAGCATCGATTACTACAAAATGTGGGCGGCCTACACCTTCGATATCAACGGCGATTTCGTCGGCATTGACATTGACGGATGGCATTGATTTTTCTTCTTAGAAAAATGATATAAATATTAAAATTTCATACACTAATATCAAAAAAATTATATCTTTGCCGCACTAAAAAAAACAAACACTAAAAACGTCTATCATGTCCGAAATTAGTCGATTTTATGGCATTATCATCACCATGTATTTCCCAGACCACAACCCACCACATTTTCATGTCAGGTACAACGAATTCCGCGCTCTTATTGACATCTCCACAGGCAAAATGACTGGATCCATGAGTAGAAGGGCTTTAGAACTTGTATATAAGTGGTTAGATTTGCACAAAGATGAGCTACGGGAAAACTGGAGAAGAATGGAAAATGGAGAACCTTTGAACACAATTAAACCCTTAGAGTAATTATGGAAGAAATCAATAATATTATTTGGGTTGTCGCTGCAGAAGCACTTGACAATTATATGCTACGGCTGACTTTTAACAATGGCAGCGTGAAAACATTTGACTGCAAGCCACTTATCCAGCAGTTCCCTGTTTTCAGCCCTTTGCAGAATAAGCAAACATTCCACAACATCACATTGGATGGCTGGACAGTGACTTGGGAGAATGGTTCCATCGACATTGCCCCCGAATACCTTTACGAAAAAGGAGTTGTCGTTTATGAGCCAAAAGAAACGACTGAGAATCTCGTGGCCGAGGACAATGCGCCGTATAACACTGAACAATAGGACTTTAACTCAAATTTAAGACTTAGAACTTGAGACTTAAGACTTTCGGGAACACTTCACTTGCCGACACGAAACCTCAATAACCCTACACAAGCGAACGAAGTGCGCAGTGTGAGGCTATTTCGAAAAAATCGTATTTTTGCGGCATGAACAGTTCCACTCTCCCCCGCATCACCCTGCGCCCTGGCAAGGAGAAATCCCTACAGCGGCGGCACCCTTGGATCTTTTCCGGCGCCATCGCTCGCAAAGACAAAGACTTACACGACGGCGACATCGTGGAGGTATATGACGCACAGCGCCAGTACCTCGCCACGGGCCATTACCAGCCCACCACCATCGCCGTGCGCCTCTTCAGCTTCGAACAGCGCAGCATCGACCGCGACTTCTGGCGCGAGAAGCTGCTGAACGCCATCGAGTTTCGGCGCAAGATCCTGCTGCCGAACCCGCAGACCACCATGTACCGCCTTGTCAACGGCGAGGGCGACGGTATGCCCGGCCTCATCATCGATGTCTATGGCCGCCACCTCGTCATGCAGGTGCACTCCATGGGCATGTACCGCCTGCGTGAGATCCTCGCGGAACTGCTCACCGAACTCATCCCCGATACACAGGCCATCTGCCTCAAAACCGCCATTGAAACCGATGAAGAGGAAACGACGGCTCTCAACAGCGGCTGGATTTACGGCCAGCCCGACGCGGAAGTCATCGCCTCCGAAAACGGCATCCTCTTCAAAATCGATATCCTCAACGGGCAGAAGACGGGCTTCTTCCTCGACCAGCGCGACAGTCGCGCCATGGTAGGCGAGTTGGCAAAGGACCGTACCGTCCTCAACATGTTCTCCTACTCCGGCGGCTTCTCCCTATACGCCCTGCGCGGCGGGGCGCAACAAGTAGATTCCGTAGATATTTCGCAGAAGGCCATCGACCTTGTGGAGGAGAACGTGCGGCTCATGGGCGGCGACTTCGCCCAGCGGCACAATGCCGTCTGCGAGGACGTGTTCGCCTTCCTCGACCGCATGCCCGACCATTATTACGACCTCATCATCCTCGACCCGCCGGCCTTCGCCAAGCACCACCGCGTGAAGGAGCAAGGCATCAAGGGCTACCGCAACATCAACCGCAAGACGATGGAGAAAATCCGTCCCGGCGGGCTGCTCTTCACCTTCTCCTGCTCGCAGGCCATCAGCCGCGACGACTTCCAGACGTTGGTTTTCTCCGCCGCCGCCCTCGCCGGCAAGAACGTCCGCGTGGTGCGCCACCTGCAGCACGCCCCTTGTCACCCCGTCAGCATCTTCCACCCGGAAGGGGAATACCTGAAGGGGCTGCTGGTGGAAGTTAGCAGTTAGCAGTTAACCGTACCCTTACCTGTCTAACGGCGACTACCAGCGTGCCTGCCGCTTCAGGACCTGCGTCATGCAGTGGGCAGCGCCGTAGCCCTTGATGAGGCTCTCTAACGGGATCCACTCCACCTTCACGCCGGCTTCGGCAAAGCGCTGCTGCAAGGCCTTCGACTGACCGCCCACCGCCATGATGTGACGCGGCGCGATGGTCAGGAAATTGTTGGCATAGTGCATCTCATCTTCGCTGTCGATGGGGATAATCTCAAAACGATCCTGCAGGAATTCCACAAATGAGCGGTCCTTCTGCAAAAGGGTGTATTTTTTCGTGCCGGGCGCACGAACCCATAGGTCGCAAGTAACGTACTCCGGATCGTCATTCTGTGCATTCAACCGACTGGAAGTCAGCGTGCAAAGGTCTTTGTCGATAATATTGAAATAGGTGTCGAGGTGCATCTGCATCTGCCAGAACTTGTGGTCGCGGACCACCACCACGGTGTCGTGGCCGAAAGCGTCCGCCTCCATCAACTGCCGGATGCCCTCGTCGTTCGTGCGCATGCCGCATCCGATAAACGACAGGGTGCCGGCGGGCAAGTAGTCGCCACCTTCCAAGCGTCCCTCGTCTTGGATACGAAGAATCGGCTTCAGACCGAGGTGCGCGTAGCAAAGACTGATAATGTCGGCCTCAGGTTCCCGTTGCAAGGAGTTCATGTTGCATATCACATGGCCGCGCGGAGTAGTGATACTTTGGTCGCGGGTGAAATAGAGATTCATCAGAGGATTTTGCACATATTGGGCTTCGTAACCTGTATTCGTACCCGTTTTGTATAGCACCACCGTGGGTTGCAACAGGATGCAGCGGATCAGATCGGCACGGCTCATTTTGGCGATCACCTCCTTCTTGTAACGGTCGGCATCAGCCGCCGCGTCATCATCGAGCGTGGTGACATCGTATTGGAGCAGCTCGCCCGCCAGAGCACGCAAGCTGTCGATGCCCGTCTCCTCCAAAATCTGCCGCACCGTATAGACCTTGATGCCGTTCTTCTGCAGCATCTTGATGTAGTTCCGATGTTCCGCAGCCGCCTTGTCCACATCGAAATAATCCTCGAAAAGTCCCGCCAAAGGGTGAATCACCCCATTGAACAGTTCCTGTCCGGGGGTGTGCATCAGGATGACTGCCGCCTTAGACCATTCAGCCTGCGGGTAATCCACCTTGTTCTTCTGCGCAAAAGCACAATTTATTGAATTACAAACGACTAAGGTGACAGCTACCGTCCAAATTCTCACTTTATTCATTGCCAAATTTCATAAAAAATTCAAAGTGCAAAAGTATACTTTTTTCTTGAGTGTTATTTATGCTATATCCTAAATTTTCTACCTTCCAGAAACAAAGCTGAAAAAAAACAAACAATCCGCAACTTTTCAGAAGATTTGCGTCTTAAGAAATAGATAAAGTTGTTATTTTTGCAGACTAAAAAAATTAAAAAAAGCAATGAAGAAGTTGTTATTGGCAATACTAATTTTGTGTTCTATCACGAGTTTCGCCCAGCCGCAGCTCTCGGTCTACAACTACGCGCCGATAGAGTCGCAGGGCAGTTTCCCCGCCGACCTGAAGAAGGCCGCGAACACCCCGAAGTCGGCCAAGGAATACAACCCGTTCCTCGTCTCCATGCTCAATCAGGGCAGAATCCTCTATGGCACCGAGATGAACCAATATCTCGACAACATCAAGGAGAAGCTGCTGGTCAACCACCCGCAGCTGCAGCAGGAAGTCCACGTCTATATCCTGCAGAGCACCCTGGTGAACGCCTACTCGCTGCCGAACGGCACCATCTTGGTGACCATGGGGATGCTGGCGCAGGTCACCAACGAGGCGGAACTGGCCTTCGTGCTGGCGCATGAGATTGCCCACTACAGCGAGCATCACGGCAAGGCCGGCAACTCGAAAAGCAAAGACAAAGACGCTGTGAGCCGCTACATGCGCTACCACCAGTTCTCCCGCGAGCAGGAATTCGCCGCTGACCGCGTCGGACTGCTCACCTACTACAAGGATTCCCCCTACAGCTACGAGATCATCAACGGCATCTTCGACGTGCTGCTCTACGCCGACCTGCCCTTCGACGAAATCCCGTTCCAGCGTTCCGAGGTGGAGACCGACTTCTACCATTTCCCCAACAACTACTTTCTGAAGACGGTCGCCAACATCCCCGACCGCTCCAACATGATCGACACGCTGCTCACCCACCCCAACGTGGAGAAACGACGCACGTTGGCCAATGGCTTGGTGAGCAAGTTCTCCAATGAAGGCCGCAAAACTTTTGTGCAACCGGAAGAGCAGTTCACGAGCCTGCGCAACGTTGCCCGCTTCGCCTGCATCGAGCGGTTTTTGGTCAACCACGACTACGACAAGGCCATCTATAACATATATGTGTTGGAACAGACGTTCCCCGACAATGCCTACCTGCAACGCGCCTCGGCCACTGCCTACTACGGGGCCTCCAAACACAAAGGCACCGGGCAGCCCAGCGCATGCATGGAACCCTACCGCGATGTGGAGGGCGAGCAACAGCAGGTCAACTACTTCCTCTCCAAGATGAGCCGCAACGAATACGCCGTACTCGCCCTGCGCAAAGCATGGGCCGCCATGCAAGCCAATCCCGAAGACGAGTATCTGCAAAACATTGCCAAAGACCTCATCAACGACATCTTCGTGAAGAACAAGATGAAGTTCGTCGACTTCTGCGACTACCCACAGGGAACCACCATGGATGAAATCGCGAAATCGGGCGGTGACACCACGCGCCCCGCAGCCGCCAGCTCCAAGTACGATCGCATCAAACAGCAAAACATGAGTGCCAAGGTGCTGCCCGACCCCAAGTTCAAGACCGTCAACTACATGCTGGTCGACATCCATAGCGACTCGCTCTTCAAGGCCTGGGTGAACGATGCGGTGGTGAACGCCGAGATGGAAGCCGTCTTGAACGCAGTCACAGATGCCAAAATCGGTAACGAAACCGCAATGCTCATCGCCACCCCAATCTATCTGACCTACGACAAGAACGGACAAATCAAGAATTTAGACACCGACAAGCGCAATGCCAAGCGGCTGCAGAAGCTGATGTGCCGCGCCCTCAAACGCAACCACATCACGCCGGTGACCCTCGACATGGATTTTTCGAAGCCGGAGACAGAGGCCTACAACAACCTCATGAAGATGCGGCAGTGGAACCAAGACTTCACCAATGCCAGAGGTATTGACATGCGTTACCATACCTCCGAATACCTCGACGACATCGCCGCCGAGTTAGGTAGCCGCAAGCTCTGTTTCGCGCACGTGACCGACGCCCCGGGCCGCGGTTTCTTCGGCAACAAACTCACTTTGCCTTGGCTTGCACCCGCCTTCCCCTACTCCATCCCCGTGGTCATCAGCGTGCTGTGCCTCCGCCAGCACGACGTGGACGTGAACTTCCGCGTCGTTGACGTGATCGATGGCAAGACGGAGGCCTCCGGCCACTACAGCAACTCGGAGGTGATGCGCAAGGCCTACATCAACGGCTATGTGTATCAGCAAGTAGAGGACTATGTAAAGCCGAAGATGTACAACTTCTTGGGCAACCATGTGATTCTGAACATGGAGGGATACTTCTCCCCCGCATGGCTGAACCCCAACCCCGTGAGTTCGGGCTGGAACATGAGCGACGGGGCGAAACGCTATTTCGGTCTCAACTACATCCTTTCGCCCAATATCGAACTGATGGTCTGGAAGAAAGGGACCGTGGGCGTGGGTTACAACTACTACAACTCGCCCTTCAAGGGCAGCGACTGCCGCCTTCGGATAGGACACCAATACTACGGATCCACCGATTGGCGCGAAGCCGAACTTTACGGAAACGTCGTCGCACACGGCTTCAACGCCTACTACAAGCAATACCTCGGCGACCGTTTCGCGCCGCTCGGCCACTACCTGAAGTTCCAGTTCGACGGCTTCTTCTATCACTATAAGATGGATACCGAAGGTTTGCTGATGGGCATCATTGAAGGAACAACAGAACCCTACGAAGAAATCATCGAGAACAAAGGCAACCTTTTCGGCATGAAACTTGAGTATGGTTATGATTTTATCCTCCTGAACCGCCTCAAACTCACGTTAGGCGCAAGTCTCGGCACCACTTTCGGCGGCTACCAGGTGGCTTTTTCCAAAATGAAGGACAAGGCATCCCTTTACTACGAGGAATCCACTTTGCATTATGACAATTACGCCCGTTCCCGCATCCTCGGCGCCTACTGTTTCGGGCTCAAGTTGGGCATCGGGTTTATTCCGTTCTAAGAAGGTTATTCCTTGTAAATGTTGTCTAAGAATAGCCCTACCCTGTTTAGAACGATGCACGCTCGACTCTTGTCAATGACTATTCTCACCTTTTTCGTGGTAACTGTCTCGGTGAGCACAATCCGTTTGTAGCCGATGGTGGTCTCCTCGGCGATGGTGCGCCAGCTGCCGTTCTCGTCCTCTACCTCAACATGGAACTTCTCCACACGTTGGCCTAACGGGATGTACTCCTGCAGCATCACGCGGTTGAAGGTCTGCGGCTCATTGAATATCAATTCCACCCAAGCAGTCGTAACGGTGTCGTCGGTAGCCCAATAGTTGTCGTAATGGTTGTCTCCAATTAGATGGAATGGGCTATATCGAAAAGAATTACAGTTGTTTTCATGCCCGTTCATATAAGCAGGGATGTTATCCCAGCAAAGGCAGTGCCTATGGTTGCTTTTGCGGACATTTGACACATAAATCCCGAAATATCCTTTCCCTTCCGCTGCTTCATCCACTAAATCGTGCGCGAAGATACTGTCCAACGCGGCGCGGAATTCCATAAGACGCAGCGAGTCCTCGGCGGGGATGAGGCCGCGGTTGTCGGGCGGGACGTTGAGCAGCAGCAACGAGTTGCGGCCCACGCTGTTGTAGTAGATTTTCAGCAGCTCCTGCACGCTCTTCGGGTGCTCGCTCTCGCGCCAGAACCAGCCCGGGCGGATGGAGACGTCCGTTTCAGCGGGAATCCAGCACGCACCGTTGTAGTTGCCCACGTTGAGGGTGTCCTGCGACGGGGCGTTTTTCCCTGGCTCGCGACCCTCTACATCGAGCCGCGACCAGCAGGTGCGCCCGCAGGTGCCCTCCTCGTTGCCGACCCAACGGCATCCCGGACCCACATCGCTGAAAATCACCGCATTGGGTTGTAACTTCTTCGTCTGTGCATTGAACTTCTTCCAGTCATAGACCTGCTTCTTGCCGTTCGGACCCTCGCCGTTGGCTCCGTCGAACCACTGCTCGAAGATGGGACCGTAGTTCGTGTGGACATTTCGCAATGTCTTGAGAAACACCTTGTTGTAAGCATCCGTACCGTAGGTAGGCGCATTGCGGTCCCACGGAGAGATGTAAATCCCGAACTTCACCCCTCCCCTGCTGCAGGCCTCGGAAAGTTCCTTCAGCACATCACCCTGTCCGTTGCGCCACGCGCTCTCGCGCACGGTGTGCGTGCTCATGGGGTTGGGCCACAGACAGAAACCGTCGTGGTGCTTGGCGGTGAGGATAATCCCCTGAAAACCGGCCTTCTTTGCCACCGAAACCCACTGGTCGCAGTCGAGGGCGGTGGGGTTGAAGATGTCCTCCGCCTCCGTACCCTCGCCCCACTCCAGTCCGGTGAAGGTGTTGGGTCCGAAATGGCAGAACATGTTCATCTCCATCCGCTGCCAGGCCACCTGCGCGGCCGTCGGCACGGGGCCGTAAGGTTTCGGCAGATCGGCAGGTTTCGGCTTCGGAGCGTGGTTCTGCGCCTCAACAGTTAGACCTAAGAGGAGAATACAGACGAGAAAATAAAATCGTTTCATACGCAAAAAGAATTCATGGCAAAAATAAAAAAAAATCGCAAGGAGGGTATCGTATTAAAAAAAGTGTATCTTTGCTGTGATATTAAAATGATATTATTTCAATCACAAATTTAAATCGTAAAGTTATGGAATCCAAAGAGTTCAACAAACAAATGACATCAGGAAACAACGGTTTCCTGCACCTTTTCCTCAACCTGGCGCTGCTGGTTTTCTTCATCTGGATTGTGGTTCGCTTCGCCAAATTCGACTGCATGACGGACGCCGAAGGTGAAGTCACGCCTTGGATCCTGCTGCCCATCGTGAGCGGATTCGTGCTGCTCATCACCTACATCCTGCACCTCGCCGGGTTCATCACCGTGCAGCCGAACGAATCGCGGGTGCTGACTTTCTTCGGCAAGTACTCCGGCACGGTGAAGCAGAACGGTTTCTTCTGGGTCAACCCGTTCTACAGCAAGCAGAAAATCTCGCTGCGGGCCAAGAACATGGATGTGGAGCCCATCAAGGTGAACGACAAGAACGGCAACCCCATCATGATCGGCCTCGTTTTGGTGTGGAAAATCAGCGACACCTACAAGGCTTGCTTCGAAATAGATTCCGACTTCAAAGTCGCCGAGAACGCCATCTCGACCTCCAAGAACTTCGACCCCTTCGTGCGGGTGCAGAGCGATGCCGCGTTGCGCAAGCTGGCGGGTCTGTACGCCTACGACAACATCGACCGTGATGACGAAGGCGTGACCCTGCGTTCGGGTGGCGAGGAAATCAACGAGCGGTTGGAAGACGAACTGCGCAAACACCTGGAAATCGCCGGCATTGAGGTCGTGGAAGCCCGCATAAACTATCTGGCATACGCCGCAGAAATCGCCAGCGTGATGCTGCGCCGCCAGCAGGCCGACGCCATCATCTCCGCCCGCGAGAAGATTGTGGAAGGCGCCGTCAGCATGGTTGATCTCGCCTTGAAGAAACTTTCCGCCGACAAGATAGTGGAACTCGACGAGGAGCGCAAGGCCGCGATGGTCTCCAACCTGTTGGTGGTGCTCTGCGCGGATGAATCCGCCTCGCCGGTCATCAATACCGGGACGTTGTACCAATAATTTCCGAAACGCCCTTTGTAGAGACGTTGCGCGCAACGTCTCTACGGGAGGGAACACCACATCGTTATGAAGAAAAATTTCGCCTTACGGGTGGATTCCGAAATCTTCGAGGCCATCGAGAAATGGGCTGCCGAAGAATTCCGCAGCACGAACGGCCAGATCGAATGGATTCTGCATGCGGCGTTGAAGAAGGCGGGGCGGCTTCCGAAGAAGAAGGCACCGTCCGCCCAATCCGGACAGGGAAGTCTGGCAGGGGAAGGCCGCTGATCGGAGCCAACGTGTGGTTCGGCATTTTGACGCCGGAGCCGCGGAGGAAGATCGTGGCCTCTTGGCATTCTAAGGGATGTGAAATTATGGGATTCCATAGAAATTCGAAGAGATAGATATGCCTCGTAACCTAATTTTTCGTATCTTCGCGCCTTAAAACCAAACACCTATGGCTGAAGATTTTGAAGACGAAGAATTAAACGAGGAATTAGACGATAATGCTGCGGATATCGTTGTACCAGAAGGAGATACGGACAACGAAACACATGACGACTCGGGGTTGCACAAAGTGATCTTCGCGCAGTCGATGTACCGCGAATGGTACCTCGACTATGCCTCCTACGTCATCCTGGACCGTGCCTTTCCCGACGTTTACGACGGGTTGAAGCCTGTGCAGCGGCGTATCCTACACTCCATGGACGAGTTGGAAGACGGCCGTTTCAACAAGGTGGCCAACATCGTGGGTAACACCATGAAGTACCACCCGCACGGCGACCAGTCCATCGGTGCCGCCCTCGTGCAAATGGGACAGAAGCACCTGCTCATCGACACGCAGGGTAACTGGGGAAACATCCTCACCGGCGATGACGCTGCCGCACCCCGTTACATCGAAGCGCGCCTCACCACTTTCGCCAAAGAGGTGGTCTTCAACCACAAAACCACCGAATGGCAGGTCTCCTACGACGGCCGCAACCGCGAACCCATCGCGTTGCCCGTCAAGTTCCCGCTGCTGCTCGCCCAAGGCGCGAAAGGCATCGGCGTCGGCATGTCCACCCTCATCCTGCCGCACAACTTCAACGAGCTCATCGACGCTTCCGTGCATATCCTCAAGGGCGAGGACTTCGAAATCTACCCAGACTTCCCCACCGGCGGAGCCATCGACGTGAGCCGTTACAACAACGGAGCGCAAGGCGGCAAAATCCGTAACCGCGCCAAAATCAGCATCGTCGACAACAAGACGTTGGTCATCAACGAGATACCTTACGGCACAACTACCGAAGACCTCATCTCCGAATCAACCAACTCCATCACCAAGGCCATCGATAACGGCAAGCTGAAAATCAAGCGGATAGACGACAACACGGCAGCGCAGGCCGAGATCTACCTCCACCTGCAGCCCGGAGTCTCCCCCGACCAGACCATTGACGCACTCTACGCCTTCACCGACTGCGAAATCACCTACTCCACCAACGCCTGCGTGATTTGGAACGGCAAGCCGGTGTTCACCAACGTCAAAGACATCCTGCGCATCAACACCGAAAACACCCTCAACCTGCTGCGCAAAGAACTCGAAATCGAGCTGGATGAACTCAGACAGCAATGGCACAAGGTCTCCTTGGAGAAGATTTTCTTCGAGAAGCGCATCTATAAGGAATTGGAGAAGGACGCCGACTCTTGGGACGTTCAAATCGACCGCATCGAGCGCGCCTTCGACCCCTATCGGCCCCTCTTCCGGCAGGAAATCACCCGTGACGACGTGCTTGCGCTTTGCGAAAAACCCGTCCGCAAGATTTCCAAATTCGACATAAAAGCCGCGATGGACAAGATTGCCGAGATTGAGCTCAACATGGACGAAGTGCAGAACCACCTTGACCATCTCGTTGATTACGCCATCAACTATTTCCTTCAGTTGAAGAAGAAATATGGTACTGATTACAAGCGTCTTACGGAAATCAAGAGCTTCGATACCATCAGCGCGGTGACAGTCGCCGTGGCAAACCAGAAACTCTTCGTCAACAAGAAGGAGGGCTTCATCGGCACGAACCTCAAGAAGGATGACGACGTGGAATTTGCATGCCTCTGCTCCGACTTGGACGACATCATCGTCTTCCACGAAAACGGGCAATGCTCCATCAGCAAGGTGGCTGACAAGCACTTTGTGGGCAAGCACATTATCCACGCGGAGGTGTTCCGGCGCGGTGACGAGCGGCAAATCTACAACATGATTTACTCCGCCGGCGTGAACGGTCCCGTGTATGCCAAGCGTTTCAACGTGGGCGGCGTCACCCGCGACAAGAAATACGACCTTGTGAAAGGCAGCACCAGCGCCAAAGTTCTCTATTTCACGTCGAACCCGAACGGCGAGGCCGAAGTGGTGCGCGTGAAACTGAAACCCAAGCCCAAACTCAAGAAGCGGGAGTTCGACTTTGACTTCGGCACGTTGGCGGTGAAAAACCGCGCTGCCTTAGGCAACATTGTCACCCGCTATCCCGTCTCCTCCATCACACTGGCACAGAAGGGCATCTCCACGCTCAGCGCCATCGATGTCTATTTCGAATCCGCTGTGATGCGCCTCAACACCGACGGCCGCGGCGAGCTGATTGGCTCCTTCCACGAGGACGACAAGATTATTTCCGTCTATAAATCAGGAAACTACCGTATCACAGGATACGAGACCACCCTGCATTTCGAGGACGACCTTGAGATTATCCGCAAGTGGAAGCCTTCGATGGTCATCACCGCCGTCTACCAACTCAAGAAGGAAAAGAAATACTTTATCAAGCGATTCCAGCCTGACACGCTGCTTAAGAAGATTGATTTCTACCCCACCGACGGCACGGCTAAACTCGTCGCCTACTCCATCGACTACCTGCCGCAGATCAAAGTCGTTTACCACGCGAAAAAGTCCGACACGGAAGACACCGTCACGATAATCCCGTGCGCCGAGTTCGTGGAAATGACCACAGCCCGTGCAAAAGGTAAACGGCTTAGCTTCAACGAAATAAAATCTGTCACTTTCATTGAGCCGATACCCTACGAGGAACCGGAGGAGCCTGCCGAGCCCGTCGAAGAAGAACAGCCCGACACGGAAGAGTCCGTCACCTCCATGGATGACGAAATCGCCAAGGAAATCTTCGAAGGCATTACCGCCAACAAATCGGATATTCCCACGGACAACGAGGTCGCGGGCACGCAATTGGGCCTTTTCGATGAAGAATAATAATATAGACATCTTCCTTAAGCAGCCTCGAAGAGGCAAAACGCGCGAAGCGCAATTAACCCCACACAAGCTACGTAGGAGCGCAGTGTGGGGCGTAGCCCGTAAGGCGACAGCCGCAGTGTGGGGCGGTGCGACCGTCATCCTCATCCTCGCCTTGCTCCTCGCTTCCTGCCGCGACCGCGTGGAGCCGCCGACACCCTACGACATTCCTATCCCGAAAGGG
Source organism: Bacteroidales bacterium (assembly GCA_017395245.1). Lineage (GTDB taxonomy): Bacteria > Bacteroidota > Bacteroidia > Bacteroidales > WCHB1-69 > F23-D06. The sequence goes on along the minus strand of JAFPVR010000064.1, from coordinate 70,554 downwards.
TTCCCAACGATATTGAACATTCCCGCCGACAACCCGATGACCGTTGAGGGGGTGGAGCTCGGACGGCTGCTCTTCCACGACCCGCACCTTTGCGGCTACACCGGCACGGAGCCCGACTCGCTGATGTCGTGCGCCACTTGCCACCGACAGGAGTGCAACTTCGACATAGGCGCCGACAATCCGCGTTTCCCCGACGGCAAAGCAAGAGGGCGCACTACGGGCAAACCCACCATCCACAACGTCATGCCGCTCATGAATCTCGTCTTCAACCACGAGGGCTACCTCTGGAACGGGCTGGTTTCCAATGAGAACCCCAACGCAAACCAGCGCACCATCGAGGACATCGTGCGAATGGCGATCATCGCGGACGATGAACTATGCAGCACCGAAACCCGCACCGTGGCCGCCATCAAAGCCGACAGCAAATACCCACCGTTGTTCAAGAAAGCCTTCGGGACGGAGGAAATCACGATGGAGCGCATCCAGAAAGCGATTGCGCAGTACGTGCGCTCGCTGGTCGCCACGAACAGCAAGTTCGACCGTTACCTGCAAGGGTTGGAACAGCTCACCCCGCAGGAGTTGCACGGCTACGTCCTCTTTACCACCGAGGAGGGGGCCGACTGCTTCCACTGCCACGGCAGCTCAGGCAGCCCGCTGTTCACCACCAACCTTTTCTACAACAATGGGTTGGATGCCGTACCATCGGACGCGCACGACCGCGTCAGTGTCACCGGCGATCCGCACGACTGCGGAGCCTACCGCGCCCCATCGCTAAGGAACGTGACCATTTCCGCGCCCTATATGCACGACGGCCGCTTCAAAACCCTTGACGAAGTGTTGGAGTTCTACAACGCGGAAGTACAGAACTCGCCGACCATCAGTCCGCTCATGCACCACGTCAACGACGGCGGCGTGCGTCTCACCCCGAACGAAATTGCCGATTTGAAGGCGTTCTTAGAAACGTTGACGGATGATTAGACTTGAGACTTAATACCTGAGACTCTTCCAAGAGGGCTACAGGCCCGACACGTGTCAACTCAGGGTGAGGCAAAACCGAGCACTGGGACAACGAATAAACTAAAACCTCACAATATGGAATACACCAACCTAACCGGTCTCCGTCACAGCGAACAGCTCGTGGTGGAGCACAAAGACACCGCCGCAGTCTATGGTTCCGGCGCGCTGGAAGTCTTCGCCACCCCCGCCATGATCGCCCTCATGGAGAGAACCTGCCTCATGTCCGTCTGCGACAAAATCGGTGAAGGCAACACCACCGTCGGCATCGCCGTCAACATCAAGCACCTGAAAGCCAGTCCCGTGGGCGCCACCATCCGCTGCGACGCCGAGCTCACCGAGGTGGATCGCCGCCGCCTCGTTTTCGAGGTGAAATGCTTCGAAGGGGAGACCCTGATCGGCGAAGGCATCCACGAACGGTTCGTAGTGGACAGTGCAAAGTTCATGGGGAAATTCTAGGGCGCAATCTACGGAGGCTCCCCATGAGGGATGGTGGCGGCATTACACCCGTGCACGATTTTCTCCCCGACACTGCACCCCAAGCACCGCTTCTTCGAACAATACTGGTCGAAAAGCTCTATCTGCGCCTGCGAATCGTACGCACTACGGTGAGGGAACGGGCTGTCAACAAAGGCCCTCGTCGTCTTATTATCTTCGTAGTCAACGTTTTCAAGCAGAGACAGCGCAGCCTCCTGCATCGGCTCGTCGCCGTTGAAACGGGCATAGAAGAATCGAATCGGTACCACCGTATTGATAATCAGCGAGTTCACAATAGCCGTACCCATTCCTGAGGCGTGCCGCGAAGTCGGTTTTCCAAACTGGTAGTGCGTCTGCCAATACTCATCGGGGGCCACCGAAAGCCATGTGCGCACCCCTTGCATACTGGTCCTCAACACTTTGTCAGCAAGGGTGTTGCCTGTTTCAAACAACATTTGGGCGAACTGTGCAAGCCGGAGCGTCGGGAAGTTCTGAGGACGCAACCGCAGCCAGTTCCATTGGTGCGCCCCGATGGGCGTGAGCCGGTACTTGTAGCGCAGATAGTCATACTCGTAACGCAACTTTTCCGTGTAATCCTCCCGATCCGCCAAATCCAACATGCCCGACTGTCCATACACGAGTGCATACACCTGCAGCCGAGAGGCGAGGTGCGCCCGTACAACCCGATACGGCAAACTCTGCGCCAGCAATTCAAACGCCGTGCCGTTCTTCTTGCACCCAAAGCCAATCGCCAGCACCTTGTATATCAGCTCGTTCCAATCTTTCTGACAACCATCTAGAATATGTTGGAACTCCCCCTGCCGACGCAACATCCGCTCCAACAGACATCCCGACAGCTGATTCTGAATTACCAGCGGTTCCACCGTCTGGAGACGGCCCCGGCAAAGCAGCATGTCGGGCACACTCATCAACGACTCATAACGGGCGAACATCGCCTGCGGGATCAGCCCTTTGAGCTCCAACGTCGGAACAAACTCATTTTCATCCAGTTGAATCTCCATATCGTGTTCATAGACCACGTGAAGCACCACAGACTTGTATTTGTCGTCATATTGATGATGGTGCCGCAGCCAGTCAGAACTTCGGCAATGAATCTCAACACTTCCAACCCAGCGCACATCATCAATCGTGACGACAGCTTGTAGGAAATCGGGACCTGCATCGTGGTTATGATATCCAGGGAAAATAACGCTGACGGCCTGTCCATCAGTGGTTTTCGCTTTCAAAAAGTCGAAGTGGCGATGCTGCCACACATAGTGCAAAAATTCCTCTTTCATTTTCTTGTGGTTTTAGGTTGCAAAGATACAACAGAAAAATGCGTTTGTCAAGCATTTTAAAAAATTTATTATCAGCTGCAATTCAGCATGTTGCAAAAACCCCGTTAACTATTCAAGTCCGAATAGTTAATTTTTGAAAGAGCATTTCGCAGAAAAATGTTATCTTTGCCGCGACTTTAGTATTCACAGACAAAATAAAGAAAGAAATGAAAACGGAAAAGCAACTACAGGGGTTCGCAGGCGAGGACATGGCCGTAAACCTCTTACTTCAAAAAGGTTACAGAATTTTGGAACGCAACTGGCGCTGCGGACATTTAGAGGTGGACATTATCGCAGAAAACGATGACTGTCTCGTCATTGTGGAGGTGAAAACGCGCAAAAGCACCGCATTCGGGGAACCGGAGGTGTTTGTGGACAGGCAGAAACAGCTGCGACTCATCCGCGCCGCCATGTACTACGCCAAGTTCAAGTGTGTGACCAAGGAAATCCGGTTTGATGTCATCTCGGTGGTCAACAGTCCTGAATGCCAGGAGATCAACCACATTGAGAACGCCTTCAAACCCAGGTGGTAAAAAAAGGAAAACCCGTAAGCCGGGTTCTGTTTTGTGTTGTCATTTATCTCGGGCCTGCGTCGCCGCAGGTCTCTATCAACCTACCCTCCGGGTCGGACGAGCAGCCCTCAAGCCCCGGTTTATTTGGTCTTTCAACCCATAAGGTTTACCCCCGCCGGCATCGCTGACGGCGGCGTGAGCTCTTACCTCGCGTTTTCACCCTTACCCGCCGAAGCGGGCGGTATCGTTTCTGTGGCACTGTCTGTCACGCTCGCGCGTGCCTTCCCGTTAGGAAGTATGGTGCTCTGCGTTGCCCGGACTTTCCTCAGCCTTGCGGCCGCGACAACTCGGTTTTCCTTTTTTCAATTTACGATTGTAGAGACGCACCGTGGCACGTCTCTACATTATTTCCATGTCCGTAGATACGCAAGGCCTTGCGTATCTACAACCTGTTATTAATAATTCAGCGTCACCGGCATGATGAGCATCAGCACATCCTCATTCTCGTCGTGCTGGGTGGCCGGCGTGATGAGAGCGGCGCGGGACGGCTTCGAGAACGACATCTGAATAGTCTCAGCATCCAGATTCTCGACCATCTCACGCAGGAAACGGGAGTTGAAACCGATTTCCATCGGCTCGCCGACATACTCGCACTGAATGTTCTCCGCACCCTTGTAGGAGAAGTCCATATCCTCAGCCGTCATGTTCAAACCGGTCTCCCCGAGAGAGAGGCGCACCTGGAAGGTTGACTGGCTGGAATAGATGCCCAAACGACGGATAGACTTCAAGAACTCATCACGTCCGATAGTTAAGATTTTGGGATTATCTTTCGGTATAACCTGCTCGTAATTAGGATACTTACCTTCCTTCAATGACGAATAAAGCTCCACATTGCCAAATACAAAACGAATGTGGTGCGTCGTCTGTGAATAATCAATGTGCACGGTGTCCGTATAATTGGTCAAGACATTTTTGAGATGCGCAAGGGGTTTCTTCGGCAGAATGAGCGATGAAAAATCCTCCGTTTTGACTTCCGTATTGCGATAGCGCACAAGCTTGTGGGCATCGGTGGCCACGAACGTCACGCAGTCGGAGGAGAGTTCGCAAAGAACACCCATCATGTTCGGACGCAACTCGTCGTTGCCGGTAGCGAAAATCGTCTTACTGATGGCGCGTTGCAGCACGGTGGCGCGGATGTCGAAACTCTGCGGCTCCTGAATCGGCTTGACCTGCGGGTATTCGTCGCTCGGGAAACAGGGGGCTCCATACTCGCCGTTGGCCGACGTGAACTTCACGATGTTGTTCTCCGTATCGATGGCGAACACCAGCGGCATGTCCGGCATGAGCTTCAGCGTCTCAAGCAGAATCTTGGCGGGCACCGCAACGGACCCTTCGCCTTCCACATTCTCCAGTTCGATGACGGATGTCATGGTGGACTCCAAGTCGGATGCCGTGAGTTTCAGCTGATTACCTTCAATAGTTACCAAGAAATTGTCTAAGATGGGCATGGTGCTGTTTGATCCCATCACGCCACTAATGGCACTTAAATTGCGATACAACAAGTCGCTCGATACGATGAATTTCATATAGTTTTTTAATTTTATTTCAAACGGCAAAAATACGTAAAATATGGATATGTGCGGATTAGGAATTTTTGTTCCTAATCCTAACCATCTCCTCCAATTCGGCGTACCATTCCTCCCCGTATTTGGCAATCAGCGGTTCTCGGAGGAATTGGTACACAGGCAGTTTCAGGCGGTTGCCGTTCTCCACCGCCGTCTTGCAGATGGACCAGTGGTCGTAGTTCAACGCTTCGTACTCCCCTACCCTGCTGACCCGTATGGGGTACAAGTAGCAGGAAATCGGCTTGCGAAACGGAATCTCCCCGTTGCGGAAGCACTTCTCGATGGCGCATTTGGCAATGCCGTCCTCGAAACAGACGTACGCGCAGGCATTGTTGCTCGCCATCAGAGGCGTATCAAACGAGTCACCACCGGTGAAAACGAAAGTGCCGCCGTTTTCGACAACGGCGACACCTTCTTCGGTCATATACTTTTGAAAATCAGGGTAATAGTCCTCAATTTCGGCCACTTCTTCTGGCGTTATCGGCGCTCCGAGGTCGCCATCCACGCAACACGCACCTTTACACTGCGCAATATCGCAGCAGAAACACTTGTCGATCAGTTCTTCCGAAACGAGAACATTCCCTACAATCAGCATCGTATCCAACGGTTATCCAAGACGTTTGAACTGGCAGGTGAAGTGGCGCATCAGTTCGGCCTCCCACGTGATTTCCAGACCGCGCTTGATGGTGTCACGACGGTCGTAGACATTCTTGAGGGCGGCGGCGATAACGTCCATGTGGTTGTTGGTATAGACGCGGCGCGGGATGCAGAGACGCACGAAGTCGTTGCCTCCGAAGCGGTTCTCGCGGGTCACAGGGTCGCGGTCGGCGAGCACATAGCCAATCTCGCAGGCGCGGATACCGGCCTCCAAATAGAGCTCGCAGGTGAGCGTTTGGGCAGGGAACTCCTCTTTCGGGATGTTCGTTAACACCTTGTCCGCATCCACGAAGATGGCGTGGCCACCGGCAGGACGCTGGTAAGGAATGCCGTATTCATCCAACTTATCTGCCAGATACTGAACCTGTTTGACGCGGGTCTCAACCATGTCGAACTCAATGTTCTCCTTGAGACCGACGGCCAAAGCGTCCATATCACGGCCGTTCATACCGCCGTAGGTCAGGAAGCCTTCAAACGGGATGCAGAACAGCTTCGCACCTTCATACCACTCTTGTTTGCGGGTGGCGATGAAACCGCCCATGTTCACGAGGCCGTCCTTCTTGGCACTCATGGTCATACTGTCAGCATAGCTGAACATTTCAAGGCAGATTTCACGCAGGGTCTTGTCGGCATAGCCCTCTTCGCGGGTTTTGATGAAGTAGGCGTTCTCGATGAAACGGGCGCTGTCGATGTTGACCGGCACGCCGTACTTGTGGCAGAGTTCGCAGGTCTCACGGATGTTCTGCATGCTAACCGGCTGTCCGCCAACGGTGTTGTTGGTAACGGTAAGCACCATGAACGGCACGTTGCCTTTGTTCTCTTGGAGCACTTTCTCCAACTTCTCCAAGCTGACGTTGCCCTTGAACGGAACCTCTAACTGGGTATCGTATGCCTCAGGCACCGTAACATCAATAGCGAAGGCCTTTCGGCTCTCGATATGGCCTTTGGTGGTGTCGAAGTGGGCGTTGCCAGGAACGATATTGCCCGGTTTCACCAAGTAGCTGAACAGTACGTTCTCGGCGGCACGTCCTTGGTGCGTCGGGATAACATACTCGAAACCAGTCAGTTCCGTAATAGTGTCTTTCATGTGATAGAAAGAGCGGGCACCGCCGTAGCTCTCGTCGCCCATCATCATCGCGCTCCACTGACGGTCGCTCATGGCGCCCGTACCGGAGTCGGTCAACAAATCGATGTAAACGTAGTCGCTCTTCAGCATGAAGATGTTCTGGTGGGCTTCCTCAAGCCACTTTTCGCGTTGTTCTCTTGTGGATTTCTTGATGGGTTCCACCATCTTGATTTTCCACGCTTCTGCAAATGGTAATTCCATAAGATATTGTTTGATTATTAATTTATTTAATTGTTACGTGTTCTAAAATCTGTGCATTAATACGTTTGAGTCCTTGCCAAAGAGCCGTCCTCATTATAAAAACGCCACTCGCCAGTTTTCACACCATGGTTATAAACGCCTGTATATCTGACGTTTCCATTGGAGTAATAAACTGTATAGCGGCCTTCCTCCTTGCCGTTCTCGTAGAAAGCCTTTGTCTGCACGGTGCCGTCGGGGAAGTAGGCGTACCAAAGACCGTCACGACTATCCCCATCGCGGTTACCGTCGATATACTTCTGCTTGTTCTCGTAGAAATGAGTCTCGTGCGCGATCTCGTCAGTCGGATTGCCAAGGCTGTCCAACACGTAGTAAACCACCACTTTAGGCGATTCATCCTCATAACGTTTCATCTCCACGCGACCATACAGCGAATCAACGAAATCGATAGGCGGGAAAACGTGCAGGCTATCCAAGAAAGCCTGTTCGTCGGCAATGGCTTGCTTCTTTTGGTTTTGGTTAGAGATGGCCAGAAAAGCCAACGCCGCCGCCAAAAGGCCGAAAGCCACAATTAGCATTACAATATGCTGTGTACCAAAAGGTTTTGTTTCTTTCTCCATGTTATATTCCTTACGTCTTTTGTGGAGACGCGACATGTCACGTCTCTACAGGAATCATTTCTTTTTCTTATTAAACGACTTGTTCAACTCAATGAGCACCTCTTGGGTGATGTCGTGGGCGGGATCCGCATATAGCAGTTGGCTTCCACCGCTGCCTTGATAGGCAAAAATGTAAGACGCATTATACGAGGCGTTTACACGCTTCGCAGCGGCAAGAAGCGAATCATTCATCTGCTTCTGCGCGGCGATATAGCGAGCCTCCAACGACTCCAATGCCTGGGCATAGTCGCTCTGCAGACGGGAACTTTCTTCCTCCAAGCTCTGCTGGGCGTACTGCGCCTGCTGCGGGGTCAGCGAACCGGAACTGTAGTTCTGCTGGAAATTAGCAAGTTTCTGCTCCAGCGCCTTCTGTCGGTTCTGGAACACCACAGCCTGCTTCTGTTTGTCCGCATCGATACTATCCGTCAAAATCTTGATCAATTCATAGTGCTCGTTGATGGTGTCGATGTTGATATAGACAATTTCGCCGTTGCCGACTTCCGCCGGTTTTTCTATGACGGCGGTCTTTTTTCCGTTGCCGGCGAAATGCAGGATAAACAGCGCAATCACAGCCGCAGCTAACAGTCCCTCCAAAATCCAGTGCGCCATCTGGCAGTTGCACTTTTTCTCGCAAGACTTGGGCTCTTCCACAGGAATAGACTCCGGTTCCAGTTTTTGCGCAGCCTGCACAGTAGCTTCCGCCACCGTTTCCTCTTTCGTGACGGCTTGTTCAACTTCTTGTTTCACCTCTTCGGAAACCGTTTCCTGAGGATCATTCACAATTTCTTCGTTCTCTTCCATCATATTCTAAATTATTAATTCAGCATTCAACATTCAGCATTCTTAATTTCCCACATCCGACAGGTATTTGATACGCATAATTCGGATCTCCTCCATCGTGTATTCGTCTTCACCGAGTTCGCGCAACGCCTCTTCGGCGGAGTCGGAATCGGCATTGGCAAAATAGTCGATGATTTCCTCCTGATGGTAGGGTTCTATCTCTTCATCAATATAGTAGGAGATGTCGATTTTCGCGCCAGACGCCACAATGTGTTCGATTTCGGTCAGCAACTCGTCCATGTCCAAGCCCTTGGCAATGGCGATGTCCTCGAAACTGATTTTATGGTCAATACCCTGAATGATAAAGAGTTTGTTGGCAGATTTCTTGGCAACGGTTTTCAGCACAAAGTCCTGAGGTCGGTCGATTTCGTTTTCCTCGACATACTGTTTGATGAGTTCGATAAAACGGCGGCCGTACTTCTGCGCCTTGCCCGGGCCCACGCCGGTCACGCGCGTCATCTCCTCCATCGTGATGGGGTACTGGATGCACATATCCTCCAACGACGGATCCTGGAAGATAATGAACGGCGGGAGGTTTTCCTCCTTGGAGATAGTCTTGCGGAGGTCTTTGAGCAGGCTAAAGAGCACCGTGTCAAAGGCATCCTCGACATTTCCTGCGACGGCATCCACCGCTTCGTCCTCATCCTCGTCCTCTTCGGAGACGGGCTTTATCGCCATGATTGGATACGGATTTGTCATATATTTCTTACCTTTATCCGTTATCTTCAGAAGGCCGTAATTCTCAATGTCTTTGGCAATTAGATTGTCAAAAATGGCAACACGGATAACATTGGACCAGAACTTTTCGTCGTAGTCCATGCCTTCGCCGAACTGTTTGAGCTTCTCGTGATGGAACTTCAGGATGGACGTCGTTTTATTGCCGTGGATAATGTCCACAATCTGGTCTTCCTTAAACTGCTGTTTCACAGCCTGCACGACTTCCAACATAAGCTGAATCTGTTCGGAAGCATCCATTTTGGGTTTCGGATGGTTGCAATTGTCGCAGTTGTGGCAATTCTCCTCCAAATAATTCTCGCCGAAGTAGTGGAGAAGGTGTTTGCGGCGGCAGTTGGTGGATTCGGCGTAGGAAGCCGTCTCCGCAAGGAGCTGTTTCACGATTTCCTGCTCAGAAACAGACTTCTTGGCGGAGAATTTCTCCAGTTTATTGAGATCTTTGGGATCATAGAAGGCGATGCAGAGTCCTTCGCCGTCGTCACGACCGGCGCGCCCAGTCTCTTGGTAATAGCCTTCAAGACTCTTCGGCATGTCGTAGTGAATCACGAAACGCACGTCGGGTTTGTCGATGCCCATACCAAATGCGATGGTGGCCACGATGATTTCGGCCTTCTCCATCAGGAAGTCGTCCTGGTTCTGCACACGGGTTTTGGAATCCAGACCGGCGTGGTAAGGCAACGCCCGGATGCCGTTTTCCTGAAGCAGCACGGCCAGTTCCTCCACCTTCTTGCGACTCAGACAATAGATGATGCCCGACTTACCAGGATGGTTCTTAATAAACTTAACCACCTCTTTATCAACATCTTTATTCTTTTCACGAATCTCGTAGTAGAGGTTCGGGCGGTTGAACGAGGAGATGAAGACTTCAGCCTTTTCCATGCCGAGATTTTTCTGGATGTCGCTCTGTACTTTGGGCGTAGCGGTCGCGGTCAACGCAATCACCGGCACATCTTTTCCGATCTGTTGGATGATTTTTCGGATGTTGCGATACTCCGGACGGAAGTCGTGACCCCATTCCGAAATACAGTGCGCCTCGTCAATGGCGTAGAACGAGATGTTAATATCCTGAAAGAAATTCACATTCTCTTCTTTTGTCAGGGATTCGGGCGCGACATAGAGCAGTTTGGTCTTGCCGGAAACGATGTCGTTTCGCACCTCGGTAATCTCGGCTTTGTTGAGGGAGGAGTTGAGGAAGTGCGCGATGCCGCGGTCGGTGCCAAACGTGCGGATGGCGTCCACCTGGTTCTTCATCAGCGCAATCAACGGGGAGATGACGATGGCTGTGCCGTCATTCATCAATGCAGGCAACTGGTAGCACATCGACTTGCCGCCGCCGGTGGGCATAATCACAAAACAGTCCTTTCCCTTCAACAACGTTTTGATGATTTTCAGCTGATCGCCTTTAAAAGTATCGAAGCCAAAAACCGATTTCAACGTCTGATAAATAGCTTTATCCGTTATTCTCTTCATGCCAGAACAATCTAAATTCGACAATAAATCAATGGTTTTTATCTATTCTAAATTTACGTACAAAGATATAAAATATTTGATATGCCACGGCGAAAAAAAAAATTCTTGAAATAATTTTATCAACAGCCGTTTATTAAAATCTCATCTGGGCAAAAATGGTCTATGTAGATAGGATTTCACCCCGTTTTCAAGGGTATAAAACGGTTTTTTATAACCGATTCGCCTCAATGTTGACAAATCTACAACCAAACAGGGTAGTTCCCTTTGGGGAAAATTTTCCCAAATTTCTTCATAACTGATTTGCGGGGACAACTTCAAAACGCGGGAAATCGCGCCGACGACCGCGGTATCCGTACGCGGGAAACCGCCGCCCAGTTCATAGACCCCGCTTTCAGGACGATGGGTCGCAAACCAATACAGCACACGCCCCACGTCCGTGACATATAGATAATCCAACTGCCGCTCAACCCAATTATCTTCATCATCCCGCCGCCGCAAAACCGTAACCGCGCCTGCCGTGACAATCTGTCTGTAAAAGTCATCTACCACGGAGGCATTGTCTTCCAATCCATACAGCTCGCTCATCTTGAAAAGGTAGTGGAACGGCGGTTTCCTAAACTGTTTATCAATCCAAAATGCATATTTATCCAACTGATTATCAATCGCATAATCGGATTTGTACTTAAAGAAAAGAAAAAAAAGCGGTATGGCGTGTTTGGATGCCGTACTCCATAACAGTTGCAGATGCTCCAAACGCGCAGAAGAATCAGCGTCACCAGTCTGCTTCTTATCCACATAGAACAGCATTCCGATTTCGTGGCAATGCGCATCAATATAGTCAAGCAAGCGGGTGCTGTTCCTGACCTGCACCCCTTCACTGCAGTGCATGTCGCGGAATTTCCGAGCAATTTCGGTTGCCAAAGGTTCGTATTTTCCGACGATTAGAATCATTTTTGTTTTTCGGCAAAGATAAAAAAAACGGGCGTCTCGCGACGTCCGTTTTTGTGAAATTATGAAAAAGTCTTTCTTGAATTAAAATTCCCAAAGGTCGTGCTCGAAGGTGCGCAGCTTGTCAGTGATGCGCTCCGATTCGATACGCTGGTCACGTGAATTGGCAATATAGTCCTCAATATCACGGTCATACACATTCGACTCCTTATAGATCAGGCTGGAGAAATCGCGTTTCCAGGTAATCAGGTCGTCGAAAGAGAGACGGGCGGCCTGGTTCTTCATGTTGAACACCTCCTGGCGGGCCAGGTAGGGACGAAGTTCATTGTAGTAAATGTGTCCCAGGCTCTTCAACACCAGCTCACCCTTCACGTCTTCGCTGTCTTCACTCTCGTCGTCATAATTCGATGATTTGCCTTCAGAGCGATCATACTGAATCATCGGCTCGATTTGAAGAATCTGGACCCGGAAAGTGGAGTACTGCTTGTCGAAGTACCAAACTTCCTTCATGCGGTACTGCGTGATCTGCTTGGGCTCGAAGGTGATGATAAGCTCCTTGGTACCGATTTCCTCACCCGTTTCAATATCGTAATCGGAAATGGTTTGGGTCATGGAGACAAGACCTTGAAGCTCATCGCGCGAGTAGGGCATCGTGCACATCTCATCTTGATAGACCGGGAGCACATCGTCCGTTTTCTCGGGATTGCTCATATCGATGGCATCGAAGATGGTCTGGCCGAGGCTTCTCCAAGTTCCTTTTTGATCCGCCGGGAAGTAGAGCGGATGGTTGACTTTCTCGCGCAGGTCGATGATGCGCCAGATTGTCCAATAGTACATCACGTCAGCCTGGCGGACAGGCGTGTAGGCGATGGGTTCGGTGAAATCACCGGTGTTGACCTGTTCCCAAGGGGTTTCGACCGGCCTGCGGACAGGTTGCTCCAGCGTGCTGCCGTCAACTTCATCATCCTGTGCGAATGCGAAACAGGCGGCTAACAGCATCATGGCGAATAATGTGAACTTTTTCATAATTGTATTTTTTTGTAGTGATTATCTGATACGGACAGAGAACTCATCCAACGTACGCGGACCGGCCTCGGAAGAGACCTTGATGTCGCTGAAATAAATCGACGCATTGGATGAAGCCTTCTGAATGGCGGCCTTGGCCTTGTCACTCAACGCGGCACCCTGACAAACGATAGCCGGTTCCTCAATACCCTTGTTGATAATAATCACGCGATATGAGTTGACATTCCATTTGAGGTCATAGACGAAGTCGTCGCCCATGGTGGCACGGATCATCGGGTTGGCAAGCAGCTCAGCTTTAGAGCGTTTGCCGCCGCGGATACCGGCACCCAGAACGCCGCGCGGATCCGGAACTTTCTTCACGCGGAAGGTGGTGCTGCCCATCGTCTTGGTGGTCTCGCCCACTTTCGCAGCCACGGTGGCCGTCACGGTCTTGCCAATCATAGAAGCGGGAACCGTCACGTTGAATTTGCCGCCGCCTGTGGAAGTGGCGTTACATCCCGGGAAGGAGACGCTCAACTTGTCGGGAGCGACGGGACCGGACACAGACACGGGGTTGGCGATACCGGCGTAGAGCACGTTCATCTTGTCGGCCGCGATGGTGGCGGACGGTGTCAGCACCGTGTATTTATCCTTGAAACCGTAGTATTTCGGTTGACCGCTCGGATCCATAATCTTGATCACACCAGCATATTTCTGCTCGCCCGTGCCGCTGGTTCCAATTTTCAGTTTCACAAGACCGTTCTCGCCTTCCAGCTTGGTGGCACCGCCGAGACCGGCTTCCGTAAGGGTGTCGACACCCATTTTGTACCAAACCTCGGGAGTGGACTTGCTGTCGTAGGCAGCCACGATGATATCGGCCTCGTAGGAGTCACCCGAGAACACCATCTGGGATTTCGGGATAGAACGGCCGGTCACGTTGTCGAATTTGAAGTCGTCAGCGCTGATGGAAGCTTTCAGATAGGTAAGCATGTTGGACTCGGCATTCTTGACCTCACCAATCATCTTGTTGAGCAGTGTAACGCTGGCTGCTGCGATGATGTGGTCAAAATTGTGGGTTTCCCAATCCTGTTCCTTCTTGTCGTTGCTCAGGTATTTCGCGTCAACATTCAGACCCATAGCCTCTTCGAGGTGCTTCTGGTCTTCCTTCTTGGCGAGTTTCAAGATGTTGGCCTTGTACTTCTTGATTTCCTCTTTCAGCTTCTTGGCATTGCCTTTGTTAATCATGAAGTCGGTGGGAATATCGAAATTGTCTTTCTTTTTGATATCGCCCACGGCCTTGGCCACTTTGACTTTCTTGCCATCGACCGTTTTCTCAACCAAAGAGTCACCGTCGACGGCGAAGATGAGGTCATTGCGCATCTTCTCAATATATTTCACCATAGCGTTAGTCTCCTTCCGCAGTTGCTGGGCCTTACTGTCAGCCTCTTCAACCTTGGCACCCAGAAGGGTCTTCTGCTGGGTAAACCAAGCATAGTCCTTGTTGTTCTGGTTGGCGGAGATGGTGGTGGAGGTTACCAAGGTGTCATCCACAACCACGAAAGCGTCCAGAATGTTTGCAGAAACATTCAAGGCCAACATGGCGGTATACACCAGGTACATCATCTGAATCATTTTTTGTCTCGGGGTTTCCGGACAATTTGTTGCACCCATATCTCAATGAAATTTTAGTTAGTGATTTTGGTTAATGGAACTGAGTAGAATTACTTCATGGCAGCGAGCATGTTGCCATACACGTTGCTCAGTTTGGAGATATTAGCGGTGAGTTTGTCCATTTCTTCCTTGAAGCTGCCGGACTGTGCCATGGATTTGGCTGTCTGCTCGTAGGCGGTCGCCAGTTGGTTGACAGAGGTGGTAGCTTTCTTCACGCTTTCGATGTAAGCGGCGGTGGCACCGCCATCAGAATCGAGGTTAGCGGCGAGTTTGTCATATTTCAAAGTCAGATTCCGAACGGACTCGGAAGCTTTCTGCAGACTGGCAGTGTAATTGTCGGCGGCAACCACAGCGTCGGAGACACCGGCCAGTTTGTGGGCGTTGTCGCTCAAGTTGCGCATACCGGAAGCGAGGCTTTCCATCAATTCGGGGCCAATTTTGGCTTCCTCAAGCATTTTGTCGAGAGCCTGGGTCGGGGTCAGAGAGTCGGTCTTCACCTGCTGTTTCTTGTCGCGGCGAGATTTCTTTTCGCCCTCTTCCAACTCAATGTCCGTACCGGTGGCCAGTTCGGGATAAACCAGCGCCCAGTTGTACTCCACATGCAGAGGCTCAAAAGCGGAGAAGAAGAAGATGACGGCCTCAATACCCATACCCAAAATCAGCATGATGTTTGCGCCAGGCAAGTGCAGAATCTTGAACAAGGCACCGATGATGACGACTGAAGCGCCCCAGCCGTACAATTTCGCCATACCATTCTTGTACGCTTTCGATCTAACGATTTGATCTAATTTACTCATTTGTTTGAAATTTTTAAGTTAATGATTTTATGAATTTTGTAATAATTTCCGATTTTAGTAAACGTGCGAGGCACTCTTGCTGTTGTTGTCGCCGCGCTGACGGCCCATGAAGGACTGCACGTTGCGGAAGCCGACGTAGGACTTACAGGTATCCTGATACTCGAACGTACGGGCATAAACCGTGGTGTAGTAGCTGACATCCTTCCAGGAACCGCCGCGGATGACTTTTCTCTTCTTGACGGGAGAGTCGTCCTTGGAGGCATAATAGACGTAAGTCGGGTTCATATCGTGGGTGAAGTTGGTGGCGGACTCGTCGTATGCGTCCTCGCACCACTCGGCCACGTTGCCACTCATGTCGAACAAACCCCAATCGTTGGGATGGTAGTGGGCCACGATGCCGGGATAGAAGTTGTCGTCAGCGATATAGTTACCGCGTTGCGGTTTGAAGTTGCTCAAGAAGCAGCCATTGCGGTTGGTGGTGTACGGGCCGCCCCACGGGTAGGAGGCGAGCGAGTTACCACCGCGGGCAGCCCATTCCCACTCTGCCTCGGTGGGCAGACGGAACTCCTGCTCATTGGCGTATTCCTTACCGGCCAGCCAGGACATACGCAACTGAGTACGCCAGCTCGAGAACGCCTTCGCCTGACGCCAGCTGATACCGACAACCGGGTAATTGTCGAACTGCGGGTTGTTGAAGTAGTTCAGGATCATCGGCTCGTTGTAAGAATAGACGAAGTCGTGGGCCCAGCACAGCGTGTCGGGATAGATGTTGACCACCTCATGCTTGATGAAGCGCTGCCAGCCGTTGCCCATGCTGCTGGGACGGTTGGCGTAGATGCCACCCAGGTCGCTGCCTTCCTTCTCGAACTCCTTGGTGGAGGCGCCGAACTCATCGGGATTCTTGGGATCCCGGTAGTTGCGATAGTCGATCCACCAGTACTCATAATTGAGCATGGAGACGTTCAAGCGGTTCTGGCTGTAATGGTAGAAGCGGGTGTTGAGCTTGCTGAACAGCGGGGAAAGAGCCGACTGAACTTCCTCATTCTCAGAATTCCACGGAATCTTCTCCTTCCAGTTGATCACCTTGGGCTCTATAATCTCACCCTCGTTCTCACCTTTCTGGTATTTCAGGTAATGGCCATACTTTTCCTCTTCGGTGATTTCGGCGTCACCGAGCAAGGTGTGGGCAATGGAGTCACGAACCCAGTAGACAAACTGGCGGTACTCGTTGTTGGTGATCTCGGTCTCGTCCATCCAGATGGCCGCGACAGTCACGTTGCGCGACTGCTGGGTCAACGCGAAGGGGACATCCTGGTCGCCGCCACCCATGATGTATTGGCCGGTGGGGATGTAGACCATGCCGTAAGGTTCCAGATCGGCGAACTCCGGACGGTCCTGAACGCCGACGAGCTGGCCGTCGCCGCCGTTTTTACACGACACCATGAACAAGAATGCCGCTGATAGAAAAATGATTACCCGTTTCATATTTTTCGATTTTAAATTTCAATAACTTGGTTATTAACGCAGGATTGTTAATTTTAGTATCTATTCTTATAAATATACCTCGAATTGCCGTAGCCGGAGAAGACCTCAGGCTTGTAAATATCAAAGCAATAGCGCACTACGACCTCCACATCGCCGAAGCTGCGGTTCTTCTTGTAGCCAAGTGAGTTAGCCGTGAATCCATAGGAGACACCCACATCAAGTCCCTTCAGATAGATGTTGGAGGAGTTGTAGAAAGGACGCGCACCGAAAGCGAGTGAGACAGCATCTTGGAAACGGTAGCCGATACCACCCCAATAGACACCGTTGTAGCGTGCCAACGCAAGGATCTCCCACTGGAAGGTCTTGAAGTCGGTCTTCACAAGGGCTTGTGGCAGAATCTCCCAGTTCGGGTTGAACGGCACCACCCAATCGTAACCACCATGGACATAAAGTTGGGACGTACGATGAGAGCCCCTGTTGCCAGACAAACGAATCATGGCTTGGGAAGTGTCAAATGCGGCTGTAATCTGGTTCCAGCCGATGCCGGCATACCATTGGTCGGACTTGTACATCACACCGAAGCTGAAATCCAGATCCAATGTAGATTCCGACAATCCTTGAAGTGTGGGGTCACCTTCCTGAGTGGGGTTAAAGCCGGAGGCATCAATTTTCTGGTTGTAAAGAGAGACTTGAGCACCAATTCCGAGATGGCCTCCGCCCACGCGCAGCTTGTACGCATAGCCAATCTTCACACCCGTGTTCTTGTAGTAGCCAAGCTGGTCGCGCACCAACGTCACACCAAGGGAACCATGCAGTTTCCTGAGGTAGGATTCAATGCTGAAGAGGAAATCTTGCGGTGCCGTGTGCTTCGCTGTATCTGTCGTAATGGCTGTGGAAGGGAGGTCGCTCCAACCCAGATATTTGTTGCTGTAGTCGGCGGTAAAGCACAACGTGTTATGCTGTTCACCTATTCCGCCGGCGTTGTAATAGGAGGTCACCCACGGAAAAAAGGTAAATTGTGCATCATCCTGTGCAAAACCCGACACCATCGCGGACATTGCCAGAAGCACCAACAGACCAACTTTTTGTATCTCTTTCCTCATATTCTATATCGAATTGTTTTATACACTAATACTTTGGCTATCAATGTATTGTACAACTCTTGATTGCTTTTTATTCATACATTTCCCCACTTATACGACCCTTCGAAGCAAAAAGTTACACCTTACACTTCTAGCCTAATTTTTTGAAGTGCCAAAAATAGCATATTTTTTGAAATCTTTCCCATACAAAATCGCCTTTTTGAAAAAATGTTACAAACTTACGAACAAATAACTGTATATCAGCGTTTTAAGAGTAAATATAGCTATATTTTGCTGATTTCGTGGTGTTTAGATGATTTTGACCGTTGACCGTTGACATAAGGTCATGCGCCAACTACTAACTACTAACTACTAACTGTTAGAAGACAGCATTGAACGTGACAGAGCCTGTGTGGATGACCGGGTGGCCCTGCAAGGCACGACCTTGATACTGCACAGCGAGCTGCAGGAACTGCGTGACTGCAATCTGACCCGAAACCGTCCAAAGGAGATTGCGCCCCAGCGTCAGCCCGTCCAACATGAAATAGGAGACGGTTGAGTTTTCCCCGACATTACCCTTTAGATAGACATATTCAGCTGACAATGAGACTGTTCCAAGATTCAACATGCGGTAGATGAAGGACATCTCCGCATTATATCGCTGTACTTTTTCCACCCCTTGACGGTTGTTCTTGTACACGTACAAGCCCTTCAGGGAAGCGGTGTAGCGGTTCTGGAACTGCAACTGAACCATCTGCTCAGCCAACCACGCCTCAACCAAATACTGCCTGGTCGGGAAGCAGTTGGAGCTGTTGCGCGTGTTCCGATGTTGTAACGAGGTTTGCAGATACAAGGGCGGTGTGGGCGTACTTTTCAGAACAAGCTCTTGGTAATCAACTGTATTCGTTTCGAGGCCATAATAGAGACACTGGGTGTTGGCATTCTTCTGCACGATGAAGTCAAATGCAAAGGGCGAACTGCTGTTGTTGAAGGAGAAGGTGTTGGTAAATGTCAGCCGCTGGGCAACAAGGTTGGTGTCTTCTGTGGCGTTCCAGGCAAACGGCACGAACATGCGGGTCTTGTGTTTCAGGGAAGCGTTGAGTGTCAAGACGTTGGAGAAGCGGGAGAGGAACTTGCGGAAGCCTTTCTTGTTCGCCCACACCGCCGCCGGACGCAGCTGGACACTCTGCGTCCACTGGCTTTGCCACACATTGATGTATTCCGTGCCGGCAATCCAAACTTTCACGTACTCCGCCTCGTCGGGGAAGGCAGCCACCTCAAACTCGTCAAGTTCCTCGATACCGTTGCCGTTGTAGTCGTTCCAGACGTGCGTCCCCTGCCCTTTCGCCACCTTGATGAACGTGAAGGTCTTTTTGAGTTCCATACCGCTGCCCGTTTCGTAGTACGTATTGAGAATCAGTGCGTTGCGAAAGAATCGGCCAGTATATTGCACATTCCCAACGAAATAGTGCTCACCTGCTGGCTTGCTAAGAGAATCTAAAAGCGACTGGTAACGGTAGGTGGCGTTGAGCGTGAAACTCTGGTTCTGGATTTGCGTGAACCGATACTGCGTCCGCACCTCGTGTATGGTCATCCGATGGCGCAACTGCTGCGAATCAGGCGCGAACTCCACACGGTTCTTATACCCCAAGAGGAACTGGTGCTTCGCCTTGTCCGGACTCTGAATAGCGGCATTCAATTCGTTGAAAGCATAGCTGTTCAACCGCAGCGTATCGTTTTTCGAATCTCTGAATACGTTGTACTCCAGCAAATTGTCAATATTCAGGGTCAACGGTTTCCATTGCTTCGAAAGCTGTATGCGCGAAACCGTGTAGCGGCTTTTCTGAACAGAGTCGCGGGTGGCCAGGAAGCTTGTGCCCGTGCGGAGCCACCAATCGCGCCAGCGGTCGTCGGTGTTGAGTTCGTTGCGCAGCGCGTTGACCTCCCCGACGCGGTTGAAGTAGTTCAGCCCGTACTGGATGCGGTGCCGTCCAGGCTTTGTCAGTGCGATGCCGGCCTGCGCCATCCATTCCGCCCGGTTGACGGCATAGTCGGTGGCGAGATTGTATTGGCGGGCGAACTCCACATCCCTGAACGATTCAAACGGGGTGAAGTTCTTGTGCAGGAACTGCAGCTGCGCCTGACTCTCCAACTTCCACGGCAAGGAGTCAATCTTAGAAGCAAATGTCTCCACATCGCTGACATTCAGAAAGTACGCGAATCCGATATCGTCGTTTCTGTCTTTCTTGGAGAAGGTGTTCTTATCATAATGCGACACGGCCACCTCCGTCTGTATACGCGTGTTCTCACGCGCAGCGAAATCCAGCCTGACAGTGGCCATCTGCTGCGAAGTCGGGGCGGTGAGCACCAATACCGGCTCATAATCACCTTGCGGAACGTCGTCTTCTGGTGCCACCCAGGCAAACACGCGCCCGTTGGCCGTACTGCTCACAAGCCGGTAGTTTCCCTTGTTCTGCCCCATATAGCTGAAATCGGGATTATAAAGGGTCGCATCAATATTCGTTGAATATTTAAAAATAGTATATATATTATTATTATATAAAGTATCCACTTTTTCATACTGAACACGATCAGGGGAAAAGGCAACACTGTCAAAATAGGGAAAAAGGGCCGTGCCGCCCGCATCACCAAGCTCAGCCAAGAAGCGCATGTTCTCCATCGTCAACTCGGGCTGGATGGAGTGATTTTTCAAATCCTGCTCATGGAAAAGATTCACATAGAGTTTGAGAGGGTGCTTCCCGGAAATCTCCAACTCGTTATGTGTAAATAGGTTATATCGTGAATAATGACGGTTACTATATTCAAACTCCACAATGATACGTTTCTCTGCCGAGACGAGCATCTTCGGTGTGAACGTCACCTCGGCCGTGTTGTAATCGACTGTGTAGTCGTTCTCCGCACCTCGGGTCATCAGCTGGCCATCAACGTAGACGCGCTCGGAACCGGCAATCATCACGATAGAGACCTCGCCGTCGGCACCGTAGAGCTTATATGGACCTTGCACGCCGTTCTGCACGGTGAGGGTCTGCCGCGCGAACCGGCCCTTGGCCACGCCGCCCCCCGCCTCATTCAACACCCGCGTCTTCTGCGAAGGGCTGTACGCCACCCGGGCATCCAACCCGAGCATATTCCGCGAGACGCGCAGGAACTTGTCGTCGGTCATCGTCCAAACCACATCGCCCGCGTTTATCTTCGCCATCTCCTTGATTTTCAACGCAATGAAGATACTGCTGATGTCTTGGAGCGTCTGCGTGTTCCCTTCCGGTTGCATCGGAATGTTTTTGTCAGAAATGGAAGCCATAATCTCCACATCCTCAGATAGTTTGCCGGAAATCTGCAGGTTCAGGGAGGAGTTGAGCACAAGATCCTGGTTGTTGCCCACCGACACGCCGCGCGAAATGGCACCGTTGGTATATAACGCATTGTCGTTCAATACATCACGAATAGACGTGGAAGGCGGTGCTATGATTTCGTGCACATTCCTTCGCGGCTCGATGAGCTGTGCGCCCCTGTGCGTGACGGGGCGCGAAAGGTCATTCGGGAAGACCTCGTATTGAAAGAAAAGCCGTTTGCCTATAAGGTTCGAGTCCAGAAGAATGAGGGTGGCCGTCAGCGGGTCAAGTCGGTATTGATTTCTATCAACTTCCTGTATCTGAAAGGATTGCGGAACTATCGACAAGGTATCCAACTTCAAGATAAAGGTATCGGCCACAACGTGTCGCACCCGCCATGTGCCCTCCGTCTGCGCCAATAGCGCGGAAGGAATCAGCAGGGAGATGACAAACGATACGACAAGCAGCTTTTTCCTCATCAAAAATAATCCAAAAGAATTTGGGGGCAAAGATAACTCTCTTTTCTCAAATTTCGTATTTTTGCCGCAAATTTTTTGGCATGGAAAATTTGGAGAATTACACGATGAAAGACACCCGCTCGGGTTTTGGCGCCGGCTTGATGGAAGCGGCGCAGCACAATGACAATATTTTCGCTCTGACCGCCGACGTCACGGGGAGCGTGAAGATGGGCGACTTTAAGGCCACCTATCCGGAGCGTTTCGTCCAGTGCGGCATTGCCGAGGCCAACATGATTGGCATCTCAGCCGGTCTCGCGTTGAGCGGCAAGATTCCGTTCGCCGCCGGTTTTGCAGGCTTCGTCTCGGGCCGCGTCTACGACCAAATCCGCATGACGGTGGCTTACTCGAACCTGAACGTCAAGATTGGCGCGTCGCATTCGGGCATCACCGTGGGCGAAGACGGCGCCACGCACCAGATGATGGAAGACCTCGGACTGATGCGGATGTTGCCCAACATGGTGGTTATCAACCCCTGCGACTATAACCAGACGAAGATGGCGACCATCGCGGCGGCCGAATACAACGGCCCCGTCTATTTGCGCTTCGGCCGCCCAGCCGTACCGAACTTCACCGAAGAGAACAAACCGTTCGTCATCGGGAAGGCGGAGATGATGCGGGAAGGCACGGATGTCACGGTTTTCGCCACGGGCCATCTGGTGTTCCCGGCCCTGCAAGCCGCCGACACGCTGCGCGAGCAAGGCGTCTCCGTGGAAGTTGTCAACATCGCGACTATCAAACCGTTGGATGTTGAAACCGTCATCAACAGCGTGCGCAGAACCGGTTGCGCCGTCACCGCCGAGGAGCACTTCCTCAACGGCGGCATGGGCGACGCCGTCTGCCAGTGCCTCAGCCGCAACCTGCCCGCCCCCGTGGAAATGGTCGGCGTGGACGATGTCTTCGGCCAAAGCGGCACCCCCGACGAACTGATGGCGCATTTCGGACTCGACAAAGACCACATCATGGAGGCCTGCCGGAAGGCC
Organism: Bacteroidales bacterium; assembly: GCA_017395245.1. Classification (GTDB taxonomy): domain Bacteria; phylum Bacteroidota; class Bacteroidia; order Bacteroidales; family WCHB1-69; genus F23-D06. Next base: position 48,065 of record JAFPVR010000064.1, on the reverse strand, counting down.
ATAAGCCGTAAATAACAAACAATCAACAGAATGCCCGAAATCACCGACGAATTCATCCTGTCGCTCTTCAACAACGAGAAGACCAAAGAAAAAGCCTTCGAGCTGCTGCTGAAGAAATACCAGAAGCTCATCTATTACAGTGCGCGCCGCATCGTGACCATCCACGAGGATGCCGACGATGTGACCCAGAACGTGTGCATCAAAATCTGGCGAAACCTCGACAGGTTCAGAAGCGAATCCAGCTTAAAAACTTGGATAACAAGGATTTGTGTTAATGAAGCACTGACATATATCGAAAAGAAGAAAAAGTTGCTGAACCTCGACGACGATTCCTACACGGATTTCATGTTGGTGAGCCAGGCTGACAACAGCACCTTCACGCCGAGTCAGATCGAGCAGGTGTTGCAGGAGGAAATCACCAAGCTGCCGCCGAAACAACGCGCCGTGTTCACCATGCGCTACTACGACGAGACTCCGTACGCGGAAATGTCGAAAATTTTCGACACCTCCGAGAGCGCCCTCAAGGCCTCCTACCACTTCGCCGCCGAAAAAATCAAAAAAAATATCACGGAGCGTTTAACCTTTTAAGGTTACCGCAGTCACTGTATTGTAATTTTTGATTCGTTATGTTTGATTTAGATAATTTAGAGAAGACTGAGCGTTACCAGGTACCGGAGAATTATTTCGAAGAGTTGCCTGGCCGGGTCATGCAAAACATTAAGCGTGAGCAGCATAAAAGAAAAACCATTATCTCCTCCGCCATCGCCGCTGTTGCAGTGATTGCCATCGCAGCCGGCATATTCTTCACGTACAACACGCCCAACGAGGGTACGGACATCACGCAAACGCAGCAGATTGCAGCGAGCACCGCCGAGGAGGAAATCCTCGAATCCGTGGCCACAGAATACTACAGCGAGGAGCTTGCCATGATGGATTATTACCAATACATTTATTAACCTATAAACGTTATTGCAATGAAAAAACTTTGGATTACTTTGACCGTTTTGGCGTTATGCGCGACGACTGCCCTCTATGCCCAAGAGAGCAACGCCAAGGCGATGATTCAAAAACGCATCGAATACATGAAAGCGCATGTCCAGTTGAGCGGCAAGGAGACGCAAAGTTTCTGGAAAGTGTACGAGGAATACCTCAACGCCGAGGCGAAGGCGATGGAGACCTACCACAAGAACTTACAGAAGCAGGAGATTGTCTTGGGGGCTCCGGGCACCAACAAGGAAATCATCGAAAAGTTGAGTGACAAACAACTCACTTACCTGCAGGACCAGAAGTTCGAGTTGCGCAAAACCCTGCTGAATCTTGAGACTACGTACTACAAGAAATACAAAACCATCTTGACGCCGAGACATCTCCAGGACTTGTACAACGCTGAATATCAGTACAAACGGCAGCTGACCGCCAGAAAGAAAGATGCCGTAAAAAAAGAAGATAACACCGGCCCCGTGAACACGGGCAAGAAGAAACGTTAAAAAAAGAGTGCCGAAAGGCACTTTTTTTGTATCTTTGCCCCTCGTAAAAATAACGGTTATGAAAGAATACGAATTCCTGAAAATAGACCTGGCGGATGCGGTCTGCACGCTGACCATCTCCGCGCCGAAGTCGCTCAACGCGCTGAACTCCAACCTTCTGAAGGAGATGGACGATTTCCTGACAAACCTTGACCCCGGCATCCGTGTGCTGATCATCACCGGCGACGGCGAGAAATCGTTCGTGGCAGGCGCGGACATCTCGGAGATGCAACCGCTGAACGCCGAGGAGGGCGAACGCTTTGGAGCCATTGGGGCGGGCGTTTTCCGCAAGATCGAGACCTTGCCGATTCCCGTCATCGCGGCGGTGAACGGTTTCGCGCTCGGCGGCGGCTGCGAGTTAGCCTTGGCCTGCGACATCCGCATCGCCTCCTCCAACGCCAAATTCGGACAGCCCGAAGTCGGCCTCGGCATTATTCCCGGCTTCTCGGGCACTTACCGTCTGGCCAAGATTGCCGGCATGGGCGTTGCCAAGGAGCTCATCTTCACCGGCCGCGCCGTCAAGGCTGACGAGGCTCTGCGTGTCGGGTTGGTGAATGCCGTTTATGAGCCGGAAGAGCTTATGAAAGAGGCTATTCGAATGGCCCACCGTATTGTGAAGAACGCCCCCATCGCCGTGCGCTACGCCAAGGAATGCATCAACGAGGAGTATGACCTGCCCGCCGACGAGGCCATTGCCTACGAGAGCCGCATGTTCGGGAAGTGCTTCGCCACCAAAGACCAGAAAGCCGGCATGTACGCCTTCCTTAACAAGCAGGATGTGCAGTTTAAGAACAAATAACAATCTATCAATCAATAACTTAAAATCATTATTATGAAAATTTGTGTTATAGGTACAGGTACTATGGCCAAGGGTATTGTGAAAGCGTTTGCCGCTAAGATGCCCGTGGTCATGAAGAGCCGGACCCAAGCCAGCCTCGACAAGGCGATGGGTTCCATTTCCAAAGGTTATGGCAAACTGGTGGAAAAAGGCAAGATGACCCAGGAGGCTGTCGATGCTCTGCTGAAAAACATCACCACCACCACCGACTACACCACATTCGCGGACGCCGACCTCGTGATTGAGGCCGCCGTGGAGGATATGCAGCTCAAGAAGGAGGTCTTCATGGAGCTCGACAAAATCTGCAAGCCGGAGACGATTTTCGCCACCAACTCCTCTTCACTCTCCATCACGGAGATTGCCGCTTGCACGAGCCGTCCGACCCAGTTCATCGGCTGTCACTTCTTCAACCCCGCCGACAGAATGGCGTTGGTGGAAGTCATCAAGGGCCAGCTCACCTCCGACGAAACCGCCAAGTGCATCGTCGATCTGACCACGGAAATCGGCAAGACCCCCGTTCCCGTGAACGAGGCTCCCGGCTTTGTCGTCAACCGCATCCTCATCCCGATGATTAACGAGGCTGTGGGCATTTTGGCCGACGGCATCGCTTCCGCCGAGGACATCGACAAATGCATGATGTTGGGTGCCAACCATCCCATGGGCCCGCTCGCATTGGCCGACCTCATCGGCAACGATGTGAACCTCGCCATCATGGAGGTGCTCTACAAGGAGTTCGGCGACCCGAAGTACCGTCCTCACCCGCTGCTCCGCAAGATGGTGCGTGCCGGTCTGCTCGGCCGCAAGACAGGCGAAGGCTTCTACAAGTATTAATCGAAAAGGGGCGTCAGTGCGACGCCTCTTTTTTATTGCGGAAAACTGCGGAAACCGCGGAAATATGCGGAAATTCTTTTACGCCATAAGGACGCGATGTGCCACGATTCAATGTAGAGACGCGGTGCACCACAATTTAAGGTAGAAACGCGGTGCACCACGTCTCTACATTAGAATGTTGTATACAGGCATGAAATGTCGCCCTCCACGCGATGCATCAGCAACAGCAGCACCAGCGCGAAGACGGCAACCACCACCAAGACCTTAACGGTTTTCCTTTTCCAAAACATAATTCTTGATTTTCTGATAGATACGATACGCACCGTAGCTCGTATGGTGCTGCCAATCGGCGAAGACACCCGGCTCTGCGGAAAGATCCGTGCAATCGATATATGCGGCGCCCTCCTCGTCCAAGACTTTCAATATCTCTGCTGAAACCTGCTGTATATCAGGCAGATCCTGCGGATAAACCTTGCGGTACGCGATTTCGTTGTAGGGTCCGGCTATGTAGACGATGTCCACGCCCCGAGCCTTGCAAAGCCGTATCATCGTGCGCAACTCGTCGGCGCGATAGGACGACTCGGGATGCGGCCTGAGTTTGTAGGAATGCACGTCGAAGGAGGCTCCTACATTCAGCTCGTAATTGTAACGGCTGCTGTCGGGGCGGGCACAACTGTCGGGAAGGCGAGACACCATGGCCGAGTCGAGCCAAGTCAGTGTTTCCCCGAACTTGCTGGGATTGAGTGAGAAAGCAAGATCCTGGGAATACTTGCGACGCAGGCGGTCGGTATGGCAAGCCAGCCACTCCCCTACCCTGACACCCCAGTTCAGCTTCGACAGATTCGCCTGCAGAATACGTTCAACATCCTCATTCACAGGACGGTTGACTTCCCGACAGACGGCTGACGAGACGTAGCGGGAAAAGTAGTCCTCATTGCTGTAGGCAAGCTTTCCGCAACCGTAGGAGGGGTTAAGGAAGAAGAGGACCTTGAGCCCGCGAACGTTTTCATTACTCTGAATCAGTGGGAAGTAGGTGCAGGCTGTGCGGCCCGCGCCTGCGATGACCGAAAATCCGCACCGAAGTGCTGTGTCGGTGTTCAGGAAGTCGTAATAGTTGCCGTTGGGTCGCGCATTCGTCTCTGACGTGCCCAGCACCAACCAGCCATCGTTTCGTTTTACACTTGTCAGCAACAGATTGGTATAGAGCGGGTTGTTGTCGCGAAGGTCTTGGTGGCGGATGGTATAAAGCTGCCCTTCCCATTCCGGGCACTGCGGAGCGTGGAACGTCGGGATGAACCGCGCAACAACGAGCCAGAAGGCAACGGCAACCATCACCACGACCCCTATCCGGGCCAGAAATCTCAACCGGTAAACCTCTTTCATCAGAACAACAACTTAAACATTATCAACAATTTATCAACAGGATAGTTGAAAAACACCCACCCGACGGTCACGAAGAGAAATGTGAACAGTGTGGCGGAAATTTTTCGAACCAAAGTAGGCGTTTTCGGCATTCTGTTATGTATAAACAGCTTATAGACAGAGAGTCCTAATCCGTGCCACAGCCCCCAGAACACGAAATTCAACGTGCTGCCGTGCCAGAGACCGCAGACGAGGAAGGTGACCATATAGGCCGTCACCGACACCACCATCCGATATTCCCGCAAAAAGGTTCGGTTGAGCAGCGCAATGACGGGCTTGAAGACGTAAATCCTTAAGAATGTGGAGAATGTGATGTGCCAACGTTTCCAAAATTCGGAAATATTATCCGAAAGGTAAGGGCGGTTGAAGTTCTCGGGCACGCGCACCCCAAGCATGCCGCCCATCCCGATGGCGATGTCGCAATAGCCGGAAAAGTCGATGTAGATGTAGAATGAGTAAAGCAGCGCGGCGGAGCAGACAGCGCCCCACGGCCCAAATATCGGAATAAGCATCTGGTAATCAACCGCATACGGTTTTATCAGCGGGACAACAAGTAGCGTTTTAACCGCGCCGTAGAAGATACGGCCGACACCCGCGAGCATACGCCGCACATTGAGGCGTACATGCGTGTGCGACATCCAATAGTGAAAGTTGTTGAGCGTGTCAATAGGTCCCGCCATAAAGGTGGGGAAAAAGAAGAGGTAGTTGACGTATGCCAAGAAGTTTCGGGTACGGAGCGTACCACGATAACTTTCAACTAACCAATGAATTACACGAAAAAGGATGTAGGAAAGCCCTATTTTCTCCACCGAGAGAAAATGCTTGCCAAGGGTGTCGGTCCACCAGCTGCCAAGCCACGACTGCACAAGCGGATAGTTGCGGACGGCAAAGAAGAGAATCAACAGCGTGAGGGTTATCGCGAGCAGTATGCCCGAGTGCCGTTTCCGCAAAAGCAGCCCCGCGCCGTAGGCCAACAGTGCCACGATGAAGAGCAGAAAGAGCGACTTTGGAGAAACTATATGCGTCAGTATCAAGACATTGCCACCGAGCAGCAGGATATGGTTGAGTCCTTCTTTCCGAAAAAGTGAGCGGCATCCTGCGAAAAGCAGCGTGAACAGCAGAATCTCGAAAAAGAGCACATAGTCGGTGAACATCATCGGATGGTGGTTTGGTAAAAACGGCGGCAAAGGTAGTGTTTTTCTCAATATTTATCAACACCGACACGCCGAATATACAAAATGTATATTTTTGCGCTCGCTTGCAATCAGATTTTCAGAAGTAGGTAAAATTATGAGAAGACTACTTTTTTTATTGCTTAACATGGTTGTCCTGCTCGGGCTTTGGGACCAGATGGCGCAGAACAACCTGCAGCAGGTACCCTCCATCATCAAATACAAGTTCATAGGTATCGTTGACGAGCCCGCTGAAATCACGATGGACGGGCACTATGTCCTAAACAGCAACGCCTCTTCGGACCACCAGAACTGCTATTTCATCCGTTCGGCCATTGATCCGGACCAGTGGTTAACCTTGTAATTCCGGAATTGTGATGATTTCATGGAAAACGAGCGCTACACAGAAAAATTCATCAAACAGTAATAAATCCCAAACAGTATGAAACGTAACTTTATCGCAACGCTGCTGCTGGCGGTCTGCTGTCTCCTGACCTTCAGCACTTTCGCGCAGAATTACCACAAGGAGACCTATCAGAATGACCCGATGAACGTCATCCACTACACACTGGATAACGGGCTGCAGGTCTTCATGTCCGTGAACAAGGACGTGCCGCGCATCCAGACCTACATCGCCGTGCGCGTGGGCAGCAAGAACGACCCGGCCGAATCGACGGGCCTTTCCCACTACTTGGAGCACCTCATGTTCAAGGGCACCAACCACTTCGGCACCCTCGACTGGGCCAAGGAGCAGAAAGAGCTCAAGAAAATCGAGGAGCTTTACGAGGTGTACAACCACACCACCGACCCCGCCAAGCGCAAGGCCATCTATCATCAGATCGACTCCGTGTCGTACGAGGCTTCCAAGTACGCCATCCCGAACGAGTACGACAAGATGATGTCGATGATCGGCGCACAAGGCACCAACGCCTTCACCTCCAACGACATGACCGTCTATCAGGAGGACATTCCGAGCAACGAGCTGGAGCGCTGGCTGATGATTGAGGGCGAGCGTTTCGCCAACCCCGTCTTCCGTCTCTTCCACACCGAGTTAGAGGCCGTCTATGAGGAGAAGAACATGAACATGGCCAACGACAGCCGCACCGCTTACGAGCAGATGAACTTGGCACTGTTCCCGAATCATCCTTACGGCACGCAGACCACCATCGGCACTATCGAGCACCTGAAAAACCCGTCACTGACCAACATCAACAAACACTTCAACACCTACTATGTGCCGAACAACTACTGTATCGCCATGGCGGGCGACTTCGACCCCGAACAAGCCATCAAACTGATTGACAAATACTTCGGAAAGATTCAGCCGAAATACATCCCCGACTTCACCTACGTGCATGAGAAACCGATCCGTGAGGTGAAAGTAGTGGAAGTGTACGGTCTTGAGCCCGAGAACGTGCAAATCGGCTACCGCATCGAGTCCGGTACCGGTTCCCGCGACGTCCTCTTGGCCGAGATGGCCGACGCCGTGCTGATGAACGGTTCCTGCGGTATTATCGACGAGAACATCAACCAGAAGCAGTTAGCGCTGGGCGCATCCTCCGGCGTGAGCGACCTCAACGACTACGCCTACTTCCGCCTCTACGGCAGACCGAAAGAGGGGCAGACCTTAGAGCAGCTGAAAGACCTTCTGCTGGAACAAATCGAGATTCTGAAATCCGGCAACTGGGATGCCGATCTGCTCACCGCCGCCATCAACAACCGCAAGCTCAGCGACATGACCTCCCTTGAGAGCAACACGAACCGCGCCATGGCGATGGCCTTCGCCTACCTCGCCCACCGCAGTTGGCAGGATGTCATCAACGAAACCGAGAACATGAGCTATGTAACCAAGCAGGATGTCATCGATTTCGCTAACCGCACCTTCAAGAAAGACAACTTCGTGATTGTCTACAAACGTCAGGGCGAGCAGCGCAACGTGCAGAAAGTCGAGAAGCCCGAAATCACGCCCGTGGTGATGAACCGCGACGTGGAGAGCGCCTTCCTGAAACAGGTCAAGGACATTAAGGTGGATCCCATCGAGCCCGTATTTGTGGATTTCAACAAGGACATGCAGAAGGGCAAGGCCAACGGCAACGAGATTCTCTATGTGAAGAACACCGACAACGGCCGCTTCACGCTGGTGTATCGCTACAACTACGGCTCCTTCTATGACAAGAAGGCGGGCATCACCAACAACTTCCTCGATCAATTGGAGAGCGAGAACCGCACGCTGAGCCAAATCAACCGCCAGATGTACGACCTCGCCTGCGACTACAGCATCGGTTTCGGCACCAAATACGCCACTGTCCGCATCTCCGGTCTGAGCGAGAACATGGAGAAGGCCATGGCCATCGTGGAAGACATCCTCAGCCATCCCAAGATTTCCGAGGAATCCGTGCAGAACTCCATCAGCGACGTGCTGAAATCCCGTAACGACGCCAAATCGCGCCAGCAGACCATCTTCCAGAACATGCTGCGTTATGCTTCCTTCGGCAAGGACAACATCCGCAGATATTTCGTCACCAACGACGAAGTGCAGAAGATCAAAGCCCAGGATGTCGTCAACCAAATCAACACGATGACCTCCCAGCCGCAGCGCATCCTCTACTACGGCGACCTGAGCCTCAACGACTTGCAGAAGGTCATCACCGAGAAGCACAGTGTGCATCCGGCCAAGAAGCCCGCGAAGATGGGTGCCGACTACGACCGTCTCGCCACGAAGGAGAACAAGGTCTATTTCGCGCACTACGACGCCAAGCAGTCGCTGTGCCGTCAGCTCACGACCTCCATTCCGGCCAACTGGGCGCTGAGTCCGCAAATCGAGATGTACAACGAGTACTTCGGCGGCAGCATGAACTCCATCGTCTTCCAGGAGATCCGCGAGAAGCGTTCCCTGGCCTATTCCGCCGCCGCCTACTATGTGGAGCCGAGCGAGAAGGGCAAATTGAACTACAACATGACGCACATCGGCACGCAGAACGACAAGCTGATCGACGCCATGGAGGCCTTCACCGACCTGTTGGACAACATGCCGGTCTCTGAACTGAACTTTGACCTGGCCAAGACTTCCCTGATTTCGCAGTACCGCACCAACCGCACCCGCAAGATGAGCATCATCAACTACTACCTCACCTGCGAGGAGATGGGTTTGAAGACCCCTCTTGACAGGACCAACTTCAACCTCATCCAAAAGATGACCCTCAACGATGTGAAGGCCTTCAACGCGAACTACATCAAGGGCCAGAAGCGCGTGGTCGTGGTCCTCGGCAACAAGGACGAGGTCGACCTGAAGGGCTTGGAGAAATACGGCAAGGTGACGACGCTGAGCCTGGAGGAGATTTTCGGGTACTAATCCGATTACCGAATTGTAGAGACGCGCCATGGCACGTCTCTACGTTGAATGCAAGGGGAATCCGGGAGGGTTCCCCTTTTTCGTCAGAGAATGTCTCGTCGACGCATGCCTGTACCAGCGTTGGGCAATTCCTGCACCGGCGTTTGCGAATTCCTGCACCGGCGTTTGCTCTCGAACATAGGCGAATAAACAGTGCTTCATACAACAAACCCGGCATTTCATACAAAAGATGTTTCCGGCATGCGCAAGCCATCGGCGGAATTCCTACCTTTGCCGCCGATTTCAAACCGCACCGTTATGAACCGCATCGCAAAACCCATTGCTCTCGCCACCATGCTGCTGGTCGTGCTGGCCGGCTGTCGGCACAAGAACCCCAACAACACGCTGTACAACGGCGAAAATGCCGTCTATTTCTGGCGCACCTGGTACAGCACCAACGATTACGAACGACAGTTTCTCACCGACAACCACATCCAGACGATGTACATCCGCTTCTTCGACGTGGAGCCCAACCGGGGCTGGCGCGACGAGGACAAATGCGTGCCCGTGGCCACCATCTCGTTCGACAGGGACGAGACCTTTGGCGATTTCCACATCGTGCCCGTGGTGTTCATCACCCCCGAGGCGATTATGGAGTATGAATCGTTCACCGACCATCTGGCGCACCGGATTTACGCGATGTGCAAGAAGAACAACATCACTATCAACGAGGTGCAGTTCGACTGCGACTGGACCACGAGCACCCGAGAGGCTTACTTCCAATTCCTTGTGGATGTGCGGACAGCGCTGAAAACTTACTTCGAAAAGGACATCAAGATATCCTCCACCATCCGGCTGCACCAACTCGCGCAAACGCCGCCCGATGTCGATTACGGGGTGCTGATGTGCTACAACACCGGCGATTTCAAGGACTTCAACACCCAGAACGCTATCCTCGACCTCAAGGATGTGCAACCTTACGTGAAATACCTCAAGCAATACAAGCTCCCGCTAAAGCTCGCCCTGCCCGACTACAGTTGGGACGTGGAGTTCGACGGCAACAAGTCGTTCGTGCGGCTGGACCGCTACAACTGCTACTACGACACCGCAAAACTGAAAAAACTGGGCTACGGGATGTATGAAATCACCGGGGACGTTCCCGAGAAAGCGGTGAAGTACATCCGTCATGAGGAGGTCTCCGCCAAAACCATCTTGGATGTCAAGGCGTTGGTGGAAAAGAACTACGGCAAGATGCCCGTGGTGCTCTACCATCTGGATTCCGTTCAACTCTCAAAATACAATCCCGATGAAATCAAGGCTTTTTTTGATTAGCGGCATCCTGCTGCTCAACTGCATGACCGCCTTCCCTTGCGGTTATCCCGACCCCATCGAACCGCAGTGGCACTGGTTTTTCTACACGGGATACAACAGTCCGGCCCAAGCGTGGCAACAGCAGCTCAACCAGGCGTTCCGCGAGGAGAACATCACCTTTTGGCATAATCGTGTCAAGGGGAAAGTGTCGCGCGAAGAGGTAGAGGCGGCGTTGTATGATCTGTATATACTTAATGAACAGACCGATAACAAGTTCTTCCGTTACCTGTATGACCACAACGACAAGGAAGCGCTTGGCTACTGGACGTTGCTGAAGACCTCCGATTCGGACTATATCCATCAGGCGGTGTGGGAGCGGTCGGAGTGGTATTACAGCGAGAAGACGGGTGAGCGTTATTGGTATGACGATGACGAATTGCCCCGATATGACCTGAGCATCTCGCAGGTGGAGACGTTAGACGAGGGCGCGATCCGCAGCTGCAAAGACAAGGAGATCCGCAACCGTTTTCTGTTGCAGGTGATGCGAAAATGTTTCTATGCCCGAGATTATCAAGGCTGCATTGTCCTTTGGGAACGTTATGGCAAGGCGGTTCCGGAGAGCGTTTTGCGGAAGCAGTGCCTGAACTACTACGCGGGGGCGTTGCGGCGGATCGACCGCGACGCGGAGGCCGCCATCGTCTATGCGGGCATCGGATTCTATGACCCAAGATTGCACTACGATGTGGAGGTATTGCGAAAAATCTACGAGAAAGAGCCTGACAGCAAGGCTTTTGAATTCATGGTGCAGGAATTTGTCAACACCTACTTCGACCAAAGCCGCCGAAGACGGTACTCCCCCGACTTTGACTACTCGGACCCGGCAGGCTATCTCATTCCCGACACGCGGAAGTCGGAGGCATTCAACGCGTTAGCTGACGAGATCCTGCGTGACGGGAAGAACCGTAATCCCGCTTTGTGGGTCTCTGCGAAGGCCGCACTCGCCTACATCAATGGGGAGAACGCCACCGCCAACCGGCTCATCAGCGAGGCCGATAAACTGCGCGGAACGCCCGCCGTGAAGGACAACATCCGCATGATGCGACTCGTGTTCAACAGCACCCGCAACGACATTGACGCGAACTACGAAACCGTGCTCCTCCCCGACCTGCAGTGGTTGGTGCGCAAAATTGAGAAAGAAGGCGTGCCCTGTTGGTGGGAGTATGACATCGGCGGCGCCATCCCAGAGGATACCAGTTTCACCGCCTTGCACCACATCAAGATTCTGCGCCGCACCATCCTGTTGGGGATCATCCCTCACTTCGAGCAGCGCGGAATGGCGTTCAAAAGCATGGCCTACCTGAACTTCTACGAAGAGTTCATGGCGGATGACAACATGAAGAAAGTACGGAATTATGCACGAAAAGGGATGCTCCGAGAAGGGGTCGGACTGTTCGGGAGCACCGTCTATTTCCACCCGCCGATTTACCGGGAGGAGTATCTCTCCGAATACGATTACGACCACTCTTACACGACAAACGGCAAGCTTGTGCTTGTGGCCGACTCCATCACCTGGCAGAAGAATTTCGACTACAACACCCAGTTTTTCAACTATATGGACACGACCAGCATCGCTAATGTACAGCAATATGTACGGTTTCTGCGGTCGGGCAGCCGGACGGCGGCGGAAAAGTTCGTCCTCCAAAACAGTTACCGCGACCTCAGTTTCTACAATGAGCTAATAGCAACCAAATACATGCGGTTGGAGAGGTACGACTCCGCGCTCGTCTATCTGCGGAAGGTGTCGCCGGATTTCCCTGAAAAACAAAACATTGCCGACTATATCAACGGGGAACACCGCAACCCGTTCGCCGAAGGGTGGATCAGCATGAAGGAGCACAAGGCCAACTTCGGGCTGTCGTTCAACCCGGCAGCGGAATACGACCGGAACCCGCGCAAAGCCACCTTCTGCCAACTGATGTTGCAGTTGCGGAAGTTAGCGGAGACAGACACCTCGGCGGAAATCCGCGCCAAGGCCGCCTACGCCTACGCGGTGGGACTCTTCCGAAGCACTATCGGCAACGCGTGGGCGTTATGTTACTACGAAAACGGCTGGAACTACAGCTACCACAACTACGGGGAAGAATACTATGACGAACAGTCCATTGAGGCGGACGTACACCGACGGGTGGACGGCTGGTTGGACAAGGCCCTGTGTTACGACGAAGATCGCGTCTTCACCTTGAAATGTACCATTCTGCACAGCGAAAAGAAGCGGGCGTTGATGCGGGTTGAGGAGGTCAAACACGACTATGGTGGCTGGTGCTGGACGGAAACCGTCGAGGAGTTCCTGCCCATCGTGCGCGGAACCTTCTGCGACCGTGGCTGCGATGGCGACAGCGATGCGTACTGCACGGAGGCATGGCGGAAAAGTGCGTGGTATTATTGATGCGGTAGAGACGCACGGACGTGCGTCTCACGGCGTGGCGCGTCTCACGGCGTGGCGCATCACGGGTACAGCATAAGTTACGCAAAAAGCTCATTCATCGTCACTGTGGCGTAAATGCTATCTGAATAGAGGTTGCGCTTAAGCCCGTATGTGGTGATGAGTACCGTGTGAAGCGCATCCTTCGTTTTGGTAAAATGGGCGAAGGTAGAATTGCGCTGGCGGAGATTTTCTTCATAGCTACCGCTGACAACAAATTCAGACTGGCAATACTTCATCTCACATAAATCAATAACATGGTCCGTGATTTTCTGCCATAGACGAGTTCATTTTTGTCGGTGCAAAGATACTATCTTTTTCCGAAAAGTATTCTGAACTCATGCCGAAAGTGCAAAATTTTATAAGATTCGGCACCGTTAAAGCACATTTTGACAAGCCCTAATTCGCGCAAAGGACTGTTTTACAACTTGTTGTACAATCAAAACAAAATCATCATCACAAAGTATACCATTCTGCACAGCGAAAAGAAGCGGGCGTTGATGCGGGTTGAGGAGGTCAAACATGACTATGGCGGCTGGTGCTGGACGGAAACCGTCGAGGAGTTCATCCCCATCGTGCGCGAAACCTTCTGCGACCGTGGCTGCGACCACGACAGCGATGCGTACTGCATGGAGGCGTGGCGGGGAAGTGCGTAGTATTATTGATGATGTAGAGACGTGCCGTGGCGCGTCTCCACCCGAGACGCACGGCCGTGCGTCTCTACAGGGTATCATTCGCAGCTGATAATCCTTCTGGCACCCCCGTAGGTTTTCTGGTAGTTCGAGTCGGTGAAATGACTCACCACCACACAGCCGTTGCCCGCCGAGGCATGAATGAACTTGAAATCCCCATTATCGTAATCCGTAAGAGCGATGCCCACATGCGAGATATTCCGGTTAGGATATTCCCCCGACACAAAAAAAATCAGGTCGCCGCGCTTGATGTTGGTCAAAAACACCCGTTCCCCTTCAATGCATAACGTACTGGTGGTTCGCGTAACCACAACACCCACCTGGCGAAACGCATAATTCACCAACCCCGAGCAATCGTAGCGGTTAGGGCCAGTAGCACCCCACTCGTACGGACAGCCCAATTTCAAACGGGCATTCATAATGACTTCGTCGATCAGCTTTTCACAGTTTTCAGCAGTAGCATCAGTCTGCGCTGAAACTGGAGGTGCCGTCCACAAAAGCATCACTGAAACGAGCAAAACACGAAAACAATGCCTTAACATACATCAAGTTCCTTGATTACAACCGTATATGAACAAAATCCAGTAGTACGGAGGTTGATTTTCTGCGCCAATTCTGAAGCCATCCTTTTCAGCTGATCGTCAGGAATCTCTTGATTGGGATTTGGTTCTATTGTAACCGTAACCACCATGGTTTGCGACGAAGCCTCATCGTCCCGCGTCACATCAATGCCTTTGATTTGGTCGCTTCTTAAACGATAGAAACAGACCAACTCCTTAATACAGAAGTTTTTGACATCCGCCTTGGTAATAATTCTGTCTTTTGACAGATGATAATACTTCGCCGTCAAATCCAGGGAACTCTCGTCCGTCATTTCGTCGGTTCCCCCGAACGTGGGCATTAATATTCGGGTTTCCTTCGCATCCAGCATAGGAGGAAGGATAATTGCCCCACCTTCGCCAATGTCGTTGGCACGCGGGCCGTCGGTGAGCAGATAGGCGACCTCAATCCGCTGCTGCCCACATGTAAAGCAATCCTGATCTCGTTTCTGCAACATGACATACACACCGGAATGGGCAGTCCGGCCATCACCGATGATTCCCTCAATCTCATTCAACTGAAGCCGCAACAGATTCATTTTGTCATCAAAATCGACATCCGCAAAGGCCCTGAAGGCATAGAAATCGGAGGAATAATGATGTACAAGCGCCTGTGCTTTTTGCAACAGTTCCCCAGCATGAAAACGTTCTGCGCCAAAACGGCGAAGCATGATTTGCTCCGGCGAATACGATGACTCTGCCGGTGCCAGCAATTGCAGAAACGACTTCCGCTTATCCGCCTTCTTATGCGATTCGGAAGCTTTAGGAGATTGGATATCCGCAGATTTCTCCGTGGCGATTTGCTTGATGGGTTCGTCGGCGGTTAACGTTACGGCACCCTTCTCCACATTCACAACCGGCACACAATTAAGCAAGACATCTTGAGGTGCCAAATTCACATTCTCCGCCATATCCAAAACCAGCTGGACTGTGAGAGTAGAAGCGGTATTGGCCTCGTCATAATCCCCCACGTAGAAAAGCCTGCGCTGAAACGGAGCCAGCATATCCATCCAGCTCTCGGTGGTGCCGTAAAGCAACGAACGGTTGAAAACGCAGTGGTTGATGTCGAAGGCTGCGCAAATCGGCAAACGCTCGTAATCCATCATGGATAAAACCGGCAACGAGACCCCGCCAATTGAGAGCGAAACCCGTGCAGGATTAACGTTGGGGAAGAACAGCGAGCAACCCGACAGTCCGCCAACGGTGGATGTGCCGGAGACCGTCAGTTCAAACGTGTTCTGACCGGTTTTCCTGACCGAAGTAATTGCCGCGTCAAGAATCTTGGTTTTCAGAAGAGGCACAAACGAGAATTTTTCAAGTTCTTTGAACCTCATCTTGGTTTTCGAGCGTTTTTCCAACTGAATTACATGGGAGTCGTCCAACAGGCAATAAGGCTCCGCACCCTCCACCATCTTGGCTTGTATAAGGGTCATCGCGGGCACGGGGCGCGTAAGAGAATACGGCACCGTCTTTCGGATAAACTCGTTGACCAAATCAGTCCGCAATCCGGCAATCTGTTCCTGGAGCAGATTGGTCTGATGGGCCAACGCCGTCATGAACAGATTGATGACGGGATCTTTCCTCAGGTTTTGGGCAATCGCTTCCTCTTCCTCCTTGTCGAATTTCTTGCCGGTGGACATACCGCCACCGTCATAGCTGTCCAACACCCCGTCCTCGGTCCATTGTTTGATCGCCTTTTCGAGCAGTTCTTTCCCTGTTTGCTGGTTCATATAATTGTCCATAATCTTTACCATACATAGAAGTTGATCTCGTGGCTGTAGGGTTGCGGTTTGTCCCCTTTGATTTGGCCCAAAATCAACAGTTTGACATTGTGTTTCTTGGCATTGTAATCCATTGTGACCTCGCTGACGAGCATACGCGGCTCATAACTTTCTATATTCCGTTTCAGGGCGTGTGCGAAATTTTTGGGGTTCTTGCTGGTGCCCGTGATTTTGTAATCGCACATGGAATCCTCTTCCTTCAAATACGCCACCGTGCGCCTCTTTTCATCAAAATTCTGAAACCGGTAGTTCTTGAAGACAAACCCGAAATCGAGATCTGCCTTGAACTGACCGAACGGGGTAGCCACCAACAAATCGATGAACTTGTCGACGGACTTTTTCACATCCGTCTCCAATTCCACGCTTCCGTTTACCAGTTGAAAAGGTATTTTGATATTCATCGTTTACAGCATATACGTGAGTTCCTCCTCTTCCGGCTCCGGCTTGGGTTTCTCCACCACAGGCGCGGGCTTCGGCTCGGCACGTTCGAGAAATTCGATGGAGCAATGGATCAGGGACATCGCATCCTGCATGGTCTCGAAGAGGGTATTCGGGTTATAATCGCGCCAGACGAACTCTTCTGCCTTCGTCAGCAGCTCCTGGTCGGACTCGTCAAGCAAATGATACGTCAAAAGGATGAGCACGGCCTTCTTCAGACTGGTAATCAGCATGGAAGAGGTGCCACATTGTGTTGTATTGGCCATGTCAATCAACAGATTGCCCAAGTGAAAACAAAGGTCTCCATAATCTTTCTGGCCTGCAATGGAGAGTATTTTCTTCAACCATTGTATGCAAAGTTCAGACACTCTCGCAAATTCCGGATGTGCGCTAACCGTGCAGCAAGGCGGGATGAAGTCCATATCCTCCCAATCTCCGTGAGCGGCATGCAATTTCAAGATGGGGAACAGCGATGGCGTATACGGATTCAGCAAATTTATGATTTGATAACGGTACTCCTTTTCGAGATACGGCACCCCATTTTCCTCTATATGCTTGTCACCCTCGATGGAAACGGCCAGATAATAGATGCCATGGGCATCCCTCGGCAACGGAATTTTCGCACCTTCGGTAAGATGAATGAGCTGTCCGTCACAGTTCATGATGGTGGCTTTCACTTTCTCAAGTATAATGTGCTGGTCAAGAACCGTGCATTTCAGTTCGAATTCCTGCAGAGGCACGAGCCCGTATGCAAGCGGCACCACGAGCTGGCGGTTTATCATACTGAGTTGGTCATGGTATTCCTCCGCGCCAATGAACGTTTCCGGCATGATTTCCATGCCTCGCTTCCAATCTATTCTGTTCAATTTAGGCATAATATTTTAAAGATAGGTATTATAATCCAACGTAATTGAGCCATCGAGCTTAAACGGATGGTTTTTGTCCTTAATGGCGTATTGCCAGGGCATGTCGGCCGGAAAAAACCATTCCGCCATAAACGCCACAAATTCCCCCATCGCGTCATATTGCCGGTTGTACTCCGCATTGCTCAGGCCGGGAATGTTAAAAACGACCCTGATCTCCGTCCGGCTTATGCGCCGTCCCGACGACAATGTCACCCGGCGCATAACCGGCTGAATGTCTGTATTATATCCGGAAATTGCAGTCATCAGGCGAGAGAGCAGCGTGAAATCCCCACGTATTTCCGCCGCCTGCAACAAAAACGGAGCGGCTTTCCGAACAAGCGGGTTCTGAACCGTCCGCATGTCTATGCCACAGAGCGTTTCCAGCAACAAGTCTACCGTGCCGCGCTCTATATCGCTTATCGTCTTGTCCAGTTCGAGACTGGTTTTGAAGTATTCCGTGTCAAAAGGAACGAAAAAGTTCAGAATCCGCTCTTTCTCGGGCTTGAATGGCATGTTCTTCTTTTTAGGATCCTGCAGACGGTTCTCGTCCACGAAAAGAGCTTCCGGTAGAAGATGGAACAGCCCATCGCGTGACAGCGTAACGCGACGGGAACCGTCACCGGCCGCCTCTACCTCCAACAGATCCTCACTATAGTTGCTGTAGAAGATTCCTTTCGTGCTGACATGGGGCGGAAGAGCGTCCGGAAGACAGGTGTTAAGCCATGTTTCGGCTTTCAACTCCCCAATTGGAATATGCTGCTCGTTGAGTCTCATAATGTCTGGACAAACGTTACACAAACGGATATCGATTCTCGTCTTTGGTCAGCTCCACATAGAAATAGCCAGACTCCGTGGTGATTTGGAGAATGTCATAGTACGGGATGCCAATCTCTCGAAGCGTGAGATGCGGATAGGGGAACTCCTCGTCGATATTCTCGTAGGTGTTCTGGTTCAAATCCATCTTGAGGCGGCGGTAGAGCAACGGGTCGGAGTCGATATAGTCCGGAATCTTGGACTCGGGAAGCATCGGGCGGAAGCACTGGTTGTCGTTGCGCGTCACGATTTTGTCCACAAAACGGTCGTTGCGAAGATTGATTTCCACACTCTCCACATTGAGCAGATCCTTGAGCAGAGCGATGCATGCCTCCACCGTGATGTCGGCCGACAGCTGCGGAATCTTGAACACCGGCTTCCAATACTCATGAGAGGGACAGTCGCTATTGTAGGCCGAAGATTTGTAAACCCGCACGTTATTGTGCATACCTTCGTAGTGGAACCACTGTCCACACAGGGAGGCCAAGTTTCCCTTGTAAAGTTCCTCTGGATGAAGCAGTTTCATCGCCTCCTGGGTCTGTATGGCCCCAATGATGGAGGCTATGACGGGTGTCGTGGGTATGCGGCCCGCATCCTCGTTGCGCTTGGCCACACCCGCGCACGACATTTTCTGGAAAAGGTTGTGCTTGGCCGTGTCCGAAAGCCCGCATTCGTAACAGTTCACGCCGCGTTTGAAGACTTTCACCACGCCGTTGAGATCCTCGATGCCGCCATCAACCCAAGGCACACCGGCGCGCATACACTGGCGGTTCAGCTGGAGTCGCGCCAAACGGCTGTCCAAACAACCAATCACCACGTCCATTTGCTTGTAGACACCCAACCCGACATCCGAGCTCAAATTGCCGACGATGTACTGCACGTTGATGTTCCGGTTGATTTCCCGGATGCGCCTTGCGGCGACTTCCGCCTTATACAACCCCTTGTCGGCATCGGATTCCCGGAAGAGGATGGAACGGGTGAGGTTCGAGTACTCGATGGTGTCGAAATCGACGATGAAGATGTTGCCCACCCCAAACAGGGCCAAGTTTTTCAACACCTCGTTGCCCAAAGCGCCCGCCCCGACAACCATCACCTTGGCTTTCTTGACATTCTCTTGCCTAAACCAGGAGAGCAGCGAAAAAACGCCCGCACCCCATTCTTTATGTTCGTTTGCCATTTTTATCAGTTTTTATTACCAAAGACATACATGATTCCAGCTTCTAATCCGAAGCTCACAAAACGGCAGCCGTCGCCCGACATGAGGTTGAACTGGTTCAGCCGATAGGTCGCTTCCGGAAGCATCGTATCGTCAGACATGCCTTTTGCCACCGGCGTGATGGCAAAATCCATCTTGACACCCAGTTTGAACACCCACGGCGAGGTTTTGCCCTGCTGGACCCGGCACATGGGCAAGTAAATACCGCCGGCCAAGCGTCCAGTCAACAAAAAACGGTTGATTTCGGCGGTTTTGCCACAGTCCGACACCTGACGGTTCGGTCCGAAGCCCAACGCCGAAAAATCATCCAAGGTGAGATTCACGGAATTGCCGTAAAGGTCGCTGTAGTATCCTTTATGGCTGTAATTTCCTGACGCGCTCAGGGATGAGCCGATACAGAAAGAGGGGGTCAGCGTGATTTGCGCATAGCCGCTGATCCGGTCGCGATACGGCTGACCGAACGAGAGCGTAAGCGGAATGCTGATGTAATGCAGGGTGGCCGACTCCTCCACATTCCGATAAGAGAGGAAGGCCGTGTAGTTGCACTGGTCTGAATCCGTAGCCTGACGAACGGTATCCGAAAGCTGGCCGATGCCTGCCGCAAACTTCAACCGACTGTATTCGAGACCGATGCCTAACGACAGCGATCCCTTTTTCACCAAAGAACGGCTGCCCCAATAGATACCCACCTGATGGGAAAACGTCACCCGGCGTTTCCAGACCGATTCTCCTGAATCCATTTTCTGGTTCAGGAGAGAGCTGAATATCAGCGGCATTCCGATGCTGTACCCCACCCCGAAATACGGACCGCCCGGCGAAAATGTCCGAAATCCGGTCTTTCGTGCCTCATCCAACTGGGCATGGAGCACCCTCACTGAGTCGTTGAGCATGTTCTCACGCGCCACCAGGGAATCAAGAACCGTGACCACCCGCCGTTTCAGCGAATCGACACTGCGCTCACATGCAAGCAAATCGCGCTCCTTAATCATCAGCTGCCGCTCCAAATCGTCATTCTCGGAGACCAGCTGCTTTTTTCTCAACCTCTCCAGTTCCTTCTCCTTTTTGGCTATGTCGCCCTCAAGCTTTTTGATTTGCTTGTTCAGGTCCGTCACCAGACCATATTCCAAATACTGGATGTCGTCAGGACTGCCCCTATAGTACTTCATTTTGACAATGTGCCCCTTATACTTGCCCGTAACCTCCGTCTGACCTAATACAACATTCAAACAGCACAGGCAAGGAAGAAGCACCAATATGCATTTCAAGTATCTCATATTCGACTATTTATCTTTTTCGATGTAGGTAAACAACGTATTGCCGATTGTGAATTCCGTGCCATGGTTCAGCAGGATGGTCTGTCCTTTCTGCAACATCTGACCGCTGGCCAGGCGCGTCCCGTCACTAAGTGCCTTACAATACGGCCGGTCATTCTCTAAGTAAATCTCCACCTGCTTGTCGGCGATATTCTCGGCATTGTCCCAGTTCATCTCCAGAATGCAGTCGATGGACTTGCCTATGGTCACCCTGTTGAAACCACCCGTCACACTCATCCACTTGTAAATGGCGATATCGCGTTCCTTGACGGGACCGGAGATGCGCAGGAAGTATTTCTCGGAGACGAAATGCACCACCGCGACAGCGATACCGAAACCGGCGGCATAAATCATATAGCTGAACATGCTAATTACCTCTTTGGCAAAGGTGGCCATATAGAGCACCACAAAACTAATCAGCACGGAAATCAAACCGCCAATCAAGGCACTTCGGAGGTTGATGTCTGTCTTGAACGAGAGGGTGAAGGCAATGCCGACCGCGAACAATGCCCAGGGAATCCAGTCGGTGTAAATACAGTTGGCACTCTTGCCCAAAAGGATAATCACGATGGCTCCGAGCAGGAAAGCGACAAAACCGACCGCACTACCAATCAGGGCACGCAACAGCATCTGTCCCCAAATCTTGAGGTTCTTCTTCCTGAACTCAATCTGATAATTGAAAAACAAGGTGATGAAGAATCCAAGCAAGAGGCCGCAAAGCAACATGGACTGGATTTTGGAGACATACGACGCGGTTAATCCCATCTGGGCATCAATCGGCCGCATAAGCACCACAAGCTTGGTAATCATTGGGGCGAACAAGATTTCCGAATAGAACAACCTCATAAAGAGCCAGGACACGAGGCCCGTTGCCAGACCATAGACCAGCCATGGCACGAAGTAGGGCGCGTTGCGCGGGTCAGAGAGATGCTCCTTGTTGTAGTAGTGGATACCTTTGGAGCAGTTATGGATGCCATACTCCGGACAACGGTTCCGGTTCTCCTCCCAACATTCCAGATGCACCACATGCTCGCACTTCACCACAATCTTGTCGCCATCCTCGAACGGTTCCTTGCAGTGATAGCAGTGCTGCCGCTCTACCGATGAATTGCCACTGCCTCTCCGATATTCCACAATGTATTTCTTGCAGAACATCTTATACTGAATCCACGGGACCAAATATTGCAGAATCAGATACACCAGCAAGATGAAAATCAAGCCATAGAGCAATCCTGAAAGAATTGTATGGCTGTTGGAGGTGCTTGTCGGATCCGATGCCACGACAATCGGAACATGCTGATTGCCAAATGCATAGTCCACGATTCCCTGTGCCAGCATGTTGGCATTGTCGCGAAGCGTAACCGTCAGCGTGTGCTGTGTGCCGTCGTATGTTTTGCCGTCCGGATTCAGCAGCACCAGCCTGTAGTCCGCCGCTATGGAGTCGATGGTCCCCATCAGAGTCTCCTGCAGCTGCGCGACATCAAACAGGGTGTGGAACTGTCCTTTCAGTGCATCTTTGGTAGGCGCGGACGCGCAAAGGGCCTCCATCTCGTCCTTAATGTTGGCAGTGGCAGCCGGGTCGCCAATGTAGATACAGTGAATCGGCACGTATGGGATTTCCGAATGCGCCTGCTTTTCCGACAGGTCCCAAATCTCGCCCTTCCACTTGAAGAAGTCGGCACCGATGAACGTGCCGTCAGGATTCACCACACGGCCGTCCGTAAACACAAACAGCATTTTCTGCGTGGAGTCTTGCAAGGCAGGATTGTGGGGGATTTCCGGGTAGTGCGTGCCGATTGCGCCGGAAAGCTCCTCCATCTTCGCCATAATCGCCTTGTAGAGATACTTTTCCGTGCCGGTTTTGACTTCAAACTCTTCAAAGAACTTGAACTTCATGTTCTCCTGTGTGGCCAACAGACTCGGCGTCACGGTGCTGTCCATGAACGACAGATAGATTTTGGTGTTCGGCAGAATCTCAATAATACGGCATATCTGGGCATACTGCTCCAGCAATTCGTCCTGCGAAATACTGCCGCTCCTGTCCACCAAAAAGAGCATGGAAATCTGGTCGGAAATGATTTTCCGCTCCCGGATGTCTATGATGGAGTCCACTTGGGGCGGGATATCCTGTCCCAAGGCCCCGACATCCGACACCGTGAAACTGCCTTTGTGAAGGTTGTCAACAAATTTCTTCTTGCCCGAAGCATCCAGGATCTTGAAATCCACGAAGAGCGTATCGGCCCTGTCGGATTTGGAAAGCTGCACAACGGATATGGTGTCCGATGTACTGGTCCCGGACGGGTTTTGCTGTCCCTGCTGCTGTCCCTGCTGACATGCTGCGCCGAGAAGCAACATAGCTGTAATCAAGAAAACGAACTGCTTTTTCATAGCTCTATCTTTTACTTTTTTCATATTCTTTTTCTTCGGGTCCACTCCTTCATCTCCTTGAGGGAGGTGTGGATGAACCGGATTTTTCGGTCGGTGTTGTACCAGACCAAATAGCACTCCTGCTCCGACCGGTAAACCAGACAGAAGTCCGTTTGGCCGAGCCGTGCATCGCAGCGGTGCGCGTCAAAGGCTTCGTCGTTGTCAGCGTCCATCACGAGACAGCCGATTTCCATGTCATCGCCGGCAGCGTCGCAGGAGGTGACGATACGGGTCTTGAGATCCCCGTTCCGCCGGATAGTCCCGTAGAGCGGATAGGCTTCCTTCGGCGTTTCCGCATAGATGGCGTCATCAATCTGGTTGATGGCCTTGGCGGAAAAGGCAAACTCATCCTTCAAATCCTCCGTCGAGACGATGAAACTGTTCTCCACCGTCGCCGTAGCCTGCGTGGCGACGGTTTTGTGACGGCTCCACTCGTTCAGCACATCAAAGGAGATGGTTTTGAGCAAATCGTCCTTGTTGTTCATCACGCCGCTGTTCTTCGCTGTGAAGAAAGCCATCTGCCAGTTCGGGGTGTTGGTGTCAATCACGATGGCCACCATGCGTTTGGGGGCATCGGGGTAGGCAAGCTGTTTCTGCACCACAAGGTCGTGGGAGGAGAGAAACAGCCCAAGCCCCGGATGGGAGTGCATCCACACCGTATGCACATAGTCCCGTCCTGTCTTCTCGCAAAGATTGCGAATGGCACTGCCCAACTTGATGCCGATCTTGAGCCCGAAATTGAGCGAATACTCGTCGTACACCGCATCGTCGCCGGGAATTACCATCTCTTCGACACTGATGTTGTATTGTTCGTCGTTCCCGTCCACCGTCTCCCAGCCGCCAATCAGGTAACAACCCGTCTCATTGGTGCGCTCGGGTTGTTCCAGAAAAGACTTGTAATAGCTGTTGAGATTTTTGACCGCCTCCCGGGAAAAATAGACCTTCTTCACCGCCGTGTCAAGACTGAACTCCTCCATATCCACGGAAAAATATTGCTCTGGGTGCTGCCGGATGTAGTCCAATCCGACCGAAAAGTCATTTTTCTCCTCTTCAATCACCTGCATCACATGCTGGGTTTCTTCATCGGCGACATCCTTCACTTTCCGTTTCCTTCGCAAGAGCAACAGCACCACCACCAGCACGATGAGCAGCAGCAAAGCTCCCGACGCATAAAATATCAGCGACTTGCCCAACTCAAACCATTTGATATAGAAGGGCTTCCTGCCCGACCCGACGGCAGTCTCCTCTTCGAGCGGCAGATTGATGACTTTGACACTCACCGCGTAGGGCTGGTTGTAGTTTCCCCGCGCATCGCGGAAATAGACCTGGAAGGACTCCAATCCGTCCATCTCCTCGGGAAGAATGTCCGGAACAACATATTGTTTCCCCATCTCCAATATGATAGCGGAATCGCCGACAAAACGCTGGAAAGAGGCCGGCATTCCCTCTTCATAGACGAGTTTGCACAGATTCTGCTGGTTGTCAATCGTCAGTTCGCCTGTTTGGGCATCATACACAGCGGTCACCCCTTTGCTCTGCGCCGACGACACCAAGGCCGTGCACAGCAACAGGACGCAGGCGACTAAAACCCGCAGACACCGCCTCATCGCACTAAATGGACGGGGTATATTTTTTCTTTTTCTTTCCATTGAGTTGGGTATTAAGTTTTTTCTTACTGACTACAAGATTAATCAGAAACGCCAACAGGGCAGCCACAATCGTCACCTTGAAGATAATGTCGCCCCATTTGACGGTTTCGATATTCGGCGCTTCGCTGATGGTTTTATGGCAAATGTCGATTCGGCCGCAGAGGGAGTCCAAGAGAGGGTTTCTCGCAATGAGGTCTTTGTGCTGGGTTTTACTGGCAGCATAAATCGGATAGAGTTCCATATCCCTGCTTTTCAATGCGGCAAGCGTATCCTTGGCGATTTTCCGTTTCATTTGGGGTAGTTGCTGGAACTTCGCATTCATCTGCTCGTATTGGATTGAGGTTAGGGTCAGTTCCGTCTCTAACTTGCGCGCCAGGGCTTCCGCTTCGGCCTCTTTCCTGAGAATCTCGATTTTCTCGTCAATATCTTCTCGCAAATCCTTGATGCCCGACCAGATCTCAAACAGCATCGGGTTCTGTAACGCGATGGTGGCCTTGTTCGCCTCGTAGAAAACATCCATCCGCTCCACGCAGTCGCGGTAGGTGCTGGAATAGAGGTCATAATCCTCGTAAGTAACGAGATTCCTTTCAATGGTCTCCAACTGCGACTGATAGGTCTTCAGTTCGTTCTTGATGGCTTTGATCGAATCCGCATGACCGCTCTGCGACACCGCCCGCGCGGGAATGGCGGCCAACAGGATGAACCAAATGATGACTGACAAGGTTTTCGTTCTCATAACGACTATTTTACAGCGTTCTGATAGGTTTGTTTGGCATCTTGATACTGATGGATAATCGTCTTGTACTTCTTGTTTTTCTTACAGGCATCCGAAAAAGTCTTCAGATAGGCATCTGTCTCTTTCACAATACTGTAGTACTTCTGCTCGTTTTTGTTTTTACTGACGCGGTACTTGTTCAACAGCTCGTTGATTTCCCTTGTGGCAGCCTTGATTTTCTCCACATCGATGTTGCAACCGCCACCGCCGCCCCCACCCCCGGTGACGACCTTTCTTCCGCTGTTCGGACAGGTAATCGTGTTCAAGGTCTCCAATCTGCTGGTAAAAAGTTTTGCCAGCTTCTTCATATCCGGAAACTCGTCATACACGCTCGCGTCGATGCCCACTTCATTGAATTTCTGCGCTTCCGCCTTGTATTTCAAGCACGTTCTGCCGTCGCCCTTGTTTTTGGCAATGGAGATGTTGTCGATAAGTTCGTCCATCTGCGCAATCATTTTCTGGATGGAATCGCCCGAAATCACCCCTTTGGCAACTTTGTTGTAATATTCGTGGAAAGTGGCATACTCGCGAAGCAACTCTTCGCATTCAACCTCGGTGATTCCTTTGCGGGCCGGCTCGTACTTGGAGAGTATCTCCAGTCGCTTGCGCAGTGCCGCATTCCGTTCCGCCTGCGAAGTGCCGTTGTTAATCAGATAGTCGAGCAGATTCTGATAATCCACCTTTAATTCATCATTCCACTTCTTGTACTGGCTGATGGTCTCATTCAGGCCGTAGCAACCGCCCTCGGGAAGCCGCAACGTGATGGTGTAACTGTTGGAGATATATTGCAGGAAAGCCTTGTTGAAAATCATCGGGAAATTGAATCGGGCCCGAAGCGGGATCACATTGTTGATTTTCAGCACAACCGGCTGTTTGTTGTCATGCGCCTTGATTTTCAACACGATGGTTTTATTCTCCTTTAAGGACAGCATGACATCCAAATCTTTCTGGTTCACAAACTCCCCGTGCAGGCACTGGAAAGCCGGCTTGAGGGTGTCGGTGGTCTGGTTGACGGTAATCTGGTCCTTGATCGCGCCACCCAAACTAACTTTCGAGCGGTAGTTGCTGCGGAAGTGCTCGTCGAACTTGAGCTGATTGTATGGGGTCGCGCCCCACGACATCGGAAACCAAAGATGCGTGTACTGTTCCTTTTTCAGCATAGGCTTCTCGTATTCCGGACGAATTTTCACGGTAATCATGTCGTATTCCGGCTGGTAGGCCGCCTTCAACTCCAACTTGACCGGCTGGCAGGTCGACGCAGGCCCTCTGAGATAAACGGGGAACGCGATCTCTGTCTGGGGATTCAGCACATAGGAAAGGGGGACCTCCTTTTGGGCGAAAGCACCCGAAAGTGCGAATATGGCGACAAGAACAAGTAGTAATTTTTTCATCCTTTTGGTTTTTCGAAACAATTATGAATTCCGTGAAATATGGTAGTTCTGCAACTCTTCAATCCAACCGTTGGGTTCTGCCTGTTCGAGCACCCAGTCGGCCACCTTGTTGTCCTGCGGATAAGGCGGCGTGTTGAGCGCGTGATACTTCTCGAATTTCAGGTAG
The DNA here is from genome assembly GCA_017395245.1 of Bacteroidales bacterium. Lineage (GTDB taxonomy): Bacteria > Bacteroidota > Bacteroidia > Bacteroidales > WCHB1-69 > F23-D06. The sequence continues at coordinate 20,987 of JAFPVR010000064.1, read as the reverse complement.
GAGACCACGCGGTTAATGTAGAACGACAGGTCGGTGTAACTTCCGCAGGCATTGGTGTTGAGGCACACTAGCCCGGCAAAATCCCCGAAATAGCGGATGTTGGGGTGCCAGGGGTGCGGCAGCTCCATGCCCGTAGCCGTCTTCGTGAGAAACTTGAACTCCAGTTTCGAGTCGACGCCAGGGTAGTTGTTGGGGATAATGATGCGCATCACGAACTCGTCGTGGAAAAGCGGTCGCTGCAGACCGTCGGCATCTGGTTCCTCCACCCCGCAGAACGACTTGATATTGAAGATAATCTCATAGATGATGGGCAGCCCTTCCGCGTTCCGTTTGCGGATGATGTAGCTCACCTCAGGGTTATGCATGTACCTTTCGTCAATGGACATCCACTCGTTCAGCAGCCGGGCGTTCCGGCCGACAAAATGTTTGTCTTTGTATTTATCTACCTCTCTCATAAGTTATTAACCGGCTATGGGATCCATAATCACTTCCAAGGTGTCGCCGCTTTTCACGTTGTAGTCGCGCAGACAGCACTCTGTTTTTCCGATTTTCGGGTTCAGGATGATGAAATTGTCGTTCTCGTCCTTCTTGCCGAAGAAATATTCCACCACCACACCGTCCTTGTCAACGTTGGGCAGGTCGAAGATGGCCTTGCCGTTCTCGTCCGTACTGTGGCGCAGGTTCTGCATCAACACGTTCAGGGTGGCGTTCGGATCAATCAGTTTGTAACGGATTGTCTTGTTCTTGTAATGCACTCTGAGATAAAAGTCGTCTCTTTCCATGTTTTTGTTTTTTTTGATGAATTTATCGGTTAATAATCAATTTTTCAACGTTTGAGCTTCCGTTTTTCCGGAACGTTTTCACAAAATAGAGTCCGTTGGCGAGGCCGGTGTCCATTTCCAGTTCGGTCGCGCCATCGGTCGTGCGTGCCATCACGGTCAGGCCGTTGGCATCGAGTATCTGCACGTTCGCCGTCCCTTCGGGGAGCAGCAACCGGAAATGTCCGCTGTTAGGGTTGGGAAGGATGCGCACCTTGGCGAACTGGACTGTAGAATTGATGGATTGAACCATGGAGGGCTTCCAGCAGTCTGCCGAGTGGCTATAGCAGTCATCCCAATCTCCCCCTGATTGACCAAACATCTCCACTCTATAGCAGGCACTCGTATCCAAATATTCCTCGAAATCATACTCTCTGGGATCGTAATAATACTTTCGGGCCCCCTCAATACGTTGGCTATTCTTCCACCACGTATAGAAATTAAAACTATTATCAGGATAATACAGCATTTCATACGTCCCGTCCGTGTTAATCACTCCTATGATGTCCATTGGTTCAAAAGTACCAAGCATAGTGAGGTACAGGGTGTCCCTCAGCGGGCATGCGGAGTCCGGGGTCATCCACTCATAACCAGGTATTATTGTTGTATACATGCCGGAAGTCGTTAACCCCGGATACTCCAGGTAAATATATTCTCCCGTTTCCCAGTCATATTCCTGCCAGTTGAGGTAGGCAACACACGCGGTATCGTATCTGACCCTAGAAAAGGAGTGTGCCAAGTTAATCCGGAGCGTGTCCGTATTTACGCAACCGAAATCATTTGTGTCGTGAAAGACAAGAGGCGTATAGTAATAACTGGATGTGTACGTCACCCCATGATAAGTAAAACTGTCACAGGCGTTCACCGTTACGGAAGTGTGTGTGCCGTAGTTCACGGTCAGGTGCAGGGTGACAATGCTGTCGCAGCCATTGACATTCGTGAAAGTCCTCGTGTAGTCACCCGACTCCGTGTAAGTTGAGTCGAGCCAGGTGTAACTCTCGCAAGCTGTGTGTTCCCATGAGGTTTCGATATTCTGATACACTGTCAAATATATGGTGGTGTCCCCGATGGCAGGGTCCAACGAGTTAAACACAAGCGTATCTGACAGTGTATAAGTCGAATCATGCCATTCAAATTGCCCGCATACGGTTGTGTCGATAATCACACCGCCACTGTTCTGGGCCACACCCAAAACAGGCGAGGCAACGGCTATAAGGATAAATAATGCTACAAGGTAAAAGTCGTCTCTTTCCATGTTTTTTTTTTTGATGAATTTATCGGTTAATAATCAATTTTTCAACATTTGAACTTCCATTTTTCCGGAACGTTTTCACAAAATAGAGTCCGTTGGCGAGGCCGGTGTCCATTTCCAGTTCGGTCGCCCCGTCGGTCTTCCGCGACAGCACCAGCTGGCCGTTGGCGTTGAGAATCTGCACGTCCACGGTGCCTTCGGGCAGCAGAAGCTTGAAACGACCGTTGTTGGGGTTGGGGAGGATGCGCACCTTGGTGGATGCCGTGCCGCTGTAAGTCCATTCGTCGGAGAAAAGGCCGCAGCTGTCAGGATCCATGGGGGCGACATGCACTTTGTAGGAAGTATTGGGCAGCAGTCCGCCGTCGGGGGCATAATACTGCTGCGTCGCACCGGGTATCGGGTCGCCGCCCTTATACCACTGGTAGCGGAGACCGGCCTGGGGGTAGACGAGCATGTAGGGAGTGCCGTCGGCGTGGCGCTTGGCAACAATGGGCAACTGTTCCAGGCTCATCGGGGCGTAGGTCACTGTAAAGCTTGCGTCAGCCGAACACCCATAGGCATCCGTCACCGTCACCGTGTAGGTGTCGGGAGTCCCCACTTGGATTTGGTTGGTGGTTTCCCCAGTGGACCACACGTAGTCGGTGCCGCCGCCAGCAACGAGGGTGGCCACCTCATCGGGGCAGAAAGTATTGTCGCCGGTAATCAGGGGGATGGGGAGCGGGTAAATAGTGAGATAAAGAGTGTCCACCTGTGTGCATCCGTTGGCATCTATGTGGGCATAGGTATAGGTTCCAGTAGTTGTATAATTCTGTCCCGTGCCGTTCAACCATGTGAAATTGTCGCAAGTGTCAACACGAATTGCCGTATGCGTTGGGTTGTTGATGGTGAGGTGGAGCGTGTCCACGCTGGCACACCCATAGGTGTTCGTGTATGAATGCGTGTAAATGTCCGATACCGTATAAGTCACCCCATACCAAGTATAACTCTCGCAGGCTGTTTCATTTATAACATTGTGAGTTCCATAGTTCACAGTCAGCTTCAGTGTGTCCACACTTGGGCAACCATCGGCGTTGTTATAAGCATACGTATATGTTCCCGATGTGGTGTAGGTCGTGCCATGCCAGGTGTAACTTTCGCAAACAGTCTCGGTTTCGACATTATGCGTACCATAGTTCACCGTCAGGTGCAGCGTATCCACGCTTGCACAACCATCGGCGTTGTTATAGGCATACGTGTATGTTCCTGATGTAGTGTAGATCACGCCATGCCACTCATAGCTTTCACAGGCAAAACCAAATTCAACATTGTGTGTGCCATAGTTCACCGTCAGGTGCAGCGTATCCACGCTTGCACAGCCAGCAGCATTGGTATATGGGTAGAGGTACGTACCGGATATGGTATATGTCGTGCCATGCCAGGTGTAACTCTCACAGGCAGTTTCAATCTGAACATTGTGTGTTCCATAGTTCACCGTCAACTTCAGCGTGTCCACACTCGGACAACCATCGGCGTTGTTATAAGCATACGTGTATGTTCCCGATGTGGTGTAGGTCGTGCCATGCCATGTGTAACTTTCGCAAACAGTCTCGGTTTCAACATTGTGCGTACCATAGTTCACCGTCAGGTGCAGCGTATCCACGCTTGGGCAACCATCGGCGTTGTTATAGGCATACGTGTATGTTCCTGATGTAGTGTAGATCGCGCCATGCCACTCATAGCTTTCACAGGCAAAACCAAATTCAACATTGTGTGTGCCATAGTTCACCGTCAGGTGCAGCGTATCCACGCTTGCACAGCCAGCAGCATTAGTATATGGGTAGAGGTACGTACCGGATATAGTATAAGTCGTACCATGCCATGTGTAACTCTCGCAAACTGTCTTGAATTCGACATTATGTGTACCATGCAGGATAGTCAAGTTTAAGGTTACCACAGAATCACATCCGTGAACGGTTTTGAAATACTGCACATAAGTGTCAGATTCGGTATACGTTGAATCGTTCCAAACAAACGACTCGCAGCCTGTCGCACTCCAAGATGTGGCGGTGTCGTGATAGAGGGTGAGGTGCAAGGTCACCACCGAGTCGCAGCCATTCGCACTCTGGAAAGTCTGAACATAATCTCCTGATTCCGTATAGGTTGTGTTATTCCATGTGAAGGAATTGCATGCACTTTGCGATATGGAAGTGTGTGTCGGATTCTTAATGGTGAGATGCAGCGTGTCGACTTGCGTACATTCATTGGAACCCTCATGGGAATAGTAGTAATTGCCAGAAGTGGTATAGGTGAGCCCATTGGCCGCCCAATAGTAAGATTCACACGTTGAAACAGTAACAGCTGTATTGGTTGGATGGTTAATCGTCAGGTGCAGCGTATCCACCTGCCAGCAGCCGTGTTCGTCTTCGTGAGCGTACGTGTATGTGCCAGATGCAGTGTATTCGTGTCCATCTCCATCCTCCCACACGTAACTTTCACATTCTGTGATTGTGTAAGATTGATGTATCGGTTTATAAATAGTCAGGTGCAGTGTATCAACATTCAGACATCCATCAGCATTCGTATCTGAATGGATATAGATACCTGTGGTATCGTATTTGATGCCATGCCAAGTGTAACTCTCGCAGGTTGTATCAACGAAAACTCTATGCGTGCCGTGAAGGATGGTCAGGTGCAGCGTAACGACACTGTCGCAATCGTTATGGTTTTTAAAAGTGTGTGTCGGGGCGATTTCAGGAGTCGAACTGTATTCTATGCCGTACCATGTGAATGATTCGCAAGCCACCGCCGTAGTGTCGCCGTATGTGACAGGATTAACAATGACTTTTTTCGAGGCCGTATTCTTACAACCGGTGGCAGTCTCAGTAAAAGTGACCGTGTATGTGCCTGTTGAATTGATACCGGTAATTTTACGCTCGGTTTCACCCGTATTCCAGAGATATGTTCCTGTTTTCTCTACCTCAGCAATCAAGGTAATACTACCCCCCTCACAAACAATGGAGTCGGGGGCGGCTACGACATTTATTTTCGGCAGCGGGTTAACGGTCAGTTTAAGTTCAATAATGCTATCGCAACCGTTCACAGTTTCAAGAGAGTCGTAATACGTGCCGCCTTGGGTGAGTAGTTCTCCATTGAACAGATGGCTCTCCCCCTCGCAGATGGTCACAGTACGTGTGATATAGTATGCGGGGTTAACCGCCAAAACCAGTGTCACAATGCTGTCGCAGCCGTTTGTCGCTGTGGCGGTGTTCACATACACACCTGTGGATGTTTTCGATTCCCCAAAGAAATCAAAAGATTCGCCCTGACAGATGGTGGTATCGATCATTGTATGACAAGGTTGGTTGACCGTGATTGCTTTCGACACGGTATTGGAACATTCATTCGGATCTGTTGCTGTGACGGAGTAAGATCCTGTTGAATCCACGCTAATCCACGAGTTACTGGAACCATTGCTCCATTGATAGCTGTAGTTGGTGTTTCCGTTGGCCATCAGTACCACCTCGCCTCCGCAAACCGTGTCGGCAGTGGCGATGATGGTTACTACGGGAAGCGGGTTGACGGTGAGGTGCAATTTGTAGATGCTGTCACAACCGGCAGCCGTTTGAAGGCTGTCCCAATAGACGCCTTCCGTCATGTAGCTGTTTCTTTGCCAACTAAAAGTGTCACCGGCACAAATGGCCGCGTCTGTCTCGAAGAAATAGGTCGGGTTTATCGTCAGATTTAGAGTCACCACGCTGTCGCAACCCGCTGCGTTGGTTAGTGTAATAGTTGGCGTGTTAGTACTTTCCGTATAGGTGACACCATCGATCCAGGTGAAACTGTCGCAAGCATCATGAGAGTAGGTAGAGTATGATGGTTGATGGACTGTGAGGTGGAGTATCGTGACACTGTCACAAGCCGTGATTGCGGAAGAAAAGGTGGTAGCGGTATCAATATCGATATTAGCCACGATATTGAAACCAAGGCTGTCAAACGTCTCGCCAGCGCAGAGGGTGTCGAAAAGATGCACGGTGTCAGTTTTGGTGATGTACAAGCGCATTGTCACCATACTATCTGCTCCGGCAGAAGACACAAGAGTAATAGTGCTGTCGCCTGCCGCCGTGAATATCACGTCGTTCCAAGTGAACGGAAGTGCGCTTTCGCATATAGTCGATTCTGAAACCGGTGGGATGGTTTCGGTATTGACATCCTGCGCGAACCCGAGCTGTCCGCCGGCCACCGCCAGCAACAAAAACAAGGCTAGCATTTGGTAAAGTTTATCCATAAAGGTTTGTATTCGTTATTTTTTTTATTTTTCCATAAAAGTTCTATAAGACTCTCAATTTCATCATCTCGCAATTCAGAGAAATCATCATATATATATTGTTTCAATTTGGAAAGAAATTCCGCATTTTTTCGATTAGTTTCTTCTTCTATGGCACGAATGCGCTTGCCTGTAGTAAAGTATTCGTTACTAAGGAGAGCATTATAGCCCATATTAACAACGGCGGCGGCAAAATTAAGATGCGGTGAAAAAAGACGCCCTACATTCCCCAAAAATGATGCTCCCATACCAATAATTCCTTTGGGAGTCTTTATGTTTTTTGGGGCCTTCATACAATCTACAGCTTCGAACTTTTGATTGGAATTATTCTCATTTACATGTCCGTCATCTTTAGAGGGAGTATCAATCCATTTATCCATTCCGATTTTGCTGGCAGCCGTTGCAACATGCGTGAAACCAATATTAAATGGGCTTAAAGCATATTCAAAAACCCCAAAACTTCCTTTTATTGGTTCTGCCTGTATAAATTTCTGAACATTCTTTCCTATTCCAATTTTTGACAGAAATTTTGTGTCTTTAGACACCTGCGAGAAAAGTCCAGAAGCTCCTAACGATATCAATTCCAGCGCAACGGCTTCTCCATATTTTTTGCTCTCCTCAAACATTTTATCAGCCATCTCCATTTTTTCAAAAGAATACCATTCCGATATTTCTATAAACGCCAAAACTTTCTCTTTTAAGTCCGATTTGCTATTTCTATTTTTAAAACTGTGATCTTCCTGTGAAAAATGATATTTTTTCATTTCAGAAACAGGCAAACAAAATCCACTTTCTTGGCTTTGAAATGCCTTATTCTCCCACTGATCGGCCAAATTTTGCTCAGCCAATACGATTTCAAAAATTTTAGTCAACTGATTCTTAAAACACTCTTTACATATATAACCAGGGAGTTCTTTCTTTGTTCGCGGAAAGAAATCCTCAAGATCTTTTTTTTTCGTTGATCTTGGAACCAGTTGTGTATCGTCCTTTTTCTGCATTACAATAAATTTTATAACAGCCGATAGAGAGCATTGATTATTTTATACAATATTTCACCTTACTGTAGTTGCACCAACATCTTCAAACTCAATTCATTTTAATTCATAATCAAATCCGCCATGAATTGCTTGATAAAAGAAATTTCTTCACCATTTATCGTACAATAATATGTCAATCCATTGGGGGGGGGGATATGACGTTTTCATCGTATTTGTCCTTTCCATTCAAAGTTAGCTTAAATCCCATTCACATTTTCTGAAGATTCATTTACAGCATTCGCCAGCTCCGCGTTCTGACCGCCACCCTGTCCGGGCGTGTTTCCACCCCCAATCTCGCCAGAAGTGCCTAAGGAGCCGAATAAATCATCAATGTGACCGCCAATCTGGTCGGTGGCACTATCAACTTTTTCACCAACAGTTTTCTGCACGGAATCAAGCGTTGTGTTAATCTTATCATCCAATGACGTTGTTTTCTCCTTGACGGATTCACTGAACTTTTTGCCTGTGGAGTCCAGCCACTTGTTAACATCGCCCAACAGCCCGTCCTGTTCTCCAGCAGAATCGGCAGCCCCTGACACCTGCCCTGCTTGTCCAGGCTGGTCTTGCGTGTTTCCAGCAAGGGAGTTGAGAATATTCATGTAATCGTCAACTGTTGTTTGAATACCATCGATAGTGTTTTCAATGTCCTGAACCTCCTTGATGACTGTCTCACAATAATCCTGTGCCGACTGAAGCCATTTTTCGGCTTGATCTTTTGCTGAATTGATATAGCCGTTGGCTTTCGTCTTCACTTTTTCCACCACATCATTGGCACTTTTAGCAATTTCCTGTGCTTTTTTCTTCACTAGCTCATTGCCCTCCTTCAGCTTTTCATCCACTTCCCCTGTTACATCATTCACATAGTTTTTAGAAACCTCCGCAGTGTCGTTAATGGTGTTTGCGCATCCCCGTATCTTGTCAAACACGCTTGGTGGCACAAGTCCGCCCAACTTCGTCTGGGCAAAATTCGTTACTACGATAATGGTTTTTGCCGCCCCTTGTACTTTTTCACAACCACCAGTCACTTTTTTGTTGAATTCGTCAACCTTATCGGTAGCCATTTGCGTAATGTTCTGACTGAAATTGGTAACATTCGTCCGTGCCTTCTCCACCAATGAAGATGCTTTGGTAGCCGTGTTATCTACGGTGTCTGTGAGTTTTTTCGCATATTCTCCGAGATTATTCTGGATAGTTTTCGTAGCATCTTTGATGTCGGTCGCCATACCCTTTATAGTTCCGCAGAATTTTTTGGCCGTTCCGAGCGCCGCGTCCACTTTCGGCTTGTTTTCAACGGCATGCTCTGCTAAGTCGGCAAGTGCTCCATCGGCGCTGCTGATGATTTCCTGAGTTTTTGTGAGTACTTTTTCACACTTTGAGGCTAGTTTTTCAGTACCTGCTTGCACAGCTTGATTGGCTTCTGGGCTTGAATTCCCCATCAAACTGGAAATCTGCCCGGCGGCAGCACTTATCTTGTCCAAAAAAACATCTTGAATGTATTTGCCTGCGTTTGAATTTTTCAAATTATAGACCAACTTGGCAATATCGTTGGCCGAATCACAAATAAAATCCTCTAAAGAGTTGATGTCAACATCTTCATCACCTTGAGCTCTTGCATAGAGGTATGTCTCTTTTTTTGAACCCAAGTACATAACTTGATTGTTCGCGTCTTTCTGGGTTTCCTGAATGGCATTATAGAGTGGATCCCATTTACCCTTGAGAATATTTGCTAATTCTTTTTTCGCCTGTTTGTAATTTTCATAATTATTCGTACATTTCTTTCTTTTCTCTGCCAAATCCGTATAAAGATTTGACAACACTTCCAGTGCATTTTTGGAATAATTTACAGCAGTCGGAGAAAATCGAACCTCAGCTTTTAATATCTTATTCAATTCCTTTTTAGACCTGTTTACGGGTTTTCCAGTCAGAACGTTCTTTCCGGGGAATTCCATTTCCCCGTTCAGCAACTTATTCGCTGTTGTCCCATTCCCAATGTCCATGAAGCATTTGAGATACACTTTAAGCATTTCAAATTCAGTGTTGTTCACATGGTCGTCCCCATTATAACCTTTAATAATCGAGGGAATAAATGTCTTACCGCCCGAAGCTTTCAAATCATCTTCAAACTGACCGGGAGAAAACTCGGTTGAGTCACCTTCAAAAACAATGACATCTCCTTGCGAATGCAACGCCATGTCTTGTTTCACGTAATTCTTGAAACCCGTGTGCGAAGGGGTGAAACTATCCATTATGCCATGAAAGGCGATGCCTAACATATACATTGCCTCTTTGGTGTCTTGAAGGAAGAGGTATTCTGCGAAACAATTGATTAAATGGTTTCTGAAGGCATCCATGGCACTTGTGTCGCTCTCCTCGTATGCGCTCATGGCGTGAAGGAATGCGACACAATCACTCTGATTGGCACTGTCTAACTTCTTGCTTTTAACCTTGTGCTCAAGAAGAGCCATAATTCCCTTGCCTTTTTCTGGTTTGACATTCACATATTTGTTAAAATATGTCTCCCTAAAGCTCTCCCTGTCGTTAATCGTATTGTAGAATTTCTTATAGTTGATGGGGCTGTCTGTAAGCTCCGTTATCAAAAGCATGTAGTCATAGTCGTTCGGATTCCGTTTGAAGTCGCTCTCATTATACTCGCATTTCCGCATACTGGCTTGATAGCGGGATTCATTGTGCTTGCTTCTGTTCAGCACAATAGTATCGCCGTTGCATTCAATATCGTAGTAATAATGAAAAAAGAAATAATTCTTTTGGGTTAGAAGTGCTGAATTGTCACTTGAGAGATTCGACTCTCCTGCAAGGTCATCAGTGAAATTGCTTGCTTCGATGAGACATTTATATTCATCAGAACTTTCTGCCAAGTTCTGTTTTTTAGCAAATTCCTTGATTATCCTATGATGATTATGCGTATTCATAACTCTTTCTTTAATTGTCAAATTCAACCTCAGACAGGTCTGAAGTGAAATTCTCGATTTCATATATGTAGCAGTCGTTACCGCCTTCGTCTTTTACATCGGCCTTTTCACATTGTAGGAGATCGCTGCCTGTAATTTTTATTTCCTTGTTAAAAGGGAAAACAGAATTAGGAACAGCAACTTTCAAATGGAATACGGCCTGTTCCTTATTGCAACTGGGGATGTTGTACTTAAAGCCAAATACCACCTTCAGCGTGATTTGTTTCTGGTGCGGCAAAATGCGGATTTTCATGCCGTCTTTCTCCCAATACGCATCTTTCAGGACGATTTCGTCAATGGTACTACGGTGTTTGACATAATATAAATCAGAAGTGAATTTCGGAATTTTGTAGTAATAGACCTCCTTACCATTCTGACTTTGAAGCTCTCCATCGTATTTCTGTACAGGATCCCACTTCTGAAGCATCCCTGAATTGACGGAGATTTTGGTTTTCCCATCGTAACAGCTGTTGGGGATGTCGAACTTTATCGTATAAACGGGGGCGGTAGTCTTGTCGTGACCGTCATCGTCATATTTGTAGACAAACTCCACATACAGATCCACCACTTTTTGATGTGGAAGTACGCGGATTTTCATCGGCTTCCCGTTATGCATTTTTATCCAATACGCATCCACCAAAACCAATTCGTCAGGATTTTTGCGGGAGTCGTCCAAGCCTTGTGCACCTATCGCCGATTGACCTGCCATAGTCAGATTTGTCCATTGTTTATGAAAGAAATAGTTCCCGCCCACACACACTGCAACTTGCAGGTGTCAAGCAAAGCCGGTTGTCCTTTTTCTATCACATCCATCTTCCCGCCTAACCAAGGAGCAGGCGTATTGGGGATGCACGGCATCGGCTGCAAACGCCCCAAATTGGCGGCAGTTGCAGCAGCCACCGTAGGATTTGCCAAAGATCGGCACAAACCAAACGGAGCAATATTGACCAGTGGCTGGTGATCGGAAATGTTCGCTTTTGGCTTGCCCGTTAAAAATATGGTTCTAATAGGCAGAACAGTCAATGCGGCCGGGGAAGATCCCATACTGCACTTCATTTGTGCACTACTACATACATACGATGCCATAATTCTCTAATTTATTTTAACATTTCCAGCTTTGATATCCATCATTCCGCCACCGTCTATCTTCATGGAACTGCTGGATTTTTGCTCATGGGTATTGGAAGAAAGTTGCATCTTTTGGGTGGCTTTACTTTCAATTTCATCAGCTTTAAGGGATGATTTTTTACCCACTTTAGTCTCCTGATTGCCCGTGATAGTATTCTTCTGATCCTCCCCTACACGGAGTTCCTGCACATTCTCTACCGTTGTGCTTTGGTCAGCTTTCACACGCAGTTTTTGGTTATTCCCCACCGTGGTGTCTTGATCATTCCCCACATCCAACTTTTGATTGTTCTTCACATCTGTTGTGTCGTCATTCCCCACATCCAGCGTCCTGTTATTCCCCACCTTGATTTTCATGTCGTTCCCCGCCTCCATAATGATGTCGTTGTCGGCGTAGAGCTCGATATTGCCCTTGGACTCGAGCTTGATGAGTTTCTCGTCGGTAGAGTACGTGAGGATGTAGTTTTCTTTTCCGCTGTCGTAGATGCGGATAAAACCGCCTTTGTCCACGTCGTGTACCTCCACGGTGTGGCCGTTGCGCGTGCGGAACGCCTTGATGTCGTTGCTGTTGCTGTACCAGCCGTCGCCGGGACGCTGCATGCCGTGGTACAAGGTGCCGATTACGTAGGGCTTCTCGGCATTGCCGTTCTCGAAACCCACCATCACCTCCTCGTCGATTTCGGGGATGATGTAGCTGCCCTTGTCGTTGCCGCCGTGCGCCTGCGCGATACGCAACCACGGAGTCCACATATTCTCGTCCTGCAGCTCCTGCCACGAGAACTGCACCCGGATGCGCCCCAAGGCCTCGGGATCTTTGTTGTCCTTCACTATCGCCCGCTGCATCTCCGTGACGGGATAGACATCGCAATTGGCGTAGGGCGGATATTCGGCTTTGGCGGGAATGGCCGTCAGTTCGTTCTCGAAATGGCCGTTGAGGGTGCCGCGGCAAACCACCCGAACCACCAACAACTCCTCATGGTTCGTGATTTTCACCGAACCGCCGTTCTGATCCGCAGCCTCCGAAATAGTGATCTTGGAACCCAACTTGAGGTCGGCGCGGTTGGTGGTCAGCGTGCAGGTCATCATCATCGACCTCGACCCGAAACCTTGCGCCTTCACCGACTCTTGCAGTTGGTCTATGTCGTTGTCTTCCTGCACACTGGCGTGCAGGTTCTGGAGCGTCGGCTTGGTAAACGCATCCTTGGAGTGGGCATACACATAGTCGGTGAGCTTGTGCTGCGACTCCCCCGGGTAGCGCATCGCCTCGTCAACGTAGTTCTCGTACTCCAAATATTCATGATGCCCGTGTACGAAATTCGTGTGGTCCATCGCCAAATCGTAATGATAGGCGAGCACGTCCGTGTCGGGATGCAGTGTCACCGACGGCTTGGCATCCACCTTCCCGAAGACCAGTTTGCCGTCCTCGTAGTAGAAAAACTCGCCGTAACGCTGTGCCAACCGCGCGATGAATTGGTACGTGTTCTCGTTATACTGAACCACATACGGAATCGCCTTGTCCATTTTCGGCTGGATACAAAGGCTGATCTTGTGCGCGGGCTCATCCACCGCCTCCGTGACGATGGTGCTCAAGGTCTTGTTCTCAAAGGAGCAGCAGTGCGGATTGTCAATAAGGAAGTAGTCGGGGCTGAATGCCGTAACCTGAATCAGCATCCCCTGCGACATCGTGTCGCGCTGCGAGGTAAGATTGCAGATAACACCTTCAAAACCAAGCTCTTCCGATTTGATATTTTGCGACTGGTCGCGGCGGTTGGTCTTGACTTGCAACTTGACCACCGCGTCCAATAATTCATTGGAAATGGCAAATGCCACATCCTGCTCGGTTTTCAGCACGGACTTCTTGCGCATGGAAAACCGCAGCTCGTTGGGTTTCAGCAGTTCCTTGGTCAGCACAAAATCCGTGAAGACATAGTCATCGTAGCTTTTGCCGCCAATGGTAATGGAAAACAGTTGTTCGGTAGGTACGGGCATAACAGTAACTATTTGTCTATCAATGTAAACTCGCAACTGTCGCCAAAGATGACGGTGCCCGCCATAATCGACAGCTTTAAGTACATCTGCACGGAATTGTTGTTGTTAAAGTATTCATACAGCCTGACACAGTAGGCATCTTTGAACTGGATAGTCTTGGGCTTGTCCACATTTTCGCTGTTGACGGTCAGACTGATGGTGCCGTCCTTCACCGCATCCTTGTCGCGCATCCATTCGTGCAACTGAAGGTCGGTGTCGTCGGGCGCGACAATCACGATGTTGATGAGCCCGCCCCGGGTTCGGTCCGTAGGCCTCCCAGTGTGATCCACCGCCTGCGTGAACTCGTACTCACACTCCAGAATGTTGTATTCCTTGCTTTCAATTTTCAAACTGCCTGCCAATGCCATAATCTGAATGTTTTTTGAATGAGAAAACAACTGCAAGTGACTACATTATAGCCACTTGCAGTATTTGAATAAAAGACGTTACGCCCATTGGTTGTGATAAGAGACGGGGCCGTTCTTGATTTCACGGCAGGAAATGGTGATTTCCTCATAGTGACCCATCTTATCTTCCCAATATTCGACAAAATCGACACAGTATCCATCGGTGAAATCGATGGTTTTCATCTGGTTGCCGGTCTTGGTCTCGTTGAAAATGATGGATCCGTTCTTGCCAAGGTTCGGGGAGGTCATCCACTTCAACAGGTCGGGATTGCCGTCGTTGAGTGCTTTGCAGCGTACTGTGATGCGGCCGCCTCTCGGGATGCCGGCCATTTGTCCTTCGGTGTCGGTAGCCTGGTTGAAGGAATAGGTTACCATCATCACTTCACGATCGGTGAAGCCGTCAACTTTTAATTGAACTGGTGTAGTTGCCATAATGATTAAAATTTAGGTTTATAAAAAGGTGATTAATTGGCATTTATTCGGTTTCGCACTCTTTGGTCTTTTTGTCCGCGGCGAGCTTGATGATGAAGTTCTTGGCGGCGTAGTAAGGCGTCAGCGAGATGTCCACGGTGATGCGCTTGGTGACGGGATCCTGCTTGGGTTCCTTAATCTCGTAGCGCTGGAACAGGTTGCCGTAACCCTGGTATTGGTTCAGGAAGTCCTGAATCTTGTTCCTGAGATTGTCGGGTGAGTTGTAGGGATCCCAGTTCTCCAACGCGACCTCATGGACGTAGTTCATCAGCACTTTCTTCACCCAGTCGAACACGCGCACGATGGGGTACTCCTTCATCGCGTCGTTGTCGCCGTTGTAAAGGGTGGTGTTGTTGAACGCCATGACGCGGCCCTCGGAGAAGACCATGGGAACCACCTGGTTGTCCATCAGCGCGGCGATTTCGGATTTGAGCAGGTCGTTGCGCACGCCCTTCACTTCGCTGAGAGTACCATATTTCTTACCGCCCGCGCCCTGGGCCATGTTCGCGCTCTCGTCGTAGAGTTTGCCTGCCAATGCAGCGGCCGGCGGGATGAAGAAAGCGGGATCATCGCGCTCCAGGTCGGAGAGTTTCTCGGAATCGCGACCCACAATCCAGTTGGCGGTCATCACCACATTCTGTAACGCCTGGTCGCTGTCGCGGTAATCCTGCGTGTTGTCGCGCAAGTCCTCGAAGCTCATTTCGTCGGCGTGATCGGTGATGAGCAGCACTTTGTATTTGAAGGCAATCTTCGCCCATTTGAGCAAGGTCGGCTTGTCTTGGAAAACGTAGCCGGGCACCACCAAGAGGCTGTAGCTGTCCTTCAGGCTCAGGCGGTCGAAGGCGTTCTTCAGCAGCTGGTCAACCTCACCGGCGAACTCGGAGTTGGGGTCGGCGATCTCTTCCTTGTTGACGTTGATAAGTTTGAGGTTGTCCACACGGTCGGTCTCCGCATTCTTGAAGAAGGTGTCCAACGCGCGGTAAGAGGTCTCTAATTTGCGGGTCTCGTCCAACGCGACGGTGATACCCTTGCTCAGAAGTTGCTGGTATTTAGCCTCTTTCTCCTTGCAGGCATCCACATATTCCGTGGCCGTGGTCTTGCCGCTGTCTAACAGCTCAATCCAGCCCTCCAACTCTTTGGCAAGGCTTTCGCGTTTATCCTTGAAACGACTCTCGGTCAAGAAGACGTTGCGGGCAGCCTTCTTGGCGGGATTCAGATCCTCCGCAGCCGGGATGAAACTCTTGACGGCCAGAAAACCGCCGAACTTCGACAACAGCGACGAAATGTCTTTCCTTTCCTTCGATTCGCCCTTATATTCAGCAGTCTGCTGGGTGGACTGCACATTCTGCTCTTGTAATTTGGGTTCGCTCATAATCGTGTTTATTTTTGTTCTTTAATCTCTTGTAACAAAGCTTCCAACAGCTCTTTGAGTTCGGCCTTGCCTTCTTCATCCTTCAGGATATCACGCAGGCGGCGATTCTGCTCAATCTGCTTGCGGATTTTGGCGGCGACATCCACTTTCGATTTCGCGCCGGAGAGAAACGGGCTATTTGTAACCAAGTTACCCTTGCCGCCGTTGGCCTCGAAGTCGCGCATCTCGTTGAAATGGAGCTTCTC
This sequence comes from Bacteroidales bacterium, assembly GCA_017395245.1. Taxonomy (GTDB): domain Bacteria; phylum Bacteroidota; class Bacteroidia; order Bacteroidales; family WCHB1-69; genus F23-D06. The sequence continues at coordinate 4,960 of JAFPVR010000064.1, read as the reverse complement.
GGAGACGATGCCGCCCATCTCATCTTCAAACTCCACGTCAACGGTGGGTTTGAAGTGGGCGAAAACATCCTGCATGGTCTTGGGAGCCTCGAACAGTTCGGAGTTACCCACCTCCACATCGGAGGTGTATTGGTCGATAATGATGGTTTTGTTGTTATCCAATGGCGTCACTTTCGCATTGGATTCTTCATCTGGAGCTTGTGAAATGAAATTCTCTTTTAACATATTTTTGGGTTTTTGAACTTTCTTTTTGGACTTATGTGTGAACAGTTGGCGTAATTTCTGAAAAAACATGGCTTTTATTGCTTGCATTTCTGCGCGGTTATGACAATTTCGTCGTCTTGCGCCGTCACCACCGCCGTGTCGCCGCTCTCCAACTGCCCGGAGATAATCATCTTCGACAGCGGGCGGCGCAACTCCTTGCGGATGATACCGATGATGGGACGTGCACCAAACTGGGCGTTGTAACCCTTCATCGCAATCGTGCGTTTGGTGTCGTCATCCATCTGCAAACGGATGTTCTGCTCGTCAAGCAGCTTCACCAACCCTTTGAGGTGGATGTCGAAAATCATGGTGACAATCTTCTCGGTGATGGGCGAGAACGGCACGATTTCGGTCAGTCGGCCTAAGAATTCGGGACGGAAGTTGCCCTGCATAATCTCCATCAAATCCGTGCTTTTCGGAATTTCTCCCTTACCAAAGGAATCCACAATGAACTGGCTTCCGATGTTGGAGGTGAAAATGATGAGAGCGTTGGAAAAGTCGCCTACCCTACCGAGACGGTCGTGCAGCTTGCCCTCGTCCAAAATTTGCAGGAACAGGTCAAAGACCGAGCGGTGCGCTTTCTCAATCTCATCGAAAAGGACCACCGAATAGGGTTTCTGACGGATTTTGTTGACCAGCAAACCGCCCTCCTCGTAGCCCACGTAGCCCGGAGGCGCACCATAGAGCAACGCAACGGAGTGCTCCTCCTTGAACTCGGACATGTCGAAACGAATCATGGCGGCCTCCTCTTGGAAAAGAAATTCCGCGAGCGCCTTCGTCAGCTCTGTCTTACCTGTACCCGTCGGGCCGAGGAAGAAGAACGATCCCATGGGCTGGCCCTTCTTGTTCAAGCCAGAGCGGGACTCATAGACGGCATCGAGGATGACCTTGATGGCGTGATCCTGTCCCACGACACGCTTCTTGAGAGTTGCCTCGGCGTTGGCGAGTTTGTCGCGCTCCTTCGACTGCACCTTGCCCATCGGAATGCCTGTCTGCCGCGCAACAACCGCATACAGATCGCTGCTTTCCAGTGAGTTGCGTTTTGCCTCGCTCAAGTGTGCAAGCGTAGACAAAGTCTCTTTAAGGTATGCGATTTTGTCTTGCACGCTGCCAATTTTCGCAAAGTCGGTTTCATCGTCCAACTGCGCCAGTAGCAGGCAGCTGACTTTGTTGAAAATCTCGTAGTGCAGCCAGTCCAACTCCGTAGCGGTAGTCTCTGAGGGTTCCTGCGCCGCCAACGTGTCCAATTTCTGCTGCAAAGCGGCAATATCCTGCGCCGAAACATCGTTCATCGTCTTGATCAGCGCCATGGTGCGGTCAATCAGGTCGAACACGGAATCGGGAAGCGATTTGTCATTCAAGTACCGTTTCGCCAAGCGGATAGCATCGTGAATAACACTGTCGGCGATGGTTATTCCGTGGTACTTCTCGAACGTGTCCACACTGCCGCGGATAATGCGGAAGCACTGTTCGGCATTGGGTTCTTCGAGCCGGATGACCTCAAACTTGCGCACAAACTCCTTGTCTGTTTCAATATTTTTGGTATAACCGTCTATGGATGAGGTGCATATCAGCATCAGGCTCTGTCGGTTCAGTTCCTGTTTCAAAAGATTGGACAGTCCGTAGAACATGCCGTTCTTGTCCATGAGTTTATCGACCGATTCGATGAAGAGGATGGCGCACTCCTGCTGCCGGATCTCGTTGAGCACGCCTTTAAAACGGTCTTCCATCTCGCCCTTGTAGTTGGCGTCGGCTGAAAGAAGAGCCAGATCCAGCTCATAAACTTGGGCATTTTTCAGGAAGGAAGGGACATCACCGCTAAGGATACGATCCACAAAACCGTTCACAAGCGCGGACTTACCTACACCTGATTCGCCTGTAATCATCAAATTGGACTTGCTTTTCCGGCCTAATATCTCAAAGAAGACGGAAATCTCGTGTTCAAAGCCAATGACCGTCTGTTTTTGGGCATCCTTGCGTTCCTCGTTTTTGCAAATGCAGTATTTCCCGCGCGAGGATGATGAATTTTCCTTTTTGGGACTTGTGTCCACGACATTATTATTAACAGGTGCCCCTTTCAACGCCAACAACTGGTTGACGCTGATGGGGAACGTCTTCAGTTGCTCGAAGGAGAAACCTACACCCGGCGTTATCAGTGAGGCGAAAAAGCAGAGCGGGGTAAGGTCTTCCTCGCCCAGCTTCAACCGATAGTTGTCAGCCTCGCGGAACACGGCCTCGGAAGCATCCGACAAGGACGGCTCGGAAACAGCTGACAAGGACTTTTCGCAGCTGCGAATTTGCATGTCCGCCCAATCCACAAGGTAATAATAATCGCTGTTGAGATCTTTCTCTATGACAGAGACAAGACCGAAATCCTTGTTCAGCAAGGCTTTAAACAAATGTGCGGGCTCGATTTCCGCATTCATATTCTCTTTGGCAACCTGACCCGCAATATAGCGTAACTTATCTGTCATACTCGTTTATTTGGGACTACTTTCTTTTTCCTAATCAGCAAATCAACATTCTTTGTGATTACGCCCTACAAAAGAACAAAATTCCCTTATCCGTTAAGCAACTGCAAACTAACTTGTTTTCTCAAAAAATATGATTTGTTTTCCATAAAAAGTGATAATTACAGTTTGATTTCAATATAGGTCAGAAACTATTACCGATTAAATGGAGAAAGTAGAGACGTTGCGCGCAACGTCTCTACAGGGCGTGAATCCATCACCGTTACCCTTTGATGTCCAGATATTCCGAACAATCCTTGAAGAAATCATGGTCCAGAGCCTTGCTAATCTTGAAGAGAAGGTGCAGGGTGGGCCATTGGGTGCGGAAGACCTTGTAGAGGTTCTCCGGTGTACAGTCCACCTGCTTGGCTAACCAGACGGCCGTGCGGCCCTGTCGCGCCAGTTCGGCTTTGATCAGCCGTCCGAGGTGCAGCATAGTTACGGGTTGGGGTTCATTCTTGTCCATCGCCATCGATTTTGCATAAGCGTGAAAGCAGTATCTCGCTCCTCGCAAAAGCTCCCCTCAGACACGTTTAAACGAGAAAGTGGAGCATTAGTCAGCCAGCATCCTCTGAGTAGGGCATGGACTCCCCGATTGTAAGATACTGAAGACCAAGCCCCACCTATTTGGCAATGCATACTCAATAGGCAAGCTTGGTTCCCGAATACCCGTACAATCGTTCGTGAATTGTCCATGTTCACTCAGCCGGATAAGCGAAAACACGCTTTCTTTCCAATAAAAAACCGCTGCCCCGCCTTGCGGCGGAACAACGGTGCAAAGATACAAAAATATTTGTGTCACAGAGAAAACTCCGAAGGAACACCACAGCACCCTGGCCGGCGCATATTTTGCGGCAAGAATGGCTTAAGGTCTCTGCGGCAAGAATGCGTTCAAGGTCTCTGCGGCAAGAATGCGTTCAAGGTCTCTGCGGCAAGAATGCGTTCAAGGTCTCAGCGGCAAGAATGCCGCATCTCCTACCGCATGTATTCCCGCATATCCAACCCCATGATCGGGTCAAACGCGGCCTCGTTGGCCGTCTCCGTGCACAAGAAGACGGTGGCCGCCACACCGGAGGATTTGTCGGGCACGAGGCGTACGTCGATGACGTAGGGGAAGTCCGCACGGAACTTTTCCTCATTGAACGTTTTGTCCTCACAGCCGGAAGGAAGATCCAGTACGGTGAAGGCGTAGGTGAGGTTCTCCTTGCCGCGCCACATCTCCTCCTTCGTGACATGCGTGCCGCGCAGGTAGGAGAGCATCGGGTGCTGACCGCTGACGAAAACTTGCAGCTCGTTGAGACAGAATCCCGTGAAACGCAAGGGATTGATCTCAATCGGCACGGCCTTCCGTCCGTCGTAGCGGAACTCGATGTGCATGGGGAAGTTGCGCAAATGCAGCGTCTTGTTCAAACTGGTGAGGAACTGCATGAACGACTCCTCGTAGAGGTCGAACAAACGCCGACTGGTCATGTAGAGGCGGTCGGAGGTGTCGGATTCGTCCATGAACTTGTGATGGAAGATGTTCAGGATGACCGGATTCTCGTTCTCGTCGAAATAGGTGTCCACCGCATACTCCTCGCCGTGGATGTACTCCTCGATGAGGAAACGGCTCCTGCCGACTACAAATTCCGGAAATCCGGCGCCGGCAGTGGCGAAATCCCGCTGTAAAGAGGCCACGGCCTGACGGTATTCCTCTGCATTGTTGGCCACAAACACGCCCTTGCTCAAAAAGCCCACCGAAGGCTTGATGACGCAGGGGAAGGTGATGCTGTCCGTATCCAATTCCGCCATTTCATTGAGGTTCACCTCTTTGAAGAAAAAGTCGGGATAAATGTCGCGACAGATACGACGGAACGCGTATTTGTCTTTCACGAGGGAAATGCTGTCGATGAACCGCTTGTCGTCAATGTGCTCGTAAATCCATCCGAGGGCGTTCTCAGACACGGTGTACAGCTTGCCACGCTTGCCGTACTCCTCACTGAATTCCTGGTCCGAAAGGACCGTTCCGTCCGCAAGGCACTCTTCAGCCATCGCATTACGCAACACGGGGATGTTGTTTTTTATCAACGTATCGACCATCAGGTCCGACACGAAAGGTCTTTCTAATATTACCATAGGGTGATTGGTGATTGGTGAATAGTGATTGGTGATTGGTGAATAGTGATTGGTGATTGGTGATTGGTGAT
>JAFPVR010000063.1 GCA_017395245.1 Bacteroidales bacterium | reverse complement strand
TCTTCGGGAAGGAACACCTTCGCCAACGACCTGTATATATCTTCTGTCTGTTTTGCCATGCGGCAAAAGTACACAAAAAACACTTACCGGATAGCTACGATACGGTTAGCCCTTCCCACGGACATTTTCCGCTGCCCCCAATTATCTTCAAAGATTCCAAAGCGCGCCATCAGATATTGCCTTTTTTGTCAGATACGACAAAATGACCGGACAGTATTTAAATCACGGCATCGTTCCCGCCGCTCAGGCTGTACATGGTCGTCTTCCCGCCATCATCAACAACCGTGTCTTTTCATATTCAAATGTTAATTTTAATAACAGAATAATTTCCCAATGGCGGACCGACGGTGTTTATATCGGGTCAGAGACAATATCTTCACAAATGCCACCTGGTGACGGCTCATTGATGGCCAAAGAGGACGGCCATCTGTTGCTTAATTTCACGGCCAATGCTCCTGTTACCTTTGGTAACAATATTTTTGCAGACTGTCCATCAGGACACTCCAGTGCGGTTGTCGCTTTCTACCACAATCCCGAGTTCACCCAGCCCTTCGTCCCCGACGACTCCGTGGGCATCGACGAGTATTACCAGAACCGCGAGCGCGAGATCTACCTCTATCCCAACCCCACGGACGGACAGACCACCGTGTGCGGCTACATGTACGGCTACCGCAGCATCGAGCTGTATGACCTGCAGGGGCGGAAACTCGCCGATTTGGTGGAATCGCACAATGGCACATCCCTCCCCGTGTTCGACCTCTCGCCCTATCCCTCCGGCACATACCTCGTGAAGATCAACTTCGAGCGAGGGGTGAGCGTGGTGAGGAAGGTGGTGAGACGATGAAATGAATGCAATACGCTATGAGAAATGAAAGGAGGGCTTTTGAGTCCTCTTTTTTTATGCTTTCTCTTTTTGGGCGACCGGGCACGCTATCCATTCAAACTTCGCGGCAAGCCGCTCGTAACCATTCCTATCGTTGTCGCATTTTTTTTCAACAAACTGCAACCTTTTGTGTTTTTTGCATCTTATTATACAGAGAAGATTATTTTGTATTTTTGCTCCGTGGAAAAATGATGAGACCAAACCCTACATATTGCCCGATCAAGGTTCCGCGCCGACACGTGAGATACGGGGAGACGTATGTCCGCGCCACACTCTACGCCTCCCCGTACTTGGTGGCCACCCCCAAGGGTTACACCAAGCACTACTATGCCGAGAGCGAGCGTGTGGCCAGCAGGACTGGTTCGGGCATGGACTCCGTGAACTTGTTCCTGTCGAACTTGGCGGATTACCGGGAATCATCAGTGTCTTTGAACAGCCCCGTATGGCAGGAATCCTGGATCACGGAGGAAGATTTTCTCGCCAAGTATGACACTATTGAAAGGCAACTTGACCATGTGGTATATGAGTGCCTTTGGACATACCCCAACGTGGTGTTTGATTCGCTGAACATCCTGTACTCGTATGCCAACCTGTCTCCCTATCAGCACGAAAACGAACCGGACTGTTACTGGTACCACCCCGACCACTTGGGCAGCAGCAGTTGGATCACATTCTCTGATGGCAAAGCCGTTGAACACTTGCATTATCTGCCGTGGGGAGAGGATTTTGTAAGACAAAGAAGCACCGATTGGCATGCCATTTACACCTTCAGTGCCAAGGAGAAAGACACAGAAACAGGATATTCCTACTTTGGAGCTCGGTACTATTCTTCCGATTTGAGTGTGTGGTTGAGTGTGGACCCGATGGCGGACAAATATCCGATGTTTTCACCATATGTGTATTGTGCTAATAACCCAGTGAAGTTGGTGGATCCGAATGGGGAAGACTGGTATGAGAATGAAAATGGTGCTGGATTTTGGCAAGAAGGTAATGCGGCCACTGTTGAACGGAATGGAGAAATATATCATAATATTGGAGCCAATAAGACCATTAGATACGGCAATGTTTCGATTTCATACGAACAAAATGAACCAGTATCAATGACGGAATACGTTTTAAATCCTGAAGATTTTAGAACACAGATGTCATCACCAACAACAAAAAAAGAAGGAAAAGAGGGGAATTGTTTTGTTCAAGCGGGTTATATGGTAGCGCAAAGTGGAACAACTTCTTTAGGTGGAACAGACTATGACATCTCAGATAGCAAAGCAGGTGTTGATTATATTAATTCCCAAATAGATAGAGGTTTCTCGACCCGTGTTCATGTTGATAGGACTGGTGATGGGAAAGGGGATCATTGGGTGGCGATATCATCCAGAACGACCAACCTCAGAACAGGGAAAGTTGAATCATTTGGCTTTTATGATCCTGGTACGTCTCATAAGAGCAACGGTATAAATAACATATTCACATTTAACAGCAACGGAAGACTCCAAGGGATAAATTACAGTGACAAATTATACACTGTTGTAAATGTTCGAAAAAATATTAACCGATAAATTTGATTACCGATGAGGCGATTTGTATGTTTTACAATATTATTATTGCTCCCTACATTTATATTTGCTCAGAGTAATCTGAATGATACTAATATTACGTTACCCATAAGTATAAATGTATTATCACATCAATTCAAAGAACAATTTGAAATTCTAAAATCAATCAATTATTCCAGAAATGAGAGTGATCCAAAATCCGTTTTGTTAGGATATTTTTTAGCAAAAGATCAACTTTTTGGCCTTATATACGAGCAGGGAAAACATAAGGTTTCAGTGTCTATTTGTCCGTATAAAATGGATATTAATTGTTCGCAACAAATAGTACTTTCTGAATGGGATTCGTTAAACTATTTTCATTCTTGCGCTTATATTGATACTTCCCTAAACATTACAGTAACGGTATATGATGATATATATCGCATACAAATTAATCATTTCAAATGGGATGGTCTAAAATTTGTTAATGTTCCTGAAGAACTTTTTTATTTCGATGATTATTTCCCTATCTTAAAATTACCTTTGATAATTAATGAATCCTCTTTTGATATATATAATAGCGAAGACCCATTGTGCTCTCTTCCAGATTCGTTTATAGAGAGTCGACTTTTAACATCTTTAGATTCTTGGGATCAAGAAAAGGAAAAGAATTCCGCATCAAAACAAATTTATTGGAGTTACATTCCTGTTGGACAGATCGTTTTATTTGACATGAAAATAATGACGTATTATCGAACATATCAAACAAAAAAAGGGGCGAATCGCACTCAATTGATAGCATGTTTGGTAGATAAAGATGGTAAGGTGTGTTCAACTATTCCTATTTCCATTATTGACACAGAAAATAATGTATACTCAATGTGTAGGATAGACAACAACTTTGTCATTAAGGTTGACTATTATGATACGTCAGAAATGAATACTGTAACAAAGAGTGAATACTATAAGGTGATAGGCGAATCTTTCGTGAAACAATAAAAATAGAATAGAGATGTCCCAAAGTGGTACTTGTCGATGCGTATTTACCATATCTTCTCTTGGGCGACCGGGCACGCTATCCGTTCAAATTTCGCACTGGCGTGCTCATAACCGACTTCTATCGTTGTCGCGGACATCAAGGAAACAAAACCGCAGTCAATCAGCACGACTGCGGTTTTCTTATGCCGTCCCATACCGTGACGGACATTCAGCCCATCTTTGCCAAAAACTTAACGTTTATGGCAAAGAGCAGCACCCGCAGGGTAACCATCTACATCAACGGCAAGGAGGTGGAGGCCTCCGTCAAACAGATACGGGCGGAAATGAACCGCCTCGTCAACGAGCAGAACCGCATGGTCATCGGCTCGGACGAGTACATCGCCCACGCGATTTCAATTAGGAATGAGCGATGAGGAATTAGGAATTGCCGGGAGAACTGTCGCTGCGTGGGGATTTGGTGGTTTTTGTGATAGACGAAAGAATTCGGATGAGCTCGCGGCAGTCGGAGACGATGCTCTCAAAAGCGGCGGTTTCAATCTTGCCACCTTCATATAACAGCTCCAACCAATATTCTGTTTCAACCGCCTCTTTGAATGCGATGTACATCTTGGCGAGGAAGTCGTTACGGCTTTGCGCGGCCGTTGCCTCACGCACATTCGCGCCAATGCTGGTGCCACTTTTCAACACCTGCTCGGACAGCGTGAAGATTTTCCTCTCCACTAAATAATCATGCAATTTCATGATTCTCAATGCAAAAGCCTTGCTTTTGTCAACTATAATGTTGTCTTCTCTCATGGTTCCAAAATTTCCAGCAAAGGTACGTTTTTTTTTTAATTCCTAACTGCTAATTCCAAATTCCCAATTGAATGGGTTCCGCCGTCAACGAACTGGGCAAGACCAGCACCGCCAACGAGCAGTACATGGTCAACTTCACGGGACGGCTTGGCGGCATCGCCGTGCAAGCCGGACTCGCCGCCGACCAGATACTCGGCTTCGCCTCCGCCCTTGACCAGGACATGCAGAAGGTGGAGATGTCGGCCACGGCGTTCCAAAAGCTCATCCAAAAGGTCATATCCAAGCCTGCGGAGTTCGCCAAGATTGCCGGAATGGAACTCGGCAAGTTCAAGCAGCTCATAGAGACCGACATGAACGAGGCACTGAAGAAAGTCCTCAAGGGCTTCTCCGGGGCGGGCGGCTTCGACAAGCTGCTGCCCATCTTCCAAGACCTCGGTCTTGACGGCGCACGCGCCGCCGCCGCCATCTCCTCGATGGCCAACAGCCTCGACAAGGTGGAGGCCGCGCAGAGCATCGCCAACAAGGCCATGCTGGAGGGCGTGTCCTGCTACGAGGAGTTCTCCGTCAAGAACAACAACATGCAGGCCAGCCTGGAGAAAGCATATTAATTTGCAATGGGGAATGGGCAATCATGTTATGTTCCGTTTGCAGTCATGCCCGTTCCCCATTACAAATCACCCATTATGTTTTGCTGTTTTGGTGATGGATGTTAGAATCCGAATGATTTCCCGGCAGTCCTCCACGATGCTTTCAAAAGCGTTTTTTTCAATTTTCCCGCTTTCATACAGCAGTTCCAGCCAGTATTCGGTCTCTACGGCTTCTTTCAACGCGATGTACATCTTGGCGGTGAAGTCTTTCTTTCCCTGCGCTTCGGTTGCTTCCCGCACATTCGCCCCGATGCTGGTGCCGCTCCGTAACACCTGATCTGCAAACGAGAACAGTTTCTTGGTTATGAGAAAATCGCTCAACTTGATGATTCTCAGCGCAAAGGATTTGCTTTTTTCTACAATGACGTTATTTTCCTTCATGGTACTGAAATTTCCTGCAAAGATACGTTTTTTTCATTACCCATTGCCCATTGCAAATTGCAAATTGAACAGCCGCCATGAAGCGCAAGATAGCCCTTGACATCCAGCAGGAGCAGATAACGGAGATAATGAAAAAGGAGATGGACAGACTGGGCACCTCGCTCAAGCACCTCTCCCCGGAAATCGGCGGCAAGGCTGTGGAGCTGGCCGAGGGCGGCATGAACGCCGAAGGCATCATCCGCAACTTGAACCGCTATCTGCTCAAGGACAGGAAGCTGAACGACAAGGAGGAGTTCTGGATCCGCAACGTCACCAAGATTGTGCAGGAGGAGCAGGCCAAGATTGAGAAGGTGAAGCAGAACCTCGCCCCGTGGATCGGCGACCAGCTGGACGCGGTTGTCTCCGACATAGAGAGCGAGACGGACGGCAGCGGCGGCGGTGGGGGAGCAGGCGGCGAGACCGCCGAAGAGGTCGCCGGGAAGAAACTGACCGAATGGGAGAACCTCCAAAAGGAGGTGAAAAAGCTCTTCCAAAAGGACGAACTCATCGGCTTGGACAAGGTCGCTGCCGACAAGGAGAAAATCCGGCAGGAATACGGCGACCTCATTGAGCGCATCGAGGCGTTCACCGCCAGCAAGGGGCAGGCGGCCAAAGACCTCGCCGACCAGGTGCGGCAATACATGGCCAACGCCGTCGAAGAGATAGACCGCGCCGCCCGCACCGAACAGATGAAGAAAGTGACGCAGCAGTACGAGAAGCTGTGCGAGCAGTTCCAGACCATCAAGGAGAAACTCGGGCAGAACCTCACCGACAGCTACTCGGCGGAACTGCTGCAGGTGGAGCGGAAGTGGAAAGCCACCATCGCGGAGATAGACAAAAGCATCGCCTATTATGAGAGCAAGCAGGGCGAGGAATACGACCCAGTGAAAGGCACGGGACTGAACGAAGACGAGCTAAGACTGCTTGAAGACCTGCTGGAGCAGAAGCGGCAGGCCGTAGCCCTCGAAGCGCAGGAGGAACTCTCCGTCGTGCGGCGTGCCGAGGCCGACATCACCGAAGCGCTGATGACGGAGACCGAAAAGCGCATCGCGGCGGTGAAAAAGGAGTACCAGGCGAAAATCTCCGCCGCCCAGTCCGCCATCGCCAAGCTCAAGGCGTTGGGCGAGCAGGAAAACCAAGACCGTATCCGGCAGCTTGAGGAGCAGATAAAAGCCCTCAAGCAGAAGATGGACGAGGAAACCGCCGCGATAGGGAAGTCGGCTAAAAAGGGCAAGGCCACCACGGGCATCGGCAAACTTCTTGAAATTGACTGGAAGAACTTCAAGAAGGATTGGGAGAAGAACCTGTCGGACATCGCCGACGTGATCCAGGACTTCGCCAACACCGCCATGCAGCTCTTCGAGTCCATCAACCAGCTTCAGAGCAACAAAGAGAAAGCCGCCCTCAACGAGTACAAAAAGGGCTATGACGAGCGGAAGAAGAAGCTGGACTGGCAGCTGGAGCAGGGCATCATCTCGCAGGAGTACTACAACGCGCAGGTGGAGCAGCTGGACAAGGAGCGCGACGCCAAGGAGAAGCAGTTGGAAATCGAACAGTTCCGCAGAGAGAAGAAAGCGGCCATCGCGGAGGCCATAATCTCCGGCATCGTGGCCGCCGTGAAGAGCTTCGAGAACGGCGGCGGCTTCCCGTGGGGTCTCATCTCCATGGCACTCTCCCTCGCCGCCACAGGCGTGCAGGTCGCCGCCATCGCCTCGCAGCCGGAACCCTACGCCAAGGGCGGCTATGTGGAGAATGAGAAGAACATCGTGGCTGGCGAAAGGGGTAGGGAGTGGATCGCCTCAAACGAGATTGTGGAGAATCCGGAAACGAAGCCCGTCATTGAAGCCCTTGAGGAGTGGCGCAAGGGTAACAAAGCACCCCTGCGACATCTTGAGATGGCCGTTCCCGACAGCCGCACGGTGTCCCAAGCCGCCACCTCCATAAGCCGTACATTTGCCCCCGAAAGAACAGAGAGAGCCGTCACCAGCAACCACTACCACACCGCGCAGGCGGATGACGGGACGATGGTGAGGATGCTTGAGGAAGTGACCGCGCTGCGCCAGTACATGAGCGACCCGAAGAACAGGCAGGCGGTCATCAGCCGGGAACTCCAGCTTGAGTTCGAGCAGCAGGAGAACTTCCTCCGCAGGGCGGCTTCGCTAAAACAGTAGGCAATGGCAGTAACGATAAGAGAACAACCGCACCCCCTTGACTTCGCAGGGAACCGCCCGCGCTTCCTGCTGAAGGGCACGCCCGTCGCCACCGCCGGAAGCAAGAGCCGGAGCGCGTGGCGCGTGAACGCGCTGCCGTCCTCCGTGCTGACGGTCGGCTTCGGCGACACCGTCCTTGACTTCCAGATCACCTCGCCGTACCAGGCACGCGACAGGGCGGACAGGATAGCGGGCTACACCGACACCTCCATGCTGAAAAAAGAGCTTCAGAGCAAGATAGCCGAGCATTACACCATTTCCCGCCACTACGATGTGACGTTGGCGGACGACCTCACCCTCACGTTCCTCTCCAAGGAGTACGGCGGCGAGGTGGTGACCGTTGACGGCAACGGAAGCGGGAACATCGAGCAGTTGGAGCAGATGTCGGGTGTGGCGCGGGTGCTGCACCCCAACTACGGCGTGTTCGCCCGCTTCGAGGTCACGCGCTACAGCGGCGGCGCGGTGCAGACGCTGGAGACCCCCGACATGATCCTGCACCTTGACGCCGACGACCTCGCGGAGCTGCCCCTTGACATCCTGCGCTCCTACTTCACGGCGGCTGATGTCCCCAGCCTTTCGGAGACCTTCGCCGCCTATCCGCTGCAGTACGCCACACTGAAGTTCCGGCTCACCTATTCGGACGTGTCCGGGGAGATTCCCCAAGTCGGGGTTCTGAAACACTCGCAGGAGGCCATGCTGTCGGCGGGCAGGCTCGACGACACGCACCAGGCGCTCAACCTCGCCGACTGGGAGACCGACATGGGAGCTGCCGCCAAGCTGTCCGAATACACGGATATCCGCGACTTCGGAAGCCCCACGGGGCTTACCGTCCGCTCCTACGCGGAACTTTCGCAATACGCCTATTTCCTGCTCTTCAACACCCTTGAATCCGCCTCGCACTCCCGCCAGCTCAATGTCGGGGTCATCGTGCGGATGAAAGACGGCGGCATCCACACGGCCAACCAGGGGCAGGTCAGCGTGTCCAACTACAACATCGTGCGGCTTCCGCTGTCCGTGGCGGCGTTGGGGCTCGACCCCTCCGGCATGCTCTCCTACACGGTCTCCATCCGCAACGAGTCCGGGGCGAAGTGGACACGCACCTACGTCCTCGGACGCAAGCCCATAGGGGCGCAGGAGTTCCTGCTGCAAAGCCGCTACGGCCTTTTGGAGAGCCTCTCCACGGACACGTCAGCCGTGGAGGAGCAGACGGACGGCAGCGACACGGTGAAGAACGGCGTTGTCGGCGCGGACATCACCGACACGGCGACCGTCCACACCGCCCGCACGGGCTACAGGACGGCGCGGGAAATCCAGCTGGTGGCGGACGCGATGCGCAGCCGCCACAACTACCGCATCATCGGCGGCAGAGCCGTCCCCATCGCCGTCATTCCCGACACGCTCACCGTGACCGACACCGCCGAAGACCTCATGGAGGCGGAGTTCCAGTACCGCTTCAACAAGCCCGCCACCACCACAAGCACGGGCAACCTGCCGATTCTTCCGGGAACGCTGGAGCGTTGGGACGACCTTCTTCTATGGGTTGACGACCTGCAGCGGAGTACTGCACGGCAGAACGAGATAGCTAACCAATACTTCAGAGAAAAATGATAGAGACGATTGAGAACGGAATGGGTCTCGCCCAGGTGCGGGGCATCCTCAACAGACTGATAGAACGGGTCAATGAGCTGGACAGCGTGTCCGGCAGCTATGACGACCTCGAAAACCGCCCCGCCATCAACGGGGTGACGCTCACCTCGCAGACCACCTTTGACGATTTCACCATCCCCGCGTCCCGCATCGACGACTACGGGACGTTCAAGGCCGAAATCCGAACCCTCGCCGAGGAGACGGCGGCGGGCGCGGCGGCGGCAAGCGTCCGCACCAAGCTGGACGGAAACTTCAACACGCTGCAGCCGAGGGAGTATGAACTGAGCGGCTCCATGCTTGTTGTCATCGGCGACGACAAGGGCAACGCCTACAAGACCACCCTCGGCGACCTCATAGACTACCTCAAGCACGAGGTGCTGAAGCTCAACGACCAGTACCTGCGCGTCATCAAATAACTAACCCAATAACTCACCAAAACTCAAACCTCATGGGACAGATCATCAAATACCAGCAGGAGGCCTTCAACGG
>JAFPVR010000062.1 GCA_017395245.1 Bacteroidales bacterium | reverse complement strand
AAGGACTTCCTTGCGAAGAATGGCAAGACAGTAGGGTATATTACCGGCACACAGGCCTTTGCGGAGATGGGCTTGACCACGCAGATTTCTTCACGACTGCTGGTGGGTACAAACAAGTACAGGCGCACGGTGACACGAGGCGACAGCTACTTCGCCTCACAGGTGGACAACGTGCGACAAGACTGTTTCTACTTCGTGAACAACAAAGACATAGCGGCCGTAGCAAACCCTGCACCTTTCCCAAAGTTGTATCTTTGCCGTCGAAATCAGTTGCGAAACGGTTTCGGACGTTCTTTGACATATTGGAAGATTTGATTTAAGACTTTGGATTTGATTTTGCCTCTCTGGAAAAACGAATTTCCGTGCTGCTGTGTGAAAAATTTATGTATTTTTGCCGCGGGAAAGACGGGACAAAAAAACAGAAGCACCTTAACCCCTAAACCTTAAACCAACAACCCCAAAATATGCCAAACAAGCGAATACACCTCTGTCTCGCGCACATGAGCGAGGCAGGTTTGGAACAAAAGTATATCCAAGAGGCCTTCGAAACCAACTGGGTGGTTCCGCTGGGACCCAATGTGAACGGTTTTGAGAAAGACCTGGAGGACTTTGTGAACGATATCGCAACCGTAGAGGCGCAAAATGTTGCATCTCCACAACAGGCCGAATCGTTACACAAGCGTGTTGTGGCCCTCTCCTCCGGCACCGCCGCCGTGCATCTGGCTTTGATAGCCTGCGGTGTGCAACCCGGTGATGAGGTGTGCGTGCAAAGCTTCACCTTCTGCGCTTCATCGCACCCAATCACATACCTCGGTGCAACGCCTGTCTTTATCGACAGCGAGGCTGACACATGGAATATGGATCCTGATCTGCTTGAAGAGGCCATAAAGGATCGCATCGCCAAAACAGGCAAGAAGCCGAAAGCCATCATTCCCGTGGCGCTGTATGGCATGCCCTACCAAATCGACCGCATCATGGCGATTGCCAACCGCTATGACATCCCTGTGATTGAAGATGCCGCGGAAGGTTTCGGTTCCCGCTTTAACGGCCAGATACTCGGCACCTTTGGCCAATATGGTGTTTTGAGCTTTAACGGCAACAAGATGATTACCACCAGCGGCGGCGGCGCCCTCATCACTAACAACGAGGACGAGTGGCGCGAGATTATGATGTATGCCACGCAGTACCGTGAAAGTTATCCCTACTACCAGCATGAAAAGATCGGTTTCAACTACCGGATGAGCAACATCTGCGCCGGTATCGGTCGCGGGCAAATGACGGTGGTGAATGACCACATAGCCCATCATAAACATGTGCAGAAAATGTACGAAGACTTGCTTCGCGATGTGAAAGGCGTACATGTCCATTGTCAGCCACCTTTTGCTGGATATGACAGCAATTACTGGCTTTGCACCATCATCTTGGACGAAGACCTCCGAATCAAGGGGCAGGAGAATGCCTATAAGACCATCGTGGAAGGGGCCGTGGGGGGCGCAGCCGGTGTCACGCATCTGGTTGACAGCGCCACTACCGATTGCCAGCCCAATGACAATGTAGAGGCCCTTCGGGTGTTTATGGATGCGGCAGGCATCGAAGCTCGCCCTGTCTGGAAACCGATGCACAAACAGCCCGTGTACAAGGACTGTCCTGCCTATACGAACGGCGTTTCGGAGGCGCTTTTCAAAGTGGGCATGTGCTTGCCTGCCGGCCCATACGTGACGGATGAAGATGTCCAGTATATCGTTGAATCCATCAAGGCTGCGATTGTAGGTTAGCGACTTTCCAACGAATAAGGCTTCTCCGTGAACCACTTTTTGTTCGGCTTGCTGCCCATCGTGAAGACCAACTCTCCGCCGGCCATGATCTGCTCGTAGGTGATGTAGGCACAGTGCAAAGGTTTGCCGTTGAGCGTCACCGATTGGATGTAGCAGTTCTGGTCGCTGACGTTGGGAGCTTTGATAGTCAGGGTGTTGCCGTTTTGCAGATGGAGGACATTTTCGGGCAGGTAGGGAGCCCCGAAGACGTACTGGCCGCTGGCGGGACAGACGGGATAGAAGCCCATCGCGCTGAAGATGTACCACGCTGACATCTGTCCACAGTCGTCGTTGCCGCACAGCCCGTCGAGGTGGTTGCGGTACATCTTGTTCATCACCTCGCGCACGCGCAACTGCGTCTTCCACGGCTGGGATGTCCACATGTAGAGGTACGGGATATGATGGCTGGGCTCGTTGCCGTGCACATAGCCGCCCAACATGCCCTCACGGGTAACATCTTCTGTTTCAGCGAAGAACTTGTCCGGCACGTACATCGTGAAAAGCTCGTCCAATCGGCTCACGAAGACCTTGTCGCCGCCCATGATCTTGATCAAGCCGTTGACATCGTGCGGTACATAGAAGGAGTAGTTCCAGCTGTTGCCCTCAATGAAGCCCTCGTTGGCGGTGGAGAGCAGGTCGGCGGGTGTCTTCCACGAGCCGTCCTCGTAGCGTGCCTGCGCAAAGCCGGTCTCCGGATTGAAGACGTTCTTGAAGTTCAGTGCGCGCTGACGGTAGGTCTCCTTCCAATTTTCATATTCAGGTGCAACATGGCCTTTGTCCATCAAATGGTAGATTACCCAATCTTCGTAGGCGTTTTCCAAAGTAATGGAAGTGCCCACAGCAGACTTGTTATAGGGTACATAGCCCAATTTTTTATAGAGGTCGGTGTGGTCATAGTAATCTAAATTAGAGCTGTTTAGAATATAAGGCATTGCTGAAATCAATAATGCCTCACCTTTCATGTTCACATTGTATAGGAATTTATCCTTGTTAAGCAGAAAAGCATCTACAACAGCCGAAACGCCGTGGTAACCGATCATACACCAGTTTTCATTGCCCGCGTGGCTCCATACAGGCAACGCATGGTGAACGCTCTGTCTGGCATGGTTCAGCATGGATTCCGCCATATCCACTGCGCTTTTCGGGTCGATGATGTTCAATAGAGGATGCTCGGCGCGGTAAGTATCCCACAGAGAGAAAATCGTGTAGTTGGTATGGCCATATTCATTTTGATGAATATTGTGGTCCACGCCTCGATATTGCCCGTCAACATCTTGATACACAGACGGATTTATCATCGTATGATAGAGCGAGGTGTAGAACATGGCAAGCTGGTCTGCCGTACCTTTTGCCTCGTAAATGCTTAATTTTTCGTTCCAGGCCTGTTTTGTTTTCCGGTACGACTTTTCAAAGGTCCGATGGTATATTTTTTCAAAAGAGATGTCATCATCCTTAAATTCATCGGAATCATAGGCTTCTGTCAAGTTGAAATCAGCGCCTTTCGCACTGACAGCGGAAAGTCCCACCTGCACTTCCAGCACAGGGTCATCATCCTGCTCAAACTCTATCCACGCCACCACCTTGCGGCCCGCCATCTCGGGAAAATTGTGGTTCAGGTCGAAGCGGCGCCAGAAGCCATTGTAATCCTGTTTCCCGAAATCCTGATAACCATAGTTCTTCACTTTTTTGCTGAAGTGGATGGCGAAATAGACGTAGTTTTCCCGAGCCCAGCCGTTAGTGATGCGGTAGCCGGTCAGCGTGTAGGGGTCTTCCATCCGCAGGGAGGCCCACAGCACCTTGCCGTCGTAGTTGTAGAGACAGTGGTTGAGATCCACGATAAGCTTCTGGGTTTCGCCCTGGGGGAAGGTATAGCGGTGGATGCCGCAGTGCGGGGTGGCGGTGAGTTGCACGAGGATGTCGTCGTCGCTGAGGCGCACCTCATAGTAGCCGGGCGAGGCCTCCTCGGTGGTGTGGCTGAAGCGCGAGCGGTAGCCGCCGTCGGGGTTGTCGGCGGTGCCGGGATTGAGCTGTACCTCACCGGTGAAGGGCATCAGCAGGATGTCGCCCATGTCGGAGTGGCCGGTGCCGCTGAAGTGGGTGTGACTGAAACCCACGATGGTCTTGTCGCGGTACTGGTAGCCGGCGCAGTAGTCATAGACGCCCGGCTGGTACTTTCCGTTGATATTGTGGGGGATGGTGTCCGTATCGGGACTCACCTGCACGCCCCCGAAGGGGTAGCACGCGCCGGGGAAGGTGTGACCCATGCCATTGGTCCCAATCATCGGGTTAACATACTGGGTATAATCGCGTTGCGCGGTAGCGGTCATCATGGCAAGGAGGATTATGGGGGTGAATATTTTTCGCATAGTTGAGGGATTTTTTATTACAGGTATATATCAATCAAATACCAGTTGAGAGTACTTTCAAAAGTTTGTTTCATACTAGTGATATCTTTATAATCTGCCCAATATTGGTGTTCTTTGTTAATCTCGGATTTGATAGCTGCAACTTCTTCATTGTCCTTCGATCCTTCTTTTGCCAATACAAGAATCTTAGGCTTGCCATTCTTTTTATATGCATCCATGGCTTTCTGGTATTCTTCAACGGTTATGCCACCTACCTCGCCGTCAATAACAAACAAAGCCCAATCAGCTTCTTCAACAATAAATTTATTATACTGTTTTTGATGCCCACCAACAACGGCAGTCTTCTCAAAATCTTCAAAAGTATAAGACAGGATTCGGAAGTTCTTTGATTCCCATTTGTTGTACATTACACATGTGACTGCCCGCAAAGCGTCTCGCTCGCTTTGGAGACTTTTTGAACCCGCAATGAAGCATTTGATAGTTCTTCCCTCTTGTAAAGATTCCTCATTAAAATTTGCAAAAAGAACTTTACAGTCATCCGAATTTACTGCATGATTAAATGTTTTATGACGTCCTGCACGATTCTTGTCTTCAAAGTCTATGAGGTACTCCCCTTTTTCAAGATGAGTGGCATAAACTTCCCTAGGAAGGATTACTTTACAAAATGATCCATCAATAGACACCCTAGATGCAATATCGCTTGACATTTTCACATTTTCTCGACCGGATATCTTTCTCTTTCTTAAAAACACAGCCAACAATCCGCATCCGATGATAAAGACGGGAATAAGTACATAAAGCCACGTAATATTGAGTGCTTGAGGCGGTTCTCTTTTGCTATCTTCTTGCGGTCCAGATATGGGTTCTTCTACAATGGTATTGGAATCTTCAGGAACAACATATCCGTAACCAGGACCTGTAGGAGTATTCAGTTCTGCCTCTTTTCGAATAGAATCCTCTTTTTTCTTATATTCCATATATATTGAATCAGCCGACATCTTTTGTTTTTCTAATTTGGTTGAATCCAATGTGTTATCACAACCCACTATAGGCGATATATTCTCATTATGAGGAGATGGTTTAATTGGCCATAAACAAACGCCAATCAAGACCAGCACTAATATCACACAGAAACCTCCTATCCACTTCAGTAATGAATTATTCTGAGGAGATGCTGAATTAACTTCGTGTTTTGGAGACGTTTGAATGGCCGAAGTACCTTCTTCAGAACCCCACTTGGTATAATTCTCTTTATTATTTGGGTTATCCACCCACTTTTCAGACAAGGATTTCGCAATTTCCTTTGCACACTGATATGGATTATGCCGGAAGTATATGTACTGATACTTTCCGAGATAATACTTATACCATCACTGTCTGTCATTTCGGACAGTAAAACGGGGATGACACGCTTGTTATTTGAGAGCGCGAACTCTATCTCATGTTTGACCCATGTGGAGTTTTCCACATTATTGCTGTAAAAAAGCAAGATAGCCTCCGCAGATTCAATTCGCTTGATCAGTTCCTGCGCATACCCCCCTCCTGATGCCTGATTGATATCCATGAATAGCTTTACGCCTTCACTTAGCAAATGCTTGCAAATAGGATAAACAGTATTGAGGTCCTCTCGACTATAGCTAACGTAAATCATAATTTTGCACTTTTTTCGCTGTTGATTTCAAAACGAAACTGCCGAAATCGGAACAATACTAAACTTGTTAAACCTGGAAGATGTTACAATCCCTACCACATAATAATAGTCACCATCTTTAACAAACACTGGACCTCCTGAATTTCCCATTTCAAGCATGCCCGTCTCATTCACGGGTATAACCCCGTGTAACAAACCAGTACGGGATGTGGTCGTATAGGTATATAATGGACGGACATTATTTTTGTTCCCTCCAAAGTATGGAAAACCGAGCAATTCCAAATGGACTCCTTCTTCAAGATTTTGACTCAATTGTGTGTTTGCAGCCAGTGTGCTACTGAAATTGACTTTTTTGCATGCGAAATCACATCCGTTAGCTAATTGCAGTGCAAAATCTTGGGGCAGCGGAAAATGTCCGTGGGAGGCCTAACCAAATATCGTAGCTATTCGGTACATGAAGAAAGGTCTGTCGGAGACCCCGTGGAGCATGGAGCGGAATGCCTTGATTTTGGCATTCAGGGATTCAGCCGCAGCGTT
>JAFPVR010000061.1 GCA_017395245.1 Bacteroidales bacterium | reverse complement strand
TTGAATCCTGAATCTTGAAACTTGAAAGATTGGAAGATACGAAGAACATATTAAGAAATTAACACTCATCATCGTAAGATCCCCAAAGTCTTACGTCTTACGTCTTTATTATGCGATTAGATAAATACCTCACCGACAACAACTTCTTCCCTTCCAGGGAGAAGGCGCAGACCGCCATCAAACACGAGACCGTGATGGTGGACGGGCGCATTGTGACCAAGGCCTCCATGGACATCACGGACGTGATGCGGGTGGAGGTCCTCGACCTTTTCAACAAATATGTGAGCATGGGCGGGCTGAAATTAGAGAAGGCTATCAAGGATTTCGGGCTCGGCTTTGCCGGGAAAACGGTGCTGGACATCGGGGCCTCCACGGGCGGGTTCACGGACTGCGCGTTGCAGCACGGGGCTTCGTCTGTCACCGCCGTCGATGTGGGCACCGACCAGCTTGTCGCATCGTTGCGCGAGGATCCGAGGGTGACCTCCATCGAGAACAGGGATTTCCGCGAACTTACCCCGGAAGAGGTTCACGACCAGCGGTTTGACTACATCGTATCGGACGTTTCGTTCATCTCGCTGACCTATATCATCCCGTTTGTGGATCCTTTCTTGGAACCTGACGGAAAGATGATGTTCCTCATCAAGCCGCAGTTCGAAGCGGGGCCGTCATTTCTGAGCAAAAGCGGCATCGTCACCGATGAGAAGGGCTACAAAACCGCCATCCAGAAGGTGGTGAGCTGCGCCCTGAACCATCGCTATTATCTGCATGATCTTGCGATGTCCACCCTTTTTGAAAAACAGAAAAATGTGGAGTTCCTCGCCTTGTTCAGCCGCGTGCCTTGCCGTTACGAGCCAAACCTGCCCGCGCTTTTCCAAGAAGTGAAAGCCGTGAAGAAGGAGCTGCGGTAGTACGGGATTCCATTTGGCGCGAATTGTTGCGACGCCGCCACAATCCCAAATCATCCACTTCTTCTATCGAAAGCATCTCGATGTTGTCAGGGTGGTATATGAACTTCACGACAGTCGCGGCGGTGGTGAGCTCGCCCTCTTCGCAACCGGCGATAACAAGCGTGTATTCGGTACCGTCGGTCATGTCGTCCTCAAGCGAAAGGTACCAGACGCACGGGCCGTTATAGTAATAAAAATCCAGGAACCCGTATTCCTGGTACATCCCCGCAAGCGTGTATAATATGAATAATAGGCGCGCGAATTCGCCGGCGCCACCGTGAAGCGCGCACGGGTACCGCCGATCGATTCTGCCTCTACTTTTATTTCTGTGGGGAGAAGTTCCCCCTTCTGGCATCCGGCAAGCAGGAACAAACTCAGGACAATAAGGGTTAATTGCCGTTTCATGACTGTTGTTTGATTATAATTGTTGGTAAACTTTGAGAATGAATTTCACCGCGCCCGCTTGATGAGGGCCGTAATGGTCGAAGTCGTAGGTGACGTTTTGCCCCTTGAAATACTCCTCGACCTTTGTGGCGTTGATAAAAGGCACCGTGTTGTCGTCTATGCTGTGGAAGATGTAGAGGGGGGCGCGAGGCTTGAAGTAGAGTATGGAGTTCCACATCAAAGCACGGTAGAGTCTTGCGGTCTGCGGGTTGTGCTTGTCGCGTCCCACATCCGTCATCAAGTCGCTCACCTTGTGGGCGTTCAGCATGGCGTTGATTTCCCCCACGGAGTATTTCTTCGAGTTCACCCATTCGTCGAGATGCTCCAACAGCACGGGCTTGAAGAATTCGTTAAGATTCAAGTCCAGGTCGTCGCCTTCGTTAAGTCCTTGCACAATCATCGGGATGGCACAGGGGATGCCGGTTTTGTCTTCCAGCATGGCAATGTCGAAGGTGGCTGCCATGTCGTAAGGGCCGCCGCCGGCGTACACCTCCTTGATAGGCAGTTCCTTGCTATGCTGGTTCTGGATAATGTTCATCGCCCCCAAGGTGGTGGAACCGCCTTGGGAGTAGCCGACCAGAATCACCTCGTCGCTTTCGGGTTCCCGGCCGATGGCTTTCAGGTAGGGTTTCACCGCGAGGGCCATGTCCACCACGCTTCTGGCGGTGCTGCTGATATGCATGTAGGGGTGGATGCGGTCCGCCGTGACGCCATACCCTATATAGTCCGCCATCACCACGGCATAGCCTTTCGACGCCAGAATGCCTTCCAGTTGGAAACTCTCGGACGGGCATTCGCGGTTGGAGCCGATGGTCCAGTGGCTCACCACAATCATGTTCTTGATTTTGCCTTTTGCGGGAAGGATTACCTTGCCCGACAACGTGATGGGCTTTTCGTTGATGTCTTGGCCGGTGTAAGTGCCCACAATCTGAATCACTTTGTTGCTCTGCATCGTTGCGATCAGATTTTCCACCAAGCTCGCCATGGAGGTGCTGGCGGTTTTCGCGTCGTTTTCGTCACCCAGCTCCATGGTGCGGATTTCGGGGTTCATCGCCCCGTCTATAATCACGTCGCTGTATTTCACGTCCGTCACGTGGAAGGTGTCGAAATCCACGATTTCAATTTCCGGTTTCTGGCAGGTTGAAAAAAGCACTGCCGCAAGGCTGATATAAATCCACTTTTTCATCATTTTTACCATATATTATTGACATTTCTGTTTTTGCTGAAAAATATTTCTGTTTTTAATGAAAAATTGCCGGATGGTGACTTGATTTGGAAATAATGTGTGTTTTTGCAGCCTGTTTAGATGAAGTGTAAACTTTTGTTAGAATGTTATAGGTAAAAGGGAAATGAAGTCTTACTTAAAATAATTGTACAATGAAGAAATTAATCGCTTTGATGGTCCTCGCGACCATGGTCCTTGCAGGGTGTAACAAGGACAAAATCACGAACCTCGATGAGAAAATCATCGGCAAATGGGTGGTGGCCGACAAAGACGGCAAATCCGCCCCGATTAACGAGAAGATGGTAATCAGCTTTCTCTCTCCCTCCAAAGCAATGGTGAGCGCATCGCTCAATGCGCATCAGGGAACGAAACTTTGGGTCAACCAACAGGAGGCTGATGTCGTGATTAACGGTGATAAGATGACCTTCACCTTCCATTCCGACGCTCATTCGACTTCGGTGCATGAGTTTACCGTTACCTCGATCAACGACAACGAGTTCGTCGCGAAGCAAAAGGTGACCGTAACCGTTGACGGAAACGTGGTGATTTCCGAGGAAGGCACCTTCCGCTTCGTCAAGGTCAATGCCGACTATCGCCAGGACATTCTCGGTCTCTGGGAGAGCCGTATGACCAGCGAAGAGTCGGAGTATGGTGACAACGATATCCACCGTTGGGAGTTTCTGCCCGACGGTACCCACCACTACTATCACAAAGTGGGTAACACTTGGGTGCCCAGCGACGATGAGTACGCGGAATATTTCGTGGATGGCAACACCCTCGAGCTGCCCAGAAAGGGGAAACGTTCCACGAATGGGGGTTGTCTATTATGATGGTTCTGATGGCAATCCTGCCGGCGCCTGCTATTGGTCAGGGACGGCCATTGACGCGACATACGCTTGGCGGCTTGATTCAGGAGGTTTTGCTTCGGGCGTGTATGTGTACGATGGAAAAAGAGGCGCTGGGGCCAGCATCCGCCTCGTCAAGTAATCAATCTCAATTATTTATAGACAAAAAAAAGGATTGCCATTCGCAATGGCAATCCTTTTTTTGTGTTTACAGCAGTTCGTATTTGTGTTTACAGCAACTCGTAACTTCGCTTCACGAACTCGCTCAGCTTCTCGCCGGTGAGGATGTTTTGGGAGAGCATGGCCAAATCGACCATCTGCTGCACCAGCTGCGTGCGCTTTGCCTCGTCCTTTTCGTCCAAGATGCGCGAGGCGAGCGGGTGGTTGCCGTTGATCACCAGGTTGTAGTGGTCGAAGCCGCCGTAGAAGCCCTGCTGGCCGGAGACCTTCTCCATGTCCTTGAAACGGCGCATGAACTCGTTCTGGGTGACCATCACCGGCAGGTCGGTTTCGCTCAGCGAGACCACCTCCGGGGTGAACATCTGCGCGTTCACCTGCTTCTCAAAGAACTCCTTCAGCTGTTTTTGCTGATCCTCGGAAAGCTTGGAGACAGGCGCGTTGTCCTCTTTCTCAATGAGTTTGTCGACCACGTTGGCATCCACGCGGGTGAAACGCACCTTCTCGAGCTTCTGCTCCAGCATGTTGATGAAGTGGGCGTCGAGGAAGCCGGTCATCAGCAGCACATCGTAGCCTTTCTCCTTCGCGTTGGCGATGTAGACGTGCTGGTCGTCGGCGTTGGCAGCGTACAGCATGACAATATTTCCGTTTTTGTCAGTCTGCAGCGCGCTCACCATGTTGCGGTACTCTTCAATCGTGAAATATTTCCCCTCGGTGTTCTTCAGCAGGTAGAAGTCCTTGATTTTGTCGTAGAACTTCTCGTCGGTCAGCGAACCGTATTGCAGGAAGATGCTCAGGTCGTCCCATTTTTTCTCGAACTCCTCGCGGTTCTCCTTGAACATCTGTTCCAGCTTCTCGGCCACCTTCTTGCTGATGTAGGTGGAGATTTTCTTGACGTTGTTGTCGCTTTGGAGGTAGGAGCGGGAGACGTTCAGCGGGATGTCGGGCGAG
>JAFPVR010000060.1 GCA_017395245.1 Bacteroidales bacterium | reverse complement strand
CGACATCGTGCGGACTTCCGCACGGCAGAACGAGATAGCAACCCATTACAACCGTACAAGATGATAGAGACGATAGACAACGGAATGGATCTCGCCGTGGTGCGGGACATCCTCAACAGACTCATAGAGCGCGTCAACGAGCTGGAACGTGTCACCAACAGCTATGACGATTTGGACAACCGCCCAGCCATAGGCGGGGTGACGCTCACCTCGCAGACCTCGCTGCAGGACTTGCGCATTCCCGCCTCCGCCCTGGTGGGCTACAACGACCTCATAGCACAGGCGCAGCAGGCGGCGGCGCAGACCGCCGAAAGCACGGCGCAGACCGAAGCCCGCGCCAAGCTGGACGGCGACCTGACCAAGCTGCCGCAGAGGGAGTACGAGCTTGCCGCATCAATGCTCGTTGTCATCGGCGATGACAAGGGCAACGCCTACAAGACCACCCTGGGCGACCTCATAGACTATCTCAAGCACGAGGTGCTGAAGCTCAACGACCAGTACCTGCGCGTCATCAAGTAAGACCAACCTATTACTCACCTAAACTCAAACCACAATGGGACAGATTATCAAATACCAGCAGGAGGCCTTCAACGGGCAGCTTGTGAACGGCTCCCCCGACTACGACATCCTCTACCCGAAGACCAGCGCCGACCAGGTGGAAGGCCTCGCCGCCCTCATCCAGCAGCTCTTTCCGGCGGATTCGGACACCAAGGTGCAGTCCATAACCCTCACGGAGGGGACTTCCTCGGCGGGTCCGAAAATCACCGTCACTCTCACGGACGGGACATCGGTGACCAGCACCACAATCAACATCGCCTCGACTTCCAAGCACGGCGTGACCAAGCTGACCAGCGCGGTGAACAGCACCTCGGAGGCGTTGGCCGCCACCGCCAAGGCGGTCAAGACGGCCTACGACCTCGCCAACACCGCCAACACCACCGCCAACACCAATTCCACAAACCTCACCAACCTCCACACCAACCTTGAGGACAAATGCCTCAAGGTCGTGACTTACAACGACCTCTCCATTCTCAACAGAATAACCTCCCTCACTCTTGACGAAAAGATCAAGGCAGACAACCTGGTCAACGTCATTGCCTTCAACGTGTCGCGTGACGGAAGCACAGTCACCATTGTCAACGAGGGCGTGACCTTCGGCATCGTGGGCGGCAAGCTGCAGGTCAACAGCACCGCCATAACGGTGAACCGCGTCAAAGTCGTTTACGAGTACACGTTTGTATAATGCTCACGATAGAGGTCAACGGCAATGCGCTGCACATCAAGCGGGGGACATCCCTGCAGATGGAGGTTAACAGCAGCCTTTTCTCCACCGACGGGGTGGAGGGGGATGTGATGTTCACCTTCGATGTGCCCGCCGCCAGCAACGACACGGTGTTCCGGCACGCCCGCTTCGTCTATGTGCAGCGGCTGAAGAAGTACGCCTGCACCGTCAAGGCCGGAGGCGTGGAGATTGCACGCGGCGACCTCTATCTGCAGAAGGCGACACAGACCACGTACTCCTGCGGGCTGGTCATCAACCCGTGGCCTTCGGGCTTCGCCGACAGGAAGCTCAACGAGAACGACTACGGGGAGGACATCGTAATCAGCAGCAACGCCACGGAGCACAACGCCAAGTGGCTTGAGTTCCTCAAGTCAACGCTCAATCCGGATTCCGTGGTCAAGTTCCCGCTGTTCCTCGACACGGCCTTCTACGGCGGCGGGAACAACGACTTCGGCTGGTTCCTCACACAGTACGACAACGCCCCTGACAACGCCAGCGGCATACAAGCCTCGCTGAACACCAACGACAATATCGGGCTTGACCGCTGCTATGTCAACCGCCTCTTCTTCAACGGCAATGGCGATGTCATTGAGGAGAGACCCGGCAACAGGGGCGTGCGCGTGTTCAACAACCCCGCCGCCGACAACCCCAACAGCTTCACATTCTGCCCCGCCTTGCGGCTCACATGGCTGCTCGACAGGGTGGTAGCCAACGGCGGCTACAGGGTGGAGGGCGGCTTTCTTTCGGACAGTGACACCGCCAAGGTCTATTCGCAGAGTCTCCGCGCCATGGACGGCCTGCTCACGCAGTTCGAAAACGAGGCCGGATTCAGTGCCGGAATCTCGCCCTCCGTGGATTACTACCACCACATGTTTTCGGGAATGCCGCACCTGATGCAGCCGTTCACCGATTCCGACGGCAACGAGCAGTATCTTTTCCTCCCCAGGGTTGACGGCACATACCATTTCCACGTTGTTGTCCGGACATATCTGCCAGCCAATGTGGTTCAGAACGGCACGACCGAAGTGGAGGAGAACGGCAGCACTGTGACAAAGCATTACGAGGAGGCGCTTGTTTTCATGATGACCGACAGGCTCAACAACCTGTGGAAAGCCACCGCCTCGAACCTCTACGGGAATTGGGACGACATGGATTCGTTGTTTGGCCACTGGTACCAGCCCTATTATGTGAAGACGTTCAAGTCCGGCAATCTGTCTTCGTTTGGCTACACAGGTGCGGGCTTTTATGAGATAACGTTTGATTTCACCGTCAACGACATGAGCAAGAACCAGATGTACATGTTTGTGCTTGCCAAGTGCAGGGGAATGATGGAAGAGGTCGGCGGGTATGGCCAGCGGCTGGTGATCAAGGATTTCGAGAGCGTGCCGATAACAGCTGACGCGACAGCCTACAACAAGGTCTATAACTGTTTCGCCGACAGGCTGAAGTACGGGGAGCATGTCCCCGACCTCACCAACGCGGACTTCATCGGCACGCTGTGCAAGACCTTCGGCCTCGCCCTGTTCCTGGACTCCACGACCAGGCGGGCGGAGTTCGCCTTTGTCAAAGACATATTGGAGAAGACGGGCTTCCTCGACCTCACGGCATACGCCGTGGACAGGGAGACCGCATTAGAGAAAACTGATGAGAGGAAGTTTGTTTTCAAGCTGGAGGGCGTAGCTTCGGAGGACACGGACAGCACAAAGACGCTGCCCGCAGTGCCTACGGCGGACTGGCTGCCGGACGCATCGGCCAACTACGGGAAACTCTGTTTCGTGGAGAACGAGAACCGCTACCGCAAGGCGGAGCGGCAGGGCGACAGCATCGCCAACTGGGTGTTCCGCTGGAACCCGCAGGGCGGTGCGAACCAGACCCTTGAAGCGGGCGAGGGAAGCGAGGAGAGCGTCACGCCCTCGCTGAAAGTGCCCGTGATGGAAACCACGGACGTGAAGTCCGACCACCCGGAGTTTGTCATGCGCATCGAGCAGGCGGGCTGCAGCCCTGTCTTCGAGACGGGAAATACGGGCTTCGGCATGGTGCTGGGAACCTACCTCGGAAGCCGTCAGCTGGCAATCCCGCAAGCTGGCAACCCCTTCATAGAGGCGATGCAGCCGACCCGTTACAACCGCAACGGCGGGCCCCTTGACGGCGTTTCACTGACCGTGCAGGGGGAGAACTCCGTGGGGGAGAAATGGGTGCGCCCGTGGCTGGATTTCCTCGCGGGCTACGAGAAAGTGAAGTACCGCTTCCTGCTGCCCCTCTCGGAGTTCCTCAACCTGTGGCGGTTGCTGAAACCGCAGGAGGCGCGGGCAGAGAACCAAACCCGATGGCTGCTGGTCGCGGGCGTGAAGACCCTGCCCATCAAGATCACCTTCCAGTTCACCGAGGGGGCGCAGTCCGTCATTGCCGAAGTGGAGGCCGCGAAGATGAGGATGTCTCTATAGAATCCGGCTTGTGCTTGGGTTTTGCTTCGTCTTTGTCTTTCGCAAATTTGGGTGTCTTGGAAATCACAATATCACGCAGGTTCGGGTCAACGTGCTTCGTATAAATGGTGGTCATGGCAAGGGAGGAGTGGTCGGCCAGCTGCTTGACGGACAGCGGGTCGATGCCGTTCTTTATCATTTCGGTCATGCCCGTGTCGCGGAAGGAGTACTGCTGCATTTCCTTGGGCAGGTTCAATGCCTTGCGCAGCTTCACCCAGTGCTTCGGCATCGTAGCATCAGCCATACGTGTGGAACAGGTCTTGAAATGCTCGCCGAAAATGTAGTCAGACATTTTCGCGTTCTGCACCCCGATGTCCAGGAAGTCAAGCAGTATCTCTTTCGACAGCGGCACCACCCTTTCGTGACCGTTCTTGGCAACATTCTTGGGAATCCTTATCTGCATGTCGGCAAAAGACAAGTTCTCGACCTTTAGACCCCGCAATTCGTGTGGTCTTATCAGTCCCGAGTATATCAACTTGAGCATAATCAGATACATCGGGTTCTTGACTTTCAAGTATTCGTCTATCTTCTCGCGGGTCTCCTCAGGGATAAGGATTCTCTTTTTGTCCTCCACTTTTTTCGCCTTGACCTTTTGGAAGTGGTTCTCCTTGCAATAGCATTTGTCAATCATCCACGAGAAGAAAGCGCTGCCCTGCTTGATGTAGGAGTTGTAGGCGGAGGCGGAAATTTCGTCCCCCGACATTCCTTTTCGCTCGTAATAGACATAATCCATGAAACGCACAATCATCGTGTGGGAAATCATGGAGGAATAAATGTTAGGCTGCTGCTTCTCAACCCATTCGCAGAAAACCTTGATGAAGGTCTTGTATGTTCGGTACGTGGCTGGGCGGAGCGTCTTCTCTATATCCTCCATATACCGCGCTGCCACATCCTTGATTGGAGTGTACATGCGCGAATCTTCCCCTTGAAAGTAGGGATTCCAGCCAGTGGAAAGCCTCATGTTCAAGGCGATGATAATGTTGTTGATGTGTTTCTTGGCCTCACCCTTTGTGGAATAGCGGGTGAGAAGCCGCTGGAGCTTGATGCGCTTGCGGGCAAGTTCCTGTGTCTGCGGGTTCTCAACATAGTATTCTATGAGCCATCCCGACTTGTTGGTCTTCAGAGTTGCTGGCAGATAGTTGACAGCGGAGTACTCAGAAGATACTGCTAATCTGTTGTAATTTGTTGACATTTTTTTTTTGGCTTTGCCAACAGATTGGAAAATCTAATGACAAAATCCAAAGAAATACACTTTGTCCCGTTTCTGTCCCGATTTTAACGCAAAAATCAGCAATCTACTTCCGTAAATTGCTGATTCTGATTGGATTAAATCGTTTCGCGGAGAGAGCGAGATTCGAACTCGCGGTAGAGTTTCCCCTACGTCAGTTTAGCAAACTGGTGGTTTCAGCCACTCACCCACCTCTCCGTGGTTTCATTTCTGAAATCGGCGGCAAAAATACACTTTTTTTTGATACACCGACACACCCGTTGAAAAAAAATAATCCGGAACTATAAATGATTGTTGTAGGGGCGAATAATCATTCGCCCCTACCCTGCCATAACCAAAAAAAGTGTACCTTTGCACCCTCAAATTTGACAAGTAATGAAGTATTCCGTTGCTCAAATCGCAGAATTGATTTCCGCTGAAATAGTGGGCGATCCCAACGCCGAGATCACCACAATATGCAAAATCGAAGAAGGCGTGCCCGGCGGCCTCACCTTCCTTTCCAATCCGAAATATACCCAATATTTATATACCACCAAGGCCACGGCGGCCATCGTCAACAAGGATTTCACCCCCGAACAAGAGGTCCCTTGCACCCTCATCAAGGTGGCTAACTCCTACCTCGCCTTCGCGCAGCTGCTCAACTTCTACCAGCAGAACAAGCCGCGTAAAACCGGCATCTCCGACAAGGCTTGCATCGCCCCGACCGCCAAAATCGGACAGAATGTCTATATCGGCGAATTCGTGAGCGTGGGCGACGGCGCAGTCATCGGCGACGGCGCGAGCCTCTACCCGCAGACCGTCATCGGCGACCGCGTGACCATCGGCGACCGCACCACCCTCTACGCCGGTGTCAAGGTCTATGAGGACTGCCACATCGGCACCGACTGCATCCTCCACGCGGGGGCGGTCATCGGCGCCGACGGCTTTGGCTTCGCGGCCCAGGACGGCGAATACCTCAAAATCCCGCAAATCGGCAATGTGGAGATCGGCAACCATGTGGAGATCGGCGCCAACACCTGCATCGACCGCGCCACCATGGGCTCGACCCGCATCCACGACCACGTGAAGATCGACAACCTTGTGCAAATCGCGCACAACGTGACCGTGGGCGAGGGCACCGCTTTCGCCGCACAGGCAGGCGTGGCCGGTTCCGCCAAACTCGGCAGCCGCTGCATCGTGGCCGGCCAGGTGGGCATCTCAGGCCACATCACCATCGACGACGGCACCATCATCGGTGCCCAGTCCGGTGTCACGCACTCCCTCAAGCAGGGCGTCTATCTCGGAAGCCCGGCACTGCCCGCCTCCGAAGAACGCAAACTCATCGTGTTGCGCCGCAAATTACCCGAACTGTATCAACAATATATAAACAGCAAAAAGAACCAGTAACTTTCATGGCAAAAATGCAAACCACCATTGCCTCTCCGGTTTCTGTATCGGGGAGAGGCCTTCATACGGCGCAGCAGGTGACGGTGACTTTTGTGCCCGCACCTGCAGATTTCGGCATCCAGTTCGAACGCTTTGACCTGCCCGGACACCCCATCGTCAAGGCAAGACCCAACGCCGTATTCGACACTTCCCGCGGCACCTCCATCCGGGAAGGGGAAGCCCAAGTACATACCGTCGAGCACCTTATGGCCGCCCTCGCCGGACTTGGCATCGACAATGTCCTCGTGCGCACCGTCGGTCCCGAAACCCCCATCCTTGACGGCAGTTCCCGCATCTATGTGGAAATGCTGAAGGAGGTGGGAATCAAGACGTTGGACGCCCCAAAGAAAATCGGGGTCGTCACCGAAGAGATTACTTTCTCCGTGCCGGAAAAGCAGATTGAGCTGACCATCAAACCGGCCGAACGTTTCAAGATGACCGTGAACGTGGATTACGGCACCAAGGTGCTCTCCACCCAGCAGGCCGTGCTCGACAGCATCGAAACCTTCGTCCCGGATGTCTATAACTGCCGCACTTTCGTCTTCCTCGACGAGCTGCAGTTCCTCATCCAGAACAACTTGGCCCGTGGCGGCGACCTCGACAACGCCATCGTCTTCGTTGACAAGGTGCCCGACAACAAGGTGCTGAACGCGCTCGGCGACTTCTTCCACAAGAAAGACATCACCGTCACGCCCGACCATATCCTGAACAACACGCACCTCCGCCATCCCAACGAACCAGCCCGCCACAAGTTGCTCGACCTCATTGGAGACCTCTATTTATTAGGGGTTCCGTTGCGCGCGGAGATCATTGCGAACCGCCCCGGCCACTTCGCCAACACCTCCTTCGCAAAAAAAATTCTCGATAGTTGTAACTTTTTGATACAACCTGCGTAAGAGTATAGTGATTATGAATTAATTTTCATTGTCTTACATAGGTTAATGGTTTTGGACAGCGGTATGAACTACCGCTGTTTTTTTGTGCTGAAAAGTGACAACCTACATCAGCGAATCACAATCCATATTTTGTGTATTTTTGCCCGTTTTATAATCAGGAGCAATGAGTAAGTTCAAAGCTGTAGTTTTTTCGATGCGTCTGCGTACTTTGCCGCTGTCGCTGGCCGGGGTGGTGCTCGGGCTGATGTTAGCCCTGCGGTATCATGACGCGACACCCTGGCTGATCGTATGGCTGCTACTCACCACGGTCTGCCTGCAAATCCTTTCCAATCTGTCGAACGAATTAGGAGACTATCTCCGAGGGACCGACGGCGCACAACGGGAAGGGCCGCAATACAGTTTAGCGCAGGGAGCCTTGAAAGTTACTGATTTCAAGCGGATTATCGCAGTCTTCATAGGACTTTGCTGTGTCTTCGGTGCCGCCATGATCTGGACTTCTTTCGGCACATTCTTTTCATGGCAACCGGCACTTTTGCTGCTGCTGGGCGTGGCCGCCATCTGGGCCGCCATGCACTACACCCTCGGGAAGAATCCCTACGGCTACCGCAGCCTTGGGGACGTTTTCGTGTTCCTCTTCTTCGGACTGGTCTCAGTGATGGGTGCCTATTTCGTGGTGGCGCACACCCTCGACTCCCTGCTGCTGCTTCCGGCTTCCGCCATCGGCTGTTTCAGCGTGGGCGTGCTGAATGTCAACAACATACGGGATATGGAATCCGACGCAGACCACCGAATCACTGTCCCCCTCAAAATCGGCTCCCGCAAAGCGAAAATCTACCAGACCGCCCTGATTGCGACCGCCTGGATCTGCATCCTAACCTACACGCTGACTAACTACACGTCCGGGTGGAATTTCCTCTACCTTGCCACCCTGCCGCTCTACGCACTACACCTGAACATGGTGTGGAAATGCAACGGCAAGAACCTCGACCCCGCCCTGCCGCTATTAGTCATCACCACGTTTGTCTTTTCCCTCCTCGCCGGTGTCGGATATTTGATATAATGTAATTGTCAACCAAATGCCCAAAAAATCCCAAATAGAAGCCATGTTCGATGCCATAGCCCCCGACTATGACAAACTAAACCACATCATGTCATTCGGCATCGACCGACTGTGGCGGAGGCGGGCGGTGCGCACCATCGCGGACAACCCCAAGCCTCTGCGG
This sequence comes from Bacteroidales bacterium, assembly GCA_017395245.1. GTDB lineage: Bacteria > Bacteroidota > Bacteroidia > Bacteroidales > WCHB1-69 > F23-D06. Next base: position 28,922 of record JAFPVR010000060.1, on the reverse strand, counting down.
ATTCTGGATGTGGCCTCCGGAACAGGCGATTTCGCCATCGCCATCGCCAAAAAAGTACACCCCGAGAGCGAAATCATCGGCATTGACCTGTCCGAAAAGATGCTGGAGGTGGGACGAACGAAAGTCCCAGACAATGTACGCCTGCAGCAAGGCGATGTGGAAGCCCTGCCGTTTCCCGACAATAGTTTCGACCGGGTGAGTGTAGCCTTCGGAATACGCAATTTCGAGTATCTGGAACAAGGATTGTCGGAAATGCACCGCGTTCTGCGCCCAAGCGGGAAAATGGTGATTCTGGAGCTGTCTTACCCCGACAACCCGTTTCTTCTATGGTGTTACAAGCTCTATACCCTTCATATCCTGCCGTTTATAGGCGGATTAATCTCCGGCGACCGAAAAGCCTACACCTACCTCCCGCATTCCATACTGGCTTTCCCTAAGGCCGACATCATCGTTCCGATGCTCCAAAGCATCGGGTTCGGGCAGGTGCGCGTCCGCCGTTTCACGTTCGGCACCTGTGTGATGTACGTGGGGGAGAAAATGTCACGCTAACGATTGAGTTTCGCTTTGTCACGCCAACCTATGGTGAAAATCGTAGGGTTGATGGTCAACATAATCCGGCCCCAGTGGAGACGGCGATTTTCGGACACCCGCTGAAGATACAGCATAGTCTCGGTGCCGCGCATGTAGGTGTAGCCCGCCGACAGCTTGACGAAGTCCGCGAACCTGTAGGAAGCCTCGAGCTCCACCTCGTGGCCCAACGCCTTGCTGACATCAGGGAGATCCGTGGCAATAGCATAGAAATGGTAAGCCGCTTTGATATCAAACCCCTTGAAAGGAGTCACGTTGCCGCCGACATACGCATTCTGAAGACCCGGCGTAAAATTGCTGACGTAACTGTCCACGAAGAAAAAGTCCATAGCGCCATAAAATTCGTGGTGAGAACCGAAAAGAGAGCTGAAACCCCTGATAGTGTCATGGTAAATCATCCCGATTTGCCCGTCTTGCGGAACAACAAAATATTTGTCACCGCTTAAGTAGTCGTAACCGGCAAAAAGGGTATAGATGTCGCTCGGGGTGACATTCACTTTCGCACTGCCCATGAAAGCCTTGATAGGGATACCATACTCGTTCCGACCAAACTGATAATAGAATGCTCCTTCCATGGAGACATACCTGGGTTTCAGGGTCATATAAGTACCAACGAGCTGTTGGTAATAGGTTTTCTTGTCGTTAATGCGTTTGCTCTGCATGCCGATGTTCATACCTATCAGGGAGATACCGAACATCGACTTCGGCGTATCGTAGTGATACCAAAGGGTTTGCATTGTTTTGTAAGGCTGTATGCCACCTGAGTAATAGGTAGTGCCCGTCTCCACATTGTCGGCATTCTGGTTGTAGGCGAGGATGGCATGTACTTTATGGCCATAGCCCTCGTAACCGAATTTCACCACGTCGTGGGTGGGCGCGGTCATGGACCAGTCATCTTAGCCGAGGATACGCTCGTCATCGTATTCCAGTCCCTGCCGTCCGATTTTGCAGAAGAATCCGTTCTTGGTCTGCATATTCGCCCAAGCTTCGGCAAGGCTCAAATTGGCTGAACCGTGACCCCACACGCCAGCGGCTTGTGGTGACAGCCGGAGCTCCAGCCAAGAGCGTTTGTAACTGAAATTGAGACGATACTGCCCCGTCAGGAACATTGCCCGACGCTCGTTGTCCGTGGAGTCGGGGTTGAAGCCGCCAACACGAATTTCCCCACGGGTGTTCAATTTGGCATCAATGGTAAACTCGTTATCGGCCTCCTGCGCATGCACGCTCGTGACAAGCAAGATAAACAGCATTACGCTGAGGCTTTGAAATACTCGGGTAAAGATTTTTTTCATACTCTATTTATTCGGTTTGTTTTGGATTCAATTCTAAGGGACATCACGATATTTCGCAATAGAATAGATGTACTTATCCGTCATACACGATTCAAACAGGTAATTCTCCGACTCCATCAGAACATCTTTCAAGTCGTTGCGGATTCCCTCCCCTGTAAGTTTCAGCAGAGCCTCCTTTTTCGTCCAATATTCGAGGAAGGCCGTGACTTTGTCATCGGATGCGTCAATAAACTTCCGTTCCCACTTATTCATCGTGTAGTCAATCAGCGAGTCGGAAATCTTTCGAGGAGTTTCGATGTCGATACCGACAGGCAGGTTAGATATAGCACAGATGGCCACATCGCCAGAGTGACTGAGGTTGAACTGGATGTCGGGATGGTCAACGATAAACGGCTTGCCTTCAGGCGAATAGCCAAAAATCGGAGGTTCTTCGATAAAGCATTCCCTGCGCAGACCGTCCATCAGCAGGAGATAGGCGGCCAAACAGAGTCGGCGGCTTCCCTCGTGACGGAACTTCAACGCCAGCTCACGACGCTGCTCCGACACCCGCGCAAGGGCATCGTCCACATCGAGCGACTGCACATGATCGTTGAGGTAAATCATGACTTACTCAATGATGTCGAACACGTCCTCCAGCTTGGTCATCTTAAAAACCTGTCGCACTTCGGGACAGACTTTGCGCAACTGCATATTACCGCCTTTTGCCTCCACTTCCTTTCTGATTTTCAAGAAAATACGCAAGCCGGAACTGCTGATAAACGGCATCTTCTCACAATCGAGGATAATGGTGCGACCCGCGTTCTGTAAAAGCGGCTCCACAGTTTCGGTGATCTGCTGGGCGGCCACTGTGTCCAAACGGCCGTCAAACACGGCGTTGATGGTGTTGCCTTCTTCTGTAATGGTGATGTCCATAATCTATTTTTGTTTGGTTTGTTTCTAAAATCCTAGTCAAAAATAATCTGCAAAAATAATGTTTTTTCGATTTAAGGAAGTGGTTTTCGGTATAATTGCATTTGCAGCACATTGTGCCCGTTTTCGTACGCGTACGTCACCTCGTCCATGATTTCTTTGATAAGATGGATGCCCAAACCACCGATCTGTCGCTCTTTGAGGGGCACATCGAGGTTGGCCTCCTGCTGTTGTAACGGGTTGAAGGGCATTCCTTTGTCCTTGATTTCCATGCAGATGGCGTTGTCTGCAACGTTGGCGGTGAGGGTCACCTCGCCTTTTTCGCCCTCGGGGTAGGCATACATAATGACATTGGCCAAGGCTTCCTCTAACGCGAGGTCCAAACTCGACAAGAGCGATGGATCAAGACTGTTCTTGTTGAAAAAGTCTTCCAAAAACGGTTCCAGACGATTCAGTTCGTTGATGTCGTTGGTCAGGGTGAGGGTAAAGCCCGCAACTGGATTGTAGCGGACGGCGAGCAGGGTGAGGTCATCGCTCTGTTCGGCTTGGTTGACGAAAACATGCACTGCCTGCTGCATCTGTTCTATTTGCTTTTCCGCTGTCAACGTGCCGAATTGAGAGGCTGCTTCCAATGCCCGTTGCTCCCCGAAAAGCTCCTTCTGAGGGTTCTCGGCCTCGGTGAGACCGTCAGTGTAGAGAAACAGCGTATCGCCGGGGGAGAATGCCAGCTCGTCGGCGGTGTACTTTGCTTTCACATCCACGCCCAAGAGCAAGGAGGGTTCGGTGTCTAAATACTCCGCGCGGCCGTCCTTGATGATGATCGGCGGATTGTGACCGGCGTTGCAGTAGCGGACGATGCTGGTGGATAAGTCCATGACCCCTAAGAACAGGGTGATGAACATGATGTCGGGGTTGTTGTCGCTGATGGAGGCGTTGAGAGCCTGCATAATGCTTTCAGGACGGTCGTCGTGGGCCGACAGCGTGCGGAAGAGGCTGTGGGCGATAGCCATCAGCAGGGCAGCGGGCACCCCCTTGCCGGAGACGTCACCGATACAGAACAGCAGCTTGTTGTCGCGAATGTAGTAGTCGTAAAGGTCGCCGCCCACGAACTTGGCAGGAATCTGCAACCCTTTGATGTCGAGAGTATTGACAGTCGCTGACAGTTTCTCGGACGGTAGCAACGACTGCTGGATATTGCGGGCGATGGCGAGTTCGTCCTCTATATGCTGCTCCTTGATGCGCACTTCGTTGAGTTGCCAGAGATGCTGTATTGAACGGAAGGAGATGAAGAAGACCGTGAAGACACCCGTCAGCGCCACAAGGGCGAAAAAGAGGCTCGACCGCCGCAACCGCTGGTACATGTCGGATTCGGGCACAACGAGGGTAAGGGTTAGGTTCTTGCCGTCGATTATCTCGGAGAAGGCATGGGTTTTGCCCTTGGTCTTTGGGTTTGCCGGAGGACCGACTAGCACCGTATCGTCACCGGAAACCAGCGTGCAGTAGCTGTGGGGGTAGAGTTTAACGCTCCTGACAATGCTGGCAAGGGTGTCGAGAGTGATGTCGGCGATAATCAGTCCCACCGCTTCGCCGCTCGTGTCCCTGATGGGGAGGCAATAGAAATCATGTAGTCTTTCCCGCCGGCATTGTCGTAATAGGGGTCTGTCCAACTCCCCTTCTCAGAGACCAACCCCTTCTGGAACCAGTCCATGTTGAGGTAGTCGTGATTCGCGCTTCCTAACTGCTCTGTAACCAGTGTGTTGCTTCCTTTGTGATATCCGACGTAGGTCTCGAACCAGTGTCCTTTTTCGGGGTAGTAGTCCGCAATGAAGGCAATGCCCGCACCCATGATTCGGGAGCTGGACTCCACGGTGTGGCGGGCGATGTCGTACATGGCGTCGGGGTCGTCGAGGGCGTATTCCGCCATCGGTCCCATGGCGTTCACGGTGGTCTCGATTTTCCCCATGCGGATGTGGATTGTTCTCTCGGTATTTTGCAGCGTAAGCTCCGCCCGCCGTCCTGCCGTATGGAGCGCCTCGCGACGGATATAGAAGTAGTAGGCTACACTGACCAGCGCCAACACAAAGATGGCGATGAACATCTTCAGGAATTCCTTCTTCGCAAACTGGTATTTGCTTTTAGGGTAGGGCATAGCGGAGATTTAAAAACGATGCCGCAAAGGTACACAAATTACGAATAAACGACGTTATTCGAAAAAATGTTCGACGGTGGGGTGAATAACCGTGTCGGAGAGTTCGCACAAAGATAGTTCCCCGTCGCCGCCAATCCGCCTCAGCCGCGACAGGATGTAGCGCGACCCCTCAAATTCGCGGCGATAGACCTCATCCTCAATCAAAATGTAGTCGAAGTCGAACATCAGCGCATGAGCCACCACATCGGAATCCGGCCACATGACGGAATACCCCTCACGGTTCATCATCACAAACGGGGTGTTCTGCGGATATGAGAACAACGTCAGGAATCTTGGACCTATTATCCCGTACCCAGCCTCAGTCAGCATTTTGTTGGCATTTTTGTAGCGGACAGCCGTCTCAAAGGCTTCCACCCCCTCCTTACGCCGCTCCACTTGCATGTTGCAGGCCTTTTCGGTCATGAATCCGGTGAGTGCCAGAACGGCGACCAAGCCCACTACCCTACCCCAACGTTTCTCCGGATTGGGCAGAATGGCCAGAAGACCCAGCAACAGCATCACAATCGGCAGGAAGAAACTGTCTAAGAAGTAGTAGTCGTGGTCGATGTACTGCTCGAACATGGCGATGGCGAACAAGATTTCCCCGAAAAGCCATATCGCCAGCAGCCACCAAAGGGGAAGGGGCTTCCGCTCTTCAGACGGCTTCTTTTTCTTGATAATCAACGTTATAACAGCCGCAACAGCCACCGTCACATAGAGCCAGTGCTGCATTCGCTGAAAATAGTGGAAACGCCAACGATCGTGCATATTCTGAAACACGAAGCGGGCGTCGTCCCTGCTGTGGACGGGCAGCAGGCTGGCGAGGAAGAGCGAGCCGTTCTCCTGACGCAGGTGCATGCTCCAGAACCACCAAGCCGCGAACATCACCATACCGATGAAAAAGGGTAACCAAGAGACCCGAAATGTGGTCTCTTTCCGCAGGATGCGCAAAAGCTGGAAACCCGCTACCGCCACCCACAGCACAGCGAAAGAGGTCCGCTCCATCATGGCGAGCGTAAGCAGCAACAAACTGATATAAAGCATCCAACGCTTCGAATCTCGTAAATGCAAGACGTAAAAGAGCAGTCCACACATAGCCAGCGACAAAGCCGGAACTGTTGGCAGGAATGACGCGCTGTAATAGGCAAACGACGGTGCTGTAGCGGTAAGTGTGGCGACGAGCAGCGACTTCGCCCGCGAGCGCGTAAGCACGAACGCGAGCAGGTACAGTGCCCACAGTCCGAGGATGGCCACCGCCAGCGTAAACCCGCGAAAAACCCACGGCTCAGTACTGTTTGTCACTCCCATCAGCACCGCCACGAGCCAGTGGTGCAACGGCAGGTCACAACCCGTCACCAACGATTCGGGATCGTCAAAACCATATTGCTGCTTGTTGTAGATGAGCGTCTGCGGATGGAAGAAGTCGCCGTGGTTGTGCCGAAAGCCCAGCGCCAGCGAGTAGTTGTCGGACTGCGCCCAAGCATGGATGTAGCCCGGCGGCTCATTGAGGTGACGCACACTGATGAACAGTGCCACAGCCACAATGACGAGCAACGGTAGAATATGGGGTATTATCTTGGAAATCTGACGTTTTCGTTTCATATTGTGATCAGGATTCGCTCAGTTCCAGCCATTCCATCTCCTTTGCCTCGATGTCGGCTTTGATGGACTCATACGCCTTGTAAAGCTCACCCGAAGCGATGGCATCGGCGTTGGCCTCAGGATTGGCAAGCCGCTCCTCTGTACCTGTCAACAGCCGCTGCAACAATTCCAGTTCGTCTTCCAGCTTGCGCAGGCGGTTCTTCTTCTTGCGGTCGTCGGCCTCGCGCTGCTTTTTCTGCTCCCACTGCTCCTTGTTACTGGAGACTTTCTCGCCAGACGCGCTGGTTGCGGCTACATTGCGGCTCTGCAACTCGTTGAGGGTCTCCATCTTGCGCTGTGCCAAGAAATCATACACATCGCCAGTGAACGCGTGCATTTGGTGATTCTTGAACTCATAGACCTTGGAGGTAAGCCCTTGCAGAAAGTCGCGGTCGTGGGAAACGAGGATGAGGCTGCCTTCGTACTGCAGCAGGGCGTTCTTGAGCACGTCCTTGGAGGGCATGTCAAGATGGTTGGTGGGCTCGTCGAGGATAAGCAGGTTGAAGGGGGAGAGCAGCAGTTTCGCCAACGCAAGCCGCGCCTTCTCGCCGCCGGAGAGCACTTTCACCTTCTTCTCGGTGTCTTCCGTGTCGAAGAGGAAGCTGCCGAGGATGGTGCGGATTTTAGGTCGGATGTCGCCTACGGCCACATCGTCAATGGTCTCGAACACCGTCTTTTCGGGATTGAGCAACTGTGTCTGGTTCTGGGCGTAGTAGCCGACCACCACTTGGTAGCCGAGTTGCAATTCTCCGCTTTCGGCCGGCAGCGACCCTACTATGGCCTTCACCATAGTGGATTTGCCTTCGCCGTTGCGCCCCACGAATGCCACGCGCTCGCCACGCTCCAAACGAAAATCGACGTCTTTGAGCACGCCCGGCTTGGTGTCGTAGCCCAGTCTGAGGTTCTTGCTTTCCACCACCACCAGTCCGGAATGCGGTGCAGGGGGGAATTTGAACGAGATGGAACTGTTGTCGTATTCATCAACGGCAATGCGGTCCATTTTTTCCAGCATTTTGATGCGGCTCTGCACCTGCCGCGCCTTCGTGGCCTTGTAGCGGAATCGCTCAATAAACCGCTCAATCTGGGCGATCTGCTGTTGCTGGTTTTCGTATGCGGACTGCTGACTCTCAATGCGTTCCAGACGCTGCTCCACGTATTGCGAGTAGCTGCATTTGTAATCCTGAATGTTGCCTAGGGTGATCTCGATGGTGCGGTTCGTGACGCGGTCGAGGAAGGCGCGATCGTGGGAGACGAGGATGACGCAGCCGTCGTAGTTGGCCAAGTAATCCTCCAACCACTGGATAGATTCGATGTCGAGATGGTTGGTGGGCTCGTCGAGGAGGATGATTTCGGGTTTCTGAAGGAGGATTTTGGCCAGACAGACGCGCATCTGCCAGCCGTTACTGAAAGAGGACATCGGCTGGTGAAACTCCTCGCGAAGGAATCCCATACCGGCGAGCACCTTTTCAGTGTCAGCTTCTATCGTGTTACCACCCAGATGGTTATAGCGGTCATTGAGGTCGGAAAGCTGTTGCGTGAGCTGTGCGTAGGCTTCGGACTCGTAATCCGTCCGTTCGGCCAACTCGTTGGAGATGCGCTGCATCTTCCGTTCCATATCCTGGATTTCGGAAAAGGCGGAGACGGCCTCGTCCCACACGGTGAGTGGGGAGTTGCCGGCGAGCTCCTGCGGCAGGTAGCCCACGCGGTGGCCGGAAGTGATGACCATCGTGCCCGAAGCCGGCTCAAGGTCGCGGTTGATGATCTTCAGCAGCGTCGATTTTCCCGCGCCATTGTGCCCCACCAGCCCGATGCGGTCCTTGTCGCCCGCCACGAACGAGACATCCTTGAAGAGGAAGTCCCCCGTGAAATTTACTGACAGTTTGTTTATCTGAATCATTTGGTTCTAACGATTAATGGTGTGGGTCGGATTAACTACCCCGCCCTGCGGGCACCCCTTCTTAAAAGAAGGGGAATGGTGCTTCGACCGTTATTTCATCCCTTCATCGTTTTTCATCGCCTCATCGTCTTAACAATGCCATCGGGTCCTCCTTGTCCTTTTCTTCGGTGGAGACTTTCCCGATGTTGAGGAGCATACCGACAGCACAGCCGGAGACGAACAGAGAGGCACCACCGCTACTGACAAACGGCAAGGTCTGTCCGGTGGTGGGCAGCAACTCGCAGTTCACGCCGATATGCACCAGTGCCTGACAGGTAATCCAGAATCCTATGCCGTATGCCAGCAGGCGCCCGAAAGCACCGGTGGCCTCTTTGGCTATTTTCCTCGCCCGGTAGAAAATGATAAGGTAGGCGAATAGGATGGCAACACCCACTACAATGCCGGTCTCCTCGAACAGCGAAGCGAAGGCGTAGTCGGTCTCCTTCTCAGGCAGACGGTTCTTGATGACGCCCTTGCCGGGACCCGCCGGCGAGAACCCCGACCGCGCAATAGCCGTCCGCGCCAAAATCATCTGGTCGCCGTAGCCATTGGTATTGTCCTTCGTGAAATAATACTCCAAACGGTTGATGAACGTGCCCATACGGCCGAACTTGGCCTGCTTCGAATCACTAAGATTCACCGCGACAACGACAGCGATAATCAGCAAGACGGAGACCAGGCCGACCATCCACCCCAAATCCCTCATCGGGAAGCCGCCCACGAAAAAGAGCACCATCCCAGTCACGAACAGAATAATGGCCGTGGACATGTTCATGGTGGCAATGCAGGCGCAGAACACACTTAGCAGGACAAACAAGAACTTCGTGTTCGCAGCGGTGATCTCTCCCTGGACGTGGTACTGTTTCGCAATATAATGGGAAATGTAGAAGATAATCAGGAATCCGATAATGTAGAACGTCTGCACATCGCGGCCGAAAATGGTCACGCCGCGCACAGCCTGCGACAGCATGGTCATCACCAGCAGCAAACCGGCCAGAAAAAGGATGAACGGCGCAAAGACACCTAACTTCCGATAGTCAAACTTGTAAAAGAAAAACATGCCGACATATCCGAACAGCAGGTGTTTGAGGTGTTGCAGCACCACCGTTCCGCGCATACTGTAAACCATCACAATGGATATGGCCGACAAGAACAGCACAAGGATGAGAATCACCTTGTCTGCTTTCAAGCCAATCCGTTGCAAGAAAGGCACTTTCGGGGTTACGGCATCAGTATCCATGACAGTCGGGTTTTAGAGTTGTGCGACGGAGGCTTTGAAACGGTCGCCACGATCGCGATAGGTGATCTGGCCGTTGCCGTGGATGCCCGGCGCGTAAAGCACGACGTCACCCCGCTGACAGGAGTAGAAAGCATGGTTCACGGCATCCTCCATGCTCATCGTCATCATCACGGGAATTCCCTTTTCTGCAATCCGCTGATAGACGTCGATATTGTAAACACCCTGGAGGACAACCTCTTTGACCTTTTGTTCGGTCTCTTTCAAGATATCATCCGTCAGAATGTCGGGGTCGTCAATATTGGTAATCCACACCGTAGGTTTAGTCATGGACTGCAGCGAGTACCACACCGCATTGGCCGTTGTGGAACGCGCGTCATCAATGAAATCGACACCGGCGAAGCTCTTCACATGCTCCAATTTGTGTGCACTGCCCTCGAAATCGGAAAGGGATTCGGCAATATTTTTCTGACGCAGCCGGATAAGTTGCTCCGACAACGTTCCCACGCGCGGGTTAGAGGTCTCTTTGGCTTGCTCGAACAAGCGGAAACTATTGGTTTTCTTTGTCATATAGGTTATTGGTTTAAGGGTTATAGGTTCTGGGTTAGGTTCTGGGTTATGTGCTGGGTTAACGTATCTTTAGGGTTGCTATGGCGAGGACGGCGAGCAGCATGCTGACGACGATAAACCGCTGCACGATTTTCGACTCGTGCATCCCCTTCTTCTGGAAATGGTGATGCAACGGCGCCATCAGGAAGATACGGCGGCCTTCACCATAGCGTTTTTTCGTGTATTTGAAATAGGATACTTGCATGATAACCGACACGGACTGCGCTAAATAGATGCCGCAGAGAATCGGTATGAGCAGTTCCTTGCGGATGATAATGCAGGAGACGGCCACGATGCCGCCGAGGGTGAGACTGCCAATGTCGCCCATGAAAACCTGCGCCGGATAGCAGTTCCACCAATAGAAACCGATGCACGCCCCAATGACGGCGGAGATGAAAATCACCAATTCGCCGATATTGGGTATATACATGATGTCTAAATAGTTGGCAAAGATGACGTTGCCCGACACGTATGCCAAAATGGCAATACCCACAGCCACAGATGCCGTCACACCCGTGGCCAATCCGTCCAAACCGTCGGTGAGGTTCGCTCCGTTGGAGACGGCCGCGATGATGAAGACGATAATCGGAATGAAGAACAGAAACGACCATTTGCCGGTCTCGTCCCCCATCCAGCGGGTCAGCGCGGAATAATCCAGCTCGTGGTTCTTCACAAACGGGATAGTGGTCTTGGAAGAGTGGTGCGGTTCGTCGAACAACTTCGGCGTGTGCACATTCTCCTGATTTTCAACCTGCAGAATCTCATTGGTGGTCATCTGTGTGACCGTCTGCTTCTGCACGTTCTTCTCGCAGATGACGGCGGCGGGGTGGAAATACATCACCGAGCCGACCACCAGTCCGAGCAGAATCTGGCCCAACAGCTTCTTGCGCGGCGACAAACCTTCCTTGTTCTTCTTGAACACTTTGATATAATCATCAAGACCACCGAGGAAGCCCAACCAAATTGTGGTGAAAATCATCAGGAGAATATAGATGTTCGTCAACTCGCACAACAACAGCACCGGAATCAGGATGGCTGCAATGATGATGATTCCGCCCATCGTCGGGGTGCCCGCCTTCTCGTTCTGGCCCGCGAGTCCCAAATCACGTACACTCTCCCCTATCTGTTTGCGTTTCAGATACTTGATAAAATGCTTTCCGAAAAAGATGGCAATGACCAGCGCCAGCACAAACGCCGACACGGAACGGAACGAGATATACTGGAAGACACCCGTTCCGGGGTACCGCTGCGCATGCATCCATGAAAAAAGATAATACAACATAGTTTACTGGTTTACTGGATATTGAGACAATTCTTGATTTCCTCCGTATCGTCAAAATGGTGCTTGACGTGATTGATTTCCTGATAGTTCTCATGTCCTTTGCCGGCCACAAGGAGCACTCCCTTCGGTTGGAGCATCATGCAGGCGGTCTTGATGGCCTCACGGCGGTTTTCGATGACCAGCACCTGCTTGCTCTTGCCTGCGGGAACCCCTTTGATCATATCGTCCAAAATGGCTTTCGGGTCTTCCGTGCGCGGGTTGTCGGACGTGAGGATGACCTTGGAGCTGTACTTGCATGCGATCTCCGCCATCTCTGGACGTTTCAGCGCGTCACGGTCGCCGCCGCAGCCCGCCACGGTAATCACTTCGGCATCCTTACCCACAATGTCGCGAATGGTCTTCAGCACGTTTTCGAGCGCGTCGGGCGTGTGCGCGTAATCCACAATCGCAGTGGCACCGTCATCCGTGCGCATCATCTGGAAACGCCCGGCGGCACTGTCAAGACCGCTCATCAACGTCAGTGCTTCCACCTCATCCATGCCCAACAGCACAGCAGCTCCGTAAATTGCCAATAAATTGTAGGCGTTGAACTTACCGCACAACTTGAAATAAACCTCGCGCCCGTTCACGCGCAAGTGCAGACCCGTGAAGGCGTTCTCCATCACCACCCCTTTGAAATCGGCGGCCGTGCGCAGACTGTACGTCCGAACATCTGCCTTGCAGTTCTGCACCATTACACGACCGTTCTTGTCGTCAATGTTCGTGAGGGCGAACGCGGATTTCGGCAGCTTGTCGAAGAAGGATTTCTTCGCCGCGATGTAGTTGGCGAAAGTCTTGTGGAAATCGAGATGGTCGTGGGTGATGTTGCTGAAGATGCCACCGGTGAAGCGCAGTCCGGAAACGCGGTGCTGGCAAAGTGCGTGCGAGCTCACTTCCATGAAACAGTACTCACAGCCACCGTCCACCATCTTAGCTAACAGACGGTTGAGTTCCACGGCATCGGGCGTGGTGTGTGTGGCAGGGACTTCCTCCTCCCCCACCCTGTTGACGATGGTGGAGAGCAACCCGGCCTTGTGGCCTGCCATCGTGAAGAGGCGATGCAACAGGGTTACAGTCGTGGTCTTGCCGTTGGTGCCGGTGATACCCACCAGCTTGAGTTTGCGGCTCGGATGGCCGTAAAAAGCGTCGGCAAGCAGCCCTAACGCAAACGAACTGTCCGCCACCTTGACGTAGCAGACGTTGTCAGTAAGGTTTTCCGGAAGCTCCTCGCACACCACGGCACGGCACCCTCGTTCGATGGCGGAAGCGATGTACTTGTGTCCGTCGGTCTGCGTACCGCGCTGTGCCACATACAGTTGTGTAGCCCCATCAGGTTGAGGGGATACGGCACGAGAGTCGAACAGGAGTTCCGTAACGTCAAGTTCCGGCTCTCCCGCCAGCTCATACGAGCGCAGCGATTTGAGCAGTATGGTTAGGTTCATTGTCTTTTGAATGGTTATAGGTTATAGGTTATGGGTTATTGAAGGTTTTGGTATGGGCGTATCGCATACGCCCGACATTCACGGGTCAAGATACAATTTCACTGTATGTGTTTTGTCATCAAGAATCTGGGATTTGACGCGACCGCGGCCGGAGATGTTGACCTTGTAGCCGGCGCGAATAATCTCCGTAACAGCATCGGAGGCCAACATGCCGCGCACGTCGGGCATCTTCTGGTATTGACCGAGCGGCAGGGGTTTGGCAGTTACATGTCGGTTCGTATCGGTCTGATCCACACGGAAATAGGGTGCATCAGCCTCATACTTCACCGTGTCATAACCAAGACCAGCCAACAGCATATTGAAGTATTTCTTCTGGATGGGAGCGGTGCGGCCCAGCGGGGTGAATGGCGAATCGGAAGCCTTGCGCGTTGCGCTGTAGTTCGCACTGTTCATAATGCTGCGGGCAATGCGGGCAAAGGCGTCCACGGCCACGCTACTCATCTGCGGCACACCGTAAATATAGACAATGACGGTGTATTGCGGATGGTCCATCGGGAAGTATCCGCAGAACGACACCGCATTGATGTCCTTCCGGTAGCAGTGCATGCTCTCGTCCCAGATGTCGCGGGTGCCCGTCTTTCCGGCGAACATGCAGTTCTCGTCACGATAGCGGTAGGCGGTGCCGTGCTCGCCCCACACCACCTGCTCCAGATAATAGCGAGCTTTCTTCACGGTGGAAGCCGATGCTATCGAATCCATCAGCACCTGCGGCTCGAAACGTTGGATCGTATCGTAAGTATTTGTGACATAGCGTACGAAGAGCGGAGCCATCATCTTACCATCGTTAGCGATGGCATTGTAGTAAATCAGGGTTCGGATAATCGGAATGTTGAAACCGGCTCCGAAAGTGGTGGCATAATAGGTGTTGAAGTCGTTGGAGCCGTCGCGGATGCGGGCGGGCAGAAGGTCGCCGAGCTGGCTGTGTACCGTGTCCAACAGACCGAACTTCTTGAGCTGTTCCAAATAGGCAGGGAAGCCCCGTTTGCCGTAAGTGTCGAAAATCATCTTGGCAATACCGACATTGGACGAGCGTTTGAAGACCTCCAAAGCAGAGACATCGATGGGCTGGTATTCGTGGTCGGTTTTCGTGTAGCGCTTGACCTGCCCGGACTTCGTCGGGAACTCGAATGTATTCTGGTAAATCCGGTACCGACCAACGGTATCGTTCGGAACCTTCTCGAGATACGCCAGCAGGGAAGCGAGTTTGAAGGTGGAACCCGGTTCGACCTTGGCGTTGAGGGCGTACTCCATGCTCTCGTTATAGTAGGTAGGGTCGTTGGCGGAACGGCGCAGGTTGGAGATGGCCTTGATTTCGCCAGTCTTCGTCTCCATCACAATGGCGCAACCCCACTCGGCACCCAGCTCCGACAGCTTGCGCGAAAGCTCGTTATGCACTGCATGCTGAATCTCCAACTTCAAAGTAGTATGGATGTTATAGCCATCGTCCGGTTCAATGCGGTCGCGAAGCGGCACCTTGGCGTGGTTGATTATGAGATATTTTTTGCTACCCTCCTGACCTCCAAGGATGTCGTTCATCGAGTGTTCCAACCCGTACTGGTGGGCGGGGGTCTCCGCACCAAGGGTTCGCTTGGCCATCTCCCCGTAGGGGTTGACCCGCACATTGGTAGGTATGAAATTGAAGTGCATGTTCACGACCCGTTTCCGTACGGAATCACCATTCTCCAAATGCTCATACTTATATAAATATGGAAGGTTCTTGATAAATGCTGTATCCACACCCGTCACCCAAGACCGGTCATCCCACTCCTTCACGGAGAAAATGGTCGAATAACGTTTGCCCTCCTTCTTGGCGAGCGTCCGCTTGAACAAATTATAATAGTACTCGGTGTCGAACTTCGGAAAACGATCCTTGAACTGTACGTAGAAATCCTGTGCCACCTGTTGGAAAAGTCCGTCGAAAGCGTTGGGATTCTTCTTCAGCGTGTCGGCATACTGCTTAATGAAGCCGTTTCCATCGAAAGCGACCTCAAAGACGGTAAAATTGGCCACTAATACACGACCGTGGTCGTCATAGATTTCACCGCGCATAGGGCGCAACATATTCTTGTCCATATAGCAGTAGAAATTCCGAGCCTTCAAAGCCTTCACAGAATCTTCGTCCAACCCAATGAGATTCACGCACTTGTCAGGCGAACCCGACGCCACAGCGCGTTCCGCGATAGAGAGATACAGGATCTTGGCCAAGCAGGCAAGACCTAACAACACCATCATCAGATAGACGACGGTCATCCGCCGCTGCGTGGACGGGGAAACTTCCTGTTTACTATTTGTCTTCATGTTTACGCTCCTTTCTCTTGAACCAACGGCGTTTCTCCACCGGCTTCGGCGTCTCTTTCACCGTGAAACATTGTTTTTCATCCGTAATGTACCCCTTCTCCTGCATCTTCTGAATCAGAATCTTGTTTTTCTCATAGGGGATAAATTGGTTATTGGCCTTCAAACGGCTGATTTCCATTTTGTAGGTGTCCTCCAACTCATCGATGACTTTCTCCTTTGCGCGAATCTGCTGCTCGCTGACCACCAGCGCAGCCGTCAGAACCAACACAAACAGGAAATAAAAATACCACGGGCGCATCTTGCGGTTCGCCAGGATTTCACCGCCGAAAATATTGGAGAAAAAACGGCTGAAACGGCTTTTCTCCGTCTGATTCTCTCTATTTAGCTTAGATGTTGTTTCCATGACTGACGGGATTGATTTTCTCCGCAACACGCAGCTTGGCGCTACGAGCACGCGGATTCAGGTTAATTTCTTCATCATCAGGCACTAATGCCTTTCTCGTAATCAACTTAAACGGGGTCTGCGGATTGCCGTAGAAGTCCTTCTCCACCTCGCCGCTGAAATTGCCCGCACGCATGAAATTCTTCACCATGCGGTCCTCCAACGAATGGTAGGAAATGACAACTAAGCGGCCGCCAATTTTCAGAGCCTCAACAGTTTGTGTCAAAAATGCCTCCAAAGCCTCCATCTCCTGGTTGACCTCTATGCGGAGAGCCTGGAAAATGCGGGAAAGCGACTTGTTCTCGCGACCACGGGGCAACGACGGCTTGAGCGCCTCAACCAGTTCCTGCGTGGTCCTAATGGGCCGATCCTCCCTCGCTTTGACAATGCGGCGAGCAAGAGTGCGACCGTCCGACAGCTCGCCGTAACGGTAGAAAATCTGGCTCAAAGCCTGCTCGTCGTACTGGTTGACAATATCTTGCGCCGACTTACCGGCATTTACATTCATCCGCATGTCCAAAACTCCGTCCTCGCGATACGAAAAACCGCGTTCTGGAGTGTCGAACTGATGGGAGGAGACACCCAAATCGGCCAAGATGCCGTCCACGGGGTAAGCTTGGTGGTATTTCAGGAAACGCGACAGGTTCTTGAAATTGGAAGGCACGAAAATAAACCGTTCATCCTCAACGAGATTCGCCTGCGCATCGGAATCCTGGTCGAAGGCGATAAGCCGACCGCTTCCAAGCCTGCTGAGAATCTCACGCGAATGGCCGCCACCGCCGTAAGTGACATCCACATACGTTCCATCAGGGTTGGTAACTAAATAATCTACAGAAGATTGCAGGAGTACGGGATTATGATATGCCATTGCCGTCCTCCTTTTCTTTTAAATAGTGACCGAGATGCATTTCCTCGTTAAGATCTTCCAGATCCGCAGGACTCATGTCGAACTTCTCATGATAGTTCTTGCTGTTCCACATTTCGATTTGTCCATTGTCAAGCAGCATAACCAGCTCTTTGTCAATGGCATACATCTCCATCAACGGCCTCGGGATCACGATGCGGTTCTGCGAGTCGCACTCCAGCTGGGCAGTGTTGCGCAGAAAGGCATTACGGTAAAGTTTGACACGCTTGAGGTTTCGGTCCAGCGAGTTCATGTACTCCATCTGCTTGCTGTAGGCCTTTTCAGACCACAACATAATGTATTCGCCGAAACCGTGTGTGACATAGAATATTTTGCGCTCTTCCTCCGGCAATTTCTGCAACAGAGCCGCAGGCAGTTTCAACCGCCCGCTCTTCTCTATCGAGACTTCCCAATATCCGTAGCCTGTTGCCATACTATTCTATGCTTAATAATTTTGAGCGACAAAAATATAATTTTTCCACAACTAATTTCCACAAGCCAACACTTATTTAACCTATGTTGTTAAAATATTATTCTATCTTACTGATTTTCAGCATGGAAAATAATGGAAAAAAGTTATGAACACTAATTAACACTAACCATAATATGTTGAAAACTCGCAAGTTGAGCATAGTTATCCACAAAGTTATTAATTTATTGATTATTAGAGCTATATGGTTTCAAACTGGAAAAATCTGGAACTTTACGGTACCTTATCGGAATTGTCATGGAAAAAATTGGAAGAAATTGGAGCGGAAGGGAGCGACAATTCTACCTATTCCCTAAAAATCGTATCTTTGCCGCTCAAAACCAAAACCGAATCAAAAACCCAAATGGCGATAGAATACCCTGACAATTACCGCGAAACAGCCGTGCTGATTGCCGTCTCCACACCCGACGTGGCGGAGGCGAAGACAATGGAATACCTTGACGAGTTGGCTTTCTTAGTGGAAACCGCCGGCGGACAGTGCGTGAAGAAATTCATCCAGAACCTCGCGCACCCCGACACGCGCACCTATTTCGGCTCTGGCAAAATCCGCGAGGTGGCCGACTACGTACACGAGAACGACATTGACATGGTGGTAGTCGATGACGAGCTGCCACCGTCACAACAGCGTAATATTGAAACACTTATGCACTGCAAGGTAATGGACCGCACGCACCTCATCCTCGACATCTTCGCCAAGCACGCGCAGACGGCGCACGCCAAAACGCAGGTGGAGTTGGCGCAGTACAAGTACCTCCTACCCCGCCTCGCCGGCATGTGGACGCACTTAGAGAAACAGCGCGGCGGTATCGGCATGAGGGGACCCGGTGAGAAGGAAATCGAGACCGACCGCCGTATTATCCGCGACCGTATCTCCTTGTTGGAAAAGCGGTTGAAGGAAATCGACAAGCAGAAGAAAACGCAGCGTGGACATCGCGAGCAATTCGTAAGAGTCGCGCTCGTGGGCTACACCAACGTCGGCAAATCCACCATCATGAACCTGCTGAGCAACTCCGATGTACTCGTGGAGAACAAACTCTTCGCCACCCTCGACACCACCGTCCGCAAGGTCGTCTTCCAAAATCTTCCGTTCTTACTCTCTGATACCGTGGGATTTATCCGCAAACTGCCGCACGGACTGGTGGAATCCTTCAAATCGACCCTTGACGAGGTCCGCGAGACGCACCTACTGCTGCACGTAGTCGATATCAGCCACCCCGACTTCGAGGAGCAAATTCAAACCGTGCAAAAAACCCTTGACGAAATCGACTGTGGCGGAAAGCCCACCGTCATCATTTTCAACAAGATAGACCAGTACTCCTGGGTGGAGAAGGCCGAAGATGACCTCACCCCGAAGACGAAGGAGAACATCACGTTGAACGAACTGAAAGCCACCTGGATGGCGAAACTCGGCCCGAAAACCCTCTTCATCTCCGCCAAAACGAAGGAAAACGTCGCCGAAATGCGCGATTTCCTTTATGAGGAGATCAAGAAGCTGCATATCCAGATCTACCCGTACAACAATTTTCTGTATTAGGAACAACGGCCGCCGTAGAGACGCACGGCCGTGCGTCTACATCAATCAAAAGACCCTATCAAATTCATCGCATATTTTATCATCTCGTAGAGAACCCCATGGCGGAGGCCCGGCACCGCATTCAAATTCATCGTGAAGGTGTTCTCATCGACCACACAGGTCATGTCGCGGACGGGCATGACATTCTCCTGACCAAGGATGGCAACGAAAGCGTTGATGTCGAGATGTGCGTACAACGGGTGTCCAAAATACTCTTTCGGCCACTCGCGTTCCACAGGCTGCAACAGTGTTCCTGACGAAGCAAGCGAGTTGGTAACGAACAGCAGCCCGTCTTTCACCAATACACACATGGAATCGTCCTTCACTATCCATGTGTAAGTTTCATAGTCCATTTCTCGCTTATTCGTGATGATGATGTATGCATCCATGCCTCCTATTTTCTTGACCGTCAACGTTTTCATGTTGATAGTGGAATCTTCCTGCTCTATTAAGGGATAGTCCTTAGGTTCCTCGGTCGCAGGTACGACGGGCAGCTCCACTACTTCTTCGTTCTCGACTGCAGGTTCTTCTACTACTTCCTCTATCATAACTGCTTCCAACTCTTTCTGCGCCTTATAAGTGGAGTCTGTGATGTGGTTGCTGATTTCCACATAGCGTTCCAATGCGCCGTGAATCTCCCCAGGATTCTCCACAAGGGTTACAGCTTGTATCTGATAGCCCGTTTCTGACATGGATATGGTAAACACGAACGGCTTGTTCAGCAGCGGACAGAGTTCACGCCATTGCGGAAATGAATTCATGTACGGTTTCACAAGGTCACCATAACCCTCCATCGCACTGACAGCCAGTATCACATAGTCACCTGAAACGTAGGGCATCAGCCTTTTCAATGCATCTGGGGCAAACTTTAGTTTATTCCCTTCCTTTTGCTTGGCGCGATAATGGAACTCGCTCTTGGTGGTAATTCGGTCGTGATAGGCTTCCACTTTCGAAAAAAGTTCTATATCCAGCTCGTTTACAGCACGCTTAATATCCTCAGGGGCAGGCAAATAGAGCTGTGCCATACTCACCATCGTGTTAATAAGAGAGTTGCCTTGCTGGTAGGCCGTATAAGAATTCCAACCCTTGGAGATCATGGTGGCAGCCGTCTGGCTTTCGACAAACTTCGAATGGCTGATCCGCGTCCACAACTGCATGGGCGTTTCTTTACTTGCCTGATTCAAAGTCTCATAGACAACATCCAAATCGGAAGTGTCTGAAATAGCGGACTGGAACACCGGGCTTGAAAAGAGAGCATACGGATCGGTGAGGAGTGCAAGACAGGCGACATCCTCGGTGCAGATTACGGCCGTGCTCAAATCCGCATCATCTATTAACAGACAGCGGAATTTCCGTCCATCGGGATCCGTCATGGTCTCAAACGGCGGCACCTTCTTGTCAAGCGAACGTATGGTCTTTTCGAAGTTTTTCTCGTTGTTCAGTGGAAAAAAAATGTAACGGGAGTCCGCATAGGCCGCCGATGCGGTGAAATCAATGCCCAACTTGTTATCCTTCTTTATCCAACTCTGCACCAGTTTCTTAGACAACTTCATACTGTCATAGAGCGGTTTAAGGAAGTTCTCGCGGTGCATGGCCTCCAACTCGAAGACCCGCGCCAAAGTGTCGAGATTCACCACAGCAACCGAATAGCAGCTGTCGGGCACGTAGTTGAGCACGCGCAGATGTTTCGGCACCTGACCGAAAGAGAGGGTCGTAATGGCGACCAGTAAAAGGGTGAAGAAGGATCTTTTCATTTGTTATTATTTAGGCATTAGGCATTAGGCAAAAGGCAAAAGAATTGCGCGGCAAAAATACGATTTTATCCGTTGTAGAGACGCAGGGCCGTGCGCCTCTACATCACCGTCACCTCGCTCGTGCCGTGACTCACGGGTTGCACGATAATTTTGGTCGGGATTTTGTCGGCAAGAACGTCCAAATGACTGATAATGCCGATGTTGCAGTGTACGATGTGGTGCAGTTGCTGGAGGGTGTTGACCACACTGTCGCAGAGGCTGCCGTCTAGCTGGCTGATGCCTTCGTCAATGAAGAGGAAATCGGAGGAAATTCCTTGCATGGCGAGGTTGGAGAGGCCTAGCGCGAGAGCGATGGAAATGAGGAAGCTTTCGCCGCCGGAGACCATCTCCACGGGACGAGGCGCGTCACCCAAGTACTTGTCTTTCACCAAGATCATCAGCTCGCGACCTGCTCCGGTGAGCTCGTAACGGTCGGAGAGCATCCCGAGGAAATAGTTGGTGTTGTCAAGCAACTTTTGCAGGATAAAGCTCTGCGCGATGCGGCGGAAAACCTTTCCGTTGCTGTCACCGAAGGTGTTGTTGAGCCGCTCCCACTGCCGCACCTGCTGCTGCAAAGCGTCCAACTTCGCCAATGTGTCGGCGTATTTCTGTCTATTATCGGCATCCTGCTGCAAAATATGCTGGATTTGTCCGATTTGTTGCAAATTTTCAGTCTTCAGTGCATTCTTTTCGAGAATTTGCCGCTCAATATCGGACAATTGTTCGTCTTCCGCCATCTCAGGCTTCGACGCTTCGTGCTTTTGCAACGTTTCCTGTGCCTGCTGCCGTTTCCCGAGAGCGTTCTGCACCTGTTCTTGCACAACCTTCAGCTGCTCACGTAGTTGGGCAATGTCGGCAGCGGTCAGCGAAGCAAGTTGCGACAACAGCGCCTCCGAAATATCAGGACTCTGCTGGTAAAAGTTTTGCAAGAAAGAATCCGCTTGGGTCATTTTTCCGGATAATTCCGATCGTTTCTGGGCCAGCAAAGCACAGTTTTCCGCCAACTGCATCCATTTTTCGGTCAGATTATCGCATTTTTTGCCCTCTTTTGCAGCCTGCCATGAGAAAATGGCCGACACTTTCTTCTCAAAAGCCTGGATCTGCTGCAACTCAGCCTGCCCCTTTTCGGCAGCATTCTGTCTGTTTTTCAACTCTTCCTTACGTTTTTCGTAAGATTTGGCCTCCTGCTCAAGAGTTTGAGCCGTTGCATGGGGATTATCTTCCCATTCCGGATAGATTTCGTTAAAAAATCCAGCCAGTTCTGTACTGGAAAACTCAACATTCTTTGAAATTCGCGTCCTTTGTTCTCCGAAACCGTCCAACGATTTCTGAGCAGTCGCGAGGTTCACTTCCGCCTGGTGCTTGTCGGCGGTAAACTGTTCCAACTTCTTGTTCTGCTTCGACAGCAGCTCCGTCTTCTCCGTTAACTGTTTGTTCAGCTGTACGGCCTCCTCAATGCGCTGCGTAATGACCTGAGCCTCCGCATTCGTTTCAGAAATCTGATTATCAAGCTGTTCGTCAATGGTTTTGTCCATCGTGATGTTCAACGTTTGACAAACCTCACCCAAGGCTGACAAGGCGGAATCCTTCTGCTGCGTCTTCTGTTGAAGGTTATTCCACGCAGCCTCGAAGCTCCCCTTCTCCCGACTATGATCGGTGGTGACAGTGTTCAACGCTTTCTTACTATCATCGACGGCCTTGTTCGCAGCTGCAAGTTGCTGCTGCAAGGCCTTGACACTCTGCTCAACAGCCTCATTCGTAAGCAGTTGTTCCACCTTTTGTCCGCAGACAGGGCAGGTGTCGCCCACCTGCAGACCCGCACGAATCTGTTTGGCAAAATCGTTGACACTCTGCGCCGCCGAATCATAACATTTTTGGGCCGTCTCTTGCACTGCTTGCACCGTCTCGAGCTGTTGCTTCGCCTGTACGACATGTAGATCAAGTTCCTGAACCTTTTGCTTTTGCGCACTAACCGTATTATTCAATCTCGTAATCTCATCTCGTTGCTTTCTAAGCTCTTGAACCGATTTTTGGATATTTCTCAACTGGTTCAGCAGGTTCGTTTTTTCGGTCTGCTGTCGGGTGAGCTCCGCTAAATCGTACTGCTGCGCCTGCGATTTTAACGTCTCCGCTTCTCGCATCAAAGTGGCGACAACTTCCTGTTGCTGGGCAATTTCGACCTTTTTCTTTTCCAAAACATCCTCAAACTGCCCAACAGACATCGTTGTCGTCCTGACTTTATCGTCAATTTGCGACAATTCCTGCTGCAAACCGGCATATTGTTTCAATTTTTCGCACAAGACAGGCGCCTGAGCATACACCTCCGCCTTAAAAGCATGTGATTTCAGCTCATTTTGATTTTTATCAATGTCAGCATACAACTGTTCGAGTTTCTGTTTGTAATGCAGCAATCCGGAGGTAAGTGTCTGATAACTGGATTGGTACGCTGTTTCGGTTTCTTGCAGCTGTTGGATGTCTTGCTGAAGCTTCACCCGTTCATTGTAAGTTTTACGCTCATTCTCGATTTTCTCCCAACGCTGTACCAATTCCTGTGTGCGAAGATATTCTTCAGACTTCGTGGCGGCATCGGCGGACAGCCATTGCACCTCTGATTTGGCCACATCCTCTTGATATTGAGCCAACTGTTTAATCCAAGTGGCCTTTTGGTTTAGAACGGCCAACGCCAATTCAAGCTGTTTGTTCCCGGCTTCAATTTCTTGTATATTCTGCTGATAATCTGCAATCTGCTCATCATTCAGCCTCGTGATATTCTCGTTTTCGCTGTTGAGCTGCTCGAAAGCCTTCTTCTGTGCGTTGTATTTCTCGTATATCCGGCGTCCAATCTCCGAAAAGATGCTCGTATCGGTCAGTTTCTCCAGAATCTCGGCCTTGGCGTTCTGGTCGCTCTTCATGAACTTGGTAAACTCGCCCTGCGCCAGCATCGTGGTGCGACAAAACTGCTCGTAGGTCAGTCCCGTAACCGTAATTACCTGCTGTTCAACCTCTTTCACCTTGGTCCAAACGCCGTTTTCGGAAGTCAGCGACCACTCGATGTTGTTGAGATTGCCGTTACGGTTAATCGAGAATGCGGTCTTGGCGGTATAGGTAACGCTATCATTGCCAACGAATTGCAAACTGCACCATCCCTCTTTCGTGCCGCGCTTCAGGTACTGCCGAAGGTCGTTGATGGCTATGCCCTTGGCGCGGTCGCTGAACTGTAGCTCCGGATCCACATACTGGTTCTCCTTCTTCTCCGCAATGCTTTGTAAACGAGGCGTTTTGCAGAACAACGACATGCAGATGGCATCGAGGATGGTGCTCTTGCCCGCCCCCGACGGACCCCAAATCATGAAGATGTGTTGGTCCTCCGGCATCAGATGTTCAAAATCAATGACCGCCTCCGCGATGGAGCTAATGTTTCGTATTTCTAACTTCTTAAATTTCATTTTTCTTAATCTGTCAACGGTCAACGTGATTGTTCATCTCTAACCTCCTGTATTACCGAATGCAGAAGCTCTTTCAGCGTGTCGTCCATATCCGTCTGCAAGGTTTCCGTAAAGTAGCGTTCGGCGATCTCAAACGGGTCTTTCTCGCGGAATTCGGAGAGGTTGAAGTCGGGCTTTTCAGGGGCGGATTGGCCCTCGCGAACCGGGCGCGAAACCTTGTAATCGCAATAGAGGAGACCTTCGCCGCGCTCCAAGATGCTGCGGATGCGGTTTTCCGTATCGGAGGGCAACCGCTCGGCCGAGAGAATATTGAGCTGCACATAGCCCTGCTGTTCTGGAAGATGCGCTTCCAAATAATCGAGTGCCTCTTCCAAAGACTTCGGTTCCTGCGGAATCACATAAAATCGACGCAACGGCTCTAATCCGACAGTTTCGATTTGAGGCGTATAGCCATGATTATCAACGGTCACCATTGTCACCGAATGGACAAACTGTTCCTTAAAGTTCAGCTGTACAGGACTTCCGCAGTACCGGGCTTTCCCGTTCGGAAGCGTCTGCGGTGTATGAATATGGCCCAGCGCAAAATAGTCGTAATCGTCATCAATATCGCTGAGGCTCATGCTGTTGATCCCGCCCACTATGTCCCGACCGTTGAAAGAGACGCTTTCGTGGGCGGTGAAAATGGCGTTGCCAATCGTGGTGTGCCCCATCAGGATAACGGGTAGTTTTTCGGTGTTTCGCAGGTGAATCTCCTTTAATATAATATTGTATAAGTCGCTTTGGTAATCCGGAATGTACGGAATGGCGGCAATCCAACCCTTGCCAGGAATCTCGATGATATGTTTGTCTGTAAGATAATGGTCGCCTTGCTTCTCCACCGCCCCGATGAAATGGGTGTTCACGCGTCGCCAAACGCCCGCCATGCTCTCGATACGCGAGCTGCTGTCGTGGTTGCCGGCGGTGAGAATGAGTGGCATCTCAGGAGCCAAATCGCAGATTCTAAGCAGGTTGTCAGACAGAAACCGCATGGAACTGTTGCCCGGCGTGTTCTTGTCGTAGATATCGCCGCTGACAATGAGCGCGTCGGGTTGCTCGCGAACAATGATGTCGCAGAGCTGATCCAGAAAAAACTGGTGCTCTTCCTGCCTATCGTAGTGGAAGTTAAGAACTTGTCCGATGTGCCAATCGGAGGTATGAAGGATTTTCATTTCGGTTCGGTTTTGGGGCGGCAAAGATAGCATTTTTGTTCTGCGGTTTGGTCGTTCATGAAAAAGGGGAACCCATTCGAGTCCCCCTTGCCCTTGATGTATGGTTCAGTCGCTATTGAGCAGGCATCAGTGCGCATTCTTGCGCAGACAGCGGATGCTCTTCCGGTCGTTCTTCATGTTCGGCGTGTTGGTGAGCACCGTACCGCAATAGTAGGCGATACAGGCGGAGACCAGCGACACACTGCCGCTCGGGGCATCGGACTGCCAGAAGTGGAAGCCCGTCATCAGCTCCTCGTAACGGTTCATCGCGACGTTGTAGCGACCGCCGGCGCGTGCCTTGAAGCCGCTCTCGCCAGTTCCCTCATAACCGGGCATCCAGTACTCCGTGCTCGGATCCTTCAGCATGTCGGCATCGAATCCGGAGGTGTTCAGCACCTCCACATCGCTCTGCGACGGGATTGCCCAACCGTCAGGACAGATACCCTGGACATACTGCGTACCATCGTCAGCGGTATGTGTCAACGGAGCTGCGTTAGTGTCATCCTCCGTCACACCCACCGCGGTGTACCAGCTGTAGAGGTAACCGAACTTGTCGAAGTTAGTCGAATTGTCGTTGTATGCGTGGTAGTTGCCCGTCGGCACGCGCAGGTTCTCGGTGAACCAGCACTGGCTGCCGATACGCTTGTAACCGTAGGCATGACCGTCGGACATCGTGATGGTGCCCTCGCAGTCTTCGTACTTCACTATCACGACCTGCGTGTCGACAACCATTTCGTTGTTACATTCGTCATAGAGTTTCCAGACCACCTTGTGGGTACCCACCGACATGCGGTTGAGTGCATCGAGGTTGTTCGTGACGGTGATGTGGCTCAGCACTTCGGTAGCGCCTGCTGCCGGGGTCAGGGTAGCCTCACCCGTGACGGCTGTCGTCACCATCGTGTCGGCCGTACCTTCAATCAACGTGATAGTCACATCGGCCGGAACGGCGAAGCCCGTGGTGATCGGGGTCACCTTGAGCACGCCAGGCACCGTGGTGACGTTGTAGTTGCCCGTCACATTCTCGCCGGAGTTGGTCACCTGGTAGGTGGCGACCGTGTTCGCGCTCTCGCCCACGCAGAGTTGTGAACCGCTTGTGGTGACAGAGAGTGCATCGGTAGAGGCGAGACCCTCGGCAGAGAAGCCGGAAGCGGTCAGCAGCGTGCCGTCATACACCTTCGTGGCACCGTCGGCCGTGATAGTCAGGTTGCGCGAGGTGATGGTCAACTTCACGTTGAACTGAGGAGCGTAGTTGCTCTTCGCGCTGCTCACGTCGAAGCCGGACTGATCGGCTGCCAATTCCATCATGTAGCTGAACACACCGTCGGAGCAGAGGTACTCGCCCACATTGTACGAGCTGGAGGTCACCGTACCGGCGGTCAGAGACTCGCCTGCCACCATGTTGGAGACGTTCAGCTGAGCGTAGCTCACCTCGAACGGAGTGCCGTCATACACCTTGCTTGAATCGAGGCTGATGGTGATCGGGCGCGGAGCCAGTTTCACCGTACCGTAGGTGATGGTCTTCGTGCCGAGATAAGCCTCCGCATTCTGGATGGTGTAGGTGAACACGTTGTTATGGGTGGTATCGTTGGCATCCGCTACATTGGTCACACCCGTGAAGGTCGGCGTGATGGTCAGCGTATCCTGCGTCGGGAACGCAAACTTCAGGCCGTTGGAACCTGCAACAGGCGTCAACGTGTTACCGTCGTAGGTCACCGTGTAGGTCTTGTACGCATCGCCGTGGGCCTGTCCGTCGTAGATGATCGGGTCAGCTGCGCTGGCGGAGGTCACCGTGATCGGAGCAAGGCTGCCGGTAACACAAAGTTGACCGAGGGTGGTGTCGATGGTGTAGTTGGAAGCGATGAAGGCACCGGCCACCGGCGTGTACTCAATGGTGTTGTCCACGCACGTGCTGATAGCCGTCACCGTACCCGTGGTGTGGATGTTGGTCACCTCACCCGGCACGAAACCGTCGCCGGTGATCGTGTATGCGGGCTGCACCAACGGAGTGCCGTCGAACAGACGGGAGCTATCGGCCGTGGCGATGTGGACGATACGCTTGGTGATCTCCTGCGTGAAGTCGTAAGAGACGTTGTAGTTGGAGATACCGTCGCTGGTGGCGAAGGCCGTGGTGACGTTGGCACCCGTGTTGTCGGTGTAGGTAGCGACATCCTTACCCGGGGTCGTCACCGCACCGGCGGTCAGCGTGGCACCGTTCTGCAGGGCGGCTGCCGTGGCCTCCGTGTAGTCGGTCACCAATTGCGTGCCGTCATACGTCTTCGAATCGTTGATGACGATGGTCAGGTCGCGTTTGGCCACGTTGATATTGACCACCTGGGTCTTCACACCGCAGTTCGGAGTCTGAGTACTCGTAGCCGTGAAGGTCACCGTGTAGTTACCGACAGTGGTAGGAGTACCAGAAAGGATACCCGTAGAAGCAGTGTAGGTCAGACCGGCAGGCAGTGTGCTGTAGGTCAAGTCGGAATGGCTGCTGTGAGAAACCACCACATTGTCGATAGCCTCACCAAAGACTTTGTTCTGGAGAGTATTGGTGGCTGAGAGCAACACTTCCGGATTCACCGTCACCGTGAAGGTAACCGGTGTACCCACGCAGCTGCTACCGTTGTTGGTGTAGGTCGGGGTCACCGTGAAGGTGGTCGTCTGCACCGTTTCAGTCATATTCTTGAGAGCAGCCATATTGATATTACCCGTACCGTTAGCGGCCACACCCTCCACATTGGCAGTATTGTCACGTGACCAGCTGTAGCTCATCGAACCGTCGGTAATGGTCGTAGTGAAGTTCACTGCGGCCATGTTGCTGTCGTGACAGATAATCTGGTTAGCCGGAGTATCCATATACGCAGCAGGATTGACGGTGATGGTCTGGGTATGCTCCGTGAAGTTGCTACAAGCATCCGTCACCTTCCAAGTTCTGGTGATGACTTCCGTAGCATGAGCGTCATTCGTGGGAACAATGTCGTCGCTATAGGTCACAACCAGATTATCCTTAGCGGTACAGTTGTCAGCCGTGTCGGCCACAACGCCTGTCACATCCGGAGTCACGTTGTAGGTACCGTCAGCAGCTCTGCAGATGGTAATGGCCACAGGAGCCGTGAACGTCGGTCTCACCGTGTCAACCACTGTGATCGTCTGGACGCTGTCGCTCACACTCACGTTTCCGCAAGCGTCAACCACACGCCAGATACGGTCGAAGTGATACGTGCCCTCGCAGTCGGCCACGACATTGGCATCGCGGTAGGTCACTGTCGGAGCAGCCGTGCAGTTGTCGGCCACGCTCGTCGGGACGTTCGTCGTAGCGGTCGTCGTGTCGACCTCGCAGCTGCCGTTCTTGTACAGCGTGATGTCCACAGGTCTCGTGTACGTCGGTCTCACCGTGTCAACCACCGTGATCACCTGGACGCTGTCGCTGAGGGAAACGTTGCCGCAACCGTCAACAACTCTCCACACACGGTTGAAGTGGTATGCACCTTCGCAATCAACAACCTGGG
>JAFPVR010000059.1 GCA_017395245.1 Bacteroidales bacterium | reverse complement strand
CGGCCTTGCCCTCTTCGATGTCGCGGATCTCCTGACGGATGGCGATCATCGCGTCGCAGAAGCGGTCAAGCTCGCTCAGCGGTTCGCTCTCGGTGGGTTCCACCATCAAGGTGCCGTGCACCGGGAAGGCCACCGTGGGAGCGTGGAAACCGTAGTCCATCAGTCTCTTGGCAATGTCACCGACTTGCACGCCCGCATGTTTGTCGAATTCGTTGCAGTCGAGGATCATCTCGTGGGCGCACATGCCGTTGGTACCCGTGTAGAGGATCTTGTAGTCCTTCTCCAAACGTGCACGCATGTAGTTGGCGTTCAGGATGGCCGTCTTGGTAACTTCCGTTAAACCCTTGCCGCCCAGCATCTTGAGGTAACCGTAGGTGATCGGGATCAGGTAGGCGCTGCCGTAAGGAGCCGTGGCCACCTGGCTGCCCTGCTCACCGCCGACTTTCACGGTAGCGTGGTTCGGGAGGAACGGGACGAGCTTTTCGCAGACACCGATCGGGCCAACACCAGGACCGCCACCGCCGTGAGGCATGGCGAAGGTCTTGTGAAGGTTGAGGTGGCAGACGTCGGCGCCCATGGTGCCCGGAGAGGTGAGACCCACCTGGGCGTTCATGTTGGCACCATCCATATAGACCAGACCGCCGTTCTCGTGGATGATCTTGATGATTTCGAGGATACCTTCCTCAAACACGCCGTGCGTGGAAGGATAGGTGATCATCAGGCAGGAGAGGTTGTCCTTGTATTGCTCGGCTTTTGCGCGGAGGTCGTCAATATCGACTTCACCATGCTCGGTAGCCTTCACCACCACGATCTTGTTGCCAGCCTTGGCCGAAGAAGCGGGGTTGGTGCCGTGTGCGGATGACGGGATCAGGCAGATGTTGCGGTGACCCTCGCCGCGGCTGAGGTGGTAGTTGCGGATGACGGTCATACCGGCATACTCACCCGCAGCACCGGAGTTCGGCTGCAGGGAAATGGCGGCGAAACCGGTGATCTTGCAGAGCCAGTTGCAGACTTCGTCCAACATCTCTTTGAAGCCCTCAGCCTGGTCGGCGGGAGCGTACGGATGGATGTTGCAGACCTCGGCCCAGCTCAGCGGCAGCATCTCGGCGGCAGCGTTGAGCTTCATGGTGCAGGAACCCAGCGGAATCATGGCGCGGTTGAGCGACAAATCCTTGACTTCCAGCATCTTCATGTAGCGCATCATCTCGGTCTCGGAATGATACTGGCTGAAGATCTTGTGCTGCATGAACGGGCTCTTACGGGTCAGTTCGGCAGGGATGTGCAGATCGGGAATACCGCATTTGCCGTCGCAGACGTGCGGGGTGAACGGTTTGCCGGCAGCGGTGGCCAGCACCTCGAGGATGTCGTTGACATCGTCGTGGGTGACAGTTTCGTCCAAAGAGATGGTGAAACAACGCTCGCAGTGGTAGCAGAGGTTGATTTCCTTTGCCAAAGCCACCTTCTTCACGTCCTCGCAGGTGAGGCCGTCGGGCGTTTCGAAGCAAAGGGTGTCGAAGTAGTTTTCATTATACTGTTTGAATCCGTATTTCGCAGCCTCGGCAGCCAAAACGCCAGCCAAGACGTTGATCTTCACAGCTTTGTTCTTCAATCCATCGGCACCATGCCACATGCCGTAGAAGCCGGCCATGATGGCGGTGAGGGCGCTGGCGGTACAAATGTTGGAGGTTGCACGCTCGCGTTTGATGTGCTGCTCGCGGGTCTGCAGGGCCATACGCACGGCGCGGTTTCCTTGTGCATCGACGGTGACACCGATGATACGGCCGGGCATCTGGCGCAGAAATTCCTCGCGGCAAGCGTAGAAACCGGCGGCAGGGCTGCCGTAGCCCATCGGGATACCGAAACGTTGGGTGGAACCCACCACACAGTCAGCGCCCCATTCGCCCGGAGGCGTGAGCAGCGTCAGAGCCAGCAGGTCGGTGGCCACACCCACGAAGATGTTCTTGGCGTGCGCTTTCTCAACCCAAGCGTTGAAGTTATGGATGCCGCCCCAGTAGTTCGGGTACTGGATCATCGCACCGAAGAAGGTCTCGTCAAGTTCCACTTGGTCGGGTTTGCCAATCACGAGCTCGATGCCGTGCGGGGCAGCGTTGGTTTTCATCACACCGATGGAGTGCGGGAAAACTCCCTCAGCGACGAAGTATTTCACCACGTTGTTCTTCTGTTGCTCGCGGCTGCGGCTGCGGAAGAACATCAGCATCATCTCACCGGCGGCGGTGGCGTCGTCCAACATGGAAGCGTTGGCCAGCGGCATGGCGGTCAGGCTGCTGATCATCGTCTGGTAGTTCAGCAAAGCCTCGATACGGCCTTGGGAAATCTCAGCTTGGTACGGAGTGTAGGAGGTGTACCAGCCCGGATTCTCGAAAATGTTGCGCAAAATCACCGCCGGGGTATAGGTGTTGTAGGTACCCATACCGATGAAGGAGCGGTAGATCTTGTTCTTCGCCATCAGGCTGTGGATGTGGTTGAGGTATTCGCCCTCGGTCATGCCGTCGGGAAGATCCAGCGGCTTGGGCAGGCGGATGGCGGCGGGAACCGTCTTCTCAATCAGTTCGTCCATCGTTTTAACGCCGATGACATCCAGCATTTTCTGTTGTTCGCTTACGGCGGGACCATTGTGTCTGCACGTAAAATCGTCTTTTATTATCATATTGACTGTCAATTTGTTATAAAATATATTTGCGATTTTTTCGAAAAGGCAAAGATATATTTTTTTTGATTAGAGGGGACAGGGTCAAGTCATTAGGAGCAAGAGATTGGGGCATAAAGAAAGTGGAGCTCTTCCTTCACGGTGCCTTCAGTGTAGGACTTGGACTTCCCTGTATGTAAGACACCGGCGAACAGCCCCACCTATTGAGTTGGCTATTTTACAACACGTTCGGCGTTCTGCGCGATGAAGCTCTTCCAGTTGGTGGCTTTCGTCTTGCCGAAGACCACCTTCTGTTGCAGATGGTGACAAACGGCCACGGCCAAGGCATCGGTGGCATCGAGAAACTGGATGTGTTCGGCGATAGGGTACATGCGGCAAAGCATGGCCGACACCTGTTCCTTGGCGGCATTGCCGTTGCCGGTGATTGACTGCTTGATCTTGCGGGGGGAGTACTCATAGACCTCCATTCCCGCGTGCATAGAGGCTGCGATGACGATGCCCTGCGCACGCCCCAACTTCAGCATAGATTGCACGTTTTTGCCGTAGAAAGGAGCTTCAATCGCCAGTGTGTCAGGGTGATACTGCTCTATCAGCCCGTTGATTTTCTCGTAGATAAACTTCAATTTGGCGTAAGGGTCTCCCAACTTGGTCATCTGTAGCACGCTGAGAACCTCCACATTCGACTTGTTCAGTTCCGTGTCGAGAATGGCGTAGCCCATAATGTTCGTGCCGGGGTCCACGCCTAAGATTCGATGACGTATTGTATTGTCGTTCATGAAGTTGATGGTGATTTGTGATCAGTGAACTGTGATCTGTGAACTGTGATCTGTGATTAGTGAATTGTGATTAGTGAATTGTGATTAGTGAATTGTGATTAGTGAATTGTGATTAGTGAATTGTGATTAGTGAATTGTGATTAGTGAATTGTGATTAGTGAATTGTGATTAGTGAATTGTGATTAGTGAATTGTGAGGGGTCGGGGTATTATAAGAAGGTGAATTGCTTTGAATCGTAGTCGATCACGGCTTTGTGGTTGACGCAGAAGTCGTTGCCGAGGATGAGCTGTATCGGTTTGCGGCGCAGTTTTCGATAGGCGTTGTTGATGTGCGTGAAGTCGATGACCGCTGTATTCGGGAAGGTTTTTAAGTGGAAGCGGCCAATCCGGACATCCGGCAAGTCGGCGACTAACACTTCGAAGCCTGTGCCGCCGATGCCTGCGTTCACGCCTTCGTTTGCCTCAAGGTGCAGGTCGGGCAGGATTTCGTTCACGAACTGCCGGTCCACGCACGTGTGCGACGCGCCTGTGTCCAAGACGATGCGCACCTTGTGGCCCGCCACCGTGCCGTTTAGCAGCGTATGGAAGTCGCCTTTTTCCAGTTGGAGGATTTTCAGAGGAGTTTTGTACATTATAGTTTACGTTTTTGGACTTGCCCCACACTGCGCTTCGCTTGTGAGGGTTACTTACGCTTGTTTCTTTTTCGTTGCTGCTTGCCCCACATTGCGCTCCGCTTATGTGGGGTTAATTGCGCTTCGCGCGTTTTGCCTCTTCGAGGCTGCTTAAGGAGTATAGTCTCAAGTCTTAAGTCTTAAGTCTCAAGTCCTAAGTCTCAAGTCTTAAGTCTCCGTTCACAGCCAGTGCTTCCGGATGAAGAAGAAAATCAGCAGGACGGAGATGAGCAGGCAGATGCCTATCACGAGGAGGAAGGCGTAGGGAGAGGCGGCCATGGGAAGTCCCACATTCATGCCGTAAAGTCCTGATATGAAGGTCAATGGCAGAATGATGGTGGAGATGATGGTGAGGACGCGCATGATCTCGTTGGTCTTGTTGGCCTGCAGGGAGTCGAAGGTGCTGGAGAGGCCGGCCACCAACTCGCCGTAGTCATCCACCATATCCCACATCTTCTGGTAGAAGTCCAAAATGTTGCCCCAGTATTCTTCCATGTCGTCGGCAAACCCTTTTACCTCGCCGCTCTCAAACATCTTGAACAGACGAAGTTGCGGCTTGAACATGGTGTTCATCTGGATGATGTTTTTGCGGATGATGGAAATCTGTTCGATGATGGTTTCCGACTTGCTGCTGAACAGTTCCTGGCTGATGAAGTCGATTTGGGTGCCAAGACGCTCCACAATGAGGAAGGTTTCCTTCATCATCCGATAGAGGATGTGGTAGAGCATGGCGTCGGAGGTGCCGCTGATTTCGTCCTCGTCTTCCGGCTCGGGATCGATTTTCTTCAAGTTGAACAGTTCCTGCACCACATAATGCGAGTTGCCGACGGTGATCAGGAAATCCTGACCCCAGAAAATTTTCGTCTCCTCCGTTTTGACCAGTTTGGAACGCTGGTCGAGCAGCGGAAAATGCAGCACAAGGAAGAAATAGTCGTCGTAAATATCGATTTTCGGGCGTTGTACAAAGCTGGAGCAGTCCTCTATGTCCAAAGGGTGGAAATGGAAGTTATCCCTCAAAAAGTCCAAATCTTCAACGGTCGGATCGGTGATGTGATGCCATTTGTAGGCACCGAAATTAATGGTGTCAACCATGATAACCTCCTTTCTTTTAATGGGTTAGAGACAATTTACTACATCTTTGCGCAAAATTTTTTACAGCCTGCGAAAATACAATTTTTTTGTGAACGGTGAAATGTGATTTGTGAATTGTGAATGGTTTTTCATTCCGTGGGGGCGGAATTATTATTCGCCCCTACCACACAATGCGTAAAACATTCGCGCCCCTGTCTCCACAATCTCGTCCGGGAAGTCGAAATCGGGATGGTGCAGCGGCGGTTGTGTTGTCCCTGAGCCTAATCCGAATAGTGCACCTGGGTAGTGCTGAGTGAATAGCCCGAAATCCTCGCCCCAGAAGAAAGGAATCGGTTTATTTTGATAGGTAAGATCCAGATTGTCAGCACATTCCTTGATGGCTTTCATAGCCGCTTCCGCATTGTTGGAGGCAGTGAAATACTCCAACCAGCGAATCTCGCATTGGAGATTTTCGTTGGCAGCTTCCGTTTTGGCTTTGCTTTCGATTTCGGAGATAATCTGCTGCAAATGAGCGTCTTCGCGGGTTCGGATGGTGAAGCGCAGTACACCGTCGCCGGCGGCAACGCCATACGCTTGGCTGCCGACCCGGAATTCGATAAGCGTGGCCACGCAAAAGTCTTCCCGCTGTACGTCGCGCTGATTCAATGACATTACAAAGTCGGTGATGCGTTGTGCAGAATCAAAAGGCGAAACGGCATTCCAAGGTTCAGCGGCGTGCGCAGTTTTGCCCGTCAGCACAATGTCGCAGCTGACCACAGAACAAGTAAAACTTCCTGGTTTGCAGATGATTGTACCTGCCGATTCAGCGGGGATGTTATGCAGGGCGTAGGCACGGTCTATCGAGTACGCCTCCAAAATCCCGCTGTCGAGAATCTGCCGAGCCCCTTCGCCGGTCTCCTCGGCCCCTTGGAAAAGCAGCAGCACTTTACCCGACGGCAGCGGTTTCTCATGTAGCATCTCCGCCAACCGAAGCAGAATCGTGCTGTGCCCGTCGTGCCCGCACTTGTGCGAAACACCCTCATGCTCAGACTTATACGGCAACTCCAAAGTCTCGTTGACCCGCACGGCATCCATATCGCCGCGAACCAGCACGGTCTTCCCGCCCCCGAAATCGTACTCGGCTAACAGGTGATGGCCGGTTGGGAAAGTCAGAATCTTCGTAGGTTCCATCATTTCCAACTGATGGCGGATAAACGCTGAAGTTTCGATTTCCTCGTTGGAGGCTTCGGCAATGCGGTGCAATCGTTGGCGTATCTCTTTGCAATCCATAATGTTACGATTTATAGACTTGGGATGCAAAGGTACAAAAAAATAGTTTCAGGTTTCAAGATTCAGGTTTCATTCCACCAACTTCCACGTGCACCCTTTCTTCTTTTCGCTGAACTCATTCAGCCCCTTGCCTCTCACACACTTTACGTCATAAATATTGTCGGGAGATCCTCCTCCATAGCTTTCCTTCTCAAACTCCACCGTTTTCCCGAATATTTTATAGAGCGATTGGATTTTACCATATTGTTGATTCGTGAAACATTGAGCCTTTTTCCACCAGTCATGTTCCGCCCCGGGAAGCGCATCTTGTG
>JAFPVR010000058.1 GCA_017395245.1 Bacteroidales bacterium | reverse complement strand
CACAGGACCGCCGATGAAGACGGTGTCGTAGCCGCGGAGGTCAGGGGCTGCGCCTTCGTAAGGCGGCAGTTCGCCGGCGGCGGCCTCCTTCTTGGCCAGCTCGATGAGCGGCGTGTAGGCCATACCGTCGTATTTGTGGGTGACGATCTCGAACTGGTCGGCGCCCGTGATTTCACTGATGTGGTCGGCCACGATCTTGGTGTTGCCCGTGTCGATGACGCCGACGGAATAGTTGTCCCCCGCATGGGAGAAGAAAATGACGATGGATTTTTTCATTTTTTTTGAATTTGATGTTTGTTCGTTTTGTAGAGACGTTTCCTGAAACGTCTCGGCATAGTTTTTATTCTGTCCGTTGCAGCCCGTGGCCAAAACCACGGCGAGGACTGAGACGAGGAGGTTTTTGATGTTCATAATTCGTTGTTTTTATTGCCAAAGTTTGAACTCGCCTGTACGGATGCTCGCGATCACGCCGCCGTCGATAAGCAGATCGGTGCCCGTGATGAACTTGGCGTGTTCACCCAACAGGAAAGCGGCGGCCTCGGCAATCTCGTCACTGGTACCTGTGCGCTGGGCGGCGGAAGCGTCAATCATCGCCTGATAGCCTTCTCCGCTGGCCCGGAATTCATCGTAGGCCAACGGGGTGACGATGACACCCGGTGAAATGGAATTGATGCGGGCACGACGTTTGCGCCAAGTGGTGGCCGCCGCCCGCTGTGCTTGCAGGTGGTTCATCCGCTTGGCAATCATATAGGCGAAACCGCTGTTCTGCATGGCCACCTCCTGGATGAATTTCACGTTTTTTAACTCTTCTGTTGGGGTGTTCACCAATTGCAACTCTATATCGTTGGGAATCGGGTACATATAGGCCGCCTGACTGCTGAGGAGGAGTCCTACGCCACCCTCGGCCATCACCTCGCCGAAGGCATCCACGGCATAGCCCGTGCCCACCATGTCGAGGTTGACGATATGCTCCGGACTGGCCTGGTTGGGCGATGCTCCGGCCGTGTCGATGAAATACATCACGGAACCCAGTTCGGCTGCTTTCCGAGCAAAAGCCTCGATGCTTTCCTTCTGCAAAGCGTTCACTACTAACGTCTCCACATCGTATCCGCAGCGGCTGAAATCCTCGCCGACTCGTTTCAGCGTTCCCTCGCTGATGTCGCCTAACAGGATTTTCTTTCCCGCCCCGATACGTCGCACGATGGCGGTTCCCATACTTCCGGCACCCAACAGTGCCACCACTTGTTTCTGTTCGTTTCTGTCGAAAATCATAGTCTCTTGGTATTATTTGTCAATACTGATGATAGTATATTTGCGGCTGCCGAGACCGATTTTCTCGGCGTGTTCAACCGTGTGGACGCCGTGTTTCTTGTTGATTCGATCCACAAGGGGCTTCGCGTCGTCGCCGTTACTGTTCGTGTGGTTGAAGACTAAGTCAAGGCAGGCTTGGTCAAGAGCCACAGGATCTGTGCTGGCAAGGATTCCGATGTCGCGCAAGCATGGTGCTGAAGGGTTTCCGTCACAATCACAGTCCACCGACATGTTGTTCATTACGTTGATGTAGATGATGTTCTTGCCAGGTTGTTTGAAATAGTTGTGCACAGACTGTGCGGAAGCGGCCATCGACTCTAAAAAGTCATCTTGCTCCACAGAGGTCCAGTTCGATTGGCTTTTGCCGCCAGTGTGGATGTAAATCTTGCCGGAGCTTGATGCCACACCGATGCTCTGGTTCTTCAGCACGCCGCCGAAACCGCCCATTGCATGTCCTTTGAAGTGGGCAAGGTTGATCATAAAATCGTAATTGGCAAGATGAGAACCTACAATATTGTATTTCAAGTGTTTAGTATCCGTGACAGGCAAGTGCATCGTGTCGTCCTCGTCCATGATGTCAACGGCGGCAATCTGGTTGAAGCCACGCTCTTCGATGGCTTTGCGGTGGTTGGCGGTAGTGGAACGGTTGCCACCGTACGCCGTGTTGCACTCCACAATGGTACCATTCACCATCTGCACAAGATCCTTGATCAGTTCAGGACGCAAATAATTGCTTTTGGCCGACTCGCCGGTGGAGATTTTCACGGCCACCCGACCTTCAGCCGGCACACCAAGCGCTTGGTAGATGTTGACCAGTGCTTCGGGGGTGATTTCCTTGGTCA
This sequence comes from Bacteroidales bacterium, assembly GCA_017395245.1. GTDB lineage: Bacteria > Bacteroidota > Bacteroidia > Bacteroidales > WCHB1-69 > F23-D06. The sequence goes on along the minus strand of JAFPVR010000058.1, from coordinate 572 downwards.
TATAGACCACCGAACCTTGGGGCTGCTGTGCGAGGACTTCCTCTTTCGGTTGACAACCGAGCAGCACGAGCACTGCAACGGCGAAAAATGCGATTCTTTTCATTGTAAATAAGTATTGGGTTAATCTTTTTATCCGTAATTTTCAATCAAATATTTCACAAAGTTCATGTCGTTGAAGTTGACAGTGCCGGTGTCGTGCTGGTTCATCGTGGCAATCTGAACCAGATCGTCGTCGGTGAGGGCAAAGTCGAAGACGTCGAGGTTCTGCTGCATACGTTCCTTGTGGGTGGATTTCGGGATGGCCACGATGCCGCGTTGTGTGAGCCAGCGGAGGGCTACCTGCGAGGCGGTCTTGCCATACTTGGCACCGATGCCGGCCAGCAGTCCGCTCTTGATGATGCCGTCCACACCCTGACCGCCGAGTGGTCCCCATGCCATCATCTTGGTGCCGAACTCGTTGAGCGTAGGCTCGATTCCTTGTTGCTGAATCATCGCGTTGCACTGCAGTTGGTTCACCATCGGCTTCATATCCACATAGTGGGCGAAGTCGAAGAAACGGGCTTGTTGGAAGT
>JAFPVR010000057.1 GCA_017395245.1 Bacteroidales bacterium | reverse complement strand
ACCTATTCCTGATTGTCTCCGCAACGATGTCGCATTGAAAACGGGAGAGGAGGAGGAAATCTTGAACATCATTCCCGCATTGGACGTGTTAATCGATGGATTGAAAAAAGCAAAAAAATAAAATTTAACAGATTTATTCACATTTAAATTATCGCAATTATGACAAAAGAAGAAGCTTTGAAACAGTTCGCTATGGCTGGAGCTGTTTGGTTTGGAAACAGTAAACAACATTTCGCCTTCTCGGCTTACGACCGTTTCAACGGTTGGAACAAATTGGCCGACAAATGGAAAGAGGAAGCTGAAGAAGAATGGGCTGAGGCAGAAGAAGTTCTGAATCGTCTTGTGGAACTCGGCTGCAAACCCGCCGATTTACAGGAAGCCATGAAGACCATCGAATTCCCGTTCTACGACGATCCGAAGCAGCAGATCGAGTCGGACTACAACCCCGAAGCGGTGAAGATCATGAGCGAGATGGCTGCCGCCTTCGAAGATGATTATGTCACCCAAAAGCTGATTTACAAGTGGATTGAGGACGAAAAGGCGCACATGGATTGGGAAAGACAGTATCTCAACTACATCGACAAACTCGGCTACGAGAATTTCCTCATCGAGATGATGTAATCAACAAAGTTCTAATCCATTAAATATCAAAATATATGAAAGAGAAAGTTTTACAAGCCATGCGTGAATTTGGTGCTCCCGTAAACGCAGGCAAAATCGCTGAAATCACCGGTATCGACCGCAAAGAAGTCGATAAAGCCTTTGCAGAACTGAAAAAGGAAGGCGCTATCGTGTCGCCCGTCCGTTGCAAGTGGGAACCGGCAAAATAGTTCAAACGTATGGATATCAAAGCCGTAAAATTCCGTAAAGACGGATTCTACACCCAGCCCTTCGTGTTCGGAGGCGAAGAGGGAATGGACAAGTTCGACAAGAACGTCCGCTATCGCGGCAGTCTGCAGAACTATCTGATTGACACCGGCAGCGAGGTGATTCTCGTCGATACCGGTCTTCCCGCCGGCACGCCCGAGGAAGCACCTGACGAGAACTCGTTGGCCTTCACCGGCAAGGACATCTGCAGCTATATGGATGCCTTCAAAGCCCTCGGCTACAAGCCGGAGCAGGTGACCAAGATTTTGCTCACCCACCGCCATGCCGACCACAGTGGTGAATTGAAGAGTTTCCCCAACGCGAAGATCTATGTGAACCAGGAAGAGATGGACGCCGCCGAGTTGCAGGGTCTGACGAACCTCGTGCCCGTCAGCTTCACCGACGGCCCCTACTACAATTTCCCCGACAGTCAGAAAATCCACGACGGCATCTACCTCATCAAGGCCAAAGGTCACACCAAGGGCAACAGCATCATTGTGGTAGAGATGGACGGACTGTTCTACATGCTTCACGGCGATATCACTTACATGGATGAGGCTCTTCACGAGGACAAACTTTCGGTGGTCTTCGACGACCTTCCAGCCGCCCGCGAGACGCTGAACCGAGTGCGCGAGTTCGTCCGCAATCACCCCACGGTCTATTGCGGCACCCACACGCCGCAAGGCTATGAGAATCTGGAAGCCAAGCGTGTAATGGATCTGGATAATCCTGTGCCGACCGTTTTGGCCGAAGTGGATTTCTCCAAGCAGCAGGCCTCCGGCAAGTACGTCTGCTCCATCTGCGGCTACGTTTATGATCCTGCAGAGCACGACGGCGTAGCCTTCGAAGACCTGCCCGACGACTGGCGTTGCCCCCGTTGCAAGCAGCCGAAGGAGAAGTTCAATAAAGCGTAAACTTTACGAATTATTGTTCATCAATCAACCGCCGCAAGGGTTTTCGAGACCTTTGCGGCGGTTTTCTATAGCGACTGCCTGTATTCCGAGGGGGAAAGGCCGGTTTCGCGCTTGAAGTAGCGGCAGAAGGATGCTTGGTCGGGGAAACCGAAGCGATCCGCAACGGACTGCACAGTCACTGCGGGTTCATAGGCGAGCGTCTGCTTCGCCCGTATGACAAGGTAGTGCTGTATCCAATAGCCGGCGGTATGTCCGGTCTGCTGCTTCACGACGCTGCTGAAATGCTTGGGCGAAAGGCAGAAGAGGTCGGCGTAGAACTTTACGTCGCGGTGCTGATGGCAGTGCTCGATGACGGCATTGTAGAAACGGTGACTCAGCCACTTGATAGAATCGGCAGAAGACCCAAAGAAAGTGTCATGGAAGTAGTCAATAATTTGCGACAATATATATGTGAAGCTTACTAGGGTGTCTTCGCGGCTCTTGAGCCCGTAAAGGGTAATGCGATGAAGGGTGTCGGCGAAAACCATTATGTCGTCATATTGGCTATTGGTAAGGTGGAAATGAGGAAGCTGCTCGTAGGCGAAACGCTTGTTACTGAAGTTAAGACCACCCATCTTGGCATACAGTTCCGCCGACACGGCAATCAACGTCGCATGATAGTCGGGCGTTGCGCTGTAGGCTATTAATGTATGTTGAGGGTAGATGATGGCCAGGTCGTGAGGAACGAATACGGCTGGTGATGCATCATATTCCACTTTTAAACTGCCACTTTTGCAAACCGATATAATGTAATGCGGTGACACGTATGGCACATTATAGGCCGGCATGTCCGTCACCTCGAAGACAGATACCCCCTCCTTTACAATTCTGTCATTGTCTAACAACAGCATGTTCTGCGTATTTTCCATAGATTATCAACTTTTTCTGGTTGCAAAAATACACAATAATCTTGATAAAAGGAACATCATTCCGACTTATTGACAAACAATCCTTTCCGACTGATAATGCCTGCATATCATAAAAACATGTTATTTTGCACTGTCGAAAATCAGTGAATTATAGGACGTGTTAAAATTATATCAGTTATGAAGAAAATCCTTGTTTCCGCCATCGTGATGCTTGTCAGTTTGGGCATGATGGCACAAAATGACAACACCGTCAATGTGGTTTATAACGGCACTACCGCGACGGTGTCTGTAGCTAACAATGTGAGCCAGTATCTGACAGTGACGCAGCAGGGGGCGCATGTCTCCATTGAGCAAAGCGACAGCCTGAGCACCGAAATCACCTACAACCTGAGCGGCTCGACAACCGACGGCGAGTTCTATATGTCGGGGTCTTACAAAGCCACTGTCGAACTTAACGGCCTGACGCTCACCAACACCACTCCTGTTTATAGTGGCGCTGCCGTGCATATCCAGAACGGCAAGCGCATCAACGTGAAGGTTATCACAGGCACCACCAACACCCTCGTCGATGCCGCTACCGGTTCGCAGAAGGGCTGCCTCTACGTGAAGGGACACGCTGAGTTCAAGCAGCAGGGCACGCTCAACGTGGTGGGCAACGTGAAGCACGGCATCAAGGCCGGCGAGTACATCTCAGTGAAGAACGCCACCCTCAACGTGACCTCCGCCGTTGGCGACGGCATTTCGTGCAACGAGTATTTCCTGATGGAGAGCGGTACCATCAACATCAGTGGCACGGGCGATGACGGCATCCAGTGCGACCTCGACGGCGACACCTCGACCGGCGAAACCGAGGACCATGAGGACGAGGATTCGGGCAATATGTATATCAGCGGCGGCACCATCACCATCAACAGCACTGCCGTTGCGGCCAAAGGTATCAAGTGCGAAGGCGACATGTTCATCTCCGGCGACCTTGTGATTAACGTGACGACCACGGGCAACGGCACCTGGGACGAAGACGATCTGGAAACCAAGGCGGCTTGCGGGATGAGCGCTGATGGCGACATTAACATCAGTGGCGGTACTTTTACGCTCACGGCCACCGGTTCGGGCGGCAAGGGCATGAAGTGCGACAGCATCCTTACCATTAGCGGCGGCAACATCACCGTTGCCACAAGCGGCGGCCTCTACTATAACAACGGTACGACAGAGTACACCAACTATACCGGCAACACCGACAACGTCAGCAGCGACTACTATTCATCGCCCAAGGGCATCAAGGCCGGCCTCAAGACGCAGAACGGCAGCAGTTACACCTACAGCGGCGGGATGGTCATCAGCGACGGTTACGTGAAGGTGACCACAACCGGTACCAACGGCGAGGGCATCGAGTGCAAGAACACGCTGGATATCACTGGCGGTGAGATCTTTGTCAATGCCTACGACGACGGCATCAACTCGGGGCGGGATATGACCATCACAGGCGGATATGTCTATTCTCGCGCCACCAATAACGACGGTATGGACGCCAACGGCAACTGCTACCTCAACGGCGGTCTGGTTTACGCCATTGGCTCGTCCTCGCCCGAAGTGGCCGTCGATGCCAACAGCGAGGAGGGCAAGAAGGTCTATGTCAATGGTGGTGTCCTTATTGCCGTTGGAGGCATTGAGAATGGAAGCTCGATGAGCCAGGCTACCTACCGCGCCTCATCGGTGAGCAGCAACACCTGGTATTCACTGAGCTACGGTAACGATGTTGTAGCGTTCTATACGCCGACCATCAACGCTGGTGGCGGTCCTGGTCCAGGTCCCGGTGGCGGTGGCAGCAACTCGTCGCAATTGGTGATTTCCGTTCCAAACACCCCGACCCTCAAGAGCGGCGTGACAGCTACGGGCACCGGCATCTTTGAGGACAACTGCTATTTGGATGCTACAGCCAGCGGAGGCAGTTCGGTCTCGCTAACCTACATGGGCGGCACCGTCGGCATCGAGGATTTTGAGATGGACCAGCAGGTGAACGACCCGCGCATTTTTACCCTCGACGGCCGCTGCCTCGGAACCACTCTGCCGGAGGATTTCAGAGGCGTTTACATCCAGAACGGGAAGAAACACGTGAAGCTTGACAGGTAACCGTTTATCACCATTTGTTGCAAATGACACCGCCGTATGGGTTTTCGTGGCCTTTGCGGCGGTGTTTGTTTTTTCCAAATCGCCAAGACTGGTGATTCCACCGAAAGCAAAATACCCATCAAAGGTGATTTCCCACTTTCTGAAATAGCCGTTTCTTTGCAGCGTCATAGGAGGTGCGGCATTTCTGCCGCACAAAGGTCGCCAGGAATGGCGACACTCCTACTACAAACGTTCAAATAACAGTAGTTATATAGAAGCAGATTAAAACTTAAAGACATGGACTTAAAAATTGGTGATATTCAAGAAACTGCATTGATAACGTTGGCTATTCGTGCCAGCGAGACCGACCGGCCAAACGCCAGAATAAAAGATTTCAAGGCAAAGGAAATCATCGACGCATTGGGGGTCGATGTAAGCAAGTACGACCCTTTCATGTCGCACGAAGGCGTGGTGGCGCGCACCATCATGTATAAGAACGAGCTGGAAAAACTCATCGAGCGATATCCAGATGCTTTGTGCATTAATCTGGGATGCGGCTTCGACGACAAGTTTGTGCAGGTCGATAACGGGAAAATCACTTGGTTTGATGTTGACTTACCCGACATCATGGCTGTTCGCCGGAAGATATATCAAGACCGCGACCGCTGTGTGATGAAAGAAGGAAGTGCCTTGGAATCGGACTGGACAAAGAATCTGCCCAAACGTTCCACCACGATTGTGGTCATGGAAGGCGTGCTGGAGTATTTCACGAAAGAACAAGTAACCACCTGTCTCAACATGTTGTGCGACTCGTTTGACCACGGCTATCTGCTTGCGGAACTTCATCACCCGATTATGGCCAAAAACACCAAGCACCACGATGCGGTGAAATATACCAATGCACAATTCCAGTGGGGAACCAAATCGGGTAAGGAATATCTCGAGCTGGAACCACGGTTGACATTGCTTTCGGAGCAGAGCTACAACGTAGAAATGCGGAAACACTCTTTCCGCGCAAAACTTTTCGCGTTCTTCCTGCCGTTTTTGAACAATCGGTTGGCGGTATATAAATGGTAGAATAAGGAATAGCCATGAAAAAATACATTCCCATCAAGATGATACGTGCAGGCCGCTACAAGGTCTGTTTCGACGGATTGGCTCTATGCTTTATCCTGGCGATACTCTTGATGCTATATTCAGCAGTGGCGCTGGTTCAGGACAAGCGACTGTTCGGCTCTGCTCCTAAGGACATTGTGGACGCGATCCACCCCAAGGAAGAGCGCTTCAAAGGTGCAAGATTTTTAGGCTGGATACTGGTCATCCTGAGCATGTTCATCCTCGTAGCCGTGGCTGTCATCGGCATCTGGGACGGAGTGAGACAAGGCTACGGCTTTGGGCAGTTCTTCTGCCGCTGCCTGGCTATCCTGTACATCTACAAGGCTTTCGACCTGGTATTTCTGGACTGGGTGCTGCAGAAAACCCGTTTCTTCCAGCGCTATTACCCGGAAACCGAAGGTTGTGAAGGCTACCATTCTTACGGCTTCAACATGAAGAGCCAGATTGCCAAGATTATCCTTTTTCCTTTCATCTCCGCGCTGATTGCGTGGCTATGCACATTTATTTAAGAGTCCGAACCATGTCAAAAAAAAAGCATCAAATTTCCAAAAGAAGGCCATGTCGTTGCTATATCGCGGCAAGGAAATCTTCAAGCCATTGAACACCGGCCGTATTGATGAACACGTTTCTTGCATCCGCGAATGGATTGCCAACGTCTTCTTCTACACAAGGAACGGTACCACTATCATGATTGAAGCCCAAAGTTCACGACCCGGAAGCTCCATACGACGGCTACGATGAACGCGAGGACACCGAGGAGAAAGCCCGCACGGTTAGATTGGAAAAACAACGGATGTTATAAAGAAGGACAACCCTTGCGCATGATTAACGCAGGCCGTTATCGCAACCAAATACTTAATCCCGCCGCAAGAGTTGAAGTGACCTTTGCTGGCGGTGATATTTTCCTAAGCCTTCCTATACCCCTTTCCATCCTTAACCACGATCCCTTCATCCAGCATCTCAGAAAGCACGCGGCTGAGCGAGGGTCGTGTGGCACCCAACTGTTGAGCGACATCGGCCACGGAGGTGATGCTGCCATGGGTTTCAAGATATTCGACAACACGGTTTTTGAGTCCCTTCACCGCAAAAGAGCGCATCTTGCCGCTCAGGAAATGACCTTTCGCGGAAAGCTCTTCCAAGAAAGCACGAAGAACGGTCGATTCCTGCTGCATAAACTCAAAGAAAGCCTCACGGTTGATGTGCCATACGACGCAGTCTGTCGCAGCGGTGACTTCAACGGGAATGATGTTGGGTGTGGCGAAAAGAAACGCCGGAGCCAGCAACATCGGGGCTTTCAGCCGGTCAACGAGCAGTTCGCGGCCCTCCTCACCCATCATGCGCGATTCGGCTTGCCCTTCCACAAGCACCATCAACGCCCGACACGGGTCGCCCGGGTTGAACATTCGCCTTCCGGCCGGGTATTCCTGTCGGCGACAAGGCTGGTTCAGCAGCCTCTCCAAGGCTTCGTCGCTGCATTTTGCAAAGAGTTTGATTTGTTTCAGTTCCTCCATACCAATAATTTTTGCAAAAATAACAAAAAAATGCGTCCGGTAACAAATGTTACGCTACACGTTGTTCAGCGGCTGTATTTTTGCCGCCAGAAATCATTAATAACTTAAACCTTATACAATATGAACGAGAAAATGTTTTGTTTCCAGTGTCAGGAAACTGCCGGATGCGCCGGCTGCAAGATTTCAGGTGTGTGCGGAAAGACCCCGCAAGTGGCTCATGCACAAGATCTTCTGATTTATGTCCTTAAAGGATTGGGCGTTGTCGCCAACCACCACCAGCACGGTTGCGGACATGACTATTGCGACTTCCGCAAGAGCATCCACGCTTTTGTGAACGACGCGCTGTTCTGCACCATCACCAACGCCAACTTCGATGTGGAGAGCATCTACGCCCGCATCGACAAAGGCTTGGAACTGCGCGACATGTTCAAAGACCGCGTGACCAACAAGCAAGGCATTGAACTGCCGAAACTCGATGTGCTGGAATGGAATAGCACCCGCGAACAATACGACGAGAAAGCCCAAACCGTGTGTATCCTCACCGAAAGCAACGAAGATATCCGTTCGTTGAAAGAGCTGACCATGTACGGTCTCAAAGGTATGGCCGCTTATCTGGAGCACGCTGGCCGACTCGGTCAAGTGGACAGCGACATCAACGAATTTATCCTGCAAACCCTCGGACAGCTCGTCACCTGCAACGATGCCAACGAGCTCACTGCCCTTGCGCTGAAGACCGGCGAATGGGGCGTGAAGGCGATGGCTCTGTTGGACAAAGCCAACACCACCGCTTACGGCAACCCCGAAATCACGGAGGTGAACATCGGCGTGGGAAGCCGTCCGGGTATTCTCATCAGCGGACACGATCTGAACGACATCGAGCAACTGCTCGAACAGAGCAAGGACGCGGGCATCGACATATACACCCACAGCGAGATGCTCCCTGCACACTATTATCCAAAACTCAAGCAATACAGTCATTTGAAGGGCAACTACGGCAACGCTTGGTGGAAGCAACGCGAGGAGTTTGAGGCTTTCAATGGTCCTATTTTGTTCACCACCAACTGCATCGTGCCGCCAACCGGCAGCACCACCTACAAAGACCGCGTGTTCACCACCAACAGCACAGGATTCCCGGGTTGGAAGCACATCCCTGCCGATGCCAACGGCAAGAAGGACTTTAGCGAAATCATCGCATTGGCCAAGACCTGTCAGGCTCCGAAGGAGATTGAAACGGGCAAGATTGTAGGCGGTTTCGCGCACGAGCAGGTGTTCGCTCTTGCCGACAAAGTGGTGGAGGCCGTGAAGAGCGGTGCTATTCGCAAGTTCGTGGTGATGGCGGGCTGCGACGGTCGCATGAAGAGCCGCGAATACTACACCGAATTCGCCAAAGCGCTGCCCCAGGATTGCGTAATCCTCACGGCAGGCTGCGCCAAATACAAATACAACAAGCTCAACTTGGGCAACATCGGCGGCATCCCTCGCGTGTTAGATGCAGGCCAGTGCAACGACAGCTACTCATTGGCGCTCATTGCATTGAAGCTGAAAGAAGTGTTCGGTTTGGACGATGTGAACCAACTGCCCATCGCCTACAACATCGCATGGTACGAGCAGAAGGCCGTTATCGTGCTGCTGGCTCTGCTGAGCCTCGGTGTGAAGAATATCCACCTCGGCCCGACCTTGCCCGCGTTCCTCTCGCCCAATGTGGCCAATGTGCTCGTCGAGAACTTCGGTATTGGCGGCATTAGCACGGTTGAGGAAGATATGAAGATGTTTGGCATCTAAGGTTTTATGTAACCTTTCCCATCTTTGATCAGTAAACCTTCGTCCAGCATCTCCAGTTTCACGGAGATGCTGGCAAGGTTTTTAAAAGGGTATAGATTGAGAAAAACGGTAAAAACGATTATATGAGAAAAGCAAGCAGAGAGATGGATGTCGCCTTCGCTTTGGAGGTGCTGGAAAAGGCTCCATACGTAACAGTCAGTTTCACCCGTCCTGATGGGACACCCTACGGATTGCCCCTGTCGTTGGCGCGTACAGACGAAAGGACGTTCTATTTCCATTGTGCATTGGAGGGCGAAAAGCTCGACTGCATAGCACACTGTCCGACGGTGTTCTTGTCCGCCGTCACCAAATGTGCGCCTACTGTTGGCCCGAAGGACGGCAACTTCACTCTGCAGTACAAATCAGCCACTGCCGTGGGGAAGGCAGAGATGGTGACCGACCGCGAAGAGAAAATCGAGGGTCTGCGGGTCATCTGCCAGCGGTTCCTCCCCAAACACATGGACGCTTTCGATGCTGCCATTGCCCGCAGTCTTGAACGGACCGCCGTGGTGCGCATCACTCTGACCGAGCCTCCTGTTGGCAAGCGCAAGCAGTACGATAAGCAGGGCGAGGAGATGACGTGGGGACGGATGGAGTGAGTGCCGCAAGGGCTTCGCACCTTTGCGGCGGTATTTTGTTATCTATTTGAAAGATGATCACCTGTACTTCTGCCGCCACTCCGACGGCGACATTCCCTCTTGACGTTTGAAGAACTGCCCGAATGCCGACTGGTCGGGGAAGTTGAACTGGTCGGCAATCTGCTGATGGGTCATTTCGGTGGTGAGCAGGGCATTCTTGATTTGGCCGATTAGAAACTCATTGATAAGGTCTTTGGGCGTTTTGCCCGTCTCCTTCTTGCAAACTTTGAAGAGATAACGCTCTGAAACGCAGAGCTTGTCAGCATAGAACGTTATGGTGCGCTGTCCTGAGAGGATGTTTTCCCCTACCAACTCGAAGAAATGGTTCAAAAGCTGACGCGAACGCTTGCTGTTGTCGCTTTGCAAGGGCTTCTCGGGACTGTCGGAGGCGTTGTAAAGAGTCAGCAATAGATGCACCAATGAGGCCGTCATCATCTTGTTGCGGGCAACAAGGTCTGATTGCTCAATAGACACGCGAAGCAAATCATAGTCGGCTGTAAGCATCTGGTCAAAAGGCTCTTTTAGCGTTTCGCTGGACCAAAACGGCTGTTCCAACGAACCGAAATCAGCCTCTGCACCCAGCAAGGAATACACTACATTCATCAGCGGTTCGTCGAATACAAGGACTTCCATCCTCATGTCTCGAGAGGAGGAAACCACCTTGAACTGCGCCCCTTCTGGGACTACGAAAACCGAGTCAGCCAATAGTTTATGCTTTCCTTGCTCAAAAGAAACAGTGAGTTTACCTTTTTGCATACGGCATAGCCAAAACTCCGTAAGTTCGGTCTTGACAACGGGCGTTGAGTGGTCGTATTGATGGATAGCGTAATTCATGCGGCAAAAATACAAAAAGTTCCGAAATTATACAATATTGGTTCATCATTATACACTATTGTTTCCTATCGGCTCGATATTTTTGCATTATCAAAAATGATTATCCGCATTCACCCCCAGCCCCATACCTGCGGTGGGTGAACGTTGGCTTGTATGAAATAGAGGCAAGCATTAACCTGTCAAACAGCCTGTCTCCGAAATACATTCGGTTGAACTTGTAGCAAAACTCGTTT
>JAFPVR010000016.1 GCA_017395245.1 Bacteroidales bacterium | reverse complement strand
TCTATCACCAATTCACGCCAACCATTAGCTCTCCATTCTTGGTTTAACCTTGCTTCCGGAAATCCTTGAGTCATGCTTAGAACTTGCAAACCTTTGAACATTCGGTTCGCTTTTTTCAATACAGTCTCTTCACTGAGAGACGGATGATTCCGCATGGCGGCTTTATAGAATTCATTGATTTTAATTCTTACAATGGGACTGACTATGACTTTCATGGTTGGATTGATAGTGTTCATGGATAATTGTCGTCAGTTCGGATTCCCACTCCTCAAGTGTGATGCATTCCGCCAGTTCGTCTTCATCAACTACGCGAAAAGCATCTTGGACTGAGGCAACGTATTGCGCCCGAGGCTCGTTAACCTCTTGTTTCTTAATGCCTTTTGTAAAATAATCTTTTGCCATTTTTTCTATTTTATTTTCAGCCGCAAAGATATACAATTTTTTGAATTGTTTGACACTGTTGCTTAAAAAAAACATTAGTCGAGTTGATTTTGAGATTCCTCCAAGGCTGCTCAAGGAAGCATCTCATTCTATATGGGAAACATGCTCCTTTATCCCCTGCCAAACCTCCAAAGGCGGCAGCTGGATGGCGGAGCGTCGCTCATCCACCCGTTGCGGGTCATACAACGGGACATCGGGCACGAAGAGCTTCTGCCCATAGTAGGATTCGCCAAAAAGCCGGTGATGGACATCGTCATACAGCTCGGCATAATCGAAAAGGTGGTAGTTGCCCATGTTGACCTGTTCGAACAGCCACTCAAAAAAGGTCCGGTAATCCGTTTGCGACAATGTTGCCGCCTTTTGTGCGATGAGTTCCTTGATGTGCCCGTTCCACGCATCGTAGGTATAGCGGGGATAAAAACCGCTGTTCAGCACTTTCACAAGATTGTCAAATGAGGTGATGGAATTCAGCATGGCATCGCCGTCTTTCGTCATAAGCCGCTCATAATCAGCACGCAATTCATCGTAGTTGGCTTTCACGGAATCCATCAAAAGTTGCGGGAGATTCCACTTTTCGTCCAAGCGTTTCCCGCAAAGCACCATTTTCTTCGCCTGCTGAACCGCTATGGCCGTGTCGCCTTCCAAATAGTATGTCGCCAACACCTCCAAATCCCGGGGAAAGTCGTAAAACCGCTGATCGAAGTACCATTCGTTTGTCCCTTTCATGTCCCTGTTGCTCCAATGGGCTTCAATGCCGACATACATATTGGTGTTGTTGGGATAATATTGGGTCAGATAATCCAGATAATCGGGACAGATGAACAAGGTGTCAAGCCCCCAGCTCTTCACATAATCGGAAAACGGCCTGATACCCATGGCTGCCCGACGGCGGTCGAGGTTTTCCATGTCCATGATAGGATAATAGCCCATGTCATCGCCCATTCCTGCCATCTGTGTGCCGTAAATTTGAGGGCGCCCTTGCATCATCAAAAACCGGTCTTCCATATAGGCGAGGAAACGCCTTTCCGCATCGTTTTCCAGAACGGCCTGACGGTATCTTTTCAAATATTCCGGCAAATAGAAAAACGAGTGCTGGGCTATCAGCCATGCGTTTTCCGCTCCCTTTTGACCGACAAGATGCCAAGAGGGAAAGCCATATTGGGTAATCAACGCCTGCAAGTCCGCCGTATTGGCCGAGTCAATGGCAATCATCTGGTCGCGGATATCTTCAGTCCATCCTTCCGCCTCAATCCTCATTCGGACACCTTGGTCCTTTCTGACCATGGCATCCAAAGAATCGATGAAAGGCCGACATCTTCGGCTCTCGGTGATTTGGATAAGGGAGTCCAGTTCCGGCCAGTAGCTTCTTGCTTGCAGGTTGAAACCGCCAAGCCACGTGTCAAAAGACTCTCTGTCAAACCCGTTGGATTGGACAAGCCGGTACAGCAGCCTTTTCGCCTTTGCGGAATCGCCGATCCTTTCCGCGCAGGAGTGATACTTCAGCAACTCGGGGTAATAGGCCACGGGCTCTACGGAGTCGGTCGCACAGAACAAGGAGTTTGCCGTCTCGCAGTCGCCGGATTGGTAGGCCCTGACCGCTTCGCATGCCAGCGATGCGTTTTTTGGCAGACAGTCGAACCGTTGTGCCCAAGTCGCTGTTGCTGCGGCGATTAAAAGGAGGGTCAGGGTTGTTTTTCTCATAAAGGTTAAGGTTTTGGTGTAAGTAGGCCTTTCTATTTTCATATCAAACAATTAGTTAAATACAGAATTTATTGTTTTTATTCCGAATTTATGGTAATATTGCCGGACATTCGTCGTAAAAATACAAAAATTTCTCACCGTTTCACTTCGGCGCCAACCGCTCTATCTGTTCCAACAATTCCCGCAGCTCCTCACACACACGTCTGTAACCAGCATGTCGCCGCTCAGAGTAACCAAATCCATATAAACGAACTTTATACCAATTGAAAAAAAGAGGAAAATGGATGCTTGTTGTGCAGCGACGTTAATATTCCACAATGTTCGCTTTGATTGTTTCAATATCGTCAGGTCGAAGCCATACCGATTCCCTTCGGGTGTTGAGATTGTCTATCTCTTCAACGGGTTGGATTTTGCCGCCGCGATTTATTTGGCAACAATATCGTTGCTGCTCATGGAAGCCGCTTCATGGCTTGATGACGTACCGCCCTTTCACCTTGCCGGAGTCGATGTCCGAGCGGGCTTCGGCGGCGGCCTGGGCGTCCTCTTCCTCGCCGCCCCAGTCATCGATGTTCAATCGCGGGACAAAACCCGCCCCGTTCATCAGGAAGGCACTCTCCAGCTTTTTCTCGTAATCGGCGTGGGTCTCGGACACGCCCAACGCCCTGCGGTTGGAATCAATCTCCTTGACATCGCCGGTCGGGTAGATGAACAACGTGTTTCCGATGACAATGTGGCTGCTGAATCCGAGGCCATACCTTGACTGGAAAGCGGATTCCCTGTCCCATCTCCAATTCAGGCACTCATCGTAGAAATCCATATAGCTTCGCGCGTCGTAGGTGCCCTCTTTCACGGCCTTCTCTATGACATCAAATGGCAGTTCGGCAGTTCTGGTTTTGCTGTTATGGATAAAAAGGAGCTCTGTGATATTGGCGTATAATTCTCCGGCGTTGTCTTCATTGAGGTAACCATAATGCTGGAACAATTCGATCAAAGACTGCATATTGAGGGAGTCTGTCACAGCAGTTGCTTTGTCTGCATCATCACCCCACCGGCTCGCTGACGTTCTGATTCGCTGGTCACGTGCGCGCAACGAATCCAAAGCAGCCACAAGCTCAGGGTCGGTGATGACCCGTGTTGTGTCCTTGATCAGGTATAGCGTCCGCTGGAATGCCGTGTCCGCATCATACCATTTCGGCCATAGCATTCCTCTTTGTGCCAAAATGTGGGCGCATTCCAAGGCGACGTCCATACGACCTTGCTTGTTGTAGGAATAAAGCAACAAGTACTGGCGTAAATCTTTTGAAAAAGGTCGATTTGCGGCAAAGGCCTTCTCATAGCACTTCGCTGCTTTTTGCCCCAAATCGTTCTCGTCGCTCATTTGGAGACAGGCCAATTCAGCTTCGTTGATGTATTTGTAATATTCTTTCGGGTTGTTCTGCCCCCAAGAGAGGCAAACGCTTGTCCCAAGAAGCAAGATGATAAATAATTGTCGTTTCATATTTTAAAAGTTTGTTTTGTCAGTGGGCGAATTGCCGTCAAGCACGATGCGGAAGCCCATGTCCAAGGCCGTAAGGGAAGTGTCACAGCCTGCACGCATGAAATATTCCATAGTTCTCTCCATTTCACTGCTCCAGGATCCGCCCTTCAGAATTTTAAGCGTGCCTTTTGACGGGCCTTTGGGGTTTTTGTATGTCACGTTCGGTTTGTAATAATAGGGGGAGAACCAGTCTGAGCACCACTCCCTGACATTTCCGCTCATGTCGTAAAGCCCGAATTTGTTCGGTTGCAGCAGTCCGACCACGTGCGACCGCGCCATGCCGTTGTCCCAGCCCCACGCCACGTCCATATAATTGTCGCCGCCACTGTATTTGTATTCGAATTCCCCGCCCGAAGCGGCATATTCCCATTCCGCCTCCGTAGGCAACCGGAAACGCAACCCCGTAATGGCGTTCAGCGAATCGACAAACCGTTGGGCTTCTTTCCAAGTCACGCGATCGACAGGGTATCTCAAGAAAGGTCCTTCGTCCTTCACCATTTTCCATGACCGTGCGTTTGAATTATAATTGTAGGGGTAATAGGAATGGTTGCTTTTCTTGCCCAACACAGCCTGATTCAGATCTTGTGTGACCTCAAATTTTCCAATATAGTAGCTTGAGAGCACGACGGTGCTGTAGCCGTTCAAGGAATTGGCGTATTTCACCGGCTTGGGAACGTGATAGTTCAAGCGACTCATCGAATCCCCATAATAATTGGGTTTCTGATAGGTGGCCCCCTCTATCCTCACCATGTCAAATCGCACCCCACGCACCGTGAATGTAAGGGTATCATTCTGCGATAACAGAGGTGATGACAATAGAATCAAGATGATTGAAAATAGCGTATTCTTCATCATAGACCGTTTGGTTTTTACGACATTGGACAACAGGTTGGGGAAATCCTTACATAAAAAAACGTTGTTTTCGTAATCCGTTGATATACAAATCCAGAACGCCTTCACATGTCTTCTATCGAAAATGCACGCAACTCGAGTCTGTACCGCCCGAAATCCGATGCGGGAAGATTCCCGACCTTGCGCTGCAGGTCCGATAGGCTTATCTTGTCGGGATTGCGTTTGACTTCCGCGGCGATGCCCGTGTGGTCGAACTCGTTCAGGGCAATCAGATCAATCTCGTTCTTCCCCTTGCGATCCCACCAGTTGCCCACCGTGGTGTATTGGCCGGTCTCCATCACCAGAGCCTGGAAATACTGTTCCAGCGTCCGACCCGTGAACTGCTCGTATCCGCGCAGTATATTCTGTTTCAGAAGCGAAAGCTGTCCGCGCTCCACCAACGACTGATACGGCCACACAAAGCGGAACCAGAACCTCAGGAACTGGTCTGAAATCTCGTAGGCGCTGGTCTTGCTGGTCGGCTTGGAAAGCAGCGGCTTCAGACGACTCACAAGACCATAGTTCTTCTCCAAATTCTGGAGAAAAGTGCCCATGTCCTTCTGCATGGTGCCGTCGATGTCCGAACGACGATTCGAACCGCCGGCGATAAGTTGCAGGATGGAGAAATAGGTGGCGCTCTCGTCACCAAACTCCTGGTTCATCAGGTCGCGCCCCTCGGTAAGGAAGTAGGAGTCGCGTCGGCACACGTAGTTGAGCATCTTCTCCTTGGTATAGCAGCCCGCATCCATCAGCAGCTCCACATATTTGGCCACGCCGCCCGTAATCATATACAAGCATAGCAAATCTTCATTGCGGTAGTTAGGGGCGTGATCTCGGAAAATCTGTTTCAACACCTGTATGGTGAACGGACGGAGGGTGAATTTGGAGGTCGGGCGGCCGTAGAGAGGCTCGTTTTCGTCCTCGAAGATTCGCTTCATCAGCGAACGGATACTGCCCATCGTGATGAGGTTGATGTGCGACTCGCGGTGTGTGCGGTCCCAAATGTCCTGCATTTCGCTGAAAATGGCGGGATTGACCTTGTAGAGGTTCTGGAACTCGTCGAATATCACCGTGAAATGACGTTTCTGCGACTCGCGCATGATCACATCGAAAAGGTCGCGGAAGTGCGTCAGCTGCCCATAGACCTGTATGCCCAACTGCTCTTCGAGGGCCTGCTGGAGTTTCCCGCAAAGGAGAGCTTCACTCTCTTTCGACACAAAGAGATAGGCAACCTGCTTCCCCTCAAAGGCTTTCATCACCAACGAGGTTTTGCCCACGCGCCGCCTGCCCGACAGCACCGTGAACATAGCGTTCTTTTCCGCCAGTTTTTCGTTCTCCTGAAGGATGACGATTTCCTCTTCCCTGTCGTAGAATTTCATAATGTAAATCTTCGTTTATATAAATACTTGTTTCTATTGTTGATTTACTGTTCACTGTATCACAATACTTTACAAAAATATAAATAGATAATTCTGGGTGCAAAGATACAAAAAAATTCAAATAGTAGTGTATTGGCACACAGCCTCGTGCATCCGACACCTGCCAGTCCCTGTTAGGTGACGAGAACCACACTGCATCGTTATTCATAATTCATAATTCATAATTCTGCATTCTACATTCTCACTTCTTCCTCACCGCAATCACCCTGAAGCCGACCAATGGGGACGGGCCGTCATAGGGTTTCTCACTGTCGATGCGGATGTCATAGCCGGGGTCGAGGTAGCTGCCGCCATATGCGATGCCGCGCTCAGCAACCATCTCCGCACAGGATGGTCAAGGTCAGTTTTTTCATAACGGTTATGGTTCTGATGAAATGTTTCTATAGATAAGAACGTAGTTTTTGACGGAAATCTTGGGTGGTTGGCGTTTTTTTCATCGGGCGTATGCGATACGCCCCTACGCTGTCATGTGTATGGCTTCCGACATCCTCCCGCCCCCGTCAGGGGACAGATATCTGTAGAAAACTATTTCCTCCTCAGCCATCTTTTCAACGCCCCACACTCCCGCAGGAAAACTTCGCGGCTTACTATCGTGTATTTATGGTCGCGGTAAAGTTGCAGTAAAAGGTCATCGACTTTAGCATTGCCGGATTTTTCCAAGCGGTAAGGGGCAGCGTTGTAGATGGCGATGGACTCGTCCTGAGATTCCACGCTGTGGATGTCGGCGATGGGAAGCCGCTTTTCGGCCAGTTTCATGGCATATTGGTAATATTTCATCTGCTCCTGGTAACCGCGCTCACGACTCTTGAGGAATTGCAACTTGATGTATTCGTTCAGACTTTCGTTCAGGGCATAGTCGCGGTGCTCGAAAAAGAGACTGTTGCCCCACCACTGATGTGCCACCTCGTGCGGTATCCACGAGAAGTCGGGCATCATGGTGTAAACATCGTAGAAATAGTGGCCGAAGATGATTATGTCGCGCAACGACTGGCACATCACAAACTGCGGATCGCCAATCTCCACGATGTTCATCGGTTTTTGCGAGAGCGAGTCACCGAAAAACGAGCAGTAAAAGTTGTAGGAGTCCATAAACTCGTTGTAAAACGCTTCCGGATAGGAGGTTGTGTCGCTGACCACACGGTAGAAATGGAACGGTCGCGTGGGGTTCTCCATTACTTTGCAGGTATAACTCTCTCTCGGCAGCAGAATAAGGTGCAACTCGTACGCCGGTGTTATTACTGTTCCTCCGATAAGATAATAGTCCTCCGCCTCGATGTGGACATTTGCCGTCAGCAGCTCACTGTTGCGGTGCGGGTACCAGTTGCCCTCGCGACGCAGTATGATAGCCCCGTCGGAGGCGCGGAAGTCGGCCAGTGGGACTGAGTAGGCAAACTCCACCTTGACGGGATGCCCTGCGAAGGTGATGGTGTCGCCGTTGCGCTGCCACCCGTCCAAGCTGAGGGAGTCGATTCTGATGGTCTGTGACAGCAGTAGGTAATCCCGATACCTGTTCTCGTAGGAAAAGTAACAAGTGCCTGACACCCGCATAGTGTCGCTGTCGATGTGGCAAGTCAGACTGTACTGATTGTAGTGTACATGCGCCGGGTGGATGAGGATTTCGGTCAGATCATAGCTTGCGAGATAGTTCTCAATCGGTCCCAGATTGGCACGCTCACGCCGTTCAGCCAGATGCTCGATATCCTCGATGGGACTGAGCGCCGTGATACCGTCCTGACCATGTAGTTGGGTGCCATACAGTTGCGGTTTCCCTTGGCGGTTCAAGTCTCGGTCGGTCATATAGGCAATCCACTTGAGGTCGAAATCTCCAGTGTCGGCGGCGGCTTTGGCCTGTCCTAAGTACCAGTGCAGGAACTCCGGCGGCTGGTGCTGCGCGATGAGCGAGGCAAGGTTGCAGCATTGGTAGCCCACCTTGGACAACGTCGGGAACCCGCGCTCGTCGATAAGCTGCTTTAGTTCAATGAGATTGGCGGAATCCACCGCATGGATAACCCGCCATACCGAATCTTTTCTCAGTTCACTGTCCAGCATTTTTCTCGCGTTTTGGTCGGCATCCGACATCGCCCGCAGGCGCTTCAGATAGACCGAATCGGGGACTTGCTGCCGCAGGTATCGGTCGGACAAAGCGGGAATCCAGTCTGGGTAATAGTCTCCAGTGTCAGCAGCAGCTTTGGCCTGTTCCAAATACCATCGAAGAGACTCTGTCGGCAAGTAAAACGCAATTATCGAGGCATAGTAGTTGCAGTAGTAGCCCACCTTGGTGTATGTCGGAAAACCGCGCTCCGCAATCAGTTGCTGGAGTTCAGCGGCATTGGAGGCATTCACCTCGTTGAAGGCCCTCCATGCCGAATCAGTGACCATGCCGCTGCTCAGCAAATCACTTGCGGCCTCAGCGCTTCTTTTCAGGGCCAGCAGTCGGTCTTGATAGACGGAGTCTTGAACTCCGCGCGGGGCGACGATGGCGACAATTTCATCCCAGTAGTCAAGCGTGTCCGCCTTCTGTCGCTCGACTAACTCTTCCAAGTACTTCATGTCGCAACATTTGTTACGGGCTACGCGGAACATCAAGGCTTTTGACTCCTCGCTGTTCGGTTTGAAACGGTCCGTTAAAGAGCTATAATAAACCAGATCAGGGTAATCGGTTATTCCATATACCGAGTCCATCGTATGGAATGTCTGATAGGCCGTCTTGTAGTCTTGATTTTGGTACGCATCATACCCCGTTTTCTTTAATTCGTCGTAAGCTGGAACTGAGGGTCGGTTTTGCGCCTGTACCGCGAAGGCGAAGGCGAGGGTGAGAAAAAAGGTGGCGATGGTGGCCACGAAAAGGGAGAGTTGTTTTTTCATGTTCTTAATTCTGCATTCTACATTCTCACCACCTTCCTCACCACGCTCACCCCTCGCTCGAAGTTGATCTTCACGAGGTACGTGCCGGAGGGATAGGGCGAGAGGTCGATTTCGGGTACGTCCGTGCCGTGGGGCGAATCCAGGAGGGTGGCCAGTTTGCGGCCCTGGAGGTCAAGCAGCTCGATGCTGCGGTAGCCGTACATGTAGCCGCACACGGTGGTCCGCCCGTCCGTGGGGTTGGGGTAGAGGTAGATCTCGCGCTCGCGGTTCTGGTAGTACTCGTCGATGCCCACGGAGTCGTCGGGGACGAAGGGC
>JAFPVR010000056.1 GCA_017395245.1 Bacteroidales bacterium | reverse complement strand
TTTAAAGTTTCATGTTTCAAGTTTCAGGTTTCAAGATTCAAGTTTAACGTCAAAAGTCTTAAATTATGATAACATTCTGTATCTCATTAGCCCTGTTGATATTAGGATACGTGTTCTACAGCAAGCTTGTGGAGCGTGTGTTCGGAGTTGACGACGATCGTCCGACGCCGGCGGTCACCATGGCCGACGGTGTGGATTATGTGCCGATGAAGCCTTGGAAGCTTTTCCTCATCCAGTTCCTGAACATTGCGGGTGTGGGCCCGATTTGCGGCGCCATTATGGGGGCGCAGTTCGGCACGGCCGCTTACCTGTGGATTGTCTTCGGCTGCATCTTCGGCGGCGCGGTCCATGACTATTTTTCCGGCATGATTTCGTTGCGCAACGCCGGTTGCAGCCTGCCCGAGACGCACGGAAAGTACCTCGGCAACGGCATTAAGCAGTTCATGCGCGGCTTTATGGTATTGTTGATGATTTTGGTCGGCGTGGTCTTTGTGAACACCCCGGCACAGCTTTTGCAGACGCAGTTCACTCCCAATATGAGTGTCTATATCTGGGTGGTTATTATCCTTGCTTACTATCTGATAGCCACGCTGTTGCCAATTGACAAAGTGATTGGACGTATCTATCCTGTCTTCGGATTCCTGCTCATGGGCATGGCGGTGGCCATTGTGGTCGCCTTTGCGGTTTACCAACCCGAGATTCCTGAGCTTTGGAGTGGTTTGCAGAACCGTCATCCGCAAGCCAAGGCCAACCCCATCTTTCCGATGATGTTCATCTCCATCGCGTGCGGTGCGGTGTCGGGTTTCCATGCCACGCAGTCGACCTTGGTGGCGCGCTGCATGACCAACGAGCGGCAGGGACGCCACATTTTCTACGGTGCGATGATTGTGGAGGGCATCGTGGCCCTCATTTGGGCGGCGGCGGCATCCTACTTCTACAATACCAACCCTGCCCTGCAGGCCAAGAGCGGTCCTGCTATGGTGAGCCACATCGCCAACACGTGGTTCCCGATGGTCATTGCCGTCATCACCGTACTTGGTGTCATCAGTGCGGCGGTCACCTCCGGCGACACGGCTTTGCGCTCAGCCCGTCTCATTGTGGCCGACTTCATGCATCTCGAACAGAGAAGCATTTCCAAGCGTTTGTGGATTGCCATCCCGATGTTCGCGGTGACAGGCGGACTGCTCGTTTTCAGTCTCGCTTCGCCGTCGGGTTTCCAAGTTATTTGGCAGTATTTCTCCTGGGCTAACCAGATGCTCGCCGCTTTCACGCTGTGGGCCGTCACCGTCTATTTGCGCCGCGCCAACGACAAACCCTACTTCTGGATAGCGCTTGTCCCGGCTCTCTTCATGACGATGGTCACGGTCAGCTTCGTGTTTGTGTCGAAGACGTTTCTCGGGGCCTTCATCCCGCGTTCCGCAGGCTATATCCTCGCCACGCTCATCACGATTGCTGTGGGACAGGTATTCTTCCGTAAAACGGCGAAAAAAAAGTAGAGACGTGCCATGGCGCGTCTCTACAATAGAATGATTGAGGTATCTCGTTCGCGGGCGTAGGTGATACACGCTGTGCACGATACCTGGGCGCGTGCGATACGTCCCTACATCGCCTTGACGAACATTGTGCGGGCAACGGATTTCCCCTTTTGGTATAATACGATGACGTAGTTTCCGGACGGAAGGTTGTCGGTGTTGATTTGCTGAACCTCTTCGCTGACTTTCAAGGTTTTCACTTTGTGGCCGAGCGAGTCGAAAATGACGGCTTTGTCGGCCTTCGTCGGATCGGTGCGCAGGGTGAACGTGCCGGTGGCGGGATTCGGATAGACGTTCAGCCGCACGTTCTCAAGGCTGTTGACGGAGACATCCCCGTCGGCGATGGCGAAGCAGTATTGCCCGGTCCTTATCTCGGTGGTCGTGATGTTGGCGTTATATGGGCTGCCTGTGCGGGTGTATGGCACAGAGGTCCATGCGGAATGTCCGTTGGGGCGATACATCAGCTTCAGGTTGTCAAAACTGTAGCCGCCGTCAAAAAGGTTGTGATCGAGCTGGTTGTTGCTCCTCATCAAACGGAACGATATAGAGCCATCGGGATATCCTCCCGCGTAATTGACAGTCCAGTAATGTGTTTGCGAGAACTTGTAGTAGCCTTCGGGCAGGGGAGAGGGGGCGGTGGGCGCCACGTAGTGATGCTCCACTCGGAAAAGAGCGGTGTCCTCTAAAGTGCTGATGTTCACGCTGCAGTGCGTGTCGGTGAACGTGACATTGCCTGCCGTGGACACCTTCCTCGTGTCGTCAATGGTGGCGTCGTTCAATTTCTCGTGGTAGTCGAGGATGACGAATGCCGGCGTGAAGGGTGACAGCACCATCAGCTCGGTGGTGTCTCCCGTAACCATTTGGCCACCAAAGGTGTAAGTCTCCAAGTCGTTCGAAACCAAAGTCACGTCTACGGGAACGTTCGTGCCAAGGTGGTATGTGCCGTAGCCTTTCTGGCATACGTTCACGTTATAGATGCCGCAGCCGTGGGCTCGGATGTCGACCACGTCAAAGTCGAGAAAGCCGGGCTGGTGAATCCAGTCTTCGTAGAAATCCATCAGATTCATGCCCGAAACCTGCGTCAGGTAGGTGAAAAACTCGTGCGAATTGACGTTTTGGTAAGCGAAATGGTCGAGCAACTGCGTCAGACTGCTGAAGAAGAGCGAATCGCCCATGTAGCCGCGCAGGGTATGGACGACTTGTCCGCCCTTTTGGTAGGAGTGCATCCCGTAAGTATGGTCTTGCGGCACGTTGTCTAATGCGTAGAGCCCGCCGTCCTGTTTGGCGAGGTTCATCAGCGTGTTGTTGTGCTCGCTTTTGATGTTTTCCGCGTAAGCGTTGAAAGTGTCGGTGTTGTAGAGCCATTCCCGGATCATCGATTCGGAGTAGTCGGCAAAGCCCTCGTTGATCCACATCTCCTCGGGGCGCTCGCAGGTGATGAGGTCGCCGAACCAGTGGTGGAAGAGTTCGTGCATGATAGTGCCTTCGTAAGCGAGGGTCCCGTTGACGGCTGCATTGGGCAGGGCGATGTTGGTGGCGTGCTCCATGGCGCCGCCGGAGGCCGCCACGCACACGTAACCGACTCTCGGCCAGCGGTATGGGCCGAAGTTTTCCTCATATTTGCGCAACACATCCTTGAGGTGTACGAAGGAGGTGGCGACATTGCCGTGAAGCGATGGCGCAGTGTAAATTTCGATGGGAATCACCTTTTCAACGCCGTGGAAGGTGTCGGCATAGCAGCTGAAGTCTCCCACCGCGATGGAGGCTAAGTAGGTCGGAATCTGTTCGTCTAACTGCCAGGTCCACAGTATCGTATTGTCCGCTAACAGTAGCGAGTCGGTCAGCAGGCCGTTGCAGATGCCCCGTTTGCCGTTCTCCGTGCGGATGTGGAAGCTGTAGCTCGACTTGTCGGTGAATTCGTCCAAGCAGGGGAACCACACGCGGCCGTAAGCGTGCGGGGTGGCCTCCAGCGCAACGCCGTAGTTGTACGCGTATTGGCCGTTGAAGTAGAAGCCGCCGAAGTAGCTGTCGTGGGCGGGGGTGCCGTGGTAGTGGACCCGCATGACGGCCGTGTCGCCGCTCTGCATAGCCGGCACGGTCACGAGCAGCGACTCCCCGACGTGCGAGAAAGTAGTTGCGGTGCCGTTGACAGACACGGAGTCGGTGGTCAGGGCCTTCAGGTCGAGGCGTATCTGTGTGAGGTTGCCGACTTTGGCCACTAAGGTTAGGTCGGTGTAGCCGCTGACGGTGTGTCCGGAGAAGTCCACAACCGAGAGGTTGAGGTCGTAGTGCGCCACGTGCACGGAGTCGGTGCGCTGCTGGGCGTTGGCTGCCGCCAGGGTGATGAGGGCGGCGAGGAGAAGGGTGATTCGTTTCATATCTGACTTTGACTGTTGACTTTGACTGGCCCCACACTGCGACTTATGCCTTGTGTGGGGTTACTTGCGCTACGCGCGCCCCACATTGCGCTTCGCTTGTGCGGGGTTAATTGCATGATTTTGATATTTTATTATAAATCAATTATTTAAACTTGTTCATCATTGCACGGGGAACAAATTAGGTTCAAAAAAGCACCGACAAAAAGCATGGCGATGCAGGGATTTTAAAGTGAATATGCTGCGGCATATCCGTGGCAAAAATACATTTTTTTTATAGCCTTCCCTCATACAATTGGTTTTCGTGGTGATTTTTTGTACTTTTGCTACGTTAATTTCAAAAGCCCATCAAGTATGAAAAAATCAATAAACACCCTTGTTATCAGTATATTGGCTTTGTTTTGTTCCGCCCAAATCCAGCACCCAACCGCTTGGCTCCGCGCCGACAGCGCAGTGCTGAATGCTCCGTCTTGGGTTGACGTGTCCGGCAACGGGCTTAACGCCACACCGTCTTCGGGTACCCTGCCCGCCGCGTTCTCCCGCATGAACTTCAACAAATGCTTTGAGGTTGGCGGAACAGAGACCTTCACTTTGCCTTTAGGAATCAACGACTCCCGGCAGTCGGACGTGATCGTGGTCTATGAGACTTACGACACCGCTACGGAGAACGCCCTGTGGCAGGTGCAGTTGGACACCGCCAAGCGCATCGGGCAGACCACACAGCGCATCCTCAACGACAACGGCCAAATCACCTACGACACGGTCAACCGTCTGAAGCCCGTCATCAACTACCTTGCGCAGTCATGGCGGACTCCCGAGCTGTGCGCCCCCACGCTCACACTCTGTACGGCAGACTCGCTGCCGCTATTCGGGCGCGTTGCCGAGGCCATGTACTTCGACCGCAGAATCAGCGACACCGCCGTCATCCAGTGGATCAGCTACTTGGCGGTGAAGTATGGCGTGACCCTCGCGCAGAC
>JAFPVR010000055.1 GCA_017395245.1 Bacteroidales bacterium | reverse complement strand
TATTTCAACGAATATGGGCAGCAATGGAGCCGCCACAACGCCAAAGGCGGCGCGAATGCCATTTTCGGTTTGGAATACCTCATCGACACTTACCTCGCCTTCCAGTTCGATTTTCGCCCAGGTTACCGCTGCGTCTTCAACCGGTATTTCGCCGACCACAAATTTGACTGGGGTTTGAATTTCGGAGTGCGCTACACGTTCTGACCTTGAACTTTGAAAAATATGTATATTTGCAGGTTCAACTAAAAATCAAATACATTATGAAAAACAAACCTCTTTTTATCGCCATTATGGCCGTCGTGCTTGCATCATCGGTTTATGCTCAGGCTCCCACCATGGAACTGGTTTATGTACGAGGCGGGGAATTCATGATGGGTTGCACGGGCAAGCATTCCGACTGCTCCGTGAACGAGGCTCCTGCACATCCAGTACAACTCAGCAGTTTCTATATGTCGAAATACGAAGTGACCCAAGAACTTTGGATGTTTGTGATGGGTGGCAAGAACCCATCCAAGGTTGTCGGCGACAGTTTGCCCGTCACAGGCGTCAGCTGGTATGAAGCACAGACATTCATTAGTAAATTGAACCTGCTCACAGGCAAAAAATACCGTTTGCCCACCGAAGCGGAATGGGAATACGCCGCCCGCGGTGGAGATCTTTCCAAAAATTACAAATACAGCGGCTCCAACGATTTGGAGGAGGTGGCATGGTGCAAGGACAACAGCGAGGACAAGCCTCATGCTGTCGGCACCAAGAAGCCCAACGAATTAGGCATCTACGACATGAGCGGCAACGTGTATGAATGGTGCAGCGACGGTTTTGATCTTTACGAATGGAACTCCAGTGTGCCGCTTGAGAATCCCACTGGATATAATCTGAGCGAAACCAAGGTCTATCGCGGCGGCGGCATGACCAGCTATTGGGATGTCTGCCGTGTCTCCGCCCGCGCCCAGGGCCTTCCTAACGCCCAGTTCAACCATGTTGGATTTCGTCTGGCATTGAGCGAAGAATCCAAATAGACGGCATCTTCGGAATGGAGTACAAATTCAAAGTGCCTTTGGCCTTGCAGTTCGACTTCCGCCCGGGCTACGGCTGTCTCTTCGCCGAACATTATGACGCCCACTACTTTGACTAGAGCGTGAATCTCGGCGTCCGGTACACGTTCTGATTTTGATCTCTGACCGTTTTGCCGTCACTGGCCTGGCATTGGATGGGAATCCAGCATAGAACATTTTATTCTTACACTCATTTTATAATGGTAATTTATGTATATTTGCACCACTGCCCCGTCAGGGGTATCTTTTATTGTAAATATTTGATTATCAAAAATAATAAGTAAGAATCATGATAAAAAAAAAGCATTTCTGGTTTGTTCTGTTATGCCTTTTTCAGGCCACGACAATTTCTGCGCAGACCACCTATTTCGTTTCCAACAGCGGCAACGACAGCAACAACGGCCTGTCGTGGGCAACTGCCAAGGCCACCATCAACGGGGCGATGGCGCTCATCACCTCGCCCTACGATGACTCGGTGTTTGTGGCGGCAGGCACCTATCCGGCCTGCACCGTCAAGAACGGCACACACGTATATGGTGGTTTTGCAGGCACGGAAACTCACCTGTATCAGCGGCAACCGCTCACCTACGGCATCGCCCCCGACAGTTCCTGCTCCATCATCGATGCCCAGCACAACAGCAATTACGCTGTCCAAATCAACAGTTACTTTTCCTATAACGGCACCTATCATTGCCGCCCAGTCGATTTTGACGGTTTTTATGTGACAGGGGGCAATCAGTACGGTATCCGTGACGTAGCCAACAACACACACACGATTTCGAACTGCACCATGACAGATAATGCTTGTGGTATATATTTGGGATTGGAGTACTCCAACTCGTACTATAGTTCCACCTTTCAAGTTTCAGACTGCAAGATAAATGGAAGCACGACCAACGGAGGTGTGAAAATGTACAACGGCAGCCAGACCTATGGTGCCACGTTTGAATTCGACAACTGTGTGATTGCGGAAAACACCGGCAGCCAATTCGGCGGGATGACGTTTAACACGTATGCTTATAATACAACCAATTATATTATTGTAAACAATTGTGACGTTGTGAAGAATGTTGCTTCCGGGCTGACGGCCAAGGCTGGCGGCATCCTCACGCAGAGCAATGATTTTGACTATGCCAAGACAAAATGCGAGTGGAGGATCCTCAACTCGCGCATCATCGACAACACCGTTTATACCACAGCTACCACAGCCAGTGCGGACAACAACTGGCCCTATATCGCCGGAGGCATCAGTGCTTACACCCACACCACGCATATTTTGGGCTGTGTGATTGCCAACAACAGCGCCATCTCCACCGAAGGCATCGATGTAACCGGCGGGGTGGCATCGTATGCCAATGGAACTTCCACATCCTCCAGCAACACCGGAGATCCTGTGGGACGGTTATTTATGACCAACTGCGTGGTGGCCAACAACCTCGCGCAGACCGCCTATACCAACGGCACCGGGGGCATCCGAACCGTCAAGGCGGCGACGATCAAGAACACGGTGGCCTGGAACAACAAGCGCGGCAGTACGGTCTCCAACAGCAGATGGTCCACCAGTTACGCTATGCCATACACCTATTGTGCCAGCGAAACAAATCCTACCAGCGATTTCGCTGCAGACAGCACCAACATCGTGCTGGATTCACTGACGCAACCCTTGTTTGTCGCACCGTCGTCTATGGTGGGTGCCACGACCATTGCCACGGACCTTTCGAACCTCGTCGCCGACTGGCGGGTGCTGCCCAACTCGCCGCTGATAGACGCCGGCGACCCCAACACAGCGTTTATCACCTATTTGCCCACCACGGACATGGACGGCAACCCGCGCATCGGCAACAACATCGCCGACATCGGGGCTTACGAACATACCAACACCACCTTCAACCAGACCATCACCTGGAACCAGGAACTCACCGCAGGCCTCTCCGACGGCACGCTGTCCCTCAACGCCACTGCCACCTCGGGACTGCCCGTGACCTACACAAGCAGCAACGAAAGCATCGCCACGGTAAGCGGCAACATCCTTACGCTGCATAGTCCAGGGTATGCCATCATCACCGCCTCGCAGTCGGGCAACGCCACCTGGAACCCCGCCGCCGATGTCTCCAAAATCCTCACTGTGACTGACGACGGGTCCGATCTGCTGGCGCAAAGCATCCTTTGGGAGCAGGACCTCACTTTCCCGCTGAGCGACAACCCCGTAGTGCTGGCCGCCGCCGCGACATCAGGGCTGCCCGTGCAGTTCACTTGCAGTGACGAGAGCGTGGCCACCATCAACGGCAGCATCCTGACCATGCACAGCGTGGGGCTCGCCATCATCACCGCCTCGCAGCCCGGCAACGACCAGTACATGGCCGCCCAGAACGTGATGAAAATCCTCAATGTCACCGACCCGGTGGGCATCGACGAACACACATTCACAGACATCCGGATTTGGCCGAACCCGTCGGGTGGGGTTTTCAATGTGGAATGGGAGACAACAGGAGACGTGAACTACAGCGTTTTTGACATATCCGGGAAAATAGTGCAAAACGGGAAAATCAACACTACAGCCCCTTGCATAGATCTGTCAACACGTCCCGACGGTATCTATTTTTTGAGATTGGTATCCGATAACGGGCAAACGGCCAGAATCAAAATGGTAAAGACCAAATAACCGCCATTCTTAATTCAGCATTCTACATTCCTCATTATTTCGTATCTTTGCCGCTCAAAAATTTGCGATTATGATACCCCGTTACTCGCGTCCGGAGATGAGCGCCGTCTGGACGGAAGAAAACAAATTCGGCGCCTATTTGAAAGTGGAAATCGAAGCCGCCGCCGCGTGGAGCCAGCTCGGCGTGATTCCAGCGGAAGACGTTGAAAAGCTGCGCACGAAGGCGACTTTCGACGTGCAACGCATATACGAAATCGAGAAGGAGACCCGCCACGACATCGTGGCCTTCACCCGTGCCGTGAGCGAAAGCCTCGGCGATGAGAAAAAGTGGGTGCACTATGGGCTCACCTCCACCGACGTGGTGGATACCGCCAACGGCTACCTGCTTCTCCAAGCCAACAATATCCTTCGCAAGGACTTGCAACGGTTCATCGAAATCCTTAAGAAACGGGCTTACGAGTTCAAGGACACGCCCTGCATCGGGCGCACGCACGGCGTGCACGCCGACATCACCGCCCTCGGACTGAAATGGGCGTTGTGGTTCGAGGAGATGCGCCGCAATATCGAGCGTTTCGAGATGGCCGCCGCCGATGTGGAGTGCGGCAAGATCAGCGGTGCCGTGGGCAATTTCGCCAACACCCCGCCGTTCGTGCAAGACTACGTCTGCGAGCAGCTCGGCATCCACTCCGCCCGCATCTCCACGCAGGTGCTGCAGCGCGACCGCCACGCGCACTACATGGGCACCCTCGCGCTCATTGCCTCCACCATGGAGCAGATGGCCATTGAGGTCCGCCACTGGCAGCGCACCGAGCTGCGTGAGGCGGAAGAAGCTTTCGGCAAGGGACAGAAGGGTTCCTCTGCCATGCCCCACAAGCGCAACCCCATCGGCAGCGAGAACATGTGCGGCTGCGCCAGAATCCTTCGCGGCTACATGGTCAGTGCCTACGAGAACATCCCGCTTTGGCACGAACGTGACATTTCCCACTCCTCCGCCGAGCGCATCATGCTCCCCGACGCCACCATCCTGCTCGACTATATGCTCAACCGCTTCGGCAATATCCTCGAAAACCTCGTCGTCTTCCCGGAGAATATGCTGAAAAACATCTATTTGACCCACAAAGTCATCTTCGCGCAGCGCGTCATGACCGCCCTTATCAACAAGGGATTCTCTCGCGAGAGCGCCTACGACCTCGTGCAACCCATCGCCATGAAGGCCTGGTTCGAAGGGCAGGACTACAAAGAACTGCTCTCCCAAAACGAGACGGTGATGGCCAACTTCACCCCCGAGGAACTCGACCAATGTTTCACGTTGGAATATTACCTCAAACAGGTGCCCGCAATATTTGAACGGGTGTTCGGGTGTTGAGACCTGAGACCTGAGACTTAAGACTTGAGACTTGAGACTTAGGATTTGAGACTAAATGTATTATTTCAAAGGTATGAATACAAAAGAACAATGTTGAATATCAGCATTGCAGTATCGAAAAGCCCCAAAGTCTTAAGTCTTACGTCTAAAGTCTAAAAACATCAACCATTAAAAATCACATTATGAATAACCTACACATTTTAGGAAACACGAACTCCCTTTTCAACGAGTTCATCGCCGAAGTGCGGAGTACCAAGGTGCAAGCCGACAGCATGCGTTTCCGCCGGAATCTGGAGCGCATCGGTGAGATTTTCGCCTACGAGATCAGCAAGAAGATGTCTTACGCTGAGGAGGAGGTGACGACCCCGCTTGGCATCGCCACTATTTCGCGCATCACCGAGAAGCCGGTGTTGGCCACGATTTTGCGGGCTGGGCTGCCGTTGCACCAGGGGCTGCTCAACTACTTCGACCGTGCCGAAAATGCCTTCATCTCCGCTTTCCGGAAATACTACCGGGACGGTTCGTTCGAAATTCAGGTTGACTACCTCTCCTCGCCGGATTTGGACGGTAAGACGCTGATTCTCTGCGATCCGATGCTGGCCACCGGACAGTCGTTAGTGCTGGCCTACGAGGAACTGATGAGCAAGGGCGACCCGCTGCACACGCACATCGTGAGCGCGATTGTCAGCCGTCAAGGTCTGGATTACGTGATGAGCAAGCTCCCCTTCGACAACTGCACCTTCTGGATCGGCGCCGTTGACGAGGAACTGACTGCGCAATCCTATATTGTGCCCGGCCTCGGCGATGCCGGCGATCTGGCCTACGGTATCAAGGAATAGAGACGTAAATGCCTGTCGTAGAGACGCACGGCCGTGCGTCTCTACAAATACCCCAAAATGGTTTTCAGCAGTAACGTTTTCCTGATTCTGTTTCTGCCCCTCTTTCTGATAGGTTATTTCGCCTGTCCGAAACGGTGGCGGAATCTTGTGTTGCTGCTGTTTTCCGTCGTCTTTTACGCCTACGGTGCCCCCACCTTCGTCCTGCTGTTGTTAGGTTCCACTGTCATCAATTTCTATCTGGTAAAAGGGTTGTACAAGACGGATAATCTTGTGCGTAAGAAGCTCTTTGCGGGATTGGCCATTGCCCTCAGCCTCGGGCTTTTGGGCTATTTCAAGTATGCGAATTTCTTTGTGGACAACCTGAATGCGGTGCTCGGTGCTTTCGGTTTGCAGCCGTTCACTTTTACGAAAGTGCTGTTGCCCATCGGCATCTCCTTCTTCACGTTCCAGTCCATCACCTACGTGGTCGACATCTACCGCAACGTCCACAAGCCGATGGAGCGGCTGACGGACTACATGCTCTACATTATCATGTTCCCCCAGCTCATAGCCGGCCCTATCGTGCGGTATTGTGACATTGCGGATGAAATTCGCAGCCGGGAGCAAAATTGGGCGGAGAGTCTGCAAGGGTTTTACCGTTTTGCGATAGGTCTATCCAAAAAGGTGTTGATTGCTGATGTGATTGGAAAACAGGTGGATATACTGCTTGCGGGCGATTTGGCGACGATGGGGACCGGCACTGCATGGATTGCCATTTTAGGCTATACCATGCAGCTCTATTTTGACTTTTCGGGCTATTCCGATATGGCCATCGGATTGGGTAAGATGATGGGATTTCACTTCCCAGAAAACTTTGACAATCCCTATAACTCGGCGAGTGTCAGCGAGTTCTGGCGGCGTTGGCATATCACGTTGGGCACCTTTATGCGCAACTACCTCTACATCCCGCTCGGTGGCAACCGCTGTTCCAAGCCGAGGATGTATTTCAACCTGTGGGTGGTGTTTCTCCTTTCCGGATTATGGCACGGCGCAAGCTGGAATTTCGTGGTTTGGGGTGCCTATCACGGCATCTGGCTCGTTTTGGAACGCATGGGTTTGGGGAAAGTTTACGAAAAAATGGGAAAAGTTCCCAGCGTCATCCTCACGTTCCTTATCGTGACGGTGGGGTGGGCTATCTTCCGCATTGAGAACCTGTCGGACGCTTTTACCTTCATTTCGAGGCTCTTTGCCTTTGATTTTACGTCATTTGTGGCCATACAAAGCCCGCAATTCTACACCACGCTTGTCATGGCTTTGGTTCTCGCGTTTGTTGTTCTGCTTCCCTTCGGTAAAAAGCTGCAAAATGCGGTCTTTTACACCGATTTCTCCAAAAAACAGCACCTGGCGGCATGGCCTGTGGCTGTTTCCCTTCTGTTGTTCTGTCTCGGCGCCCTCAATGCTGCAGGTTTCAGTCCGTTCATCTATTTCCGATTTTAAATCCTGGCGATGCGAAAGAACCTGTATAAGATATTGTTTGTTAGTACAATCGTGGTTTTGACCCTTCTCTTGGTCCAGACCTTTACGGGTATCGTGCATGTCAAATCGCTCGCGGGCGTGACGGTCGAAGCGGAAAAGCCGAAACTGACCTTCCAAAACTATGTGGACGGCACTTTCCAAGACGATTTGGAGAAGTATTGCCGGGAGCACTGCGGTTTTCGGGAGTGGTTTATCCGGTTGTACAACCAATATCGATGGAGTTGCTTCCGGGAGACGGACAACACCACCGTTGTGCGCGGGAAAGGCAACTGGCTGTTTGAGGACGTGTATGTCAAGGATCATTTCGAGAGTCTGATGTACAATTATACGAATGACACGGCCGTAATGAGATCGCGTTGCGAGACCGAGGCGTTGCGTCTTTGGAAAATGCAGCAGTTATTAGAAGAGCTCGGTATCCACATTTTTGTCAACATAAACCCTGGAAAAGATGTTATTTTCCCGGAGTTTTTAGCTGAAAACAGCTTGTATACCCGTCCTGAAGGCTTTCGGGCATATAATTATTATGTAAAACGGTTTGATGAACTGGGCATACACTACATAGACAATGTGGCCGTTTTCAAGGCCATCAAGGATACCGTAAACTATCCGTTGTTCTATGAAAAGGGGACGCATTGGAGCAATATCGCCGCTGTTCATGTTTTCGATTCCATTCTTCGGTACATGGAGGATTTGAGCGGTCAGCGACTACATCATTTGGAGATTGGCGAAAAATATCAGGCAAAACCGCGCAAGCCCGACAAAGATTTGGAAGATCTTCTAAATCTGGTTTTCCCCATGAAGTCGTCTCCGTATTGGTATGTTGATGTGACGGTCAAGGAGGATCCTGCGGCGGTTGAGCCCATCTTGTTAACCATTGGCGACTCTTATTTTTGGAATTTCACCTACAATGTCCCATTGCAGGATATTTTCCGAAATCATCCCTACTGGTATTACAATTACAAAGTCTATTTTGACTCCGCGAACACCTCCGTGTTGGATTTGGATCTCGATCAGGAGCTGGCACGAGCCGACTATATTATGCTCAATTACGGCACGGGGTCGCTTTATGAACTTGGCAGCCATTTCTTGCCCAAGGCGTTGTTGCACCTCTGCTATGACAAGGCCGGTATAGATGCTGAGGTCAACAAGCTCGTCCACAAGATAAAGTCAGATCCGGAATGGTTCGCCGAAAACAAAAAGAAAGTGGAAGACAAGCATGAAGATTTGGAGCAGGGCTTGTATAATATTGCCTTGTATATGATCAGTAGGTGTCCGGAAAAGTATATAGAAGATTTTCAGGGGGATAAAATGCCCACTTCCCGGAACAAGGACTTGAAAATCCTGCGGGAAAAGCAACGAAGATCTTGCAAATAAGGGGTTTACAGATAGAATGTTATACGCAGACTATTTCAATCCAGCTTTCGATGGTGTAGTCATAGTCTTCGTCGTATATAGTTGCAGTACAGTCTCTTGAGTCTTCGTATTTCTTGGTCTCGCCCCGACGGATGGTGTCGTTGAAAGCTTTGCTGTCCGCGGTAAAATCGCCTTTCACCGTGTAGGTTACGCTATCGGAAGTCACCTCAACGATGTCAATGGAGGCATCCCGCATATTGAAACTCGAGTCTTTGCGGATGGTGGCGGCATTTTCGTAGCGTATTGTGCCTTGTTCTGCCGCGAACAAAAACTTGCCTGTGTAATTGTAGTCGAAACCGTGATGGTGCTCGGTGATCAGCAGGGTAGGGGTTTCCTGCGACGGATCGGCTTGGCAGGTCTCGGTCAGGAAACAGTCGTCCTTCCATTCGCCCTCAAACTTCAGTCCGTTTGCGAAAGTATAGATACCGTGGCCGTTTTTGTTGCCGTAGTCGGAAAACTCGCCCTCGAATCGGTCGCCGTTTGCGTATTCCCAAACCCCGTGACCGATGGTTTTCCCGTCCTCAAACTCCCCTTCGAAACGGTTCTGTCCATTGGTGAAACTACCGTCAAAGTTGTCCTCAACGATAACTCCGTGGCCGTGATACTTGCCTTCGCGAAATCCGCCGGTGTAGGCCTTGGTGACGGAGGAGCAGTGCAGACCTTTCTCGCTGCTTTCCATCAAAGTGCCCTGACCGTGCTCCTTGTCATCGAGCCAGTCGCCCTCGTAGTCGTATGTGTACCTTCGTCCACCCTTGCTGAACTGGTTGTAATGTCCTTTCCCGCAGCGCTTTCCGTTCTCCCAATGGCCGTCATATTGGGCATAGTAGCCGTTCAGGTCATAGTCCATGTGCCCGATGCCGTGCGGTTGTCCCTCCGCGTTCACGTCGCCTTTGTAGCGGTTGCCATTCTCGAACTTGATTATTGTAGGGTTATGCATCATTTCGTATAGTAAAGGTGTATTCTTTTTCCAAATAATCTTCCGTAGTTATAATTCTTGCGTTATTTCTCCCGCAATGACACCGCAAATCCGCCGCATGGGGCCATCCGCAGCTTCAGCACACTCTTGGCCGTCACGATTTTCTTCGTGATGGTGTAAGACTGCGTGTTGTATCTTTCGCCGGGAAGACCGCTGGCATCCTTCCCATCCGCGTAAATGGTGGCCTCGTATTTCATGCCGGGTTTCAGGAAATCCAGTTTGACCTCAACCTCGCGGGCGTTCTCGTCGGTGATGCCGCCGATATACCAAACATCGCGCGGGTTTTGTAGAGACGTTGCGCGCAACGTCTCTACGGTGTCGGGAATCGCATAGACAAACCTTGTGGCACCGGAAATCACGCCCTTCTTGCCGTCAGGCAATTGCCCGACCCCGTCGGCGGCCTTGTTCAACGAAGAAATCTTCGGATGGCGGGCTGTCACGATGTAGGCACCGGGCTCGGCCATAATGTAGATGCTGGTGTCCCAATCCACCGCCACGTCCTTGATGAACTGGAAGGCGTCCATGTAGGGCTCGTAATGTTCGGGGAAGTCGGCGGCCATCTGCAGGGGCGAATAGAAGGTGACGTAAAGTCCCAACTGGTTGCAGATGGTGTGCCGCATCTTGTCGCCCTTGTCCCAGCTGACAATCTTCTCCATGTCGGTCTCAAAGATGCCGGGGGTGTAGTCCATCGGGCCGCCTTGCAAGCGGGTAAACGGCAGGATGGTGGTGTGTCCGGGTTTGATGCGGCTGCGGAATTCGGTGCCCATTGCGCTTTCGTTGCCGATCATGTTGGGCCAGGTACGGCACAGACCTGTCGGGCGTACAGCCTCGTGCGCGTTGACCATAATATGGTGCTTGGCCGCCTCCACGATGGCGTAGTGGTAGTGGTTGATGATGGGCTGGCTGTAGTGGCCTTCGCCGTGCGGCAGAATCTTGCCCACATAGCCGCTCTTCACGGCATCATAGCCGTACTGGTTCATCAGATTGTAAGCCTGCTCCATCCAATGTTCGTAATTAATTGTGGATGAAGAGCTTTCGTGATGCATAATCAGCCGGATGCCCTTCTCATGGGCGTATTTGTTCAGCGCGGGCAGGTCGAAGTCGGGGTAGGGGGTGAGGAAGTCGAAGACGTAGTCCTTCTCCTTGCCGTACCAGTCCTCCCAACCGATATTCCACCCCTCGATGAGCAAGGCATCGAAGCCGTTTGCGGCGGCGAAGTCGATGTAGCGGCGCACATTCTCGTTGTTGGCGGCATGGCGGCCGTGCGGAGTTGCTTCCGTGTAGTCAGTCACGCCCTCTTCCTCATACGCGACGCCCTTGTTGCCAGGCATCCCGAGTCGCACCGAAGGGAAGTCGTTGGTGTAGCTCCAGCAGTTCTTGTCGGAGATCATCTCCCACCAAACGCCCATGTACTTCACGGGGTGAATCCAGGAGACATCCTCGATGGCGCACGGGTCGTTGAGGTTGAGAATCAGGCGCGAGGCGAGCACGTCGGTGGCCTTCTCGCATACCTGCACGGTGCGCCAGGGCGTATGGCACGGGGCCTGCATCCGCCCCTTGTAGCCTGTGGCGTCCGGCGAAAGCCAGGCACGGAAGACAAAGGTCTTGTCATCGAGGTCGAGATGCATCGTCGGATAATTCAGCACGACAGCTTCGTGGATGTTCACATACAGTTCGTCGGCGGTTTTCATCTGCAAGGCGGTCTGCACGCCCGTGGGCGAGAAATTCTTCCACGGCCAGCCGCAACCCTTGTGCGCCTCGTCGTAAAGTCCGCGGATTTCCGACAGTTTCGACTCGGTGAAGTTGTACTCCTGCGTGTCGTAGTCGCCGGGAATCCACCAGGCAGTGTGGTCGCCCGTCATGGCAAACTCGGTCAGCTCCTCCTTGATCCAGAAATAGGAGAGCGCATTATCCCTCGGAAACTCGTAGCGGAAGCCGAGACCGTCGTCGTAGAGGCGGAAGCGGATATACATCACGGTGGGCTTTTTCTCGGTCGAATGATCCATACTCTCCACGCTGCCAACAGGTTGTAAGAGGGTTACGACCATTTCGTTGTAGTGGTCGCGGATACGGGCCTCCTCACCCCACACGGGTTCCCAAGTCTCGTCAAAGGTACTGTTTGCCTTGTCTTTGAGCACAAAAGCATGTGCCAGATCATCGCGCCATTCGAGGGTGAAGCCCATACGCGAGGGCAGCACCACGGGTTTACCGGCGCGGTTGAGCGCATACTGCGGTTGCCCGTTCACCACCGCGAACTGGAGCTGCAGCTGCCCGTCAGGGCTGTTCAGCGTCAGCGCGTCCGCGGGCATGGCGGGAGCCTTGGGGTAGTTCTGGGCGAAGGACGGCAAAACAAGCATCGCCGTGAAAAACAGGATGAGAGCGTATGTCTTTTTCATAATCGGATTATTTTCTGATGGCAAAAATACAATTATTTTCAATCGTCAGATTTCCCGCACCGAAACTGCGAATCCCCCGCACGGGGCCATCCGCAGCTTCAGCACGCTCTTCGAGGTGACTTTCTTCTTGGTGATGGTGTAGGCTTGTGGTTTATAACCTTCGCCTGGTAATCCGCAGGCGTCGGGGGCGTCGGCATAAATGGTGGCCTCGTATTTGACGCCGGGTTTCAGGAAATCCAATTTCACCGTGACCTCGCGGGCGTTTTCGTCGGTGATGCCGCCGATAAACCATACGTTTCGCGGGTTTTGTAGAGACGTTGCGCGCAACGTCTCTACGGTGTCGGGAATGGCATACACAAACCTTGCGGCACCGGAAATCACGCCTTTCTTGCCGTCAGACAATTCACCCACTCCGTCGGCGGCCTTGTTCAACGACGAAATCTTCGGATGCCGGGCTGTCACGATGTATGCGCCGGGCTCGGCCTCCAGATAGAGGCTCTTGTCCCAGTCCACTGCCACGTCCTTGATGAACTGGAAAGCGTCCATGAACGGTTCATAATGTTCGGGAAGGTCGGCGGCCATCTGCAGTGGCGAATAGAAGGTGACGTAAAGTCCTAACTGATTGCATATTGTGTGGCACATTCGGTTGCCCTGCTGCCAGCTGACGAACTTGCCGATGTCGGTCTGGAAGATGCCTGGGGTGTAGTCCATCGGGCCGCCTTGCAGTCGCGTGAACGGCAGGATGGTGGCGTGCCCGGGATGGATTTTGCCCTTGAATTCGGTGCCCATCGCGCTTTCGTTGCCGATCATGTTGGGCCAGGTGCGGCAGAGCCCCGTCGGGCGCACGGCCTCATGGGCGTCAACCATAATGTGGTGCCCGGCCGCCTCTGTCACCGCGTAGTGGTAGTGATTGTTGGTCGGCTGGCTGAAATGGTTCTCGCCATACGGCAGAATGTCGCCCACATAGCCGCTCTTGACCGCATCGTAGCCGTATTGGTTCATCAGCGTGTATGCTTTTTCCATCCATCGTTCGTAATTTGCTGTTGAAGAAGAGGTTTCGTGATGCATGATTAGCCGGATGCCTTTCTCGTGGGCGTATTTGTTCAGCGCGGGCAGGTCGAAGTCGGGATACGGGGTGACGAAATCGAACACGTAGTATTTCTGGTTGCCGACCCAGTCTTCCCAACCGATGTTCCACCCTTCAATGAGGACGGCGTCGAAGCCGTTGGCGGCTGCAAAGTCGATGACGCGGCGCACGTTGGCGTTGTTGGCCCCGTGGTGTCCGTTGGGCTTGGCATGTGCATAGTCCGTAACGCCCTCGCCTTCATCGCCGGGCAACCGTACGGAACGGAAGTCATCGGTGTAGTTCCACGAGCTTTTGCCGGTAATCATCTCCCACCACACGCCCATGTATTTCACCGGATGAATCCAGGAGACATCCTCGATAGCGCAAGGCTCGTTGAGGTTGAGAATCAGGCGCGAGGCGAGTACGTCGGTGGCCTTCTCGCAGACCATGACGGTGCGCCAGGGGGTACGACACGGGGTCTGCAGCCTTCCTTTCACACCCTCTGCATCGGGGGTGAGCGCGGCATGGAACACGAGGCTCTCTGTGTCAATCAGCAAGTGCATGGTCGGGAAGTTGAGGGCAGCGGCTTCGTGGATGTTAAGGTACAGCTCGTCAGCGGTTTTCATCTGCAAAGCAGTCTGCACGGCAGAATTGGAGAAGACGCTCCAAATGCCGTCGTAGGTGCGGTGCATTGCTTCTGCCCTGACGGGAATCTCCGACAGCTTCGACTCGTTGTAGTTGTACTCCTGCGTGTCGTAATCGCCGGGAATCCACCAGGCGGTGTGATCGCTGGCCATGGCAAATTCAGTCAGTTCTTCCTCTATCTTGAAGTAAGTCAGCGCGTTTTCGTACGGAAATTCGTAACGGAACGCTAAGCCGTCGTCGTATAGGCGAAAGCGAATCAGCATAACGGTGGCCCGGGGGATTACCTTGCCCTGCCAGTCGAGTGCCCCGTGCTGTTCCAAGGTCACGAGCAGCTCGTTATAGTGGTTGCGGATGGAGGCCTCCTCACCCCACACCGGCTCCCAGGTTTCGTCGAAAGTGCTTGTCTGTGAGTTCGTTAAGGCAAAGTCGTGGTCAAGGCTTTTGCGCCCGATGAGGGTAAAGCCCATTCGCGAGGGCAGTACCACGGGCCTTCCGGCTAGGTCGAGCGTATATTGCGGATGCCCGTCCACCACGGCGAACTTGAGCTGCAGCTGCCCGTCGGGACTTTGCAGTGTGACGGCATCGGCAGGCATTGCGGTCGCTTTTGGGAAGTTTTGAGCGTTAGACACGAACGTGAAAAGCGGTACGCAAAATAGAATCAGGAGGTATAATTTTTTCATATTGAAAAGGTTTATCGTTCAAGAACAAGGTGCAAAAATAACAATTTTATGATTGTAGAGCCGCGCTGCAGCACGGCTCTACAAACGATGTGCCTCGTATCCGAAATTTGTGTACCTTTGCCGTCCGATATGCTTTGTTAATCCTTATGACCACCATCGTTTATGAATCATCGGATACGAACCTTCGTTGCGACCGCCTTGTTTTTGGCGTCCAATTCCCTCATTTTCACCACTATGGCGCAGATTTCTCCCTATAACTTTGGTCTGCGGGAGGCCCGCGACGGTATCGACCGCTATTGGGCCATGTATAACGCCCATGCGGAGGCGCTTGCGCAAGGCATGGAGGTGTCTTACGAGGGTATTGACACCTTGGATATTGAGCTGCCGTCTGACTACCAGACGATCCCGCTCGGGCCGCATACCGATTTCCGCGGCCTTATCCTTTACGTCACCAATAATGTGCGCCACGGCACGCTCTTTTCCTTGGAAAGCCCGTCGGAGCCAGTGGCGTTGGACAAAATGCTGGTTGATGGAGGAGACTTTCGCGATGTGCCTGCATTGGCTAATGCCGATAAACTGCTTATCCTTAAAGATTTACATCCTTGGACCGAGCGCATCGGCTATGGCTATCGCATTCTCCGTCGCGATATTCTGTTGCTGCGTGACGGCATTGCCGTCAACGCGCCCATCGCACCTTGGAATACCGATTCCACCAAACTGCAGGCCGACTTCGTGGACGTTGATATGGAACAGAAAGTGTTCCGCGGACTTAATATGTTCCGCACCGAGCAGTCTCAGTTCCGAACCCACTGTCTGTCGGTGATTGGGCAGTGCAATTTGCTGATTGAGGACGTGCATGTGACCACCCCCAAGAGCCGGATGATCGGCGACGGGGTGTTTGGCATTACCAACTCTGTGAATGTGACCTTTCGCGATGTGACCGTTGACGGGACCTACTCGGGTTACGGAGCTTCGCGTGACTACGGCTATGCCTTCTCGCTCAGCAACCTCTGGAACACCACATTCGAGCGGGTTACAGCCGATGCTAATTGGGGCGTTTTCGGCACCAACTACCTGTCGAACACCACGTTGCGCGATTGCGACCTCAATCGTTTCGATATCCACTGTTACGGTCGCGATGCCAGGCTTGAGTGCTGTACTCTGCGCCAGCGGCAGACCCAGTTTTCCTCCATGTACGGCACCGTTGTTTTCGACTCGTGCCATTTCGTCGATTGCATTCCCGTGCGCATCCGATCCAGTTACAATGCCTACACCCCTTTCGACATCGAAATGCGCGACTGCCTCTTTGAGGTCACGTCCCGCCACCGTTCGTTGGTCAACGTGATGCTGTTGGACACAGCCTCCAATTCCCGTCCGGAATTGAGTGCCAAATGCTGGCCGAACTTGAAAATCGAGAATATGACGGTGGTGGCGCCGGCTACCGTCGGCACCCTGAATCTTTACGAGCCCACCGGCAAGGTCAGCGAGCTCAAAAAGCCTGTGGATTACATCAGCGATGTGACAGTCAATGGATTGAAGGTGGTTCGTCCAAACGGGAGGCCCGCTAAGGTCAAAGTACGGCTCTCCTCCCGCGAGTTCTTGTCCGTCAAGAGGATGGTGTTCACTGTAAATCCGTAAAAAATCCGTTTGGATTAGATGCGTTCAAACCGCGCCGCCACCCACTTGTCCTTGACTTTGTGGTCGAGGTAGCGCAGGCCGTTCGTGGCGCAGCAGTAGCGAAGCGCGGGCAGGTCTTCTTCGTAAAAACCACTCAGGAAAAGCAGTGCGCCGTCGTTCATGCACTGCACATATTGCGGGATGTCCTGCAGCAAAATATTGCGGTTGATGTTGGCCAGAATAATGTCGTAACGGTCCTCGCCCAATAGGGAAGCATCGCCCAATAATACCTTAAGTTTTTCACAATGATTATGTTGCGCGTTTTCCAAACCATTGCGGTAGGCCCATTCGTCGTTGTCAATGGCGGTGACGGGATTAGCTCCTTTCATCGTGGCGAGGATGGCTAATACGCCCGTGCCAGCCCCCATGTCGAGCACTGCCTTGCCCCGCACGTCCGTTTCCAGCAGGTAGGAGACCATTTGTGCGGTCGTGGCGTGATGTGCCGTTCCGAACGACATCTTCGGCTCAATCACAATTTCATACTCGGTTTTCGGCATCGGGGTGTGGAAGGGGGCGCGGATGTAGCATTTGCCGTCAATCAGCACCGGCTCGTAGTTGGCCTCCCATGCTGCGTTCCAGTCCTTGTCCTCCATAGGCGCCACCGACCAGGAAAGCATCACCTCGGGAAATTCAGGGTTCTCCAGCAAATCTTTGAAGACATCCTCCTGATAGTCTTTCTCGGGAATGTAGCACAACAGCTCGTTTTCGCTGTCGCCGTCCATGAAACTGTCGCAACCGGCATCCGCCATCAGCGAGGTGTAAACCTCTTTCCACGGGTCTGACGGGGTGATCTGTAATTTGATTTCGAGGTATTTCATATAGGTTTCAGGTTTCAAGATTCAAGATTCAGATTGTCGTAGAGACGCAAAATTTTGCGTCTCTACATTCTCGTCTTAAGTCTAATATTCGATGGGTTTTCCAGAGAGGTTGAACCAAAGTTCTTGCTCTTCCTGGGTTTTCTTGTCAACGATGATGACCTTATAGGCAGTAAGTTTGTCGGCGAGACGTTTCACGGTGTAGAACTCTTTGAGCTTGCAGCTTTTGTACTCTTTTTTGAGGTAGTCTTGGATGGTGGCGGAGAGGCTCTCGTTCTTGCCGAGCACCCATGTCTCCGTGAGTTCGCCGTAGCTGTTATAGACGCAGAATTCCTTGCCTCGGGTGGTGTAGAAGGCGACGATGTAGTTCATATATCCGTCCTCGGTCCACACCTCGTTGTTCACCTTCGGGTATTTGAGCTTGAAGGCGGCCTTCACGTTCTCGGGCACGCGGGTGGCATCGTCGTTGTCAAGGCTCATGTTCATCTTTTCGTAGTATTT
Organism: Bacteroidales bacterium; assembly: GCA_017395245.1. Classification (GTDB taxonomy): domain Bacteria; phylum Bacteroidota; class Bacteroidia; order Bacteroidales; family WCHB1-69; genus F23-D06. The sequence continues at coordinate 67,972 of JAFPVR010000055.1, read as the reverse complement.
GTTAAGGGCGTCATCCTCCGGGCTCTCCTTCTTGTTGCCGCCGCCCAGCTCGTAGTCGGGATCGATGGTACGGATCAACTTGCCAGCTTTGTCGAAGAAGACGGTCGTGACCAGCTTGGCCTTGTAGTTGGCTTTCTCATAGAATTCGACCATGGTCTTGTCGTCCTTGTCGGCACGCTGCTCCTTGACGCAGCTCTTGAAACGCCAGCCGGGGTAGAAGTCGTTCAAGTGCTTGGACATCAGACCTGTGACGCTTTCCTCGGGCATGATGGTGAGGGTTTTCTCCCACGTGCCGTTCGGTTTGATGTAGACGGCTGTTTTCTTGCCTTGGTTGAGGCAGCGGGCAATGTACATGCTGTCCACGAGGAACCAGTTGAGTTCGGCAGGATGCAACACTTTCTTGACCAGAGCTTTGGTGACGACTTCGGGTACGGTGTTGGCTTTGATGGCGATATTGCCATGCTCGTCTTTCACCACGGGTTCGGGTTTCTCCTTCTTGGGCTTGGCCTCTTTTTGCGGGGTGGCGGATTTGGCAGTTGAGGTTGCCGGCTTTGCAGCGGTATTCGTCGGCTTTGCAGCTGTGGTAGCCGGTTTAGAAGCGGTTGCAGCCGGTTTCGGGGCAGGGTTCTTGGCGGCAGCCTTGGCCGCTTCCTTGGCGGCCTTTTCAGCGGCGGCTTTCTCCTCGGCCTCGCGTTTGGCAGCTTCGGCTTTCTGTGCCTGCTTCTCGGCGGCGGCGGCCTTGGCCTGCTCAATCTTGTCGGGCTGTTTCACCCGGGGATCCTGGAATCCTTCGGGATCGTTGCGGGTGAGCAGCTGGTTCGTGCCCGTGGACGAGAAGGTCAGCACTGAGGGTTTGGAGCCCACAGCGTCCTCGCGCACTTCGAGGTAGTAGTGCGTGCTCACATCTTCTTTTTCCTCCAACGCGCTAACGCTGATGAGGTATTCGGGGTAGTTCTCTTTCACGTACTCGGTTATTGTGGAGGGCAGCTCGTTGATAGGAACGGTGAACAGCGTGCGTATCCATTCGCCTGCGCCGCTCAGGTAGACTTTGCCGCTTGTGGAGCCGTCCTTGATGCTGGCCACGTAGTTTTGGCCTTCCTTAGCCCAGCCGGTCACCTTAACGTAGGAATATTGCTCCTCCAAGGTCTCCACCACATCGGAAGGTACCTCTGAGGGCTTCAGCTTCTGTGCTGAAAGGATATTGTTTTTGAATACAACTACCTGAAAAACAGATAGTAACAGGATAATCAAGAGTTTATTTCTCATAATGCACAAAATTTTCAAACAAAGGCACAAAAATACTGTTTTTTTGTTTACGGAATTTATAGCCAACAGTTACAAAGTCAAAGGTCAAAGTCAATGGTCAAAGGTCAACGGTCAAAGTCAGCGTCTCCCGTATTTTCGCGGTGAGGATGTCGATGCCGATATTGTTTTGGCCGCCCACGGGGATGATGATGTCCGCGAGGCGTTTGGTGGGCTCGATGAAGAGTTCGTGCATGGGTTTCACGAAGGTGCGGTAGTGGCGGATGGATTTGTCGAGGCCACGTCCGCGTTCGATGACATCGCGGCTGATGATGCGGATGAGGCGTTCGTCCGCGTCGGTGTCGACAAACACCTTGATGTCCATCGTGTCGCACAGTTCAGGGTTGGTGAACACGAGGATGCCCTCCACGATGAGCACCTCGGCGGGATGCACGGGGATGGTTTCCTCGCCGCGACGGCAGGTGACATACGAATACGTGGGCATGGGAATGGTTTCACCAGCCTTGAGCCGTTGGATATGCTCGACCATCAGGGGAAATTCAATGGCAGAGGGATGGTCGAAGTTGATTTTCTCTTTCTCCTCCTGCGTGAGGTCGCCATTGTCGCGATAGTACGCGTCCTGCGACAGCACGCTGACGTGATGTTTGGGGAACTGGTTGACGATTTTCTGAACCACGGAGGTTTTTCCCGAGCCGGATCCACCGGCGACACCTAATACTAACATATTGACGAAGTAAAATTACCGGTGCAAAAATGCAAAAAAAAACTGAATCCAGCGTTGGACTCAGTTTTTTTGTTGCCCCGATAGGATTCGAACCCATACAAACAGAACCAGAATCTGCGGTGCTACCATTACACAACAGGGCAATAGCGAAATGCGCGGCAAAGATACACTTTTTTCTTTACCGCGCATACATTTATGAAATTTTTTTTTCAGCTGACGAAAATGACCTCATACCAGATATATCCATTTACTACAACTGCCTTATAATAAACGTTTTCCACTTTGTAGTAAACGTTGTTTTCGAGGTAGAGCACTTCGTAGTTGCTGGGGAGTTCGGCCACTCGGGCACCGATCGGAGGGGCTACAACTTGGTAATTATTGTTGTAAGGGAGGTAAAAAGTGCCATCGTCGTAGTAGTATCTGATGTTGTTGTGGACCACAACCACGGGTCTCCAGGTGTTGAAAAGAGCGTAGGCGATGACGGCTCCGAGGGGCGGGCGGCAGATTACGTAGTATCCGTTCATGTGGCGGCAGTAGACTCCGTTGTAGAAGTAGTAGGGGATGCCGTTGTAGTAGACCGGTCTTATACGGGAGGGGACGTTCATGTGGCCGTGGTAGTTGTGGTGGTTCGGGTGTACGTAGGGGTTGTGCGGGGCGGGGCCTCCGGGATGTCCGGGTCCTCCCATTTTGTCGTCGTTGCCGCTGTTGCTGCCAGCTCCTGCCGCAGGTCCTTCCGTGCGGGGTGCCGTGACGGGCTGCGGGCTGGGCGTTCCTTGGGCGGTGTATCCGCGCTTTTCAGCGGTGACCGTCTCAGCTGCTGGTTTCGTCGTTGTGGTCGCCGGAGTTGCGGGTTGGGCCGTCGTAGTACTTGTTGCGGGAGTTCTGCTGGTAGTGGTCGCAGTCGCGTTGGCGGGCTTTGCCGTGGTGTTGCTCGTAGCGGATGGCGTAGCGGTAGTGTTAGTTACCGGACGCACCGTGGTCGTGGTGGTGTTCGGCTTGTTAGCACTCGTATTGTTAGTAGCCGGACGGGCAGTCGTGGTAGTCGTGGTGGTTCTGGAAGTGGAAGAACTGGAAGCCGGACGGGTCGTCGTGGTGGTGTTCTGAGGCTTGTTTGCACTCGTGTTGTTGTTGGCCGGACGAGTTGTCGTGATGGTTCTGGAAGTGGAGGCGTTGGAAGCCGGACGTGTGTTGGCGGGACGGGCCGCGCTTTGTTGTGCCTTTTGGTAACTGTTGTTGGCTTTGTTCAGCTGTGCGTCGCCTCTCTGCATCTGACGGGCGGCCTGACTTGAGGCGGAAGAGTTGCTGTTTTGCTTAGTCGCCGTGGCGGCGGGCTTGCTGCCAGCGGCGGAACGGCTGGATGAGGCGGGCGTCTGGGCCATGACTTCCATTGACACTAAACCTGTCATCAGGAAGATACTCATCATCATCATTAACTTTTTCATATCGCTGGTATTTAAGGGTTAAAAGTTACCAGTAAGACAACCTTTCACCCGTTTTGTTTAATGCTTCACCATAATTTTTTGATGAAGGACACGGCCGTCGCTTTCCAGCTCCAACAAATACATGCCGTTGACAAAACCGTCCACGGGGATGGCGATGGTTTTTCCTCCTTCGTAGACCTGCGTGAAGACAGCCTGTCCTACCATATTATATATAGTGGCGACGCAGCCGTCATTTGCGCCAGGCAGGGTGACGTGGAGGATGCTGGATGCCGGATTCGGATAAACGGACACCGGGGTGCCGAAATCCTCAACGCCAGACAAGTCGGTTGACCAGTAGGCCTTAAAACCTGCGGCGTTTAGATAGTTGTCCGCCGTGAACGTCACCTGAATCCTGCTTGTGTAATAGGTGACGACTCCGGGATTGTCGTTGCCCGTATAGCTGTCCAACAGCTCGTAGGGCGAGGTGCTGATGTCGTGAAACTCAAGGTGATCCTCCGGACTGATATCCAATTCCTCAAACGTGAAGGTGATGTAAGAAGCCTCCGGAATGCGAATCATCCAACGACAATTCATGTTGTCGCGGTAGTTGTTGTTCTCGTCGCTGTTGTCGGAAATCATGCCTGACGGTTCGTGTGTGGCGTGGGTGCCGCAGCTCACGCCCTCGCGCAGGGAATAGAAATGAAAGTGCCAGCCTTGGTCTGTCACCGAGTCATCCGTCTCAAACGTGATGTACAGGCTGTCGGTGCTGAGCTGGAAGGAGGCGTTCGAAACGGCACCGGAAAACTCGGCGAGGAGGCTGTCTTGGGAAGGATGGCCGTTCCAGAATCGCAGATAGTCGTGGTTTTCCTGCGTTAACAGTTTTGTCAGGGTGATTTCCACGGAGTACTGCATCGGGCGCGCGATGACGTACGTGCAGTGGGTGTTGTTCTGGTAGTCAAGATTGCCGCTGCCGTCTTCCAATGTGCCTTCCGTGGCAGTGATTTCGTGATCGTCGCAGTAGAGGGGATAATCATCGTAGCGCGGGTGCAGGTTGAAAATGGCGCACTGACCGTGGTTGAAGCCGCCTACCGCGTTGTCGTCATTGCTTTGGGTGATGTAGTAGCCGTTGCCGGACCCGCCCCAGCCGAAGTTGAAATGGAAATATTCGTCGCTGTTGTAGCCGTCGCAGATGAACGCATGGCCGCCGCTCTCCGAATAGCCGGAGTAATAGAGAGGTCTGGCGGCATCCAGATCGGCTTTGAGCATCTGCCGCCACGAAGAGTCGCTGTAGTCATGCTTTTGGCGGTAATGGCTGTCGGAGTTGTATCTGAAATAGGTGGACATCGCGTTCGGGACATCATGCGAATAGGCTCCCGAACCGTCGGCGCCGTAACCCATATCCACCGATGTGGCGGCATGGAAAATCAGTTTGGCCACCTCGTTGTTGTAGAAATTAAGCTTGTCAACCATAGCTTCGTAGCAGTAGTGTTGCTGCCCGAAGTTGACATAGAAGTTGCCATAGTCGTAAGTGTAGTTCGTATGGCTGCCCGTGCCGCTTTCGGGGTAACGGTAGTAGTACATGATTTGGGACATGGCCACCGCCACGCAGCCGTTCGGCACCTTGCCGTCATAGCCGCTCGGCGATTCCGCATCGCGTGGGGAGTAGTAGTTGTAGTACTTGTTCTGGTTCCACTTGGCTGTGATTAACGGGGCGACGACCGTTTCCGTCATCGTGGCGCGGGAGGGGTTCCGCAGCTCTTTCCAGGCGTTCTGGATGCGCTCACTTGCAGGTAGTTGCGTGCGACGCGCGACGGCAATCTCATCCTTGTACTGCGACAGTAGGGATTCCACGCCTGGCGCAAGGTTGTCCACGTCTATGTCATCCGTGAATCCGTAGGCCAGAATAGGCATGACGGCGTCCTCAGCCGATAGAATCAGGAATCCGTGGTCGAAGTGTAGCACGGCGGCATAGATGTCCCCTCCATCACGCAGATAGTCGCAACCCTGAAGGAAGTAGGAAACGGCATCCGGATAGATGCCGACAGCCTTTTGCTGGAAAGCGCGAATGCCCAATGTGGTCATCTCGCTTTTGGTCAGTGTTCTCGCTGAAAGCGAAAAGGGAACCAAAAACAGGAGCAGTAAGATGTGCTTGAATTTCATAAAAGGTCGAATGTGTGATAATTAAAAACAAAAAAGGACATCCAGAAAGACATCCTTTTATGTATATACGTTTAGAATTTACGTGGTTTTAGGGATAATCAGAATTTCATCTCGTCGAAATCGTCCGCTTCGGGGATGTTCATATCGTCAACATCTTCGGACGGTCTCTCTGAATGACCGTAGCCGATGGTGCTGCGCTGCAGGGAAGCGATGAGCGAGCCGATCATCTTGGTCAGCTCCATCAACTCGTTGCGGGAGTGATCTTTGGCCTCTTCGGTGATGACGCCGGAGCGGAAAGCGATTTCCGTGTGCACCACGCACTCTCTGACAGAACTCTTCGCCATCTTCAAATAATACAGGAACTGGGTTCTATTGCGGGAAGAGCCCTCGGCCGTATTCAGGGCAATGTCTTGAGCGGATCTCAAGAACGATTTCTGCATAAATTTCTGATTGTCAGCTACTTCATTCGTAGGAAGCTGTTGATACAACCACACGATGTAATCCATAGCTTTGGCATAAATCCTCAAGTCCTCAAATCTGAAAAAACTTACGTTAATCTCTCTTTCGTTCATAATGCTTTAGTTTATTTTTTCGGGGGCAAAAATACGATTATTTCTTTACAAAAGACCCACAAAAATGGCATTGTTGATAGATTATTTTTCAGGGGTTGACTTAATTGGTTATGAGTTAGAGAATTATAAAATACACAAAAAAGTCTTCAACAGTCAAAGGTCAAATGTCAATGGTCAATGGTCAAAAAAAATGTACTTTTGCGCCTCCAAACGGATGGAAAGACAGAAATGAGCAAGTTTGAGAAGATAAAGCATGTATGGAATATCATTGTGAGCGAGTGGAAGACGCGCTACAGGCTGGTGTTCTCCAATGAGGATACCCACGAGCAGAGCTTCGTCATCCGCCGCATCACCATCCAGAAGATGGCCGTGGTGGCCATCCTCGCTGCTTTCGTCATCATTGTGCTGACCACCGTGCTGATTGCCCTAACTCCGTTGCGCGTCTATATTCCCGGTTATACAGACCAGAAAGACTACAAGATGTACAAGCAAACGGCGGCGCGAGTGGATTCATTGGAGAAACAACTTGCTATTAACCAGCAGTTTATAGAAAACTTTACCGGTATGTTGGAGGGCAATGACGGAGCGGTTTATGAGGATGACGAGGCACAGACAACCCCGGACGTGCATCCTGTGGATCGCGATCCCTCACGGGGTGAAGGGCTGCATGAGGTGCTGGAGGAGGCGGAAATGATTCTCGGACGTGTCGGGGAAAACAGCTCGGCCAATAGCGGGGGTGTTCCCAATATCGAGCAGGCCAAAATCACCAACATCTCGATATATCCGCCGGCCATGGGTGCCGTCACCCGGCTTTTCGACGCGTCGCAGAACCATTACGGCATTGACATTACCCCCAACGACAACAAGACGGTCACTTGCGTGGCCGACGGCGTGGTGATTGCCGCAAACTACACAGCGTCAGATGGTTATACCATTATCGTGCAGCATCCCGGCAATATGATTTCCATCTACAAACGCAACGCCGCCTTGCTCAAAACGTTGGGTTCGCGGGTGACTGCCGGTATGCCTATCGCCACGGCCGGAAATGCTGGCTCGGAAGGAGGCAACTCCTACCATTTGCACTTCGAGCTATGGTATAACGGCTTTCCTATCAATCCTTTGAACTATCTTGTCATCGAATAAATCGAACATGGACACCATTATAGACCTCAATCCCGATACTGCAGTTGAACTGCTTGGCTTCCAGAATAATAACATCACCATGCTGACGCACATCTTCCCGAAACTGAAGATTGTGGCCCGTGGCACCGAAATCAAAGTCTCCGGCGCCGATGACGACGTGCAGGAATTTGAGAACCGAATCTCACTGCTGGAAAGGCATATAGAACAATTCGGGAAACTCACCGAAACCGATATCATCAACATCACGGCGATGGAGGACGACAGTTTTTACGCCCTCAACCAGACCGATGGCAATGTCATCGTGCACGGGCGTGAGGGTAAAATCATCAAGGCCATAACCCCGAACCAGAAACGGTTAGTGGAGAGTGCGGAGAAGAACGACATGGTTTTTGTGGTAGGTCCGGCGGGTACTGGCAAAACCTATACAGCTGTGGCATTGGCTGTCAAGGCATTGAAAAACAAGCAGATAAAGCGTATCATCCTTACCCGTCCGGCGGTGGAGGCCGGCGAAAATCTCGGTTTCTTGCCCGGTGATCTCCGCGATAAGCTTGACCCCTACCTTCAACCGCTTTACGATGCGCTTTGGGATATGATGCCCATGCAGAAATTAGTGACGATGATGGAGGACAAAGTCATTGAGATTGCGCCATTGGCCTTCATGCGCGGGCGCACGCTCGACAATGCCTATGTCATCCTCGACGAGGCCCAGAATGCCACTTCCGCACAGCTCAAGATGTTCCTCACCCGCATGGGCAAGAACGCCAAGTTCTTCATTACCGGCGACATCACCCAGATCGACCTGCCCAAACATCAGCAGTCAGGGCTCATCCTCGCCGACCGCATCTTGCGCGGCGTGAAGGGTATCGACTTTATCTACATGGACAACAAAGATGTGGTGCGCCACCATCTCGTGACCAAGATTATCAATCGCTACGAGGCCTACGAAAATGAAATGGAGGAGGCCGCGCAAAAGCGCCGTGCGGAACGGGAAGCGGCCAAGCGCAGTGAAACCGCTGAAAATGCAATTTAAGCTCTTCATAGGTATATTGCTGACCCCTTTTTCCCTGCTTTTCGGGTGTGTGGCGGCGATTCGGCGCTTTCTATACCGAAAAGGGATACTATGGAGCGAGGTTTCGTCTGTCCCCGCCATTGACATTGGCAACTTGGCTGTGGGAGGAACAGGTAAAACCCCTCATACCCAATATGTTATAAACCTACTGAAGCAGGACTTCCATGTGGCGGTGCTCAGTCGCGGCTATGGCCGGAAATCGAAGGGTTATCAGGCTGTATTACAGACAGATCCACAAGATAGGAATGCGGAAGTGTTTGGTGATGAGCCGTTTATGACGCATTTGCGTTTTCCAGACGTTCCCCTGGCCGTGGATGGCGACCGTTGCGAAGGGGTGCGGAACCTTTTAGATGAGCATCCTGAAACAAACGTGATTGTGCTGGATGATGCATACCAACATCTGCGATTCCGGCCTACGTTCCATATCCTGCTGACGGAATACGACCGCCCTTTTCGCCCGGACATGCCGATGCCTGCAGGAAAGTTGCGCGAGTTCCCGCGAGCCTCGCGTTTTGCCGACATGGTTGTGGTGACAAAAGTGCCCGATGGGGCTTCCGTTGACGAGTCTAAATGGCGCTATCAGCTTCGTCTGAAACCGCATCAAGACCTGTTTTTCACCCGTTTCCGCTACGAACAGTTGTCGCCTGTCACCCCGGCTGCTAAAAATCTTGATTGTGAGACCGTTCGGGATGTGGTGCTGCTGACGGGCATTGCAAATCCGAAGCCGCTGCTTGATTATCTTTGCAGAGACGCAAAATTTTGCGTCTCTGCAATAGCGAGAAAAATAAATGTGGTGAAACATTATGCCTTCCCTGACCATCACACATTCACCGAAAAAGAAATTCAATCCGTTTATGATCAGCACTTTAACAACACAGGTGAACGTGCCGTGCTGGTTACCACGGAAAAAGATTGGATGCGGTTACAGTCAGAGCATATCAGAAATATTGTATCTTTGCTACCCGTTTTTGTGGTTCCGGTGGAAGTTGAGTTTCTTACTGAGGCACAGCGGGATACGTTTAACCAAATAGTGAAAGACCATGTTAGAGGAAAAGAGAAAAAGAGTTGAAAAAACGGTTGAATATTTGAACTTCCGTAAAACAATAGATCCGAAAATCGCCATCGTGTTAGGCTCCGGTTTGGGTGGCCTGACGGATAAAGTCGATATTGTGGATGAGATTCCTTACCAGGACATCCCCTATTTTCCAGTTTCCACGGTGGAAGGGCACAAGGGAACGTTGATTTTTGGTCGGTTGAACGGTGTGGAAGTGCTCGTTTTCAGCGGCCGTTTCCACTATTATGAGGGCTACCCAATGGATGTAGTGACCTATCCGCAGCAGATTCTGCCCGGTCTTGGCGTAAAAACTGTCATCCTTTCGAATGCAGCGGGCGGCATGAATCCCACGTTCCAGGTGGGCGACATCATGCTAATCCGCGACCATATCAACCACTTTTTCACCAATCCGCTCATTGGTCCGAATGACGATGAGTTAGGTCCGCGTTTCCCGAACATGAGCGAGGTATATTCGCACCGTTTGGTGAAATTGGCGCAGCAAACCGGCAAAAAGTTGAACATCCACTTGCAGGAGGGTGTCTATATCGGTGTGTCGGGTCCTTGCTTTGAAACGCCTTCGGAGTACAAGATGTTCTATCTTTTCGGCGCCGATGCCGTGGGTATGTCCACCGTTCCGGAAGCCATCATGGCCCGCCATCGCGGCATCGAGGTGTTCGCGCTTTCCGTCATCACGGATTTGGGCATTATCGGTCGCGTGGAGAAAGCCAGCCATGAAGAGGTCTTGGAGGCCGCCGCCGCTGCCGGTCCGCAGGTGGTGGAACTGATATATAATATGGTTCCATACATTTAATGAAAACCATTCTTCAGATAATTGTTTTGAGACGTAAGACGTAAGACTTGAGACTTTTAAGGTCTCCTTTCTTACACAATCATACGTTATAGCAATGCAATATTCTGATATCCAATTTAAGTCCTAAGTCTTAAGTCTCACGTCTTAAGTCTTCTGCTGCTGCTTTTTCGCGGCAGGGAACAGCACGTTGTTGAGAATCAGGCGGTAACCGGCCGAATTGGGGAATAGATTCAGGTCGGTGGGCGGGTCGTTGACGAGGTGCTGGTAATCCTCGGGGTCGTGGCCGGAGTAGAACGTCCAGGTGCCCTTGCCGAATTCACCGTGGATGTAGCGGGCCTCGTTGAAATAAGCGCACTCGCCCATAATGGTTACAGTCGGTTTGATGAGCTCCTTACGGAATGCCGTGGTCTGTCCCATGAAGCCGGGAATCACTTGCAAGTGATTCTGGCACAGCATGGTGGGTACAGGATCCCACTTTGCCGAGAATTCGAACAGCGTGAAATAGTCGTGCGATTTGTTGGAGATATGCTGCGTGGGACTTACGTCAATGTCGGAAACCTCATAGACGTAAGGGTTTGTTTCAATATGAAAGTTGGTGAAAGCGAAACAGTTATCGTAATTGAGTTTGCTTTGCGCCTGCGGGTCCATTGGGTCACCGTCAAACATGCTCTCGCAGATGTCCACCCCTTCGGCAGCAAGCGCAATGTCGTAGCTGTCGGGGCCGGAGCACATGGCGAAAAGGTAACCGCCGCCGGCCACGAAGTCTCGGATGCCCTTGGCCACGGCCAGCTTCATCTGTGACACCTTGGTGAAACCTAACTGTGCGGCCCGTTCTTCATTCTCCTTCACATCCTCCTGATACCACTTGGTGTTGCGCTGACTGGCCCAAAACTTCCCGTATTGGCCGGTGAAATCCTCATGGTGCAGGTGTAACCAGTCGTATTTCGGCAGTTCACCCTTGATGACTTCCTCATCGTAAATCACGGTGTAAGGGATTTCGGCGTAAGTGAGTACGAGGGTCACGGCATCGTCCCACGGCAGCTTGTTTTTCGGGGAGTAGACGGCAATTTTCGGCTCCTTGGTGAGGCGAATCTCGTTCATATTGTTCTCCACTACCGCAATTTCGTTGAGAATCTGCGTGGCCTGCATGTCGGCGATGACCTCGTAGGAGACACCGCGGATGACGCACTCATCTTCCAAGACGCTGCTGTAGGGGCACATGAAACTGCCACCTCGGTAGTTTAGCAGCCAGCTCATGTCAACTTGGTGAGCCACAGCGAAATAGGCAATGCCGTAAGCCTTCAGGTGATTAGCCTGTGCGAGGTCCATGGGAATCAACAGGTAACTGGCTCGTCCGGCGAACAAGGAAAGCAATATGCAAATTGTAAGGGCGATTCTTTTCATCATTTCAAAATTGGCGGCAAAAATACCACTTTTTTAGATTGATGGGAATACGCCATGTTTAATTTGCAGAGACTGTTTGGAATGGGCTGAGGAGACGTGAATTATAACGTCTTTACGCGAACGGGGTTTCCATAAACAGTTCCATACCGCGTTCGGTCAGGGCCGGCAAAAGGACGTAACGCAGGACATCCGGTCGCCGCTCCTCCTCCACATCAATCTGAAAGAGGTTGTTCAGCAGGAACTGGATGTAGGTTTCCTCATTTAGATTCTCATGGATATGGAAACACTGCTTGCCGCGCTCCAATACGGTTTTCAGGGCGGTGTAGAAGAAAGAATCCGTACCAAGGTATAAACGTCTGTCTCGTGTAAGCTCGTAATAATGAGGCTCTTCCCGGCTCATTGAACGGAAGTGGAACACCGTTACCGTCAGGGCTTCCACGCTGTGGTTGCAGTGCTGCATGAGGGCAATCCACTTTTTCTGGCAGACCCCTTGCCAATACTGCCATGCAATCTCAACGGATTTGGCCTTGTTACAGTAACGGTTGAAGAATGTTTTGTGGCAAATTCTCAAACTATCGGCGATTTTGTCCATCGGTTGACGGAAGCCGTTCTGTGAGTAGTATTCGAAGAGTTCTCTTTTTTTATTCTCAGACAAAGCCATATATAATGTGTTTTGAAATGATTTACGCGGCAAAAATACATTTTTTTTGTTAAGTATGGCATAAAAAAATTTTTTCCTCTCTATAAAATAGAAGAGACGCGCCGAGGCACGTCTCTATAGATATGGGTACGTCTGTGGAAACTTGTGAGGCGCGTTTGAAAAGACGCGCCGTGGCACGTCTTTACTGAAGATGTTCGCGTACGGCCTTCTCGGTGAGGTGGCGCAGGTCTGCTGTGGCCTCCACCTCGCCGTTTCGGATGAACAGGTAGGTCGGGAACTGCCCGTTGACAACTCGTATGGCCGCAATCGGGCTTACGCGCACATAGCGGAACGATTCAGTCTTGGTTTCCTCCTGAAATGGCTGCACCGATGCGCTGTCACCCCATACGAAATAGAGTATCTTGTTGGTGTCCAACTGGTTGTTGGATACAATCTCCGACATTTTCAAACAACTGGTCTTGCAGAAACCGCAGCCCGAGGAGATAATGCCTACGATATAGTTGCCGTGTGCAAGGTCCACATCTTGCATGGTGGAATCCGCCATCAGCGCATGGAAATCGATTTCGCTGTATTCCAACTCGTCGGATTTAGCGAAGAGGTTATAGACACCGTCCATCGGGAACAGGACAAAGGGTGGCACAAGGGCGGCCACGAAAGCTCCAATTATCACCAGTTTGCGACCTAAGGGTCCAATCTGGTAGTCGTCCTCCTTGCGTACAAATAACAGCAATGCAATGGCTATCAGGTTTTTAATCAGCGAAATGGAAGGCTTGATCTCCACCAGGTCGCCCATGCAGTGGCAGTTGCTGTCGTGGCGGAACAGCATCACATAGACCAGCAGCAGCGAGAAGCCTGCCAGCATGAGCATGGCCAGCCACCACGCCTCCTTGTATCGAATCTTGGCAATCAGCAGGATGCCGACCAGAAGCTCGCAAGCGATGATGGCCCGCGCAGCCAGACCGCTCCAAACGAAGTTTACAATGTCGAAACTGTAGATGTACAGCTCGAAACTGTCCAAAGACAGCAGCTTCAGCACCGCCGAGACAATAAAAAATAGGCCGATGCCGATACGGATTACGATTTTCCAAATGTTGTTCATTGCTATAATGTTTGATGTGTGATCACTTGTCTGTCTCACCCTGTGATGCCTTTAGGGATGGAGTCGATGAGTTTGCGTGTGTAATCGGTCTGCGGGTGGGCACAGAGGGCGTCCGCCTCGCCGGTTTCCACGATGACACCCTGCTGCATGACGGCAATGCGGTCGGCCATGAATTTTACCACCGACAGGTCGTGCGAGATGAAGATGTAGGTGAACCGGTATTCAGCCTTGAGCTCGTTGAGCAGGTTGAGGACTTGCGCCTGCACTGACACATCGAGGGCAGAAACCGATTCATCGCAGATGATGAACTTCGGGTTCACCGCCAAGGCACGTGCGATGGAGATACGCTGCCGCTGTCCACCAGAAAACTCGTGCGGATAACGATAAAAGTGTGATTCATTGAGGCTTACGCGCTCCAACAACTCGATGACACGTTTCTTGCGTTCTTTGTCATTGTTCAGGATGCCGTGTACCCGCATCGGTTCCATGAGGGCTTCTCCGATGGTAAGTCGCTGGTTGAGCGATGAATACGGGTCTTGCAGGATGATTTGCAGGTCTTTCCGCATTTTCCGCATCTCCGACATGGGGAGTTGTGTCAGGTCTTTCCCTTGATAGTTGACCTCACCGGACGTTGGCTCAATCAACCGTAGCATGGAGCGGCCGAGAGTGGTTTTGCCACAACCCGACTCGCCGACAAGTCCCAACGTTTCGCCCTCGTAGATGTCGAGGTTGATGTCGTGCAAAGCATGGAAGAACTTCTGTTTTTCAAACAGTTTGCGCTTCCGTACCTTGTAAATCTTGTTTAAATTCTTGATTGTCACGATTTTGTCACCGGCATACAGCCGCTGGTGAGCAGCTTTTCGCTCTTCTGGCGTAACGGTCAGATTATGAACGACTTGTTTGATATCGGTATCCGTATTTCCGTCGAAATCAGATACTTGCGGAAGTTTGCGCAGACGGGTGGTCATCGAAGGCCGGCAGGCAATAAGTTGCTTGGTGTAAGCATTTTGCGGATGAAGGAAGAGGTCACGCACACTGTTATCCTCCACAATCTCGCCCTTGTACATCACGATGGCGCGGTCGGAAATCTCAGCCATTACCCCTAAGTCGTGGGTGATGAAAAGCACGGCCATTCCGTATTTTTGCTGCAGGTCGCGGATGAGCGCGAGGATGTTCTTTTGGATGGTGACGTCAAGGGCGGTGGTCGGCTCGTCGGCAATGAGCAGTTTCGGTTGGCAGCTCATGGCCATGGCAATCATGACGCGCTGCTTCTGCCCGCCGGAGAGTTCATGAGGGTACGAATCGAAAAGCTGTTCCGGACGCGGCAGCATCACTTCGTTGAACAAGTGGAGGACTTGTTCTTTCGCCTCCTTTTCCGTCACTTTCTTGTGTAGCAGAATCTGTTCGGTGATTTGCTCGCCGCAACGGATGACCGGGTTGAGCGAGGTCATCGGCTCCTGGAAAATCATCCCAATCTGATTGCCTCTAATCGACTGCATGTCAGATTCTTGGGCTTTCAGTATGTCTATAGGTGGCTTGTCGGGACCATCGCGGTGGAAAAGGATGCGGCCGGAAGGGTAGCGGGCGGCCCGCTCGTTCAGAAGCCGCATGACGGACAAGGCGGTGACAGACTTTCCGGAACCAGACTCACCGACAATACCCAACGTCTCCCCTTCTGCGAGGGAGAACTGGATATGGTGCAAAATAGGGTTCCATTGGGTGTCGCGCCGCAAATCGAGCGACAGGTCTTCTATCTGTAACAAAGGATTCATCGCGGTCTAATCACGCGAAAAACACCTTATTTCTTCTTTTCTTGCAATTTGGTGCCAATGTCCAACGTGGCGTGAGGGACGATTCTGAGACGCTCCTTGGGAATCAGTTTGCCGGTGATGCGATCCACGCCGTAACTTTTGTTCTCGATGCGGACCAGTGCAGCCTCCAAATTGGCGATATATTTGACCAAACGGGCCATCAAGCGGCCATTTTCCTCCTTGGAAAGCACTTGGTTTCCCTCTTCCAGATTTTTGAATGTCGGGGCCGTGTCCTTTGTGTCATTTCCGACACCGCTGTAGGCCTCCTGATATACTTCGAGGTTCTTTTTAGCCTCTTCGATTTTCTTTTCAATCAAAGCTCTGAATTCTTCCAGATCTTCGTCAGAATAACGGTTTACAACGACTTCGCTCATAACGGTTTTGATTCTTTTTTGTAGATGAAAACGAAAGTGCAAAAATACATTTTTTTTATTCCAAAAGTGTCATTCTCATCGTTTGACGCAGATTATGTTTAGAAACAAATCAATTTTTTGACTGTTTTTCGGCCGTTTTTACGCTGAATATGTGCTAAATACGCGCCTCTTCCATAGGGAAAGGGGTAGCGCAATTTATGTACTCCCGCGTCCAAATCTTCCTGGTACACGGCCAGCGTCCGACCGTCCATGGAGAACAGTGAAATGGTGTAGAAACCGGCCTCGACGCTCTGAAGTTCCATTTCCAAACTCTCCCGAACCGGATTGGTCACGTGGACAAAATGGTCGGCCTGCGGCTCCCGTACGCCGACATGTGCGTCAATGGCCAGGTCCAGAATTACTGGCAAGTGGTCGGACTGCTGGTAGAGCGCGGTGGCGACATTGTTCGGGATAGAGTTGTTGGCAGGAGAAAGGACGGAACCGTTGAACCGCATACCGTCCTGACCTAAAGCATGATACGAACCATCCACAAGGTGGATTCGGTCGCTGCCGTAGTAAATGTACGGCGAAACGAGGATGAAATCAAAGCGGTCGTCGAGGCCGCCGGAGGAGAAACAGTCGGCATCTTGCGAGTGCGTAGATTGCGTGTGCAGCGAGGCAAACTGCCCATTGTTGTGCCAATAGCCCGGACTGTTCACCGGGTCATAGAAACGGTACAGACTGTTCGAATATTCCGTAAGTTCTTGATAGGCAGGCTCGTCACTGGAATAGATGTTGAAATCGCCGGAGAAGGTGTAGTTACCTGGCAACCCCAAGTTGGCGATGCGGTTCATCAACTTCTGCGTCTGCGTAAGGCGATACTGCTCATTGGTGCTGCCGGAGCCCGCTTTCAGGTGCGCAATCCAGAACGTTGAGAATATGGTGTCGCCATCTGCCAGATTGTCAGCATTATAGTAGAATGTGTAACCGTTGATGTCGCGATACGCAGTCGTGATGTTGGTCGATTTGTAGAGGGTCAGCTTGCGGGAGTCGTAGAAAATCATGTTGGCGATGGTGCCGCCCGACTGGCTCGTGAGCGGTCCGCGTCGGTAATAATCGATGCCGTCCACGTTAATGGCGTTGTTGAGCAGCCGGTCGGCATACTGCGTCTGCGACCCTATTTCGCACACACACAGCACTGTGGGCTGCACGTACTGGAAAATGGTCTTGATATGCGCATCCTTGTTGTTCAGATTGTTGGTCATACTGTTACAATCCGACACCCCAGAACTGTTGGTGTAGTACATCAGGTTGTACTGCATCAGACGAATGGTGTCCTGGGCCTGCAAACAAATCGTTCCCGCTGACAAGAACACCAGTAGGAACGATATGCAGATTCTATGAATGCGTGTTGACATTATGAATTTTAAAACGGTTACGCCTTCGTAGAGACGCAAAATTTTGCGCCTCTACACGTCAGGGCATGTTTATACAATTTATTTCTTGTGTTTCTGGTAATATTTCACGCCAATCTTGACATTCTCCTTCACCGCGTTGGAGGAATAGGTCGCGCCAGTAACCGCATCAATTTCGGCGGTGGCGGCCTTCTTCACATCCATGCCGTTCCATTTGCCTAACAGTTCGTTCTGCACCCGCTGGAAAAAACCGGGGGTCTCCTCGTTGGGCAGTGCCTCCACCTTTTGGATCTTGTTGTCCTTGATATAGATATTGAGTGGGGTAGGGCCGTTGTAGCCTTGCACGTCGGCACCCAACTTGGTGGTGTTCACAATGTAAACACCGTCTTTCTTTGTCATGTGTTCGTCACTGGTGGTGCATCCCAATATGACGGCCACCGCTGCCGCGAGAGCAACGACACAAAGACTTGTCCATAACCATTTTTTCATATTCTTTATGTTTTTAATTGTTTGAATTTCAAAATGTTAAATGCCATTTCCTCGTCTTGGAAATGGTTGGCAAAGGTACATAAATTTTGGATTTACAACACCATCAGGCTGCACCCTCGGGTTTGGGAATGGTCCATGCGGCCGAGAATCTCGATGCCGTTGGGGTGGCGGCGACCCAAATCCTCCGTGGCGATGAATGCGCAGCTGTGGAGGTTGGCTAGGTCGATGATGTTGATAACGCCGGTCGCCATCTGGTTGCTGCCGTCAAACGGATCTTTCTCGCTGCGAAGCCGGAGCTGCATCCATGGCGGGGTTGAGAAGATGTTGCCGCCCTTGCTATAGGCCTGCGACAGGAGCTCGCACATGCCGTATTCGGAGTGGATGTCCGCTACCCCGAAAGCCTTGCGAAGGATGTCGTACAGCTCTTCCTTCACCATCTCTTTTCGCCGACCTTTCATTCCACCGGTCTCAAACACAATGAGTTGCGGAAAATTAATCGTATACTGTTCTGCAAAGTCCAAGAGTGCGAACGTTACACCCCAAAGGATTGTTTTTTGTTGATTATCACGCAGTTGTATCAGTTTTTGATACATATCTTTGTGATTATAAAGGTAATAGCCGTTTTCTTTCGCGCCCGATTCGCGCATCAACTCCTCCATCATGTAGATGAGCGATGAGTTTTTCTGCTCTATATAGTTGGGCAGCAGGGCCAGAAAGACGTAATCAGACGGGTTTCCGTAGAAATGGCGGAAGCTCTCTATCAGGCTTTTGCGGTACAAGGCGGCGTCCTTTATGAGGTGTCGCGAACGTTCCATGCCTGTGGTACCGCTGCTGCGGAAGATAAGCTCGGGCTCGAAATCACCCGTCTTCACGTCGTGGGTCTTGAAAAACGAAATGGGGAGAAAGGGAATCTCGGATAGGTTGCGAACGTTTCCTTTGGACTTGCCAATATGCTGGCAATAAGTGCGATAGACGGTGTTGTTTTCGTATTGAAGTTCGAAAACCAGCAACGCAGTCGCCTCAAAATCCGCCTCCGAGGAAAGATGGAAGATATGGTCGGTCAGGGTTTCCATGCGAAGGTATTGATGAGGTGCATCGCATCCTCCTTGAGATATTGAATCACGGGCTGCAACGAATCGTTGTTTGGGGTGCCGTCGAAGTAGAGCGTGGCGCGGACAAAGTTATGCACGCTGTCGGTGAGCCAGAACTGGAACGGTGTGGCAACCTCTTTGCCGTAGATTTCGTAGGTTTGTCCCCAAATGCGCGCCTCGGGGTCGTTGATGATGGAAAACTGCACATCGTCGGCCTTCTGGTAGTGGAATTTCACCATCTTGTCCTCCGAAATCATCAGTTTTCGCAGACTGTCGGCGTTTTTGACCGTGAAGCAGGTGAACCGCAACGAGGCGTTCAATTCAGGGTAGGTGATATTCATCCACAAACAACGGTCAGGCTGAACTTCCAAAGTGGATGTAGCATAGACCGACTGTTCGCAGGTAAAGGGTGGAGAGACGGCAATGTCCGCCTGCTTGTTATGTGAAGTTTCGGAAGCGTCCAACAGTTTGTATTTGTGGTCGGGCAGGTCAATACGGAAATAGCCCATGGGTTTGGGCTCCGGCAGCGCCTTCGGCTTGCACGACACCATTGCCGCGCAGGCCAAAAGGATTGCCATGGTAATATATAAATATGGTTGCCTTCTCATTTGACTATTGACCCAGGGTTGCGGCCTTCGGCCTTGTCCTGTTTTCCCAGGGCTGCGGCCTTCGGCCTTGTCCTGGGCTACCGAGCTCTTGCCCCTGCGGGGCTGCTTAAGGAATAGATTTTATAAATAACTTTTGAGATTTTTGTTCTTGCTGCTTTGGCGCAGTTTTTTCAGGGCGCGCTCCTTGATTTGACGCACGCGCTCGCGGGAGATGCCCAATTTGTCGCCGATTTCGTCGAGTGTGTGCTCGTACGTGGTGCCGATGCCGAAGAAGAGTCGCAGCACATCGGCCTCATTCTCGGGCAACGTCTCCAACAAATCGTTGATTTCCGAAGCAAGCGACTCGTGCATCAGGGAGGTGTCGGTGTTGTCGTCGGTGTCGTGCACGAAGACATCCACGAAGCGGGTCTCCTCGTTGGGCGCGATGGGGGAGTCGATGGATTGCGGATGGTTGTTCATCTTCATAATCTCAGCCACCTTGTAGACGGGCATGTCCATGGCAGTGGCGATCTCTTCGGTGGTGGGCAGACGGTTGAGGGTCTGCTCCAAACGGGCGGTCTCCTTTTTGATTTTGTTGATGACACCCACCTGGTTGAGCGGCAGGCGCACGATACGCGACTGGTCGGCGATGGCCTGCAGGATGGCCTGGCGGATCCACCAGACGGCGTATGAGATGAACTTGAAGCCACGCGTCTCGTCGAAACGCTGTGCGGCCTTGATTAGTCCCAGGTTGCCCTCGTTGATGAGATCCTGCAACCCGATACCTTGATTTTGGTACTGTTTCGCTACGGAAACAACGAAACGCAAGTTAGTGGTTACCAACTTGTTGAGAGCGTCTTCGTCGCCAGCCTTGATTTTGCGCGCCAGCTCCACCTCCTCGTCGGCCCCGATCATCTGCACTTTGCTGATGTCGGACAGGAAGCGTTCCAGCGATGCGGAATCGCGGTTGGTGATGGATTTTGAAATTTTTAATTGCCTCATTTTATGACCTTTGACTATTGACTTTGACCTTTGACTACATATCTCAGGGCTGCGGCCTATCGGCCTTACCCTGGGCTACCGAGCTCTTGCCCCTTCGGGGCTGCTTTAGGAATAGGGTTGTGCCCATTAGTTTATAGAGGGCATGCCCATTCTATTTCTATCACTACTTTTCAACTTTTTCTGTTGTACCCTTACTATTTAATAAAGTTACACTTTTTGTCAATTTTTCGTTGTTCCGGACCAAAACGACTTTCACCTTGTCGCCCGGGGATTTCGTTTTGAGCACGCCGCGTACTTCGGGGAGGCTGTTGACGGGGGTGTCGTCAATGTGAGTGATGACGTCGCCCTCTTGGAATCCGTTCTGCGAAGCGGCACCGTTTTCGGAGACTTCAGCCACGTAGATGCCGTTTACATCGTTGAGGTTCAGCTCTTTGGCGTTGGTAGCGTTGAGTTCCATAATAGAGACACCGAGGTAGGCCTGCTGGGTGACACCGAAATGCTGGAGGTCATAGCAGATTTTCTCCACAATGTTGGAGGGGATGGCGAACGAGTAGCCGGTGTAGTAGCCGTTGCCGGAGGCGATGGCGGTGTTGATGCCGACCAATTGGCCGGAGGCGTTCACGAGGGCGCCGCCGGAGTTGCCGGAATTGACAGCCGCATCGGTCTGCAGGTAGACCTCGTCGGAGGTGGTGCCGCGGCCGGTGCTAAGCTGACGGGCTTTCGCGCTGATAATGCCGGCGGTGACGGTGGAGTTGAGCCCCATGGGGTTGCCGATGGCCAGCACCCATTCACCGATGCGCACGGAGTCGGAGTTGGCGAAGGTCAGGTACGGCAGCTTCGTCTCCTTGATCTTGAGGAGCGCCAGATCGGAGGCCGGATCCGTGCCGATGATTTCACCCTCGTATTCGCGCTTGTCGTTCAGCGTGATGGTCACTTTGACCGCATCCTCCACCACGTGGTTGTTGGTCACGATGTAGCCGTCGGAGGAGATGATGACTCCGGAGCCGGCCGCTTGCACCGGGTAGGCACTCGGTGCGGAGCCGAAGAAATGCTCCCAGATGGTGCCGCCGAAAAAGTCGTCCCAAACGGCGTTCTTTTGCGTGAATTCCGTCTTGATATAGACGACCGCGTTGACGGAAGACTCTGCCGCTTCGGTCAGATCAACGTATCTCGGCGAGTGGTTTGAAGCGGATTTCGAGGACTGTTTCTCGGGCTGTGCGCAACTGACATTCATTGTTGCTACAGCAGTTAATATTGTGAATAACAATACTTTAACTTGATTCAATGCTTTCATATCATTCTAATTTTTGTACATTCAAAACGTTTCAAAAACCGTGCCATAACGCGAAAGTTTAAAAAAAATTGCACAGAAATGTTTGTATTGAAAAAAATCCTATTTTTGCCGCCCAAAAATTTACAAACTAAAATTCAAATCAAAATGTACGCAATCGTAGAAATAGCCGGGCAACAATTCAAGGTTGAAAAAGACCGCAGAGTCTATGTTCAGCGCCTCAAGGCTGAAGAAGGTGCGCAAGTCACGTTTGACCGCGTCATGTTAGTGGACAATGACGGTGATGTAAAAGTGGGTACGCCGACCGTTTCGGGCGCGAATGTTACCGCTACCGTCCTCCAACACCTGAAAGGTGACAAAGTTCTTGTCTTCAAGAAGAAAAGAAGAAAAGGTTATCAGAAATTGAATGGTCATCGCCAGTGCCTGACCTCCATCAAGATCGATAACATTACCCTGTAAAATTTTGTATTAACGATTAAAATTTAGACTTATGGCTCATAAAAAAGGTGTCGGTAGTTCACAGAACGGCCGCGAATCAGCGAGTAAAAGATTAGGTTTGAAGATCTTCGGTGGTCAGTTCGCCAAGGCTGGCAACATCATCGTCCGCCAAAGAGGCACCGTCCACAACCCCGGCAAGAATGTCGGTATGGGCAAGGACCACACCCTGTTCGCCTTGTGCGACGGCATTGTCGAATTCAAGAAAACCTACAAGGACAGATCTTACGTTTCCGTGATTCCCACGCAAGAGTAAGAGAGATTTTCCAGATTTCAACTGAAAACGCCTTCAATTCGAGGGCGTTTTCTTTTTTGTCAGCGTATATCCGACATGTTTTGACGGATTTTAGCTATTGGAAAATAACGTTTTCGGCAATCACCTGTTTGGCGGGGACGCGGCGGATTTCGCCGTCGGCCGACTGCATGATGACAAACTCCTCGTGGAGCGCCTTCTCGTGAAGCATGCGTTTTTCGGCCAGGTTGAGACCGAATATCAGTTTCTTCTCGAATTCCTTAATTTCTTTGTTGGACATACCTTTCTATTTGGTTAAATAATTCAGGTTCAACTATTTTGATTTTCCTCGCACGTCCGCCGGAGGCAATGAGGCGACGGGGGCTTTCGCTGTTGTCGAAAACCGTCCAGTAGTCCACTGCGTTGGCGTACAGATGGAAGAAATTGTGGATTCCGCTGACATATCGCGACCGGATAGTCGGTTCGGGCACGTTGTGGCCGCCGTTGCTGACTCGTTCAGCCACGCGCTGGATGGCAAGGTCGATGGAATTGAGCCAGAAGAAGAGCAGGCTGACGTAGTAACCCTTGTCCTGCGCACGACGCACCGTCTTGACAAGGGTGCGCGCCGCAAGGGTGGTCTCGATGGAGAAGGATTCGTCACGTTCCAGTAGGTCGGCTACACGTTTCAAAGCCAGCCGGCCAGCCTCCACGATCACGCCTTCCGGATTGAACGGGGAGAGTCCGTAGGCAATCTCGTCGGCATTGACAAACTCCTTACAGTCAAGAATTTCGGGCAAGATGGTATAGGAAGCCGTCGTTTTGCCAGCTCCGTTGCAACCACCGATGATATATAAATTCTTGCCCATCTTGATTGGAAAAAGAAACCGCGAAAATACAAAATATCTGAATAACTGTGAAAAATATCGATTTGATAAAAAAAAATTTTGAGACTTGCGTATGTCCAAAAAAAGTGTATTTTTGCACCCGCAAAACCAAGCCACTTTAGCTCAGTTGGTAGAGCGACGCATTCGTAATGCGTAGGTCGCGAGTTCAAGTCTCACAAGTGGCTCAAAGCATTAAAAAAGAGGAACTTAAAGCTCCTCTTTTTTTATTTTCATCCATTCGTCATCAGGAAGTTTGGCCCCTACATATTCAATCAGTCGCGCGGACAAATAGGACGCTAAGTTTCCAGATCGCAGCGAATCATAGCCGTTTGTATAGCCAAAAAGGAATCCAGAGGCGTAAATATCGCCGGCTCCAGTGGTGTCCACGCGCTTCGCATCCACGGGCGCGATAGCGGTGACTTTGCTTTCCATTTCGATGAAGGAACCGTCCTTGCCGACCTTCACGATGGCCACGGGACAGTAGCTTGCGAGTACATGCAGCGCTTCCACACCTTCCACGCCTGTGAAAGCTTTCGCCTCCTCTTCGTTGGCAAAAATAATATCGACATAGTCGCGAAGCAGCATCTTCACAAAGTCCAGATTGTTCTCGATGAGATTGTAGCTGGCCATATCCATGGAAATCTGCAAGCCGCAGGCTTTGGCTTTCTGGCAGACGTCCAGAATCAAATCGTGGTTGAAGATGAGGTAACCTTCGATGTGAATGAGGTCGTAGCCCTTCAGGATTTTTGCATCCACCTGGTCGGGCTGCATGGTGGCGGCGGCGCCAAGGTAGGTGGCGAAGGTGCGTTCGGCATTGGCCGAGATGAAGGTGATGGCCACGCCTGTGTCCACGTCGTTTGTGGTAATTAGGTGCGGGGTGAGCCCATAGCGCTCGCATTCGGCCCGGAAAAGCCGCCCGAGGTCGTCGTTGCCCACCTTGCCGATATAGCCGGCATTCGCGCCTAAACGGGCTAAACCGTGCATGGTGTTGGAGGTGGATCCGCCGGTGGCCATCGTCTGCGGCATCCCGGAAATAACCTCTAAAATCTCGCGCTTCCGTTGCGCGTCAATCATCTCCATGCCGCCCTTGCATAAGCCTAAACGGTCCAGGATTTCGTCGTTTTCAATGTGCACCAGTATGTCTACTAATGCGTTGCCTATTCCTATAATCTTTTTCATTTGTTCAGAATTTGACATTGTTTCTCCATCGTTTGTGGAGACGGGGCACGCCCCGTCTCTACATTGAATCGCCGGAATCGGATTCACTACCGGTTTGTTGTGCTTTGCTCTCAAGCTCCATCTTGCCGAAACGCAAGGTGATGCCGGCTGAGATATAACGGCTGTTGAGCACCTTGCTGGTGCTGTTGCTCAGGTAGTACGGGTTCGTGTTTTCGGAACCGGAACCGTATCTGCCGCCCCAGTTGAAGATGTCCTGCACATTGACGTAAATGGACAGTTTGCGCTTGAACAAATCGCTGCGCAGACCGAAATTCAGCGCATAACGGGCTTTGCGCTCGCTCATCAGACTGAGTGTCGGGGAGTTGTAGAATCCAGAAGCGGTAAACTGTAACCAGTCGAAGGCCTTCGCCCAGAAATTCAGACGCACACTCCATGACCATTTGTCACGTTGATCACGTTGATGGCTGACATTGCCAAACTCATCGATGCGGTCGTATTCCATCTTATAGCCATAGTCATAGACGTTGGCATAGAGACGCAGGTTGATGAAGCCCGTCGGACGGTAAGTGGCGTTCAGCGATGCTCCATAACGCCAAGATGTTCCCATGTTATACGGTGTGGAGTAGCTGATCACACGATCCAGGAATTCATCGTATTTGGAGTCGGTCAGCGAGCTGATTTCATTCGTGCTCATCCGCCCGTAAAGTTCCACGCCGACATTGCCGAACCGGTTGAAATACTTCTGCCAGCCGGCTTCCATGCTGTGCGTGTAGCCACTCTTTACATTCGGATTACCGGTGGAATAGCTGTTGTCGCTATAGCGCCGGAAGGTGCTCACCTGCTCTTCGCCAGGATGGGACATGCGCATGGAGTAGTTGAGTTTGAAATTGTGCATGTTTTCGGTGCGGTAGGAAAGGTGGATGGAGGGCCGTGCCGAGAAGTAAATGGGTGCGCCGGCATCCGCAAACGGCATATCGCTGATGTAGTCGTAGGCATCGCGCAAAATGCCCAAACCCAAGCCCGTGCTGATGGTGAAGCCGCCCCAACGGTGGGTCCAGTTTACGTCACCATTGAGATTGGTCGAATTGCCGTTGAAATGGTAGGTACGCAAGGTGTCCACCAACACGCCGATAGTGTCGTTGTAGCGTTTGTAGTCGTTGTTCATGGAGGAGTGGTCGACACGAAGACCGTAACTCATCTCCCCGTTCTCGCTGTAGGGACGGTTGTAGCGGGTGTCCAAGCTGCCTCCGAAACTGTAGTTGCGCGTCAGCAGGTAACGATGCTCGTCGAGGTCGTAATAGGTATCGTAGTAACGGTTATACCACTGGTCGCTGGCGTTGTGATTGAAACGCGTGTTCAAACTGATGCGCAGATTGTGGCCTTTCTTGTCGAATTTTTTGGTGTAGTCCACGCCTGCATGTGCGAAGATGGACTGTCCTTTGGTCTTGCTGTGGGTCGTGTCGATGTAATTCTGATCATACGGTTCCTCCTCATAGACATTGTAGTAGGTCTGGTCTTCAGACTTGGTCAGGCCGGTGGTGTTGTAGTTGTAAAATCCGCCGGCATCGAAGGAAATCTCGCTCATGGTGTCAATCTCGTAGTTGATGCCGAGGAAGAAGTTGCCGCTGCCTCGGCGGTTGATGTCAATCTGGGAAGTCTGGGCCGACCAGGTGGTGTCGTAATCACCCTCTGTTTCGGCATCGCGGCGCTGATAGGAGGTCGTCTCATCCGTATTGCGGCGGGCATTGTAACGTCCTGATAAAAAGAAGTTTATGCTCAGATTTTCTTTTGTCCACATGTAGCTGACCCACGGCGAGATAAATGGCTGGTTGGAGCCGTTGATACCGAAACTGACAAACTGGTTGCTCTTCACGTGTGCGGAGGTGACGATGTTGATGACCGCCTCTGCATCGGTGGCGTATTTGGCCGACGGGTTGGTGATGGCCTCGATGCGCTCCAAGGCATTGGCGGGCAGCGTCTGCAGGTAGGTCTTGAGGTTCTCTTCGGTAAGCTTTGAGGGCTTGTCGTTAATCCAGATTTCCACACTCGACACGCCGCGCAAGGTGATGTTGCCCTCCACATCGACCTCCACACCGGGCGCATTCTGCAGGGCGTCCTCGGTGGTACCCGTCTGGATGGAGGCATCTTCGCTGACGTTGTAGATGAGTTTCTCGCCGTCCTGGGCGTACAAGGGTTTCTCCGACTTGATGGTCACCTCGTTAAGCGTGGTGGAGATGGGCATCAGCTTGATGACATCCAGGTTGGTGTTGTTTTTGACGGAGAAGGGGATGTGTTTCGGGGTGTAGTTGAAGCACCATACGCGAAGGATGCATTGGCCTTGCGGGATGCCGTCGATTTCGAAGTAGCCGTTGCCGTTGGCGGAGGTTCCTTTGATGAGGGAGGAGTCCCCAGCGTCAAGTACGGCGACGTTGGCGTAGGCTAACGGGGTGCCGGCGATGGAATCGCGCAGGAGGCCTGCGACCTTGAACGTGGATCCTTCTCTCACTTTTTTCTTCTGTTTCAGTTGCTGAGGTTGCTGAGGCATTTGCTGGTTCCAGCCGCCGCGGTCGCCGGGAGGACGGCCCGGGAAACCGCCCGGGGGCCTTCCGCCGGGGTATCCGCCGCCCGGGGGCTGAGCCAATACGCAAAGCGCCGACAGCAACAGCATCGCCATCAACGTATAAGCTCTAACTAATCCTCTATCTTTCTGTGTTTTAGCCAATGTCATAGGTCAATTTTTTGAAACCGCAAAAGTACGAAAATTTGGTAACGGGAAGATATAAAATCTTGCGTTATTTGGTAATGACTTGTAATGGGCGGGGAAGTTTAATGGTTTTTGGGTCTCAGGAGAAAGAAGCGGTGTGTTCGCATTACCTATCTGGCGATAAAAAAATCGAAGAATGTCTGCATATTAAAAAAAGTGTATTTTTGCAGTGTCGATTCTGCGGATTCGGCGGCCGGCGGCCAATTCATTTTATATGGGTTGGTCGTTCGTATTTTTATACACAAGCCTTAAGTTTTCACCATCCCTAATCCACACTTCGGTTACCCTTTTCCCTTCATGTACTTTTCCTTTTATTCGCGCTTTGACATAGTTTTCTGTTAACTTGACTTTGTCTATAATAATCCTATCGGATTGCGATAGTCCGTGTTTGAGCATATTCTTGATTGCATGTTTTTGGTTTTCTGTAACATATCCTTCGTGTTCATATCCTTGATTATCAATGATTAAATCCGGGCATTTGCCATAATACGGTGTTCCTCGAAGAGTGCCGAAAATCATATCGTATGCGGGGTTCTTATACGGCACGTCCAACTTTGGCGGCAACACCACCTGCTTGCCCTGTTTAGCAAAGAACCTCGCACAACTCATAATACGGCAGAAATCCTCCGTGTTACGGTCGATAGCATTATACACAACCACCTTTCCACCGTTTGGAAAGGTTGCCAGTGCCTCTGTGGAGAGGTCGATCCTGTGTCTGTCAGTTTGATTCGTCTTCAAAGCCGTCTTTTAAATAGGCGGCAAAGATATGAATTATTTTAACACTACGATAATCAAGAGTTTGTTAACAATTAATAGTTAAAGCTTGTTGTAAGATATTGTAAGAGTGAATGTTGTAGCATTTACGATTCTTAAGGCCGTTGCCTTTGGGCGCCCCTACCCCGGCCTGCGGCCACCCCTTCCCGGCGGGAAGGGGATTTCCCTCGCTTCGACACATTCTGCCTGAGAAGTAAGTGCAACGCACGCTGGTTTTCCCTTGACTTTTAAAACACGTAGAGACGCCACATTGTGACGTCTCTACAATAATGTCAATCGTCCGATAGGAGGAGCGGATTATTTCCGCACATCCATTTCGTTCAGCAGATAGCCGGCACCGCCGAACTTGTCGATGATGAAGAGGACGTAGCGCACATCCACGTTGATGCAGCGCTGCAGCTCGGTGTTGAACACGATGTCGCTGCTCAAAGCCTCCCAGTTGCCGTCGAAGGCCAGGCCGATGAGCTCGCCGTTGGCATTCATGATCGGGCTGCCGGAGTTGCCGCCGGTGATGTCGTTGTTGGAGAGGAAGCAGACATGCATGGAGCCGTCCTTGTCCAAATATTGGCCGAAGTCCTTGTCGAGGATCAGCTTCTTCAGCTTGGCGGGCACGTCAAACTCGAAATCGCCGGGGACTTCTTTCTCTAAGATACCCTTCGTGGTGGTATAGTAATTATAATGTACACCGTCGGCGGGATAGTAGTCGCACACGGTGCCGAAGGTGGTGCGCATGGTGCTGTTGGCATCCGGATACATCGGCGTGGAGGCATTCATCTCCTTCAACGCGGCGATGTAGGTGCGGCGCGGAACCTCTAACTTCTCATCCACGTCCATGGCGGAAGAGGCGGTCAAAACATACTGGAACAAAGCCTGGAAATATTGGTAGGCGGGATCGCTTTCCAACACTTTGTTGGACGGTTTTCTCAAGAAGCTCTCGAAGTTCTCCTTGCTGAGGAAGATGGATTTGAGCATGGCCTTCTCGAAAACGTCATAGTTGCCTTTGAAGTTCTTGGTGAAGAACGTCAGGTCGGGACGGTTGGCCTCGGAATGGCCTTCCCAAGTCTTGAGGCAGGCCACCACGATCTTGGCCTCAGTGGCAGGATCGGTGTCGTCGTTGTACTTGTCAAACGCCTTCAACAGCTTCTCAATCTTGCTGTCTTCGAATTTCTTCTCTCCTTTTTCGAGTTTCAACTGGCCGTGCAGACGCAGGGTGGTGAGCAGGGTGGGGGAGGCGGAGAACTGCAGATTGCCGTTCAACGCGGATTTGTACTTGGCGCCGTCCACTTCCTTGCAGATTTTCTCAATTTCAGCCAGGCAGTTGCCGTATTTCTCTTTACGGGTCTTGTCGGCGTTGATCCACTTGGTCAGTTCGGCCTCCTGTTTCGCCTTGGACTCCACCACCTTGAGGGCCTTGAGGCTTTCGACCTCACCGTGCTGGTTTTTCCAGTAGTTGGCCAGACCGGCGTGCTTGTCGGCGTATTGCAGATTCACCTTGTTGTCGGCTTCCATCGCATCGTGCATCACGGGCAGGATAACATCCAACGGCTCATAGATGGCCGGGGCGTTGATGTCGATTTCGTTCTGCACCTCGTAGGAGGTCATGAAGCGGTTGGTGGTGCCGGGATAACCCCAAATCATGGTGTAATCGCCAGGTTGATAGCCTTTTAAGCTGATGGGCAGATAGTGTTTCGGCTTCATCGGCACATTGTCTTTGGAGTACTTGGCCGGGGAGCCGTCGGGGGCGGTGTAGATGCGGAAGACAGTGAAGTCGCCGGTATGACGGGGCCACATCCAGTTGTCGGTGTCGCCGCCGAACTTGCCGATGGCGCTCGGGGGAGCGACCACGAGGCGCACGTCCTCATACATCGTGTAGATGAACATGTAGTACTCGTTGCCTTCGTAGAAGGGTTTCACGACCACTTTGTAGCGGCCGTCCTGCGAATTCTCCTTGCGCAGTTTCTTGATAGCCTCTTCCACATATTTCGCGCGCTCGCTCTCTGTCGTTTTCTCATCGACCTTGGCCAGCACGATGCTGGTCACATCTTCCATTCTCTCAAGGAAATGGACGTGGAAATCCACGGGAAGTTCCTCTTCCTTGCTCATGGCGAAGAAACCGTTGTTGAGGTAGTCGTGCTCCACGCTTGAGAGCGCCACCACGGAAGAGTAGCCGCAGTGGTGGTTGGTGAACATCAGACCGTCGCGGGAAACGATCTCACCGGTGCAGAAACCGTCGCCGAGTTGCACGATGGCGTCCTTCAGCGAGGAGTTGTTAATGCTGTACAACTGTTCCGCGGTCAGGCGCAGACCCATTTTCTGCATCGTCGCGTAGTTGTAGTTCTTGATGAACATCGGCAGCCACATGCCTTCATCGGGCGGGTTCACGGCAAAAACCGGAGCCGTGATCGCCAAAACTGCCAATAACAGCAGTTGCTTTTTCAAAAATGCTAATACTTTCATTTCTTTGATGTTTATTGTTTGATGTTTATTCTTTTATTCGTTTTCTGATATAGACGCTTCACCTTCAGTATTTGCTACATTTTTCTCCTGTTTTTCTTCCAAGTCGCTGAAAATCCGTTTGTTGAAGATGATGGCGAGGAAGATGCCGACGGTGATGCAGGCATCGGCGAAGTTGAAGATGGCGGGGAAGAACCAGGAACCGCCCCAGAGCGGGAAACCGTCGGGGATGGGGAAGAGGCGGAGGTAGAACATGTCAACCACCTTTCCGAAGAAGAAAGGGGCGTAACCATGGCCGGGCGACCATTGCGCCACATCCATGAAAGTGCTCTCCGTGAAGAGAATGCCGTAGAACATGCTGTCGATGATGTTGCCGAACGCGCCCGCAATGACAAGGCAAAGGATGGCGAGCGTCACCCAGTCCATCTTGTCGCGCTTGATGCGGTTGGCGGTGAACCAGACGAGCGCGCCCACGAGCAGGATGCGCACCAGCGAGAGGAGGAACTTTCCGACCTGCTGACCGAAACTGATGCCGAACGCCATGCCCTCGTTTTCCACGAAGTGCAGGTTGAACCATTCACCAAGCAGTGGAACTGTTTGGCCTATAGTTAAATGCGTCTTGATCCAGACCTTGATGATTTGGTCAATCACTATCAGCACTGCCACAATGACGGCCGCTGCCCATGCATATTTCTTTTTCAAAATACTCCTGTTTTGTTCGTTTGTCACATTCTTTTTCAGCCTTCCATATAACAACTGTTATTCTGTCGGTTTGTAGGAGTGTCGCCATTCCTGGCGACTTTTGTGCGGCAGGGATGCCGTACCTCCTAAAACAGCCTGCAAAAATAAAAAAATATCGGATATGGGGCATCAGTGCCGTCGCTTTTTCCCGATTATTAAAAGTCCGCCACTTTGAAAAAACAACGATTTTGCAACACAATAAAATGGATTGGCGGAGCGTTACGAATTTTTTATATTTTTGCCATTCGTTTTTAGAAATAGAGCTTTATGAAAAAAATGAAGATTTTCCTGCCGATTTTGGTCGCTTTAGTGGGCCTGTTTTTCTTCTCCCAATGCAAGAAAGACCACTCCTGCAAGATGCGTCTCACCTGCTATTATTCGTCCAACGGCATGGACGCTGACTCCGTGGTGCCTTTCGCGCTCGTCTCCTTCGACACGGTGAAGTACAACTCCGGTCTCGCGGTCCTGCCCCAAATTTCTGCGGTGGACAGCATGATGACGGACGGCCACGGCGTGTTCACCTACACGTTGGACTATCCCGCCCTGTTGATCGTCAATGCCGTGAAGATTGACTCTGTGAACGGCGTTGCCAAGAAGTTCACGGGCACAACGCAGGTGCAGGTCAACGAAGGCGAGACCACCGAGAAGACCATTCTGATGGTCGAGACGAACTAAAACCTTGGTTTTGAGAAGGAAACACTCAAGCCTACTCTTTCTTATCGTTGCGTCCCTGATTCTCGCTACGGTCGTCTTGGTGCACGGCCATGGCTCGGCTATTCCTAAACTCCGCATTGCCAAATTGGAGAAGAAAAAGGTGCACGCCCATAGCGACACGCTGTCGGTCTGCCTTTTCTACCATGCGGCCGACTATTTCGTCTATCAGGGCTCCGTAATCGGTTTCCAGCATGATGTGCTCAAGCAGTTGGAGAAGGATCTCCAGCGGCCGGTGAACATCGTCATTGAGTCGGATCCGGAAAAAATGTTCCTCACCGCACTCTCCAACCAGTACGACATCATCTGTTTCGACTTCGACAAGACCAACTACAATCCTTTTTATATCACGGTTTCGGAGCCGGTTGTCTATACTTACCCGGTGCTCATTATGCGCAAGAAAGATCCCGCCTACGACTCTGTCCCGCATGTAGTCAATACGGCGGCTAAGTATTACAATAAGTTGGATTTCAGTATGTTGGAGGATTCTTTATCATGGAGAATTCAACATAATCCCGATTTGGCGATTGAGGATTTGATGGATATGCTGGTGGACGGCCAGATTGATTACGCGGTCTGCAACTACAACGAGGCCGTCACGCTGATGCCGTTCTACACCCAGCTGACTATCGGGCCGCGTGTGGGCGACAACTTTGCCCGCACGTGGATTTTGAACCGGAGCAACGGTAAACTGAACGACACCATCAACAACTGGCTTGTGAATTTCAAGGAGACCAACAAGTATCAGTCGTTGTGCGAGAAATACCTTTCGCCGCACTCCTACGTCATTTCGCGCTCGTTCGGCAAGAGCCGCAACAGCACCTCCTACTATGACGGGGTGCTGAAGAAAGCATCAGCGCACTACGGTTTTGATTGGCGGCTGATTTCGGCCATCATCTACCAGGAGTCGCGGTTCATTCCCGACCTGGTGGGCTTCGGAGGCAGCTTCGGCGTTATGCAGATGATGCCCGTCACTTGCGAGCGATACGGCATCACGGACTCATCCTCCGTGGAGGATCAAATTTGGGCTGGTGCGAAGTATATCTCCTTCCTCTGCAACATTTTCCGCGACAAAGTGGATACCGCTGACCTTTACTACTTCGTGGCGGGTGCCTACAATTCCGGCCCCGGACACATCCTCGATGCAATCGCGCTGTGCGAGAAATATGGCGGCGACCAGACGAGGTGGGGGCAGACGGCGGAGTACCTCATCAAAAAGTCGCACAAGGAATACTATCGCGATGAGGTTGTCAAATGTGGCTATTATCCTGGTAAACATACGGTGAACTATGTCGATCAGGTAATGGCAAGATACAATGGATTTACATTAAGCAAGGAATAGCATGAGAATATTGATTATCGGACGCGGTGGCCGCGAGCATGCCATCGTTTGGAAAATGGCGCAATCCGCCTTGAAACCTGAACTTTTCATCGCCCCCGGCAATGTCGGGATGAAGCATATCACCGCACAGACCGGTGCGCCTGTCACTTTAGTGAATCTCAGTGAGGGTGAGACGGAAAAGCTGCGCGATTTTGCCTTGTCGGAGCATATTGACCTTACCGTTGTGGGGCCCGAGGCGGCTTTAGCGGATGATATAGCCACGGTGTTTGCTGCTGCCGGACTGCGCATTTTCGCACCTACCGCCGCTGCCGCCCGCATCGAGACGAGCAAGGAGTTCGCGAAGGATTTGATGCGCCAATACCGGATTCCCACCGCAGAATACCGTACGTTTGAAGATTATGACAGCGCGAAAGCCTATCTGGACCGGCAGGGTGCCCCCATCGTCATCAAGTACGACGGGTTGGCCGCCGGCAAGGGCGTGGTGGTTGCCATGACTGCCGAAGAAGCCGACAACGCGCTGAAAGACATGCTGTTAGACAACCGTTTCGGCAAGGGCAAGGTGGTGATGGAAGAGTTCCTGCAAGGTCCGGAATTCTCGTTGCTTACACTGGTCAACGGCGAGCAGGTGGTGCCGCTTGTCATCGCGCAGGACCATAAGCGCGCCTACGATGGCGACAAAGGCCCAAATACCGGCGGTATGGGCGCCTACGCCCCCGTGCCCGTCATCCCGCAAACCCAAATCGACTGGGCCGTGGAACACATTATGAAACCGACGGCAAAAGCTTTGAAATCAGAAGGTTGTCCGTTCTGCGGTGTCCTCTACGGCGGTTTGATGTTGACCAAGGACGGTCCGAAGGTTATCGAGTTCAACGCCCGCTTCGGCGATCCGGAGACGGAAGTTGTGCTCCCCAAACTCAAGAGCGATTTGACCCAAATGATGCTGGATGTGCTTGACAATAAAGACGTTACTCCAGAATTCCACGAAGAGGCGTTCCTCGGTGTGGTGTTGGCGGCCAACGGCTATCCCGGTAGCTACACGAAAAACATCCCGCTGAACAACCCTGACGCTTTGTCGCAGCAAGTTTTCTGCATGGGCGTGAAGGAAGAGAACGGACAGCTGTTTTCCAACGGCGGACGCGTGCTCATCGTGGTGGGCAAAGGAAATACGCTCAAGGAAGCGCAACAAGATGCTTATCAAGGCGTTGCGAAGATGGCACATTCGGATTTGTTCTATCGCAAAGACATCGGCTGGCAGGCGGTGTAATCCCTTTTACGACAACGATTCACCATATGTAGAGACGTGCTGCAGCACGTCTCTACGTGTCACCTTCTGTAGAGATGCGCATGTAGAGACGCGCTGCAGCACGTCTCTACACAAGGTGTAGCCATACATTTCCCATACTGCAGGCATACTATACCCAAGCTAAAAGAGCTTGGGTGGACTTGGGTACTACTTGGGTACTACTTGGGTACTACTTGGGTAGAGCATTTCTTTCCGCCACCGGAAATATCCGAGTATGGCGACAATCACGTAAACGATAAACAATATTCCGGTAAAGTAGAGGCCTTTCCAGAAATAGAGGGCGGTGGAGACAAGGTTTATAACAATCCATAACAGCCATTGCTCCAGATACTTCTGCGCCAGCATCCACATCGCCACGATGCTAAGGGAGGTGGTGAAGGCGTCGCCAAGGGGCACGGGGCTGTCGGTGAACGTGCTGAGAATCCAGTAAAGGAGTCCCCACAGGGCGAAGGCTGTTGCGACGAGCGGTAGCAGCCGTTTCTTAGGGACATGTGTGATCGCTAACTCGCCCGAATCGGCGCTGTCGTTCGGCAGTTTGCGGCGGCGGGCGCGTGTCCATTCGAGCAGCCCGTAGGTGTTTGCCCCGATGTAGTAGAGATAGACGGCCGCATCGGCGTAGAACTTCCCGTGGAAGAAAATCACCACGTAGAACAGCGACATCACGATGCCGGCAGGCCAAAGCCAAACGTTGGCCTTGTATTCTAAAATTACGTAGATCAGCCCGATGGCCGCGCCGATCAATTCGATAATCATATCGGTGGACATATTTTTCTCACTAAAAACGCGGCAAAAGTAACAAATAATCCTGTAAATTGGCGATTAACGATTGTTTGTTGATAAAATATTGATTCACACAATAATAATGCACAAATATCTGTTATCTTTGCAAAATATATTTCATACCATGGGTAATTGTCACTTGTCAAATCATAGAAGCTTATTCTGGATTCTCTTTCTGGTTTGGGTTATGGGGTTTCCGACGCTGGTTTCAGCGCAGAGCGGGAAAAGCAGTACACAGCTCAAGAAAGACAAACAGAAGATTGAGAATGAGATCGCCAATACGCAGAAGCTGCTGAAGAAGAACGAGTCGAACCAGAAAGCGGCCGTCCAGCAGGCGGCGCTTCTGCGCAAACAGATTCAGGATCGGGAGAGGCTGATCACCAATCTCAACTCGCAAATCATCCAAATGGAGGACGAACAGGAGCAGAACCAGCAGGAAATCAAGAGTTTGGAAAAACGGTTGGCCTACATGAAGGCCGACTATGCGCAGCTGGTCTATAACGCCTACCGCAACCGCCGTTTCCTCGACAAGGTGACGTTCATCCTTGCCGCCGACGACTTCTCACAGATGTTCCGCCGTATGCGCTACTATGCCCTCTTCTCCCGCAATATCCGCGAACAGTCGGTGCAAATCCAGAAAACCACAGAGGAACTGACCAAGAAGAACGAGCAGATTGAGGTGTTGCGAGGGGAAGCCCAGCAAGTTGTGGATGCCAAGGAGGTGGAGCGCCGGAATTTGGAGAATGACCGGAAAAAGAAGACCCAGAATGCTGAGAAACTGAAGAAGGAGTCGCAGAAGCTGCAGGCCGACCTGAAAAAGAAACAGCAGCAACGCAAGGAAATTGACGCGGCCATCCAGCGTGCGGTGAAGGCCGAGATTGCCAAAGCCAACGCCGAGCGGAGCAAGAAGAGTGCCAAGTCCTCGTCGGGGAAGGGCTCTTCCGGCGGTACTGCGTCGTCTTCAGCCTCTTCGTCGGCCAAATCCTCCACGGCCATCGCGCTGACACCGGAGGAGAAGACCCTCAACGCCTCGTTCGTCAGCAACAAGGGCAAGCTGCCGTGGCCGGTGGCCAAAGGCGCGAAGATCAGCGATTTCGGCAACTACCCGCACCCCGATGTCCCCTCCGTAATGATTGACAACCACGGCATTGACATTCTGGTCGAGTCTGGCTCGTCTGCCCGTGCCGTCTTCGAAGGGGTTGTCACCGCTGTGATGCCCATTATGGGCACCAAGGTCGTGATGATACGTCATGGCGAGTATATCACAGTCTATCAGAATCTTGCGTCAACAAATGTCAAGGTGGGCGACAAAGTTTCCACCAAGCAGACCATCGGAACGGTGGCCAAGAGCGCGTCGTCGAATACCTACGAGCTGCACTTTGAAATCTGGAAAAACGACCATTACGTGAATCCCAACGAGTGGTTGGCCCGAAGATAAACGACTATGCTGATCAAGACCGCCGAATACCTGCAAAGCGAGGTTGACTGGCGCAAGTGCCCGGTCCCCAACCTGCCCGAATATGCCTTCATTGGTCGCTCCAACGTGGGCAAGTCTTCGCTCATTAATATGCTGACTAACCACAAGGGGCTTGCGAAGACCTCCTCTCAACCTGGCAAGACGCAGACGATCAATCATTTCCTGATCAATAAGAACTGGTATCTCGTGGATTTGCCCGGTTATGGGTTTGCCAGGACGTCCAAGACCAACCGTGCGAAATGGCAGAAGATGATTTCCGACTATCTGCTCTTTCGCGAGAATCTCCAAATCGTCTTCGTGTTGGTTGATGCACGGCTCGAACCTCAGCGAATTGACATTGATTTTATCAACAATCTCGGAGAAAACGGTATCCCGTTTGCCATTATCTTCACCAAAACCGACAAAAACTCAGCTGGTAAAACCATGAGTAATGTCCAAAAGATGAAGAATACCCTTGCGGAGACCTGGGAGGAGTTACCGATGATGATTCGGTCCTCGGCTGTCTCCAGTGCTGGCCGTGACGAGATTCTGGATTTCATTGACGGAATCAATAACGAATTCACAATCCAATAACCAATAACCCATAACCCATGACAAATATGAGACATTACGCTTTAGCCGCTGTGGCAATAACCTTGATTCTCGCTGGGTGCGGCTGCAAAACCTCCAAGAAAAGCGTGAGCGACGAGCATTATCCTCTCGTCGGGACGCAATGGAATCTCGTCAAGTTAGGCGGTGTTGAGATAGGCGCGGACTTTGCCCTGCGCCCGTTCATCACGTTCGACACTGCTGACAACATCCAGGGTAACCTTGGGTGTAACACCTTTTTCGGAACGTATTCCATCAACAAAAAGCATAAGATGACCCTTGAGTTTCAGGGTGCCACCAAGCGCCTCTGCCAAAACATGGGCGTGGAACGGAAGTTTATGCAGGCGCTGAAGCGCGACATCACCCGTTATGAGATTGTGGGCGAGGAGCTTATCCTCTTCGAGGGCGATCAGGAGGTGATGCGTTTCACCGGTGTCGATCTGAGCAAAGTGGAATAACATGGCGGTGTCTTAGGAGCCGCGGCATTCCTGCCGCAAAACAAGCCGCCACGAGAGGTGGCGCTACTGTTGAAAAACCTGCGACAAGAATGTCGAAGCTCCTATCGGAAAGCCTTCGGCAAGAATGCCGAAGCTCCTATCGAAAAGCCTTCGGCAAGAATGCCGAAGCTCCTATCGAAAAGCCTGCGGCAAGAATGCCGAAGCTCCTATCGAAAAGCCTTCGGCAAGAATGCCGAAGCTCCAAAAACAAATGGACCTCCTTCCGAAGGGAAAGAGGTCCGTTTTTATATTGTTAATGGAAATATTACCTGTTTTTGCTGGCTTTGGCGCCTTGGGTCTGTGTACCCACGCGAGCCATGGCGCAGCGGAAACCGATGTAATCGGTGGCTTCGTCTTCGTCGAGGTAACGTCTTGCGCCGGGGGAAGACCAGTAAGGAATGTCCTTCCAGGAACCGCCTTTGTAAACGCGGGCGCGGTCGCCGACGAGGGAGAAGTCGTAGTTGGCGTTGGTTTTCGCGTACATTCTGTCGGTGGCTTCCTCGCTGGTAGTGGCGTTCTTCCAGTCGTCCATGTCCTTGAGGGACTGCCAGTCACCGTCGAGATAGTTCTTGTTGTCGGCGGCGCGGTAGTTGCGGCGGCGGTCGTTCTTGAAGTCAGAGACGGGAACCATCGGGATTCTACCCACACTGTCACGCTCGGCAACCGTACCATCTTCCAACAGTTTCTTGGTTTCGAAGTAGTTACCACGGAACGGATTGTATTCGGTCACGTCGTCGTGGGAGGTTTGACGATAGACATCCATGACCCATTCGGACACGTTGCCGCCCATTTGGTAGAGGCCGTAATCGTTGGGCCAGTCGGACTTGACCTCCTTGGTGTAGAAGCCGTTGTCGTTGAGGGAGCTGGCGACACCCATGTAGTCGCCACGGCCACGGCGGATGTTGTTCATGAAGTCGCCGTAGTATTTCTTGTCTTCGGAACGCAGCTGTGAGCCGTTCCACGGATAGACCTTGCGCTCAAGCACGCGCTCGTTGAGGGTGTTGCCGACGGTGCTGAAGGCGGCGTACTCCCATTCAGCCTCGGTGGGGAGGCGGTACTTGGGCAGCAGGATGCCGTCTTCCATCTTCACGTTGCGGTATTCGCCGCTGGAGATGTAGCGCAGACGTTTTTGACCTTCAGCCTCGTAGGATTCGTAGGTCAGGTAGGCATCAGTGTTGAAGTAACCTTCGGCGGAGGGAGTCTCGGCGAACTCAATATAGCCACGGTCCACCAGAATCTGCTCGTTGACGCGGTCGGTACGCCAGGCGGCATAGTTTGTGGCCTGCAGCCAGCTCACGCCCACCACCGGATAGAAGCGGAAGGCAGGGTGGCGGAAGTAGTATTCCACCTGGGGCTCGTTGTAGCCCAGACGATCGCGCCAAACGGCCTCGTCGGGCATGGCGTTGTCATACACCACTTTCAAATCCTGCGGGATGAAGACGCGCTCCAGCCAGTAGAGATATTCGAGGTAGTCAACATTTGCGATTTCGCACTCATCCATATAGAAAGAGGCGACTGAGACGCGGCGGGGCGTGTTATTCCAGTCCTTCATCACGTCCTCTTCCATCTGGCCCATCACAAAGCTACCGCCCTCGATGAAGACGAGGCCGGGACCGGTGGCCTGCTCCTCAAACGGCGCCACCTCGAAACCGCCGTTCTTGGCATCGTTGTAGTTCCAGCCCGTGGTGGCGGATTTCTGTTTCTTACAGGAAGACATTCCTATCAGCAGCGCTGCGATAGTGAACAATCCTAATAATTTCTTTGCTGTATTCATTTCTTAAACTGTTTTTCGATTTTAATATTCTGAATTCTAAAGTGTTAGAAAGACGGACAGTTGAGGTCTTTCAAGGCTTTGCGCTTGTTGGGGCAGGGCAGGAGGAACTGCAGGGAGACCTCGTGCGCACCGCCGGAGTAGTTGGCTAATTTACTGATAGTTGCGTCATACGAGTAGGCCACTTTGAACCATTCGTATTCTACGCCGAACATCACGATGAAAGCATCCATATTGTGATAGGAGATAGGCTGGGTGATGGGTTGTCCGAGCGTGTCGGTGCCCATGAACACTTCGCCTTTGTAGGTGAGGCCGTGGCGCAGCCACATGCCGAGGGTGAACGGGTAGAAGTTGAGGTAGAAACCCTCGCTGAAGTAGTTGAAGTTCTGCTGGTGTTGGTAGATGAAGTTCGGACTGATGGAAATATCGCCGAAAGAAGTCTCTTTCTTACTTTTGCGTTTGAGGTCGAAGTAACCGCCGACGTGTGCGGTCCACTTCACGGGACGGTAGTCGTAGGCGCCCAAGCCGTTGGAGATGAAGCCTCTGGCACCGATGATGGGCACGATGTGGTGGGCAGCCACGCCGAAGTAGAAGTGCGGGGTGTAGCCCAAGAAGCCGGCGGCCATGTCAAACGAGTGGATAGTCAGCTGGTTAGGCTGGATTTCGGCGGTCTGATAGATGACACCGTACTTGGGGTCGATCATGTCGCCGAAAACGAGATTCTCCCAGTTGAGGCTGCGGTTCTCGTAGGTGGCCTGCAAGGCGAAGCGCATATTGAAATTCTTGGAAACCTTCAGTTTGAAGGAGTACATCACGCTGGCCGTGTAGGTGTTGATGATGCCGCCCTCACCGGCGCGGTCGCCGAACAGCAAAACGCCGATACCGCCCGACAACTTGTCGAAATGTTCGTCGTAGGAACCCGTGAAGGTCATGAACGTTCCCGGAGCCGACGGCCACTGGTCGCGGAAGTTGAATGCCAGGCGCGGACAGACGTTGGTGCCCGCGAATGCCGGGTTCAAATAGAGCGGGTTGGCATAATATTGCGAAAACAGTGCATCCTGCGCGGACACACGAAAACCTGCAAAGGCCAATACGACAGTGATTATGACAACAATTCGTTTATTCATATTCGTTTATATTTATAGCGGGCAAAGATACAAAATTATTAAACGCTTTGACCTCTTTTTTGTTACAATTTTTCCTGCAATAATTACAACGTCATTTCGTTATGGATTATTGTGAGGTTCACACTTAAATAACGGAAAATGACAAAGAAATCTTGGGTACAGATTGTAATTTTTATTTTAGTAAGTTTTCAAATCGTTGATATTCAGGCACAAACGATACAAAAAAAATATTCAATCCGCTGGGGAGAACCCTTCCAGAACACCTTCTCGGACGGTTCCCAACAGACGTTTCTCACCTTCGAAAACGCCACTTACGGATATGATTTCCCCGATCTGCCGGTTTTTTATGAGGCCATCCCTGTTGATATTTTTTTCTCCGACTACAATGTCAAGGTGGTGTCGCAGGAGTTTGAGGAGATGACCGCACAAGAGGCGGCACTTGTGCCTCAAGATTTTCATAATCAATCTGTTAAGTATGAAATAAGTTCTGCTTACGACCGCCATGACGTCTTTGCGCGGCTCTATTTCATTCCAATCGTGGAGACCGCCCCCGGCCGCTACCAGAAGTTGACCTCCGTGACCTTGGAAATCACCGGCATGAATGCGAAAGCCCGTAAGGGCACTCGGGGGTATGCTGCGCAGTCGGTGCTCGCCACCGGCCAGTGGTATCAGTTCTCGCTGACGGAGACGGGTGTCTATAAAGTTACGTATCAGGATCTTACAGCAATGGGGATGTCATCGCCTATCACATCGTCCCAGCTTGCGGTTTTCGGCAACGGCGGCATGATGCTGTCCGAACGCAACGACGATCCGCGTGTGGACGACTTGTCGGAACTGCCCTTGGAGATGCACGACGGCGGTGACGGCTCCTTTGACAACGGCGACTACTTCCTCTTCTATGGACTGTCGCCCCATCGTGTCAGCTATGATTCAGCCAGTCAGCGGTTTACACACGCCTACAACATCTATTCCGATGATTCATACTACTTTGTGACGCAGACCCCGGGTGTTGGGACGAAAAAACGTATGCAAACGGTTGACAACGAGAGCCTTAATGCCAATAAGACGGTTCAGGATTTCACTTACTTCGGCTTCTTTGAGGAGGATGCCATCAATTTGAGCGAGTCGGGGAAAACCTGGTTCGGCGACCGTTACGACATAACGCTGTCGCACGACTATTACTTCCGGCTTCCGGGAGTGCCCACGGGGCAAGGCCGATTGTCGGTGCGGGCGGCCGCTTCGGCTTCCACGGTCTCTAACTTCCAGGGCAAAGTCAACCAGGTGGCGGCGGGCAGCTTCAACCTGCGTGCCACCAGCGGCTCCCTGCTGGTCTGCATCACCACCGGCGACCTGTCGTTCAACGCTGCGTCGCGGGATTTGGATGTGCAGCTGACCTACAACAAGCCGACCTCTTCCTCGGTGGGCTATCTCGACTGGATTGAGGTCGAGGTGCCCTGTGCGCTGACCCTGCGTGGCGGGCAGACCGCCTTCCGCAACCTCTCGACGGTCGGTGTCGGCAATGTCACACAGTTCAACTTGCAGAGTGTCAGTGCCTCCGCTTCCGTTTGGGATGTCACCGACCCGTCGCAATCTGTGCGCCTTGCCCTTACAGGTGACGGACAAGGTTCCCATTTCAAAGCCCACACGGACAGTCTGCGCGAGTTTATTGCCTTTGACGGAACCAACTATTTGACTGTTAATCCGTTGTCATCTGTATCCAATCAAAATTTGCATGGTACGGGCAACGTCGATATGGTGATTGTGGCGCATCCCGATTTCTTGCAGCAGGCCAACCGATTGGCGCAGTTTCGTGCCGAGAATGACGGACTGAGCGTGAAGGTTGTCACCCCGCAGCAGGTCTACAACGAGTTTTCCAGCGGCTCGCAGGATCCTATCGCCATCCGCAACTATATGCGGATGATTTACGACCGCACCAACAAAGCCTATCCCAAGTACCTGCTGCTGTTTGGTCGTCCGAGCTACGATTTTCGGGGAAGGGCGCAAGGAACGGCGATTTATGTACCTAATTTCCAATACAATGTGGAATATGTAGGCGACATGTCGATGCCGCAGTACAAGTACATATCTGACATTCGAGCCCAATACACCAATGATGACGCGTTAGGATTGCTTGACGAAGGTGAAGGCTACAACGGCGATGGCTTGTACGATTTGGGCATTGGCCGTTTCCCTTGCACGAGTGTGTCGCAGGCGGCTGTGGCGGTGGACAAGAGCATCCGGTACACCGAAAAGCGGAACCTCGTGTCGGAAAATTCGTCGCAGATTTCCAACTTCGGCGACTGGCGCAACATCATGGCATTTGTGGCGGATGATGAGGAGCACAACGATTTCGTCTCCAATGCGGACCTCTTCACCGAGAAGGTGGCGCAGTACAACCCGAACATCAATTTCGACAAGATCTACCTCGACGCTTACCAGCAGGTGTCCAATGCCGGCGGGCAACGCTACCCCGACGCGGTGACCGACATCAACAACCGGATGAACCGAGGCGCGTTGTTCTATATGTATATAGGGCACAGCGGGAAGGACGGCTGGGCGGCGGAGCGCATCCTGGAGAACTCCGACATCAGCCGTTGGAACAACAAATACAACATGCCGGGCCTCATTTCGCTGTCCTGCACCTTCGCCTTTTACGATCGGATAATCCAGTCTCCCTCAGACCTCATGTTCTTCAGCAACGAGGGCGGTCCTGTGGCGGTTATTGCTGCCGCGCGCGAGGCGTGGTCGCTGCCGAACAACATTTTCGGTCGCAATTTCTTCACGCAGATGTTTCAGAAGGATGAGAACGGCAACTATTTGTCGATAAGCGATTTGCATCGAAAGGCGAAAAACCTGAGTGGCGCACCGTCGGGCGGAAAGGGCAATGACCTTTGCATGTTCGTCATGTTTGGCGACCCCTCCATCAAATTGTCCGTACCTAAATATAATATTGTCACCGACTCCATCAACGCGCAGGCGGTGGGAAATGCCACCGACACGGTGCGCGCCCTGTCGAAGGTGACGGTCTGCGGCCGTGTGACGGACGATAACTTGCAGACACTCACGGCTTTCAACGGGACATTGTTCCCGTCTGTTTATGACAAGAAAGTGATGGCCACCACCTTGATCAACGACCCTGCCCCGTATTATGAGCCGTTCGAGTTCGAGGTGCAGAAAAGCATCCTCTTCAAGGGCAATGTGTCGGTCAAGGACGGGCGCTTCAAGTTCTCCTTCTACGTACCCAAGGACATCGACTATAGCTTTGGGAATGGGCGAATCAGCTATTACGCCCGGGCCGACCATGAGGATGCGTCGGGCGCGTTCACGGATTTCATCATCGGCGGTATGGACACCAACGGTATTCAAGATGACGAATGTCCTGTGATAGAGCTTTTTATGAACGACGAGAACTTTGTCAACGGAGGTGTCACCGGCACGAGCCCGACGTTGATTGCCAAGATTTCCGACAACTTCGGCATCAACACCACCGGGAACGGTATTGGGCACGACCTGACGGGTGTGCTGGACCGCAATTCGGGCTCCAAGATTGTGCTGAACGACTATTACCAGACCGAAAAGGACAGTTTCAACTGCGGTACAGTTCGTTATCAGCTGAGTGAACTGGCTCCCGGCGAGCATACGATTTCCGTGCGGGCGTGGGATGTCAACAACAACAGTGCAGAGCAGGAGCTGACTTTCCGGGTGGTGAGTGAGGACAAATTCGAGTTGAGCCATGTGCTGAACTATCCGAATCCGTTCACCACGCACACCGACTTCTATTTTGAGCACAACCAGCCCGGCGGCACGTTCGACATCCAAGTCAATATCTATACGATTTCCGGCAAGTTGGTTAAAACGCTGTACGACAGTCAGTACATGGAAGGAAACCGTTGTCGGGCCATCTCCTGGGACGGTTTGGACGACTATGGCGACAAGTTGGCGAAAGGCACCTACCTCTATCGTGTTCGCGTGAAAAACCAAGACGGCCAGACCGCCGAAACGATTGAGAAACTGGTGATTTTGTGACCATGAAAAATTTTTTTTCGATGGATATAATAAAACAGACGAAAGGCCGTTAACGCATAGTTTTTTTTGGAATTAATTATAGTATTAACAAGTTATAAAAACTCAAAACTACCAATGAACAAGCAAGTTATGAAAAAAACAGTTACTGTTTTAACCTGTGTTCTACTTTTTACAACCGTGCGAGTCTTCGCGCAGGACAGTAAAGGAGCCTTAAACCCCGGCCAGCTGACAGGTCAGGAG
This sequence comes from Bacteroidales bacterium, assembly GCA_017395245.1. Taxonomy (GTDB): domain Bacteria; phylum Bacteroidota; class Bacteroidia; order Bacteroidales; family WCHB1-69; genus F23-D06. The sequence continues at coordinate 23,167 of JAFPVR010000055.1, read as the reverse complement.
CTGAACGCCATCACCACGGCGGTGCCGTTCCTGTCTATCGCTCCGGACAGCCGTGCCGGCGCTATGGGTGACATCGGATGTGCCACCTCCGCCGACGCCAACTCCCAAAGCTACAACCCTGCGAAGTATGTCTTCAATGAGAACAAATTTGGTTTCAGCGTTTCTTACAGCCCCTGGTTGCGCCAGTTGGTGAACGATATCAACCTGGCCTACCTCGCCGGTTATTGGCGCATCACCGATATGGACGCCATTGCCATGTCGCTGCGTTACTTCTCCTTGGGTGACATTGAGTTCATGGATGACCAAGGTCAGCTGATGAGCACCCAGAACCCCAATGAGTTCGCCATCGACTTCACCTATTCACGCAAGCTGATCGACCAACTCTCCATCGCCATTACGCCGCGCTTCATCTATTCCAACCTGACCGCCGGCCAGTTTGTGGGCGGTGAGGAGACAAGAGCTGGTATGGCCGGTGCCGCTGACATCTCCCTCTTCTACGAGCAGGATTTTGATGTCAAAGCATTTGAGAACAGCACGTTGCGTGCCGGATTGTGCATTTCCAACATGGGCAATAAGATGTCTTATTCCTCTGGAACATTGCGTCGTGACTTCTTGCCCACCAACCTCAAGTTGGGTATCGGTTATGAGATGGACTTCGACGGCTACAACAAGTTGGCTGTCAACGGTGAAATCAACAAACTGTTGGTCCCTACAAATCCTATCTATTTGATCGACAGCGTGACGGGACACATTGTGTATGACAATGCCGGCAACCCCGTTATCAATGCCGGTATGAACCCTGATGTTTCCGTGCCGCAGGGCATGATTCAGTCGTTCTATGACGCACCGCTTGGATTCAAGGAGGAGATGCGTGAGATTATGTGGGCGTTGGGCGCTGAGTACAGCTACCGTAACCTCTTTTTCGTGCGTCTCGGCTATTTCCACGAAAGCCAGTACAAAGGCAACCGTCAGTTCCTTTCCGTTGGCGCCGGTATCAAGTACAGCATCTTCGGTATCGATGTCTCCTACCTGATCGCCACCAAGCAGTATCACCCGCTGGCCAACACCTTGCGCTTCACCCTCAACTTCGATTTCGTCTCCACCAACAAGGATGAGATCAAGAAACAAGGTCGTTTAAAATAAGATTGAAGGTGCCCCTAAACCTTCAATAACCAATGACCAATAACCATTAACCATTTTAAATAATGGATTTTCGAGTTGGATTTGGATATGATTCCCATAGGTTCGCCCCTGATAGACCGTTGGTCATCGGGGGCGTAGCCATTCCATACGAGTTGGGATTGGCGGCGCATTCTGACGGAGATGTGCTCCTTCATGCCGTGTGCGATGCCTTGCTTGGCGCGGCGGGCTTGAAGGACATCGGCACTTGGTTCCCCGACACCGACGACACCTACAAAAACGCCGACAGTATGCAGTTGCTCGCAAGGGTGGTGGAGGTTGTCCATGCCAAGGATTGGATGGTGAACAACCTTGATTGCACGCTTGTGTTGGAGAAACCCAAGATGAAACCGTATATTGACGACATTATCCTCAAACTGTCTGAAATGTTGGGTGTCTCTTCCGAAAACATCGCAGTAAAGGCCAAGACCAACGAGAAAATGGGTTTCACGGGCGCGGGCGAAGGTATCGCCGCCGTGGCCGCCGTGACGTTGCGGAAAACGTGATGATTTTTTCCGAGTTCGTATGAAATTTCCGTTGTAGAGACGTGCCATGGCGCGTCTCTACAATTGCATATTAAACTACTCGTTTGTATTCAAAAATTATGTACCTTTGCCCGTTTTAAAACGCGAAAAATATGAGACGTTTCGTTCTTTTTACCTTATTGATTATCACGGTGTTATTTACGATGGCGCAACCGAAGCCCGTCAAAAACGTGATATTGTTGATTACCGACGGCACCTCCACGAGCCTGCTGTCGTGTGCTCGTTGGTACCAGACCTATCTGGACCCCACTCAGACAACCCTGAACATCGACCCATACGTCTGCGGTCTTGTGCGCACCCATTCGTCGGATGCGCCCATCGGCGATTCCGCCCCGACGACTTCCTGCTATGTGACAGGTATGCCTTCGCAGACCGGTTTTGTTTCCACCTATCCGGTGGCCACGGACCATGATTTGGTGCCCGTTGATGCCAACCGCGCCTACCAGCCGTTGGCCACACTTTTGGAGGCCGCCAAAATCCTCCAGCATAAATCCACAGGTCTGGTCTTCACTTGCGAGTTCCCGCATGCCACTCCCGCCGACTGTTCTGCACACTCCTACAAGCGCGGTCGTTACAGCGTCATTATCCCGCAGATGGTCCACAACCACCTCGATGTGGTGATGGGCGGCGGTGTCAGCTATCTCAAGGACAATTATCAGCAAGATTTGAAGAACGAAGGCTATAGCATCTATTTGGATGACATCCAAGGTTTTCGGAACTGCACGAAAGCACCCGTCTGGGCGTTGTTCGGCGAGAGTTCCGTCCCCTATTGGTTGGAGGCCGACCATCAGCAAATCCCGTCCATCGCGGAGATGACCCGCAAGGCCATCGACCTGCTTTCAAAAAATGAGAACGGCTTCTTCCTGATGGTGGAAGGCAGCAAGGTCGACTGGGCGGCGCACGACAACGATGCCAAGAACGCCATGATCGAATTCATTGAGTTTGACAAGGCTTGCGGCGAGGCATTCCATTTTGCCAAGGAGAACGGCGAAACCGCTGTCATTATCCTCGCCGACCACGGTACCGGTGCCGTCACCCTCGGCAATATCAAAGCCTGCAACGACGGTTACGACAAATTGTCACTCAAGCAGCTCATGAGCCCCATCGACAACTACAAGCTGTCGTGCTGGTCGATGGGTGAAAAACTCAAAAAGGCTGACACCACCGAATGGCCGCAGCTTTTCGAGACCTACTTTGGCTTCACCCCGCAACCCGCCGAAATCACCTATCTGACGACGGGCAGCGACTATAGCAACTCCCCGATTCCGTACGAGCAACGCAAGAACAATCTCTCGATGTGCAAGATGCTCAGCCAGATTCTTTACGGTCGCACCTACTTCGGTTTCACCACCTTCGGCCATACCATCGAGAATGTTTTCTTGGCTATGTACAACTCGAAGAACGACGTGCTCCACGGCGTCCAAACCAACATTGACATCTTCAATTACATGGCCAGTCAGATGGGGTTGGAGAACGATATGGCGAAACTCACCGAGGACATTTATGCCCGACATCAGGAAGTCTTCGACGGCTTTGAGGTGAAAATCGACAGTGTAGACAAGTATAATCGTCGTTTGACCGTCAAAAACAAGAAAAACATCTTGGTTGCAGAGAGTTACAACAATTATGTCATGGTGAATGATAAGCGGGTCGATCTCTCGTCCGTGATAGTCTATATGGACAAAACCAATACGTTTTATCTCCCGAAGGAACTGCGTAAATATTTGGTGACAAAATAAATTCCGGGGTATAATTTTTTCAGGCAAGAGACGTTAATCACAATCACGAAAAGTTAAAATAAATCAATATGGAAACCACGAGTTCGATGAATTATGCGGGTCAAACCCAAAATTCAAATCAAAACAACCCGTTGAAGAAATGGGTCATCATCCTGGGTGCTTTGGCAGGGGTGTTCCTGTGCACCACGATTTACTTCGCCCGCTTCGCCAAACCGACGATAAACACGGTGTATCAGCAGGTGGAGAGCCAGAATATGGAACTCCGGAGCGAGTTGGACTCCCTGTTGGCGGAACACAACCGCATCAAGGAGCAGTACGGCGAGCTTTCCGACCAGTTGAGCGAGAAGGACAGCATCATTATGGCGAGTGCTGCTGAGATTGAGAAGCTGATTAACTCGCAGGCTGACTATAACCGCATTAAGAAACAGTTGGCGCGTCTGCAGAACATCTCGCAGGAGTATGTCCAGGAGATGGACAAACTCTATCAGGAGAACAAGGCGCTGAAGGAGGAGAACCTGCAAGTTCGTGCCGATTTGGAGCAGGAGCGCGAAGTGACCCGCACGATGCAGAAATCCAACGAGGATCTCTCTCAGAAAATCAGCAATGCCGCCGTTTTCAAGGCTTACAATATCAAGAGTGCGGGCTATTTGGTGCGCAACAAGGGCACCGAGGAGCCGACCGAGAAGGCCAACAAGGTGAAGCGCATCAAGACGACGCTGATGTTGGGTGAGAACTCGCTGATTGAGCCTGGTCCCGTGAATGTCTATTGCCGTATCGCCATCCCGGAGACCGGCAAGGTGCTCACCATGGGCAGCGGCGATACCTATTCGTTCGTACACAACGGCCAGCGGCTGCAGTATTCCTGCAAAACGGTCGTGAATTACAACAACAAGGCCGAGAATATCACGTTGAACTGGGATCTGATGTCCGACGACAAGGCCATCAAGGGTCAGTACAGTGTGCAGCTCTACACGGATGACCAGTTCCTCGGTGAAACCTATTTTACATTGAAGTAAACCACATAAAGCCAGTTAGTTATCATGGTTAGTAGGCGATATTTGAGAATCAAGACGATGCAGGCACTGTATGCCTACAACGCCAACCCGAAGGCGGAAGTCCGCACGTATGAGATGAATTTGGTGAAGTCGATACGCGAGTGCTACGAACTTTTCCTGTGGCTTTTCGCCCTGCTGCCGGAAATCGCCTTTTACCGCATGAAGAAGCTGGACAGCATGAAGGAGAAGTATAATCCGACGGAGGAAGACCTGAACCCGAACATGAAGTTCGTGAACAACAAGGTTATTTGGCAGATGGAGAACAATCTGACGCTCAAACAGTTGTGGCCCCGTTACCATGTCCTTTGGGAGAATGATACCGACCTGATTTCCAAACTGTTCCGTGAGATTGAGCAACTGCCGGAATACGAGGTTTACATGTCCACGCGCGAAAGCGATTACAAGTCGGACAAGAAGCTCGTGCTGGCTGTCATAGAGAAGGTTTTCGCGACGAACGACCTGTTACACTGGTTTTTGGGTGAGAAAAACACCCATTGGATTGACGATTATGAAGAAGCGATGCTGATGTTCTACCAGAACGTGAAGGAATTCAAGGAGGAGGACGGCGACAACTGCAAGATTGCCACGCTATTCAAGAGCGACGAGGATGAGCAGTTCTGTCGGCAGCTTTTCCGCAAAACCCTCGAAAACGCCGATGAATATACGAAGATGGTGGAGGCGAAGCTGCAGAACTGGGAGCTGGAGCGCGTGATAAGCATGGATATGCTGCTCATGCAGATGGCATTGTGCGAGTTGCTTGAGTTCCCTTCCGTGCCCATCAAAGTCACCTTGAACGAGTATATTGAGCTGGCGAAATGGTACAGCTCCGACAAGAGCAAGGTGTTCGTCAACGGCATCCTCGACCGATTGATTGTCGATCTTCGCGACAGCGGCCGGCTGGTGAAAACCGGGCGCGGATTGTATCAGAATTGATGTAAGACTTGAGACTCAAGACTTAAGACTTAAGACGAAATAACGAAAAGTCTCAAGTCTTAAGTCTTAGGTCTCAAATAAAACAAAACATACGTAATTATGAAGAGACTAACGATACTACTGACAATAGCGGCAATGTTCATCGTCGGTTGCCACAACAAGCCCGCCAAGGAGGGTGATTTCACGGTTGACGATGTCCACATCCCTCAAACGGCCGATGGTTTGTCGCAGAAGGAGGCGGAGAAAATGCCGGTCATCACGTTCGAGAATACAACCTACGATTTCGGAGAGGTGGTGGAAGGCGAGCGGCTGACGTACGCCTTCAAGTTCAAGAACACGGGGAAGTCTAACCTGATCATCTATTCGTCGGAGGCCACCTGCGGCTGTACGACCTCTCAACCCCCGAAGGCGCCTGTGCGTCCGGGCGAGAGCGGCGAGATTACCGTTACGTTTGACTCCAAAGGTCAGAAAGGCAATGTGCAGAAGCGCATTTTAGTGGGTGCCAACACCTATCCCGCCGAAACCATCCTCACAATCAAAGCGAATGTTTCATCAAGTAAATAGTTAACAACCAAAATTTTAAGACTATGTTGGATATTTTATTCCCTCTTTTGCAGTCAGGCAGCGGTGCTGCTCCCGCCGGTGGCATGGGCGGTGGATCTTCCATGCTCATTTTCCTCCTGCTGATGATTCTCATTTTCTACTTCTTCATGATTCGTCCGCAACAGAAGAAGCAGAAAAAGATTGAAGAGGCCCGCAACAGCCTGCAGAGAGGTGACAAAGTGGTTACCATCGGCGGCATTCATGGCAAGATTGTGGATGTGAAGGACCGCACCTTCACCCTCGAAATTGCCCACGATGTGCGCATTGAGGTGGACAAGGCCGCTATCTCCTTCAATGAGGCCGATCTTAGCGGCAAGTCCGAACCCAAGAAAGAAGAGGAAAAAACCGAGAATAACGAATAGGTTATGGCTGAGAATCCGAACCGCATCCCCGTGAAGCTCCCTTCACTGGCCTTTGTCGTGTGCCTGCTGATTTCTGTCTCCTGCTGGATTCTGGTTACGCTGTCGAAGGAGTACAAGGTGTCGTACGATTATAAGCTTGTGTGTGAGAACCTGCCCGAGGGACGCAAATCTATAACAGCTTCAGATACCGTCATCACGTTGACATTTAACCAGAAGGGTGTGATCTATCTGACGCAACCTTTCCGAGTGAAGGAGAAGACAGTTACCGTTTCGGTCAGTGACCTGATCAAACCGAAAAACAAGGTGACGGTCTATACGTTCACCAACAAGGAGCTGTGTGACTACCTGAACACCCATAATTTCGGTTCTGAGCTGGTTTCCGTCTCGTCGCCTGAGGTCATCACGTTTTATCTGCGTTAAGAATGGTTAAAATCGGGCTTACGGGTGGCATAGGGACGGGGAAAACCTTCCTGTCCAAGCATTTTGTTGACATGGGCATTCCGGTCTATTATGCCGATGAAGAGGCCAAGAAATTGTATCGCGAGCCGGCGTTTTTGGCGGAGATGCGGCAGGCTTTCCAGGATGAGAAACTCTGGCTTCCCGACGGTTCCCTGAACATGCAACAACTGTCTCTATCGTTTGCAGATGAGGACTTTCTGCAACGGTTGAGCCGTTTCGTACACCCGTACGTGATGCGCGACTTCGAGCGTTGGGCTGTCGAGCAGAACGCCGCCGCCGTCATGATGGAATCCGCCATCCTGTACGAATACGGTTTAGACAAGCATTTCGATAAAGTCATTGTGGCCGACGCGCCGGAATTCCTGCGTATCAGGCGTATACAGGCGCGCAATCCTCATCTCACAGAGACGGACATCCGACAACGAATGTCCCGCCAGATGCCGCAGGAGGAGAAATGTTCCCGCGCAGATTTGGTGGTTTGCACGGGGGAAACATACGCGGAAGGATTATCCCTGTTGTGACCGCCTTATTATAAGGCCTCGTAATGCGTATATAGGTGTTGCGCAATACGTATATACGCATTACGCAATTCCTATATACGCATCTCGTAATACGTATATAGGCATCTCTACAGAGACATACGTCCGATGATTTTATATTCAGGACCCTCTTTTTGCAGGAAACTCTGATAGAGGTTCAACACATTGATTTCCAAGGACTGTGAGAACGGCGTTTGTTGCGCCGTCTCGATGGCCTCCCAGAATTTTTTCTTGTCGTGTAGGTTTTTGATGCGGGCGAGGGTGATGTGCGGCACGAAATTGCCGTGGTTGGGCTCGAAACCGATGGCCTGTAGCTTCGGTTCCAAGTCATTGAACAATTTCCTGAACGGTTCGAAATGATTGAAGCCGAGCCAGATTACCTCTGGGTGATAATGGCTTCCAAATACCCCTATCTTGTTGATGTCCAGTGCGAACGGTGCGTTGTCGGAACAGGCTTCCGACAGGGCGTTTTTAATGTCCGGCACTTGTTGCGGCGAGGTGGCTCCTAAAAACCGTAAGGTCAGGTGCCGCACGTCCTCCTTCACCCAGACAATGTCGTCGTGGCGCAAGCGGAAACGCAAATCGGCGGAGATCTTTTGGATTTCCGCCGATAGCGTGATTACAGGTGTGGCGATGAACAGCCGTTTCATTCGCCTTTGGTGTTTTGGTTATGGAAACGTAACAGCTTATTGTACAGATGTCTGCGCTCCGGTCCGATGACGTTGTGGTCGTGGACGGTATAGACGAAGTACTCCAGCTCAATGTCATCGCTGACAGCTTGACGAAGCAATTCCAATGTATGTTGTTGTACCACCGTATGATCCTGCGCGCCGTGCATCACGAGCAGTGGGCATTTCACGTTCTTGATTTTCGGGATGATGTTGGCGTTTTCGTAGCCCGACGGGTTCTCCTGTGGGGTGTCCATATAACGCTCGCCGTACATCACTTCGTACCACTCCCAGTTGACCACGGGACCGCCACAGGAGGCCGCCTTGAAGGTCTCGGGATGCGCCGTAATCAGCGACAACACCATGAATCCGCCGTAGCTCCAGCCATCCAGACCAATGCGGTCGGCATCCACGTAAGGCAGTGATTTCAAGTATTCTACGCCGCACATTTGGTCTTCCACCTCACGCACGCCGAGGTTGCGGTGGATACATTTCTCAAACTCCGCGCCACGGTTCTGCGTGCCACGGTTGTCGAGTGTGAAGACAATATAGCCCTGCTGTGCCATAAATTCGAGGAAGAGACCGCCGGAGAGGTACTGGTTCGTCACTAACTGTGAGTGTGGACCGCCATATACGTACAGGAACACGGGGTATTTCTTGCTCTTGTCCATGTTCGGCGGGGTGATCATGCGGCACCAAAGCGAGTCACCTTCTTTGTTGACAATGGGGAAAATTTGGGTGTCACCCAATTTCATCACACCAAACGGACTCTTAGCAATGAGCAGTGTCTTAATCGTTTTGCCGTTGTTATCGACCAGCGAAATGATTCTCGGGGTGGTCGGATTGCTGAAATAGTCGATGAAATAGGTCTTTGATTCGCTGAAAGCAGGACGGTGGACGCCATCGGCGTGAGCAAGGCAGGTAAGTGTACCTTTGTCAATGTTGACCTTGCAAACGTATTGGTTGACAGGTTTTTCCAAAGACGCGGTGAAATAGATGTTCTTCTCATCCTTGTCCATACCGCAGTATTCAATGATGTCGAACTTGCCATCCACGACCTTCTTCACCAGTCTGCTATCATGCATATACAGATACAAATGTTTCCAGCCGTCGCGGTCGCTGAACCAGAGGAAATTGCCGTTTTTCAGGAAAATCATGCGGCGGGTGGGTTCCACGTAGCGGCTGTCGCGCTCCTCAATGAGGGTGGCTAACTTCTTACCGGTCTGCAAATCGTAGCGGATCAGTTTGGAGTGGTTTTGCTCGCGGTTGAGGTGCGAGATGTAGATGTATTTCTCGTCAGGTGAGAACGTTACGTTGGTAAGGAACTCGCCGTCGGCTTTGTCGGTTTGGATATAGTGGTAAACGGGAGCGCCTTTTTCAGCGGATTTGGCCACGTCGAAGATGCCGAGTGTTACCACATGCGAGGTGCGGCCGGCCATCGGGTATTTGATGTTCTCGACCGTCGCGATAGGCGTGCCGGTGTTCACGAGCGGGTAGTCCTCCACCATGCTCTCGTCCATACGATAAAACGCAATAAAGCTGCCGCTCGGAGAGATGTACTGGCCCTCGTCGATGCCCCACTCACTGCGGTGCACTGACTCACCGAACACGATGTGTTCGCCGGTGTCAGGACAAAGCAGCACGGGCTTGTAGCCGTTCTGGGCACTCTCTACAAACACGCCCTTGTCGTTTTTGATGACAAAGACACCGTGTTTGACATCCTGGTCGATGACATCGTCCCAATCGACCTTGTCAAATTCGGTTGTGGTGATTTTGCCTTTCACCACGCTGACGGTTTTGTGGTCGGCGGGGAAGTAGAGGGTATTGGCATCCAGCCACTCATAGCCGTAGGGGCTGGAAATCTCGTGCGCTTTCTGCGATGCGGCGGCGAGGAAGGTGGTCTCCTTACCGCTTTTGGCATCCACGAGTAAAATATTCCGGTCATCGTCGATGTAGGCGTATTGTTCGGCACCGGGCCGCCAGGCGATGCCCCGGATATTGTCAATGACGTAGCGTTTCTTGAAATCGATGGTCTGCCCGAAAACAGGAGCCAGCAGCATCAGGAAAGCGATGCTCAATAAGAAGTTTAGTCTCTTCATATTTAGTGTTTTATAAATCTCGAATTATTTCACAATCGTAAGTTCTTGCATCAGGTTCTGGGCGTTGGCCATCTTGTCGATGATGAAGAGCAGGTAGCGCATGTCCATGCAGATGGTGCGTTGCACCTGCTGTTCGAAGGAGATGTCGCCGCTCATGGCCTCCCAGTTGCCGTCGAAGGCCAGACCGATGAGGTTGCCGTTCGCGTCGATGACCGGACTGCCGGAGTTGCCGCCTGTAATGTCGTTGGTGGTGATGAAATTGACCACCAAGTCACCGTTTTTGTCCGCATATTGGCCGTAGTCGTGGTTCTCCCACAGTTTGATGAGGTCTTTCGGCACGTCAAACTCCCAGTCGCCGGGTTTGTACTTGGCCATCACGCCGTCGAGGGTGGTGATGTAGCTGTAGGTCACGGCATCGCGCGGCTCGCAGTCCTGCACGCTGCCGTAGGTGAGGCGCATGGTGAAGTTGGCGTCGGGATAGAAATTGCGGTCTTTCTGCATCTCCATCAAGCCTTCCATGTAGAGACGGTCGGCGCGATCTTTGCTTACGGTTTCCGCCTGTTCGCTCAAGACCCAGTAGGCTTCCAAGATGTTGTACATCAACGCGAAAATGGGGTCTTTGCTCAGCGATTTGGGGTTGTCGAGCCAGGCGTTCACCTTGTTCTCGTCCACTAAGATGGATTTAGCAAAGGCGTTGTCCACAAACGCGGTGAAGTCGCCATGAGACTTGTCGCCCTCCTTTTTAATCATGGTGGGCAGCTGGTCTGGATTGACATCTTTATAATATAGATTCAGCAGGGCGATGGTGACATCGCGGTCGAGGGCCTTGTTGTAGTCTTTGAAGAAATCTTTCACGGAGGGTTTCATGCCTTGCGCGAGCTTCTTAATTTGATCGGGCGTGGCCTTTTTCTCTATGGCTGCGTTCAACTGTCTGAAACGCAGGGCAAACGTCACGGCCTCGCCGCCACGCCAGCCAGCTTCGCGGTTGTAAATCAGGGCTTTGGTGTATTGGTTTTGGTGGTTCCAATAATTGTCAAACTCATCGAAAATGCCTTTGTATTTAGCGGCACGCTCCACGTTGCCAATCATCCAGTCGCGGAAATCCTGCTCCTGGGCAAGACGTTTCTCATACACCTTGTTCTGTTTCAGCTGCTTCACCTGGCCGATGTAGTATTTCCAGTAGTTGCTAACGCTGGCCTGCTTGGAGGCATATTGGATGAAGACGGCGGGGTCGGCGTCCATGTGTTTGCGATATTGCTCCAGTTTGGTGGTGCGGCAGGAGACAATGGCGGGACCTTCCAAGTCTATGATGTTCTTCACCGCACCGGAAGAGGAGTAGCGGTCGGTGGAGCCGGGGTAACCCAAAATCATGGTGTAATCACCTGGCTGAACGCCCTTTAAGGAAATCGGAAGATAGTGCTTCGACTTCATCGGAACATTGTTCTTGCTGTACTCGGCGGGCGAACCGTCGGGGGCGGTGTAGACGCGGAAGATGCAGAAATCGCCTTTGTGGCGCGGCCAGGTCCAGTTGTCAGTGTCGGCGCCGTACTTGCCGATGCCCCACGGCGGACAAGCCACGAGACGCACGTCCTTGTACTCGTCGTAAACGAACAGGATGTACTGGTTGCCATGGTAGAACGGCACGATTTCGACCCGCACGTCGCGTTTGCCTTTCTTCTCAATACGCAGTTTCTTGCTGTTTTCCGCAATTTTTGCGTCACGCTCTTTCTCGGACATTTTGTCGGTCACACCGTTGAGCACGGAAGTTGTAACATCCTCAATATAAGTCAGAAAAAGTACGGAAAGTCCTTCGTTGGGAAGTTCTTCGGCCTTGCTGCGGGCCCAGAAACCGTCCTGCAGGTAGTCGTGCTCCACGGAGGCATGAGCCTGCACGTAGGAGAGGCCGCAGTGGTGGTTGGTAAGGAGTAGACCCTCGGGGGAAATCAACTCGCCGGTGCAGCCGCCGCCGAACTGCACGATGGCGTCCTTGAGGCTGGGCTGGTTGAAACTGAAGATTTGTTCGGCCGTCAACTTACATCCAAGTCGCTGCATGTCAGCGAGATTTTGTCCGTTGATGGAGTACGGCAGCCACATGCCTTCGTCGGCGCGGGCGCATAGGAAAAGCATCATCAATGCGATGCACAAAAGGTTGGTTTTCTTTGTCATAGGGCTCGTGAAATTGAAAGCGCAAAGGTAGCAAAATTTTCGTTTGTCCGTGTCTGTAATTTGTCTATCTTTGCGCCCAAATCCGAAAAGTATGAAAACATTACGACAGGAATTTTTGGCTCACGTGGGGCAAACATCGCCGGAACCGCTGCTTATCGAGGTGGCACGCGCGGAAGGCGTGTTTTTTTACACCCCGGAAGGCAAACGCTACTACGACCTCGTGTCGGGGGTGTCGGTGAACAACGTGGGTCACGCCAACCCGAAAGTGGTCGCCGCTGTTCAACAGCAAGCCGCTGATTACATGCATATTATGGTCTATGGTGAGATGGTAGAGCGGCCGCAGGTGCAGTATGCGCGACTGCTTGCCGAACGGCTTCCTGAGCCGTTGGATAGCGTCTATTTCGTCAACTCGGGCAGTGAGGCGGTGGAAGGGGCGCTGAAATTGGCGAAACGCTATACCGGCCGCCACAAGATGATGTCGATGCACTGTGCCTATCACGGTTCCAACCACGGCTCGCTGAGCATGATGGCTTCCCCCGAGGGCGACACGTGGAAGGCGCCTTTCCAGCCGCTGCTCCCCAATGTGGAGTACCTTTGGTTCAACAATTTCGACGACCTCAACCGTATTGACGACCAGACTGCCTGCGTGTTGGTGGAGCCCGTCCAGGGCGAAGCGGGAGTTATCCCGCCTGCCGACGGATACCTCCAAGCCCTCCGCCAACGTTGCGACGAGACAGGTACGATGCTGATATTCGATGAGATACAGACCGGTATGGGTCGCACCGGCAGCCTCTTTGCGATGCAGAAATACGGAGTCATGCCCGACATTGTCTGCCTCGCCAAAGCCTTCGGCGGCGGCATGCCCCTCGGCGCGTTCGTCTCCTCAAAAGCGATTATGGATTCCCTGCAAAGCAACCCCGTCTTGGGCCATATCACCACCTTTGGCGGGCATCCTGTCTGCTGCGCCGCCGGCCTCGCCGCACTGAACTACATTCTTGACAACCAGTTGGTTGACGATGTGGAGAGAAAGGGGAAACGCTACGAAGATGCCTTGAAAAATGCCCCGCATGTCTTGGAAATCCGCCGCAGCGGATTGCTGATGGCCATTGAACTCGGTACTTCCGAAAAGATGTTCAAGATGATGGCCCTCTTCAAGGAGCACGGCATTATGAGCGACTGGTTCCTCTTCTGCGACACCGCCTTCCGTATTTCGCCCCCGCTGACGATTTCGGATGAGGAGATTGACGATTCATGTCGGATTATAACCCGTTGTTTAGAAAGTATATGACTATGAAAAAGACATTGACGATGATTGAGATTCCGCCAGTTCCTGTCGTCACTGGCGGAATGGTGCGTCGTCTTCGGGGGCAAAAGGGGAAAAAGATGGGCGGCGACCGTAAGGTTTCCTGCCAAAGTTTATTTCTCCTCGCCGCCCATCTTTTTCCCCCTTCTCCCACCCATGTCGCGTACCATTCCGCCGCGAACGGAGTGAGCGAGCGGAATCTCCATCGTTCTGTTCAGTTAACCTTCTAAGCCTTACCCATAACCTATGACCACCACTCAACAAACTGACCTTCTCCAAACGCCCATTGAGTTCCTGAAAGGGGTGGGCGAGAAGCGGGGTGTCGTGCTCCGCAAGGAATTCAACATCCAGACATTTAATGACTTACTTTACTATTTTCCCTACCGCCACATTGACAAGTCGCATGTGTATCATGTGAGTGACATTGTGAACGACGGAGGCTATATTCTGTTGCGCGGCAAGATACACGACGTGCGCATTGTCGGGCAGATGCGGGCAATGCGGCTCACGGCGATGTTCTCTGATGAGACCGGCAGTATTGAGTTGGTCTGGTTCAACGGCATCCGCTGGGTGAGCGATGTGCTGCGGTCGCGAACCGAGTTCGTCATCTTCGGCAAACCCACGCTCTTCAACGGAAAATGGAATATCACCCATCCGGAACTCATCGACCCCAACCAGCAGGAAAGTTCTCCGATTTCGTTGCGGTTCCAACCGATGTACAACACTTCTGAGACCGCCAAGAAGAAATCGTTGGATTCCAAAGCAATTGCCCGGCTGACTGCCAATTTGCTTACGCAGGTCAAGGACGTCATTCCCGAGACCATGCCGCGTGAAATGGTCGAAGAGTTGCACCTGATGACGCTCCGCGACGCGCTGGTCAACATCCACTATCCCGAGGACAACCAGAAATTGTCGCAGGCCACCTTGCGCCTTAAGTTTGACGAGCTTTTCTTTACGCAGCTTAAGATGCTGAAGCTCAAGCTGATTAACACTAACCGATTCGAGGGCTTTGTCTTCGAGAAAGTGGGTCACTATTTCAATACCTTTTATAAAGAGTGTCTGCCCTTTGATCTGACCAATGCGCAGAAACGGGTGCTGCGGGAGATTCGCGGCGACGTGGGCAGCGGCCACCAGATGAACCGGCTGCTGCAAGGCGACGTGGGCAGTGGCAAGACCATTATCGCGGTGTTCAGCATGTTATTGGCCATTGACAACGGCTACCAAGCCTGCATCATGGCACCCACCGAAATATTGGCTACCCAGCACTATGAGAAGATTAGTAGACAGCTGGAACCCTTAGGGTTACGTGTCGAATTTCTGTCGGGCTCCACCAAGGTTTCCCAGCGTAGGCGGATTCTTGCGGATTTGCGGGACGGGCAGGTGAATATCCTCATTGGCACACATGCGTTGATTGAGGACAACGTGGTTTTCAGTAAGTTAGGCTTGGTGGTTATCGATGAACAGCACCGTTTTGGCGTGGAGCAGCGGGCGAAACTGTGGCGCAAGAGCGGTCCTATCCCGCCCCATATTTTGGTGATGACGGCCACGCCTATCCCACGTACCCTGGCCATGACGCTTTACGGCGACCTCGATGTCTCCGTCATTGACGAGCTGCCGGCGGGTCGGAAACCCATCGTCACGCAGCATTACTACGAAAAGGACCGGCTCAAGGTCTTCGGTTTTATGAAACAGCAGATTGCCGAGGGGCGGCAGGTCTATGTCGTTTACCCGCTGATTCAGGAATCGGAAGCGATGGATTTGCTGGATTTGCAGGCTGGCTACGAGGCCATCGAACGCAGTTTCCCGCCGCCGACCTACAGCATCGGCGTGGTGCACGGCCGGATGAAAGCCGAGGAAAAGGACTTCATTATGGATCATTTCAAGAAGAATGAAATCCAGATACTGCTCTCCACCACCGTAATCGAGGTGGGCATTGACGTGCCGAACGCCACGGTGATGGTGATAGAAAACGCCGAGCGGTTTGGCTTGTCGCAACTGCACCAGCTTCGCGGGCGCGTTGGGCGGGGCGGCAACCAGTCCTACTGTATCCTGATGTCCAAGTACGAACTCTCCAACGAGGGGCGCAAGCGTTTGGATGCCATGGTGGAAACCAACGACGGCTTCGAAATCGCCAACTTCGACCTGCAGTTGCGCGGTCCCGGCGACATCCAGGGCACGCGACAGAGCGGTATGCTGGACTTCAAAATCGCCGACCTCACCAAGGATGAGAAGTTGGTGGCGTACACCCGCAACTACGCCCAGCAAATTCTCGAAAAGGATCCGGATTTGTCGTTGCCCGAACACAAACGCCTTGCCGAGACGTTGGAGAAGATGATGCAGCGCGACACGAACTGGAGCGTGATTAGTTAGGAGCTGCGGCATTCCTGCCGCACAAGAGTTACGGCATTCCTGCCGCACAAGAGTTACGGCATCCCTGCCGCACAAAAACTGCCAGGGATGGCGGTACTCCTATTTTATCTTTTTATTGTTTTCCCATTCGCCTGAGTAGAAGTTCCCGTCGTAGTTCATGTAGAGGCCGATGCCATTCATTTTGTCATTTGCCCAAAAGCCGAACCACGCATTGCCGCTGGCCCAGACATATAGTCCTACACCGGCACGTTGATTGTCGAGCAACTGGCCTATATACACGTCGCCGTTGTTTAAAAACACGGCCTTGAACACGCCTGCTTCTTCCTCTGGTATATCCATCGGATACGGATCTACGGGTTTGTCGTTTCGGAATTCCCCGTAATAGATCATTTTCCCGTTTTTGTCAAAAACCATGCCCGATTCGCCATGTTTTTTGTTGTTCTGTTCCAGCCCCACGAATGCCCAGCCGCCGGGACAATTGTTGAGAGGGTATTTGTCAGGGTCGCTGACAATATACATTCTGTAACTGGGGGTCTGCTCATCGGTGTAGTAGTTGCCGCAAAACATACTTCCGTCAGCAAGGACTTGCATGCAGAGTCCTTCTTTGCTGCTCTCGCCGATATGCACGCCGCCGCTGGGGAAACGATACGTCACATTTTCCACCACTTTGCTCAAGATTTCCTCCAATGTCTTACCGCCCAGTGCCGGGACCTTGCTTTGACTATTCGATCCCGTGGCGTTTTGTTTCCGGGTCGCCTTCACCGTTACGTCGTAATAGGGCATTATGAAACTGTTGTCTTTCACAGGGATGCCTGTATTGAAGGAGCCCGACATGATGGCAAAGTCGTAATCACCTGGGTTGCAGAAGAATCGGACTGTCTCGCCGAACTTGGCCTTTTTCACCGTTGTCGTCAATCCGCAGCCTGCCTCGTCATTGATTCCGACTTCATATTGTTCGCAATCCTCCCGGAAGGGGAAATGTTTGCCCCAATCCGAATTTTCGTATGTTTTTCTTTGGCCGCAAGGTACGATGCAGACGCCGTAAGCCCACCCGTCTTCATCATATTCATCGCTGAAATAGTATTGTCCAACCTCCAATTTGAGCGAAGTCGTGGTTAGCGAGGCGGTGACCTTGTCCTCGAAGGCACCAGCTGCAAGCTGTTTTACGGTGGCGGGTATTGTCAGCTCCGTCAGCGGGCAGCCGTAGAATGCATCGCTGCTGATATATTCCACCGATGGCGGTATGGAGATGGATGTCAGTCCGCTGCCCCGAAAGGCATACCAATGTATTGCGGTCACCGTATTGGGAATTACCGTGTTCTTGCAACCATAGACTAACCCGTTGTCCTCGGTTTTGATGATGGCGTTGCAGTTGTTTCGCGAGTCGAACACGGGGTTGTCGGGGTGTACCCGTATTTCCGCCAGATTCTGGCAATACTCGAAGGTGGTCACTCCGATTTTCACCACTGTCTTGGGCAAGAACAGCGATGTCAGGCCGTCGCAGTGGTAGAAGGCCTTTTCCTCGATTGACACGACATCGTAGTACACCCCGTCGTACATGACGCTTTCAGGCACATTCACCTTCCCTGCGGGCTTGCTGTATCCAGTCCAATTGCGCCGCGCTTCGTTCGTGGCTGAGTAGCCGAGGGGACATATCAATGCGGCCTGCTGCTTGGTTTTATCCAAAATCTTGAAATAGAGTGTCTGACCGCTCGGCGCGACGGCGGAGAACTGCTGGGCCTGCAATGTTAAACCCAGAAATAACAAGAAAACAACGGATACAAGTTTTTCTCTCATAGTGATGTATTTTTGAAAGTGCAAAAATAGTAAATCTCCGCCAAACTCTTTTGCCACCGGAGAAAAAATATCGTACACTACGTAAAAAAAATGTACTTTTGCGCTTTCATTAAAACCACTAATTATGAAAAGACAAGTTCTGTTGATTATCATCTTAATGTGCGCCGTAACGGCCGTAACTTTCGCACAAGCTCCCCAGCCTGCCCCTGCTCCCGCTCCTGGCTCTGGGAGGATGTCTTCCACATATATCAAGGACCCGGGCTTTGGCGGTCCCGTCAACTTCGGTGTCACCTTCGCGCCGACCATTTCGTGGATGTATCCGCACACAGAAGGTTACGAACGGGACGGTGTCATTATGGGAATGCGCTATGGCGTGAACCTCAACATCAACCTGACCCCGAGGAAGAACTTCTACTTCTCCACCGGTCTGTTCGGGGAACATTGCGGCGGCAAGATGAAGTTTTTGGACAACGTGCCCATTGGCTCCTTAGCTATCGCCGACAGCACGCTCACACGAAGAACCTACCGTACCATCTATCTCACCGTGCCGACGATGATTACAATGAAAACCAATTCCTTCAACAATTTTTACGTGACAGGTAATATAGGTTTGTTGCATAGTTTTAATTTATATTCCACTAATACAGACAGTTATCTCTTTGACGAAGAGCTTTGGACACGCGAGAAACATACCTCGGAGGAGACTGCTTTCATGAAGGAGGCTTTCATTGCGGGTGTCGGTTTTGAGTATTCGGTGACGCCGACCATGCGCGCGGGCCTGATGCTCAACTATGTGCAGTCGTTCACCAACTATTTCAAGGGCAAGGGCAAGGCGCAGAACAGTCTTAGCAGACTCGACCAGCGTGCCAACCTCGGCTGTGTGGAGATTGCCTTGAATATCAATTTCTTCTAGTGAATAGTGATTAGTGACTTGAGTTTTTGAAGTAAAGTGAAATTTGATATGAAGAATATAAAGTTTCGGCTCATTCTCATGAATTTCCTCCAGTTTGCTGTCTGGGGGGCGTATCTCACCTGCATGGGTACCTACCTGCATACGCACGGATTGGGTCGTCAGATTGGTATTTTCTATTCGATACAGGGCATTGTCTCCATCTTTATGCCCGCTATCATCGGTATTATTGCCGACCGATGGATTCAAGCACAGAAGATATTGGGTATCAGTCATTTGATTTCCGGTGCGGCGATGATATGTGCCGGATTGTATGGATTAGGGGCAGGCGACGCGGTGCAATTCGGACCGCTGTTCACGCTCTACACCATCGGAGTGGCGTTCTATATGCCCACCATCGCGCTTTCCTATTCGGTGGCCTACTACGCATTGGAAGAGGTTGGACTTGACCGCGTGAAACATTTCCCGCCGATTCGCGTGTTCGGCACCATCGGTTTCATTATCTCCATGTGGTGTGTCGATCTGCTGGGTCTCCAACACACGGCGTCGCAGTTCGTGATGAGTGGCGGCATTGGGCTCGCGTTGGGCCTCTATGCGTTCACGTTGCCTGCGTGCAATAGCAACAACGACGGCAAAGTTACATCGGTGGTGGATATGTTCGGTCTGCGGGCGTTTACGCTTTTCAAACAGAAAAAGATGGCGGTTTTCTTCATCTTTTCTATGCTTTTGGGCGTTTCGTTACAGATTACGAACGGTTTCGCCAACCCGTTCCTGCATAGCTTCGGCCATCTTCCCGAATATGCGGACACTTTCGGGGTGAAGCACGCCAACATGCTGATTTCCCTTTCGCAAATCTCTGAAACGTTGTGTATCTTGCTGATTCCCTTCTGCTTGAAGCGATTTGGCATTAAGAAGGTGATGCTGATTGCCATGTTTGCTTGGGTGCTGCGTTTCGCATTCTTTGGCCTGGGCAATCCTGGTCCCGGCGTGTGGCTGTTCATCCTCTCCTGCATCGTCTATGGCGTTGCTTTCGACTTCTTCAACATCAGCGGCTCGCTGTTTGTCAATCAGCAGACGGATGCCTCTATCCGCTCCTCGGCGCAAGGGTTGTTTATGCTGATGACCAACGGCATAGGTGCCACTATCGGCACGTTCGGCGCCCAAGCGGTGCTTAACCATTTTGTTTTCAATCCATTAAAACAGGGTGCTGAGCCGGTCGCCATTATGCAGGGCTGGTCAAGCGCATGGTTCGTATTTGCCGGCTATGCGCTGGTGGTTGCTGTGGCGTTTATCTTTGCCTTCAAAGAAGAGTAGAGCCGTCATATTATGGCGGCTCTTTATGGCGGCTCTACGGAATCATAATTTCGTAATTATTACCGATAATTTCTGTTATAGAGACGCACGGCCGTGCGTCTCTACGTTTATTTCACCCGAATCTTCTGCCCCTCAACAATTCGGTCAGCATTCTTCAGGTTGTTGAGTTTCATGATTTTATCCACCGTGGTGTTGTATTTCACGGAAATGCGGTAGAGATTCTCGCCGACCGCGACCGTGTGGTAGACGGCTTCGGTGTCCGTTGTTGGTTGTGTGGGCTCGGTTTTCGGTTGCGGTTTGGGGGCGGGTTGCGTTTCAGTCTGTTGGGCGGGAATTCCTGAATTTTCCGGCGACATCGCATCCAAATCGGCCGTTCCTTCATTTGCGGGTGTTTTCACCTCCTGTTTGGGCTTCTCTTCCTGCAGTTGGGTCTGTTCGGGTTTTATTTCCGGGGCGGTGGTCTTCGGTTTCGCAGCAGCGGGCTTCCAGGAACCTACTTCGTTGAGCGGCAGAATGTTAAAGTCGCGTGACATTAGGGCCATATTGTTCTGTAACACGTCCTCTTCTTCGAAATCGATGACGGTCTCCGGATCGAAGTATTCGTTCATGAAACGGGTCTCAAAATGCAGCACGCACTCTTTCGTATTACCTGTTGTGCCAGTCTGCCCGATTACCTGTCCGGCTTTGACAATCTGGTTGGGCTTCACGCACAGCTTGTCGAGGTGGGCGTAGACAGTTTCGAGGCCGTTGTAGTGGCGCAACACCACGAGGGTCCCGTAGTCGCCGTAGTCGCAGGCCATGCGCACCACGCCGTCGAAGCAGCTCTTCACTAATGTCTGCGGTTCCGTCTTGAGGTCGATGCCCGGATGGAAACCGCCGTTTTTCTGTTCCCCGTAGGTTGCGCGGACTTTGTCGAATTGGCACGGCATGACAAACGGGTTGTTGGCATCTTGCACGAGCATCAGCATGAGGCGGTCGTTGGAGAACGGAATCTCCAGCAGTTTGCTGCGCAGATGGTTCGTGTCCCAGTAGCGTTGGTAAAGACCGTACGCAGGGATTTCGTAAGACTCTGATATGGAGGAGTATGCAGCTATCTGACGCTGGACTTCCTTTGCCACGCGATGCGAATCGGCCAGGGCGATATTTTGGGAATAAGCGGTCACATCAAGATTCTGCGCCGTCAGCGTGTAGGCGAAAAACGTCAGAATCAATAAAGATAACTTTTTCATTGTTAAGGTTTTAGTTTTTCAATTATCCGGGTGGAGGAAAATCCTTCCACAAAGGGGATGGTGGTCACGGTGCCGCCGTTTTGCGTCACGAAATTCGCGCCCACAATGTTGTCAAGGGTGTAATCGCCGCCCTTGACCAATACGTCGGGTCGCACGTCTTTGATGAGTTCTTCTGGCGTATCCTCTTCGAACAGCGTGACGTAATCAACGCAGGCCAGTGCCGCCAGTACAAAGGCACGTTCGTTTTCGCCGTTGATGGGCCGCGTCGGACCTTTCAGTCGTCGGACGGAATCATCACTGTTCAAGCCGATTACGAGAATGTCACCCAACGCTTTGGCTTGCAGCAGGTAATGCACATGCCCATAGTGTAGCACATCGAAACAGCCGTTGGTGAAGACAATTTTCTGCCCATGCCGTTTAAAGTCATTCCGCACGAAAAAATCGCGAGGCACTATCTTTCCTTCAATATTTAATATATTAGGGGTCATTGTTCGTCGGGTTTGATGGCGGAGTCGCGGCGTTGGTGCAGCGGGGTGATTCCCAAAGCGAAGAGGCCGAGTATCAGGGAGACGGCCGTTTGGAGAATCCAGCCGATCCAGCCGGCGGCGAGTCCTTCAGTGTAGGAAGTGCCGTAAAGCATGACAATGCCGGCGGTGATAAGTGGGTAAGCTCCGAGGCCGCCTTGGGAAATGATGAAGGCGATGGTGCCGAATACCAACACTGTGAAGGCCGCGCCTGCACCGATATTTTGCAGATAAGGCAGGGAATGGAAGAAGAACCATACCCCGAAAAAGTAGCAGATCCACATCGCGACGGTCCAGAAGACAAAGTGCCACGGTTTAGGCAGGTCCTTGATGGAAATGAACCCGTGCCAGATTCCTTTGAAGAAGTCGGCCACTTTAACGAGCGCGGGACGCTTGCGCCACCAATTTCGGGTGACGCGAATCAGCACAACAAGCAAGATAATGACGGCTAATACTATGTATATCAAATAGTTGCCAATGTAACTGAGCCCTTTCTGCGCGAACCACTCCTGCATGGTGGCTCCGGTGCTTTGGTCCACAACAAGCTGGGAGAGCAGGCCGTTGTTAAGCAAGAGGGCAACGATGAGCAGGGCGAGCCAGCAGACCACATCGACTGCGCGTTCTAAGATGACGGTGCCGAGCGATTTGTCGAAGGGGACTTTCTCGTAGCGTTGCAGGAAGGTGCAGCGGAGGATTTCGCCGAGACGGGGCAGGGCGAGGTTGGCGATGTAGCAGACCATGACGGAGTAGAACATCATGGAGAAGCGTGGCCAATACCCCACGGGTTCGAGCAGCAACCGCGCTCGCGCCGCGCGGATGAGGTCTGCCGCCACAATCGCGCCTACAGCCAGGCCGATGAAGAGCCACCCGCGAGGGGTGTTCACCAGCGACATCGAGGAGATGATCATATGGATGTCATCCTTGCTTAAATTTCTGACAGACAACCAAATAAAGAATATTCCCAATCCTACAAAAAGGATGGTCTTGAGGATGTCTTTCAGAATTTTCTTTCGTTTTTCCATATTCATCAGGTCTTTCAAAATCAAGCTGCAAAAATAAACAAAAAAAGCGTACTTTTGCGCCTTTAAAATCCAATGATTATGACATCCAACGAAATACGTACTGCCTTCTTGGATTTCTTCAAATCCAAAGGCCATCACATCGTGCCTTCCGCGCCGATGGTGATCAAGAATGACCCGACATTGATGTTTACCAATGCCGGTATGAACCAGTTCAAGGACATTTTCCTTGGCAACGTCGCCCGCGAGTACCCGCGTGTGGCCGACTCGCAGAAGTGCCTCCGCGTCTCGGGCAAGCACAACGACTTGGAGGAGGTCGGTCGCGACACCTACCACCACACCATGTTCGAGATG